>JBEPVL010000001.1:0-164837 GCA_041691035.1 Chlamydiota bacterium
AAAAATTAGATCACTGAAACCAATATCAAGTTGCATCGGAATTTTTGCAGAATGCATGTGTGCATTAAAAAGCACACGTACTCCATGATACTCTCCATTCACTTGCATTTTTGTTAGTCTTATGGATGCAGTTTCATAGCTAATACCATCTAGGAGGACCTCATAGGTGCATATCTCAGTAATAATAGCCTGTATGTTTTGAATGCTATTTTGAGTTTTTCCGAGAAGGTCAATATCAAGTGTGGTGCGATGATTACTTATTTCCCAAGCTTTCAGCATTAAACCACCTTTTAGAAAGAATTTAGTAGCGTGCTGAGAAAGGCTTAGTCGATACAAAAAGCGTTCAATAGCAAAATACCTCAAAAGCTCATCTGTTCTTCTGTTAGTGGTTTTAGCAAGATTTTTTAAACGATGTAGGACTGATTCCGCTAAGTTCTTTTTTTCTTTATTCATGAGCTATCATTTCAATGTAGGGTTTTATAATTTTTTCACAACGGCAGACTTTAGCATACTCTAAAAGCTTGCTAATATTTGTTTTTTTTCTCTGCCAGTATAGCCTCAGCGCTTCCATAGCAATATCTAATCCAATTTTATTTCGATATTTAAAGCAATCTGCAAGAGTCTTTTCCATGGAATAAACACGGATATCAACCCCATCAATTTTATGTATCTCAATCCCGGCTAGAAAGTTTTTTTCCGAATACCAAAACAGCTGAATAGGAGGGTAATCAATGATCGGTTTATGTGCTTTCAGAGGAATAGCGATATCGACCTTATGAGGAATTTGTGTTGTAATTTCATGAAAAGATAATGCCGAGATCAAGCAGATAACGGCGTGCGGAATTTTTTGAGAGATAATCACTAAATCCGGCTGGGCAATTTCAGGACTTTCAGAAAGTCGATAAAGACCCCGCGATAAAAGCTCCAAAATACCCTGATCTCTCATATTATAAAGCGTTTTGGGGTGAATCCCCAATTTTATAGCTTTTGCAGTATTGAGTATGCCACCATGAGCCCTAAAGATATTCTTAGCTTTTTCAAATTTATAAGGAAAATTCATGGTGATAGATAAGTTGGTTGGTTTGCTTTATAACCTATATAACTATCACCTTTTTTGAATAGAGTCAATCGAAAAAGAGAGGCATTTCAAGAAAAAATGCCTCTCTAAATAAATTCCTGGAATTCTAAGACGCAAATAAAGGCTCTTTATTGGGTGTCGAATCAGATTGTTTATCTGTCAAAGCCCTGAAGCGTTTGCTTAAACCGAATACCGACAACATCCACAAGAATACAATGCCGACAGCAATAGGCGCTATAATCGGAACAAGTTGATAGAGTGCACTTCCAGAAAACATAGTTAGTAATCCCATCTGTATATAGGAGCCCGCGGACTTTCCTCCACGACCACCAGTGACATCAATAGCAGCCTTACCTTTAACCTTTAATTCAGGATCTAGAGGAATGTAAGCCATTTCTTTTGTCGGATCAAAGAGCGAATATTTTACAGCTTTAACAAAAGCGTTTATAAAAATTCCTAGAACAACTGCAAATACAATTAGTTCTTTACTGATAACCTCTTGTTTGATGGCATCGACAATTTTCATACCTTCTGGTAACAGGCTATTGTTGTAATAAATAACGCCGAAAAACAACAGGCTTCCAGTGATTAAAACAACAGGTGTAATTAGCGCACAAGCTCGCCAGCTAAATCTTTGTAAAAGATTGCTACCAACCAACATTAATACAACAGCCATACCACCCGTAATAGTAGATAATCCACCCATCACGCGATTGTATTCGACTTCGGTTGGATAAACAATGGCGACTTGTCCTTTCCAAATTCCTTCAAATAAATTAATTGAAACTCCGTAAGCAAGTACAAGCATCGCAATCAATCCTAAATAAGGAGACTGAAGAATGTATTTAAAGCTTTCTATCATGGAAAGTTTTGTTTTTTTCTTTTTTGTTTCACCCATTGCTTCAGGATCATAATAACGCTTATCAGTTAGAACGTATCGATTCATCCAATAAAATGTTGAGAGCAAAATAATGCCCGCTATGATTACAAACGCCATCAGATATTGTAACATCATACCTGTTGACTCAGCTCGGCTTAAACCTAAGCTGTGAATGGAATGAGAGATATAAATGATTGTCGGTCCGGAGAGTAACAAGCCAAAATTACCGACAAATCCAAACATTCCATAAAAACGGCGAGCCTCTTTCACAGGAGTAATCCCGTTTGCGAACTGCCAAAATAAAAGAGAAACAATCGCACTTCCCCAAAGTTCAGATAAAATATAAAACAGCGTATATGTCCAATTTCCGACTAACGGAATCATCCACTTAATGCTAGGATAAGCTTGTTGATAGCTGTGAATGGTATCCAAACTCATATGCAGCGAGTCTACAAATGGATAAATGCAGTAAGGATATAACCCAAAGAACAGCAAAAATGGCATTGCTGTTACATAAAATAACCCTTCACGATTAAATAAGTTTGCTGCCTTCGTATAAAGCAACATGAATAGGATAGCTGAGGCTGCTACGCCAATACCTTTAGCAAAAGCTAAACTTTCAGCTCCAGCGCCTGGAGCATTTACCAATATAGCATCTTTTGTGTCACGCAAAACTGTATAAACAAACAGAATGCAAAACATCATAATGCCCATAGGCAAGAATTTTTTAACTTCATAGGAGTGAATGGGCCACAACAGCTTCCGCCAGCCCGAAAACTCTTGATCGACAATTTGCGTCATAAATTTCCTTTATTGAATAACTTTCATTAACATAATCAACATATCGCTTGAAAAATCGATGTGTTCTAATTTCTTTATCCATAAACTGGACCTAACTTAGAGACTTTGATGATAAATTCTTTCTCATTATTTGTATTGTTGATATATTCAATTTCGGATATCGAAAAAATCGATTTGAAAATGGAGGGTTTTTATGAAAGAATTACGAAATAATTTTGATCACAATCAATTGATCGAGGAACATTTATTGCAAAAACTGGAAAACTCATTAAAAAACTTACGTGTTGCTGATGTTGAATTATTCATTACGGCAGCTCACATGAAAAATCTTGGGAAATCAGCTTCATTTCATCATTTGAGTCAAAGTGCTGCGAGCACAGCTATACAAAGAGTTGAAGCGGCCTTTGGAGTTCCACTTTGCACTCACGAGAAGCGTCAATTTCGTCTAACTCGTGAAGGGCAAATTCTTTTTCCAAGGCTAGAAAACTGGATCAAACAACTGCGAGATTTAATTATTTCAAAAGATCAGATTCCATTACGGCTTGTCACAACTCATGCTATTGCTCAAATTGCAGTGCCTGCACTTCTTTCAATTGATAACATAGATTTTAAGCACATGCGGCCAGACCATGCATATGCTGCGATATTGCATGATGAAGCCGACATTGCTCTTGTACTCGATAATGCACCCTGGAAAGGAGTAATTGCTGCTGAGGTCGGTAAAGGAAATTTTCAGCTATACTCTAGTGATAAAGAAGCTTCTTTAAAACCAGTTTTATTGCCTGAAGACCAAATGGAAGTATTATCATTGCAACAAAGTTGGCAACAAGTTCACGGATATTCAATTCCTGTTAAAGCTCGCATCCCTAGCTGGTCCTTAATTGCCAATATTTGCGCAGACTCAAATGAGATAGGATTTCTCCCAGATTTTTTAGCAAAAAAATTTGATCTATATCCAGTTTTATGGCAACCAGTTACTTCTCAATATCGCGTGCTTGCAATTTATCGAAATACGGGTAAGTATCTACAAGAACGATATGATCAGTTATTGCATGAACTACGCAGAGTATTTACAACTTCTTAGATTTAATTAATTTGATAAAAAATACAGGATTTAAAAGTATCTCAAAAATTAAATCTTTCATCTTTTGCTAATTGTCGCATGAATCGCATTTCATCTTTAGTCTCTTGACTGTAAAAACCGTGTTTTTTAGATGAATTTTTACAAGTCAACCGTCCTGCCTTAGTTTTAGGACCGCCACCAACACCATGCATACGACATACCCCATGCTCTTTGATCGCATAGTTTTTACATTGCTCACCGCTCCTTTTGGATTTAGCTCTACACCTTTGCATGGGGACCCTCCTCAATGATTGACTTCATCCCACTCCCGGTAGTAACATTGCCGACAATAGTTTGACCTCCACTATGGACATGAACATGCTCGACATAGACTCGTTGTTCTCCCTTTCTTCGATATTTGAGCAAGGCTTCAAGAGTTTCATGATGCCGGGTTAGAAGTTTAGATGCCCCATTGAGGTAAACATTGGCAAAATCTACCCTTTCGGTACGCATGGCTCGACCAAGCCAGTCCATGGCATGCCATTTTTGTCTCCGATTTTGTTGTTGGTTAACAACGACGGATTGATAATCCTTTGGTCAAATAGGAGTAACCTTATTTACAAGATTTATGAACGCTTTGAGTCCGAGTGATTCTTTTCTTTGGTGCATTAATGGTGCAGTAAAGAAAAAATTACTAAGAATTCTTGCCATTCTAGGGTTTTGTCCCTATTGTCCTATTTGTCCTTAAGATTGAAGCTAAAGTTGGCAACGAAAGTTTGTTGCCATTTTTATGAGCGAATGCACCATCAGTGCACCAGGGAAAATGGCAACCAGGACTCTCGCCGTAACTGCCTAAATCTTAGAATCTCCAGTTACTGGTCACACTTCGAACTTTTGACTGGCTCGGCCTTTCCCAGGAGTTTCCAACTCTCTCAAAATTAATAGCTTAAATTTTTGAAGAATTTACACATGTAATCCTTTGAGAGTATTGGAGTCGAGGGTTATATGCTCTGGGGCTTGATTTTTCTGGCTTTTAAAATCAAGATAGTTGAAATTTCTGAATGTATCTCTAAATAATTTATTTTTAGCTTGGAGAGTTTCTAGAATGCATAATCTAATACAAAGTTCGGTTGTCGGTTGAATTTTTGCAAAAGTATTTTTTGACTTCTCCCAGTGGATGACGCTAGCATGAGTAACACCAAATTTATTTGCAAATTCAGTGTAAGTCATTTGCAAATATTGTCTAATGAATCTCATCTCATTTCCTGTTAAAGGATGAGGCTTATTAGAAAGGGCAAGTAGCACACTTTTTTGCAGAACGTTATAATCGATATTGGGTACTAAAACTCCTCTTACTTCAATCAAAGAGAAATTTAACAGAGTTATCGGGAAACCTAGCCCATCATATTCAAATACTTCAATTGATGTGTTTTTTTTCATATCATTTCTCCTATTCACGCCTTACAATATTGATGACAGTAACAATCAGTAATTTTAATACTTTATCGAAGCTTATCACGACCCTCACTGTTTCGTCTTGAAGAGTGGTTCCTCGTATTGCATAATTCCAAGATTGCCATTCTTCTTTATATTGATCATGTTTTGGTTCTCTAAAGCCATGTCTGATGACGTGAAGAGCATCTAACAAAGTAATATCACGCTCAAGGTGTCGGCATTCAGCGTGAAAAGTAGCTAAGTATTTGCCTGATTCAATGCAATCTCTGGCGATTTTTAGCACATTTTCCAATTTCGGTGGATTGGGTCGCTTCACTGATGTCTCGCGTATTTATCGTTATCCATATTGTAAATGATTTACATTTTTTTGTCAAAAGACACCTGTTTCTGGCTGCATGTTTTTTTTATAAGGATCAAAGAGAATGCATAGACGGGCCAAAATTCTGACGAGGCTTGATCGCTTAAAGCTTGAGAATTTCGGTGATTACCTAATCTCCGCAGGATGGGATAATCGCTAGTTGGGTAATTATAGAATAAAAAATGCAAAAAAAAAGCACTTAAGGATTACTCCTTAAGCGCCTGTGAATCAAAACTCCAGCTAGTGGGTACACTTCGAACTTTTGACTGGCTCAGTCTCTCTCAAGAATTCTCAACTCTATCATTATTAACAGTTTAATTCATGCTGTTAAGAGGAAAGAAATAAATCATGGACGAGATGTCTTTTATACAAGGTTTCTGGAAGCGATAACAAATGGATGTTGGTTTTTACAAAATAAAGATCTTCAAGCCGTTTTCTGAACGTATAAATGAACTGCCTTAGAACATGAAATTCCGGCATAAACATTTGATATTGTCGAACGGCTAATTGAACATTGGTAATCTGGTCAATCGGCTTAATCTGTTTCATCTTCTCCAATAACTGAGGAAGTTTTTCTTTTGAAAACCGATGGCAAATATCTGCAAGGGGTTCATCCATCATTTTATGAAAGGGGAACTCCAAAAATTGTTTTAGATGTTCTTCCAAACTTCCAATAAAACTTAAAAACAGCTGATAACATTCTTTGTACACATCTCCATGCCGGTTAGCATTTAACTCAATCTCATTTTGAATACTTTCAATTCCATCTACAGAGTCGTCAACTTGATAGAGGCTACGCAAAAGATGAATGACAATTTTGTCAAATTCGTCATAAACTTCAAATTGCATAAAAAAATTCCCTTGTCGAAATGCGCTGAAGATTTCCATTACAGCTTTCCAATCTCGTCCAAAGTCTGGAGCATTATAGAGGATCGGGGAGATAAAAACTGGTAATAGTGACTCTATCTTTATTAAACAATTTCGAAGAATTACGCTCTTGGTCATTTCTGAACTGTTTTGCATCTCAGGAATCACAGAACGGATCGCAATAATTGCTTGTAATATTTTATTCCAAGGAGGAGCAATTTTAGGTAACTTTCCGATGATCACTTGCAATTCTCTCGATTTTTTCAATTCGTAATTTTTCTTATTTCGAACGTTCGTAACAGCAAGCACTCCCGATATTGCTAAATGATCGAGCGCAGTCATCAGGCTTCTTTTAGAATACCCTATTTCAACAAGGTCAGCGGCTGAAAAGTGCATTCCGTTTCTCGTCAAAAAGTATGTCAATATATCGGCCTTTGCCCCAGGGCTGAATAAAGCTCGTAATCGAAGCATAAGAAGGGAAGAGGGTTCTAAAGTTGACAATGAAGATTTACCGCTCACTTTAGTTTTAAAATGAGGAGTTTCTTCTATGTTCATCCATTTTGCTGATGAGATCGAATTTAAGGCAGTAGCAAATTGTGAAAAAGAGTGCATCACATCAGCATCCAATTCTCTTATAAAAGTGCGTAATCGACTCACGGAAATATATTCATGATAACGGGAGGTCCAATCCAGAGCCTCGTCACGCAAACGGGGGTCATATTTGGAGATAATTGTAGTCAAAATAACAAGCTCTTCAGGCTGGATTAGACAATTTTCATGGAAACGATTAGTTCCTGCCACCCCCAATTCTCTCCATAAGCTCCAGGCAATTCCGGCAATCTGATGGTCAAATTCTTCCCTTAATGTGTTCATGTTATTCTCCTAATTGGCGCACTGCCTCTGTCAAAGATTTAGCAAATTCTTCTGAAACGTCGTGAGTTTTGCACCAAATGCCTGCTTTTACAAGTTCCTCTCGAGTTGGTTGTAATCGTTTTAAATCGTCGAAGTGTTTTGAATTGGGGCCCTGATCGACGGATGCGTATAGTTTAAAGCAGACTTGATCAAATCTGCTTGCACAATAGAGTGTGAGTCCACCAAAGTGGATTGGATCTAAACGATCCTGAAACCCTTCCGGCAAGCCCGCTTTCCATAACTCTGCTGGCGCTGAATTGATCCAATCCTTAGGCAGTTTGCGAGAGGCTCCAACCTCTTTAATTGCAGAAAGGAATAAAGCTGGTAAAGGATCGGCGGAGATCAGCATGTCGTTGTCTATTAGAGCAACAATATCTAAATCTTTTGTAGGCCGGATTATGCATCCTAGTAGTAACAGCGCCCCACCTCCGATTGCTACGACTTCATACTTCAATCCTTTGTCTAACAAATATGCGCCTAAGACTTCTAAAGCCTCGGTTAATGTCGCTGAATCCATGAAATGCTCCAATTCGCGAAGTTTATCTTCATCTTTCGATAATATAATCTTACCAAATAGTGAATTTATGTGCAAATTTAAATGAAAACATCGATAGAGAATATTGTATTAAACAGAGGGGCGTGGCTAGAGGTGGTCAAGAAAAAAAGCCTCTCAGAATGAGAGGCTTGAATCTCCAGTTACTGGTCACACTTCGAACTTTTGACTGGCTCAGCCTTTCCCAAGAATTTTCAACCCTCTCAAAATTAATAGCTTAAATTTTAGCTGAAAATTTTATTCATTTGAGGACGTCTCGATTTCTAAACATTATATCTATGAATTGTCTAAAACCCTACTTGATCTCATCACATCATTAATTGTTTGTAGATATATTGAAGTGATTCGATAGAGACATTCGCTTCTTTGGCAAACGTGGGCCAAAGCATTACTGCACTTTTAACTTGCTCTATGATCTGCTGGCTTATTTTGTCAGGAATGCCATTGGCTTTGGCAAGCTTGAATAGGTGAGATTCTGTTGGAGTTCGTCCCTCGCCCATAACTGAAGTGCAGTGTTCTCCTCCTGGCCCCGAGGAAAAAGTTAAATCATAGGCTGGAGATACACTCCATGAGCCATCTTCACCCATTAGAAAGGAGAAATTTTTAGAGTGATCATCTCGATTGTGAGCAAAGACGTTGAAAGCGGCATTGCGGAATTGACGCTCAACTTCATGCTGATTTTTAGTAAGCAACATGGTTAATTTCATAATAGTAGAATAATCGAGCGCAGGGTAGCGGTGATCAGCATGTAATAAGCCGCAAATTGTATGCATATGTGTGAATTTAGATCCTACTCGATCAAAGCGTTTAACCCCAAAATGGCCACTTCCTATTTTGGATTTAAAAAGATTGACTTCAGGAATATCAAGACCCGCGCTTTTTGCCATAAGATTATACGCATATTCGATAGATCCGATATCTTTTGGGTCTTGTGAAGAGCGGAATTTCACAATCCAGTCGTTGTGTATTTCGTTTAAATTGTTGTTTGAAACAATTTGCTCTTTAGGCTGTATTGCAATCAAAATTTTTGGACGTGCCCCAGCAGAAGATCCATTCATGATTAATAAGTCGTCCAGGAACTGATTATCATCGTATTCAATAACCTGCATGCACTCTTGAGCGATTTCGTCTAAATCATTTACAAGTTTTAACTCTCGGGAATCATTGATTTCTGGTTGATATTGCAAGGCACCCATTCCACGTGAACCTGTGTAGCTTAAACGGTCTAAAGGCGTTATCCCATCTGGATTTAAACCTAAAGTTCTCAATTTTCTGTCTAACAGCAAACGACCCCAACCATCTGGCAGGCTGTCATTAAAAAGACCAAACAATCCATCGAAGACATGATCTTCGCAGACAATGACACCACTTTTTAAGGGTAATTTAAATGGCGATAGATGAAGGCCTGATTCTAGAAAACTGGCATGATACTCAAAGTATATACGCTTATTTTTCCACAGCAACTTTCCAAAAGGCACTAATTGTTGACCTCGGCAATAGTTAACGTGAATGATTTTAATATTTTCAGATAAGGTCATTTTCGCCCTCGTTTGCGAGGGATTTGTTTAAAAATAGCATCAATTGAAGGCAGTGACTCTAAAGGAGCTTGTGAAAAAATAGAATTAAAAGACTCCAGACATTCAAGCACCAAAGCCAATTTAAGAAGGGATTCCAGCGAAATTTTTCCAGTGCGTTCGAAGCGCTTAATTGATCCTAGACTGACTCCAGAGCGCATTGATAAATTTTGTTGACTAAGGTTTAAAGAAAGTCTTTTTGTTTTAGCGTTTTGAGCAATTTGAGTCAGGTATTCCAAAGGTGTGAGAATATTAAGAGGGATCATATGAGTCCTTAAAATGAAAAAACTAACTTATTAGTTCATATATTAACCATTGTATAGGATAAGCAGATTTCGTGTAAAGTTGTAATGATCGAGGCCGGTTCTGCATATCTGCATAACTTTTAAACGGATTTTGGTGATTTCCTACATAACGAAAATTTACTTTCAATTCATGTGCTAATGATTTAAGGCGATTGTCAAATCGAACTTTTGACTGGCTTAGCCTCTCTCAAGAATTTTCAACCCTCTCAAAATTAATAGCTTAATATTCACTTGAAAAAAAAAGTATCCCAAAAGATACAATAAAGTTATATGGAAGAGATCGAAATTGAAATTTACGAAACAACGACAGGCAAGCGACCTTTCGAAGTTTGGCTTGAAGGACTTAAAGAGATTCATACAAAAGCCAGAATCTCTATGCGGCTAGATCGATTAAAGCTTGGAAACTTTGGGGATTGCAAAACTTTGCAAGAAGGAGTTTCTGAGTTGAGAATCCATTATGGGCCAGGAATTAGAATATATTATGGGAAATTGGTAATAGAATCGTTTTATTGCTTTGTGGTGGTGACAAAGGTTCTCAAGAATTTTCAACCATCTTAAAATTAACAGCTTAAATTTCATGTGAAGAATTAAGGGGCGACAAACAACGAATTAAAATTTTACAGTTTTTTTTCTCGGAAACCAAATAGAGATTTTCCATGCCAGACATGAAAAGTGTTAATTGTATACAATTGTGCTTGTTAATTAATGATAAATAAAATATCATAAAAATAGCCTCTAAGTAGTCTTTTAGGGCAATGATGTGTTAATTGTTGATTATGGCTTTTGCAAATAATAGGATATTCGAATGAGCAAACCCGCCTTTAAACATTATGACTTAGAGTTGATTCAACCCGATTTTGATTCAGTTTTAACGGATCTAATCATTGACTTGGACTACCTGCGAAAAAAACCTTTAAAAGGTAGCACCCACCCCTATGTTTTTTTTCAGCTTAAGGAAATCTTTCACTTGCTGGAAAGTCTTGGATCCGCACGGATAGAAGGAAACAACACAACTTTAACTGAATATATCGAAGCTAAAATCGAAGCCAGTAAGGATCCTACTACTGAAATCAAAGAAATCCAAAATATCGAAAATACGATGGATTTTGTCGAACAGGTGGCAAAAGACCATCCCATTAATAGAGCATTCGTAAGCGAAATGCATAAAAAAATCGTTCATGATCTTCCTAATCCACCAAAAGGTGAAGGAGATCCAACCCCAGGTGAGTATAGGAAAATCAATTTATCAATCAACAAATCTAATCACATTCCACCTGATTGTATGAATGTTACAGAATATATGACTGAGCTATATGATTTCATTAATAAAGAAGATAACCATAAATACGATTTATTAAAAATTGCTATTGCTCATCATAGATTTGTTTGGGTACATCCTTTTAGGAATGGTAATGGACGAACCGTTCGTATGCTAACTTATGCGATGCTTGTCAAGTCTGGTTTTAATGTTAATGTAGGTCGAATACTTAATCCAACAGCAATCTTTTGCAATAGTCGAGATGGTTACTATAAGTTTTTGGAAATGGCTGACAATGGAAGTAAAAAAGGGATTCTAACTTGGTGTGAATATGTATTAAAAGGATTGAAGGATGAAATTGAAAAGATAGACAAGCTTCTTGATTATCAATTTTTAAAAAAAGAAATTTTACAACCCTCGCTTCACGATGCCCTCGCAAAAGAATATGTAACTGAGATCGAGTTTAAAATACTTCAAAAAGCTGTTGAGCAGAAAGTTATTAAAGCCGCTAATTTGAAAGATATTTTTATAGATAAAGCATCCGCAGAAATTTCTAGGCAAATTCGACGATTAATAAATAAAAAAATGCTGGTCGCTGAAGAAAAAGGCTCGAGAAAATATGTGATCAGTTTCAATAATAGTTATTTGTTAAGAAGTGTCATGCACGCATTAGGACAAAAGGGGTTTTTGCCCATTCCTGACAAAGCCTAAAGGTTCTTAGTGCTCAAGCAGAGTTATTTAGAAGCATTTTAATGCTCTTGCAAGGGCAAATGGAAGGGGCCGGTCTGAGACCCTACAATAGTCGTTAAATGCTGCGATGTGTCGTTTTATTTTGTGACTTTTTGTGGAGAAGTACACTGACCGAACCATACAAAATGCGTCTGCTTCGCGACAATACCTTTGACGAAGAGCATTTTGTATTTGATCTACGCGCATACAGCGACGCAAAGCATCCGAATCTGGTTGACACGAAAAGCGGTCATAAAGATGGCCTATATAAATACGGGTTTTGTTCCTATTGTCGTATTTGTCCTTTAGATTGAAGCTTATCGTGGCAACGAGAGGTGTTACCATTTTTTGTGAGCAGGAGCATTATTAGTGCGCCATGAAACAAAAATGGCAGTTGTAGCTCTCACTGCACAGGAAAATCAAAGACTTGAAATTAAGTGATATGTTGGTGGTTGTCGTTAGTATTCGTCGTTATTTGTGACCGAGTGCACCACCAGTGCACCATGAGACAAAAATGGCAGCTGTAGCTCTCGCCGCAACTGCCTAAATCTTAGAATCTCCGGATGCTGGATTCGAACCAGCGACCAATGGATTAACAGTCCACTGCTCTACCGCTGAGCTAATCCGGAATAACAATATTGCAGCCATTCTAAAAAATAACCAATTTTTCAGCAACAGTTTTTCTTGATAAGGAAGGCAAAATCTTAAATCGTTAAATATAAGAAGCATAAAAATCAAAATTCTAGTAAAGATCCCTTCACAATTCGTATAAAACTAAATCGTTGACAGATAATTGCGAAAGAATTACTAAAATTAATTTAAAAATCTGCATGGGTTGCCACTGATGAGGAAAAAAAATTATTTAGGACAAGGCTGAAATACACTGTCAGTAGTATTTTCCCCTTTTATAGGAAAAAAGTTAGTCAATCATCTCCCTTTTCAAGAACAATCTGTAAATTTTCTTGAATGGACGCAAGCTCTTGCAATTTCATTAAAACGTACCATATCCATAGGGATGGAAAATAATGGAATCTTTATCGCTTTTCGGTACAGACTAAAAAGTCACTAAGCTATTTTGACTATGGGAATTAATAGAAAGCAGATTTACGGAGTCCCCTCTGTAAACCACGATAATAATGAAAGTCTACCTTTTACTGTGAAGATTAAATAGAGGAATAGATAATGAAAAAACTTTTAATGATTTTTGCTTCTATGTTGCTGTCCTTTTATGGATTTTTTGCACATGGTGTTCCCCCTTACGAAGTTGTAGAATTCCGTGCTAGCTATTTTTATCCAGACAATTCTGAATTTCGAAAGTTATTTGATTCAGGGGGCGTTGATTATCAATTAACTGCTACAGTTCCTGTATGCAGGGGACAAAACGAATGGCTGAATGGAATAAATGTATGGCTGTGTGTGGACTATTTTTCAAAAACCGCACACTCAAAAGAACTCGATAATAAAATAAAGATTCGCATGGTTCCTATCACATTAGGAATCAAGTATTATTTTCCTTTCTGCTTCCTATACCCTTTTGATTTTTATGTAGCTGCTGGTATGAAATATTACAGCCTACACACACATAATGATTCTCCTTGCGTTCGTCAAACAATCAATAGAGGTGGTTTAGGAGGTGTTTTAGAAATAGGCACTTTATTTAATTACTCTGAAAACTTCCTTGTAGATATTTTTGCTTCATATTCATGCAGATCTTTTTCTGCACAATCAGGAAAAAATCCAGCTGTGAAAGCAAAAGGATTGAATGTTAGTGGCTTTAATTTTGGTGGTGGAATCGGATATTACTACTAAAAAAATGTTGCTTATCCTCATATTTTTAATATTATGAATTTTTTCGTACAAAAAAACCCTCATAGCAAAGGAAAAAATTAAAGTGACAATTTTTCAATACTCCTTAAAAAAACGATTGCTTTGGCCCTTTTTACTTTTTCCTCTTTTATTCTTTTCAAATTCTCTCGTAGCTAATAAAGCCTATGTTGTGAATTTTGGAGATGATAACGTTAATGTGATTGACACAACCACATTTAATATTATTGCGACCATTCCTGTCGGAAGTGGGCCTCAGGGAGTCGCCGTCTCGCCTAATGGGCTCCTTGCCTACGTAACCAATAATAACGATAATACAGTCTCCG
The DNA here is from genome assembly GCA_041691035.1 of Chlamydiota bacterium. Taxonomy (GTDB): domain Bacteria; phylum Chlamydiota; class Chlamydiia; order Chlamydiales; family Parachlamydiaceae; genus JBEPVL01. Next base: position 13,984 of record JBEPVL010000001.1, read on the forward strand.
TAATCTATACCAATACTGAAACTGTTATTGCCACAATTCCTGTAGGCCCCGGACCTATTGGAGTGGGCACAAACCAACTGGGGACTAAAGTTTATGTAGCGAATAATGGACTTAATACGGTTTCTGTAATTAATGCTCTTAGCAATACTGTAACTGCAACAATTACGGTTGGAAACGCTCCTGTTAGTATTGGAGGATTTATCTATGTTACCAATAGCCTAGACAACACCATTTCTGTTATCGACGGTGTTAATGATGTTGTTGTAGCAACAGTTGCAGTAGGCTCATTTCCCTTTGACGTAGAATTTAATTCAATTCATAATACCTTATTTATCTCTAATTCATTGAATGATAACGTCACCATCATCGATGCTCAAAATTTAACCTTTATTCAAAATGCTGGTGTTGGAACATTTCCAAAAGGTCTAGCTATAACACCTGATGGACATTATGTATATGTTGCTGACAATCAAGGAAGCTTTATAAGTGTCATTGATGCAGTTACCAATATGTCAGTTCCTCTAGGATTCTTTTCTGGAAACGGGCCCTTTGACATTGCTATCACCCCAGACGGAGCACTTGCATTCATTACAAATAATGTTGATAATACTGTTGCTGTCGCTGACGTCGCTTTAAATACTGTCATCGCAATCATACCCGTTGGGAATTCTCCTCAAGGGATTGCTATAACACCAAACCCACTGCCACCTCCACCCCCTCCGCCACCGCCACCGCCACCAGTTATCGTTCTCCCTCCAGCCCATCTAAAAGGAAAAAAAGTTGTTAACCATCTTCCTTTCCAAGATCAATTTGTGAATCTTTTGGAATGGACAGCAAGCCCAAGTAGTCAAATCAAAGCCTATCATGTATTTAGAGATGGGATTTTTATTGCTACGGTTTCAGCTAGAAACCCTCTTCTTTATTTTGATTGTAAAATTAATAGAAAACAGACTTATCTATACGGTGTCATTGCCATAAATCAGGCAGGAGTGGAAAGCCAGGCCACCACCGTCATTATCAAATAGGCTAAAGAGGGAATTGCAAAATTCGAATCGGCGCCTAAAAGCGCAAATTTGGCCTCAAATGGAGTTTTGCAACTCCCTCTAAAGACTATAAGTGAAGGAGATACTCAGGCTATTATTTAAAAATCCTCTGACATCATTTCTAGGAATTTTAAAGATAGCTTGACCTAAAGCACCTGGATTTGTCGTAATCGTGCTATCACCTGATCGGAATTTAGTTGTTCCTAACAGGCGGTAATTAAGGGAAACTCGAAAATTCTCTACGATATCGTAATTTAAACCTAGCTTGACATGCCATGCAAAGGCAACGCCATAAAGTTTAGGACTCTTTTCCATCGTTGGAGCAGATTCAATCACGGGTGGGATGATTGTATTAATGACAAGCACATTATGCTTAGTCGTAGTATTTGACTTAAGCCAAGCAACACCGATACCACCACCTACTGAGAAACTTAATGGACAGCAACATTTTCTAAAATCATAAAAGGCATTGGAAAATAAACAATAGAGGTTGGCATGTGTGGATGCATGTCTGATAGGGTTATCTATTGTAGCATCGAAGATTGCTGTGGTAATGGCATTGACTTCCTGCCAGTTATAGTGACCTGAAAGCTTTCTTCTAAAATTTTGATAGACAAACTCGGATTCAATTCTAATTTCAGAGCAGAAACGATAGCCTAAAGCCCCATAAAGTTCATATCCCACTTGATTGTATTTATTTTTCCATACCACATTTGGAAGTGTAAAGAAGGATGTCGTCACTGCAGTTGGTGTGAATAAAACGCTACTTGAATTACTTTTGGTTGAGGAGTTTGTGGAAGGGAAAACGGCTCCGCCGCCAAATGCAACATAAACGTCATCTGTATATAATGCACTCAGGTGACTAGATAATAATAACATCGCGAGCGTGCATAATCTTCGCATCTTTACCTTCATCCATAAATTTAATTTCAGAAATCATCTCAAAAGCTGGTTTATCGCAAATAAACAAGTTTTGTGTAAACAAAAATTATCTAAACTATTTGCCTTTTTGATAGGAAGGTTCTAGTAATAGCAATAGGCGTTTTAAGGCTTCCGGATTATTCACTTTCTCAACTAATTGGTTTGCAGAACCTGCTGTAGGTAAGGTTGGTCGGTTCGGATATCTAACCAATTCTGAAAAAAATTGATCCATCACGGGCTGAGATAAGACAGAAATCCAACCATGATCAGATCCTGAAAAACGACCCGGAGAAGTTCTTAAATCTCCTCTTGTCGGTGCAGCCCCGTTGAAGATCATGTCGTATTGCTCACCTGGATCCCACCACAAATTATACACTGCTGGAAAATCTAAATTCAGATTCGGGCCAAGCCAAGTATCTTTAGCAGTATAAAGGATCTTGAAGTTATCAACACGCAATCCTCCGAAAGAGAGGTCGTTGATATAAATAAAACTCCTTCTTTTTGATGGAGAGTTCCCAAGAATGTAGTCGCTGTTATCGATTCCATCAAAAACGATTGGGTTGCCACTATTATCCTTCCATATACGAGGAGGTGGAGTACCGTTGGCTATTTTAACAAAAGTTGGCCACCAATCCATGTGGGACATCATTCCATTGGATACCATTCCAGCTTTAATTTGGCCTGGCCACCAGACAATAGCTGGGCATCTAAATCCCCCTTCGAAACTTGTACCCTTCATTCCGCGAAAGGGACTATATCCAGCATCTGGCCATGCATCGATCCAAGCGCCGTTATCTGTTGTCCAAACAACAATCGTATTTTTATCTATCCCAGCATCGCGTATCGCCTGAATAACTTGTCCTGAGTTGTCATCTAGTTCCATGAGGGCGTCAAGATAATTTCCTCCTCCAGCAGATTTTCCTTTAAATCTCGGAGAGGGATTATTAGGATTATGTACTTTCATGAAGCAGATATACATAAAAAATGGCTTCTCATCATTTGCATGATCCTTAATATATTTGACAGTATCTTCTCGGATGATATCATCAACTGTAGCAAGATCTTCGAAACCAAATTTCTTTTTAATAATTTTGGGAGATTCTCCTGCTCTTCCTTCCCATTGGCTAAGATCTATTTTATTCCATTCTTTCATAAATTCTTCGTTATGAACTGGAAAATCGGGCTGGAGGGGAAGATAGTCATAAGCATAGACCCCAGCATAATAAGGGAGCATGAACCGCATGACATCAAATCCATGAGCGGTGGGAAAATTTTCAGGTTGATCACCAAGGTGCCATTTACCCCATTGAGCAGTCTGATAGCCTAATCCTTTAAGAGCTTCTGCAATAGTGGGGTCTTCTTTTTGGAGACCGTTAAGATCACCTGGGGCTAATACCGTAGATAAAGCGGTTCGAAGAGGGATTCTACCAGTAATGAATGAGGCTCTTCCTGCCGTACAACTTGCTTGTCCGTAGTAATTAGTAAAACGCATTCCCTCTGCTGCTAAACGGTCTAGATGGGGTGTGAGACATCCTCTATTCTCACCTCCTCCATAACTCCCTAAATCTCCGTAGCCCACATCATCTGTCATAATGAACACAATATTTGGTTTCTTAATTTTCTGCTCTTCGTTCTTATCATCCCTTTGAGCGAGCAAAAAAAATGGGGTAAGTTCTAAAAAGAAAATGAACAAGGAAGACTTCCTAAAAAGTGAGAGCCAGCGACCTTTTGCGATATTTTTTAAAAGTTTCATAAATTCTCCTTATGAAGATCCATCATTTCCTAAACAAATAGACTTCTTTATCAAAATTTTAATTGCATGCCAAGATAAACCTATGTTATTTCATTTGGTCTGCTGGAATTTTGGAGGGATTGTGTTTCATTCATTATTACTTTTTTTTTGTCTTATTTCTAGTGAATGTCTCTCGTTTTGCTATTCACAAGAGCCTATGAAGATTAACGCATCGACGAGTGGAATGGTATTGATCCCCGGTGGAATTTTTTCTATGGGGGCCTCCTATGAAGCAGCTAAAAATGACGAAAAGCCTTCTCATCAAGTTAAAGTAGATCGTTTTTGGATTGATACCACACCCGTGACTAATCGCCAATTTAAGAGCTTTGTAGACGCAACAGGATATGTGACAACAGCTGAAAAAGCTCCTACAATGGAAGAAATTATGTCCCAAGTCCCTAAAGGGACTCCACCACCTAGTAAAGAATTACTAGTCCCCGCCTCATTGGTTTTTAAGCCAACTCAAGGACCAGTTTCCTTAAAAAGAAGCCATCATATTTGGTGGAACTGGGTGCCAGGAGCTAACTGGAAACACCCCCTAGGACCAAATAGCTCAATCGAAAACAAAGAAGACCATCCCGTGGTCCATGTGTCCTGGTATGATGCTAATGAATACGCAAAGTGGGCTGGAAAGAGACTCCCTACAGAAGCTGAATGGGAATATGCATCACTTGGTGGGCGAGAAAACGCCCTCTATGCTTGGGGAAATGAAGAATTTTTAGAAGAGGCTCCGCAAGGAAATGTCTGGCAAGGGATTTTCCCCTATAAAAGTAACAAACCAGAAGGTGATTATGGCACAACAGCTGTGAAGACATACTCCCCAAATCCCTATGGACTTTATGACTTATCTGGAAATGTCTGGGAATGGTGCTCTGACCTCTATCATGCTAACTATTATGCAGAAGAAGCAAAAAAAGGAGTTTCCATAAATCCTACAGGACCAACAACAAGCTATGATCCGCAAGAACCTTGGGCTGTCAAACATGTCCATCGCGGTGGTTCCTTCCTCTGCCATAAAAGCTATTGTACGGGATATCGTCTTACTGCCCGCATGAAAACATGTCCAGACACAAGCTTGAATCACCTAGGATTTCGTTGCGCCCTGAGTGAATCTATACAGCAGGGATCAATCCTTCTTTTATAAGTTCTGCTAGATAATCAGGTCGATCCGAAAACTTATCAAAAACTAAAGCATCTAATGGGGGGCATTCTTTTTTCCATCTTAATAGATCTTTTAAACCATTGAGATCTTGATTACTTTTTAATTGAATGAGGAGATTTTCAAGACAAAGCAGGGGGATGCTATCAATTTTTTTTAAAAATTCTTTTGGCATCGCTATATGATCCGCTTTCAATAAAGAAAGGACTTCCTGATTATTTGTGAGAAGGGCAGCGATTAAAGGAGTCATTTCCTCTCCGTCAGTGATTGTGAACTTACAATCCGGATGCTCAAGAAATATTTTTATTAGCTCCTGATTCCCCGTTAGAATTGCTTCAATAAATGGATTACCTCCCCCACTATCATTCTCAAATAGATTTGCACCAGCTTTAATTAAACGATTGACAAGTTCCCTATTTTTACCTAATACAGCGAGAGTAACTGCAGAGGGCTTTCCTAAATTAGGATCTGCATGCTCTTCAAGTAAAAGATCAATCCCATCGTTATGGTCTACTCCGTAACAAGTAACTATCTCGATTAATTCACCCAACAATGTCTTACCATCTTTAAATAAATCATTAACATTAGCATGTTTAGAAAGAAGTAATTTAAAAATATCTCGATTTCCTAAATCTAAAGCTAGGGCAAGTGGAGTTTTGCCATTCGTATTTCTCTTATCTAAATCAATTATTTTTTCATAATTTTTTAGAACTTTTTCTATTAATTTGTTTTGATCATCATTAATTAATGAATGTAAAAAAGAATTATTATCAAATAGAGGATCTGAAACATTTATATCAACATTTTGCGTAAGAATATATTCAAGTAGAGGATCGAAATTAGCACGCAAAGCTATGAAAATTAATGGAGTCCCGTAGATATCTCTAGCATTCGGATTTATTGCTAATTGTTTTAACAGTGAAAGGCCTAGCACACAAAATTTCTTTTTAAAAAGAAGAATAACACATAGCTCTCGATCCCTCTCATCTAAATTAGAAATAGTTTTTTCAAGCATTAAAAAAGGAGCTTTGTTATTTTTATTCTGATTAAAATCTTTAATACCTTCTTCAATTAATGAAATAATAAATTTGTATGTATTAGATCTTGATTTAAAAAATAAACTCTCTTCAATCGCTTGTTTAAACATCTGTTCACTCTGCTGTCCACCTGTAGTGGCTTTTATTGCTTTTTCGCTTCCAATAGAAAAGTGAATGGTATCATCAAAAAAATTACTATATTCTAATGAGCTCACTTCTCTTTTTACGCCATTGAAAGTGATCGAGTATTTTCCGTTATTTTTATATCCCCAACAATTAAAATTTTGCATGCTGCATATGATGACCTGACTGTAAGTATCAGGACCGGCTTTCAATGTTTCTATAAAAAATGCCTTATTCACCTCCATTAACCTAGATAAGGCCGCTGTTTTTTTTAAAAAATCTTCGGGAGCTGAAAACAAAGTGATCTCTTTAAAAAAATGATGGGCATGTCCTGGAACCATGGAAAAAAGCATAGGATCTTGACCTTCAAATCTCACTATGCAATTCACAACTAAAGGATGGACACAGAGATTTTCCTTATTACGAATAACGAGTGAAATTTCAGTAGAGTTTGAGTTGAAAGGTTTTTTTGAATGAAGGAGAACACGATGGCTATCTGCAAAAGTAATCGAACTTGTTGCGCCTTTTTCATTAATCGGATAAAAACCACCTGGAATTGTAGCCGATGGATATAAATAAGCTTTTGCTAAATTTTCAGGAGATTTAGTCAAAGATTGATCTACTTCATCAAAATGTCGTTTGAGTTTTGCTCTGGACATCTGTTTATGTTCTAAGGTTGCAGCAACTTCATCTAATAGTTTACCTGTGCTGCGGCTGATCCCTTCTTCGAAAGTGTCAAAATCGCCCGATGAATAAACGATGATTGCTGATAGATTATTTTTTTCTGGTTTCTCTGAAAATTTTCCACTATCCACATCAGGAATATTAAAGAGTGAGGATTTTCCTCCTGCCTGACAAGAATCTACGATTAAAACCTTACATTTCTGCTTTTGGATATAAGCTAAGAAGTGATTATAATTTTCCTGATTGAGGGATCCTATTAAGGATTCATTGCCATGGCCACCTAGAAAAAAAGCCTTATTAATTTCTGGTTCTTCTCTAAAACAATCAAAGAGACACTCTATTTCTGCACCCTCACCTTGAGTTTTAAAAGCTTCCTCTAAGGTAATTTTATTGACAAACCTACAGTCAAAATCAAGCGCTTCTAGTCTCTCTTTTTCATTCATTTCAGAGAAAATTGTTTTCGGCATAAATAAAATAAATCCATTATATTGATAGATGTTCCAGTTTGATGGATTTAAAATAATTTCATTTTTTATTCTTTCAACCCCCAATATTTTAATTTGGGGAGAGGTACACATCCGACCCTGCAGCATGGAGAACGTGGTGATAAAGGGCAGATTTTCCTTTAGAGCATATCTTATATTTTCGAAAAAGGCTCCATTGTAATCAGGTGAATCTAAATCTAAAAAGATGCCCATTTTTAAAGGAATTCTGAAATCCTCAGGGGTTGTCTTAGAGATGACTAGTGATTGAATTTTTATAATTTTTTTTGTTAATTCATCTATCTCTTCAGTTTTAAATTTATTAGAAATAATATCGTCGAGCAAACTAAGTGATTTACTAATCTTATTGTTCAAATTTAAAGAAATATCATTTTGCGAAATAATTGACTCATAGATATCTTGAAGTGATTGTTCTATATCTACTTTTTTTTTATAAACCTCTAGTTCTGTATCCGATTTTCTAAGTTCTTGAATTTGCGAATTTAAAGCAGCTATATTAAAATAAATTTCCATAAAGTAAACCAAAAAATAAGATTATAATTTAATTATAGTGATAAATAATTAACTGTATATTAATTATTTTAGTAATCATTTAATCATCCTAAAAATTGTATAGCACAGACTGGAGCAACTATTAGTCTTGAATTGAAGTTTAATTCTTGGATTTAGGAATTTATGAACAATTCAATCTCTTTTAATCTTTTATTGTTATTATTTATGATTAATTCTCTTTTTAGATTATCCAAACATAATTCAGGAAGTGTATCAAAGGTAGTGAAAGTGACATTCTTATGCTTTAATAGACTTAATAGTTTTCTGTTGTTTCTCAAAAGTGCGCACACTAGAGGAGTCATTCCGAATTTATCCACTACATTGAGATCACAGTCCTGATGATTTAAAAATAATTCTATGACACCCTGATTATCTTGAAAAATAGCGATAACAAAAGGAACATAGCCGGATTCATCTTTCTCAAAAGGTTTGGCTCCATGGCTAAGAAACTTTTCCACTAAAGAGACATTTTTTTCTTCGATTGCTCGACTAAAGGCAGATGGCTTCCCTATATTGGGATCAGCTTGGGCTTTGAGAATCCTATCAATTTGCTGCTCATTACCCTTTTTAATTAAACTAAATAGAAATGTTTTTCCGGTTTTATCGATATGATTAATAGAAGCTTGATGGGCGATCAGTAGATTGAATACCTCAGGATGGCTTATCGATAAATCAAGGGGAGTTTTTTTATCTAAATTTTTGATGTTTATATCTAAAGTTGCTTGATGTTGCTGAAATGCTAGTTTAATCATATCTAGGTAATTTTTTAAAACCATGATATGGAGGGGGGAATTGTGTTTTCTCCAAGGATCTGTGACATTTAAATTAATATTTTTATTAATTAGATATTTTGCTAATTCTTTTGCAGTCGCTTCCGAGTATTTATTCCCACTATAAAGAACCCTACAAATTATAGGAGTACCTAAGAGGTCAACGGAGTTCGGATCAATATCATATTTAACTACTAGTTCAAAAGCTAAATCAACTTTACAAGTTTTTAATGTATGGAGAATTACAGCTACCTTTTCATCATTATTTAATTGAGAAATCATTTTAAATAATTCATTTTTATTATAATTATTAAATTGATCGATTAATCTTAAAACATCCTGAGTAAACTGCGTTCTGTTAGCGTTGAATTTACTTGCCTTTAACACTTCAGCAAATGCTCTCTCGTTTTGCTGACCCAAGGTGCTTATAAAAACTGCCTTATCGAGCCCCATCGTAGTTTTATATGCATAAACAGTAAAAATAGCGTATTGAAAAGGAGTGATTTCCTTCTCACTTCCATTGGTATTCAAATAATAAATATCATTTTTATTATAAGCCCAACTATATACTTTGGGTCCACACAGCAGTATTACCTCACTATAAATACCATCTTCAGATTTAAGTGATTCAATAAAAAAGGATTTATAAACATTGATGTATTCAGATGTAGATATTAATTTTTTAAAAAATTCCTCTATATGAAAAGCTAGCTCTATACTAGAGAAAAAGTGATGTGAGTTTCCTGGAACCATTGAGACGAGATGGGATTCCTTATCGGAAAAAAGAATAGGACAATCTATGATTAAGGGATAAACGGCTAGATATTTATTATTAACAACGAAATCACCCTCTTTTTTAAAAGGGGAGGGTTTGGAAAGTAATTTAATTCCTTGAACTTTTTCATATGTCAAAGGAAAGGCCAGGTCGTTTTCTCTGATCAATTGAAAATTTCTAGGCACACCAGCCTTACATGGAAAATAAACTTTAGCTAAATTCAATAGAGAACCATCGCTTGAGGCCCCTACACTTTCAAATGCTTTTTTAAATTCAAACGTCGATAACTTCCCTTCCTGACTACATATGGCTAAATTATCTAGCAGCTTCTTGATGTGATTCTCCATGATTTGCGCGTATGTATCAAAATCCCCTGTAGAGATCACACTAACAAAAAATGTATGATTAGGTATATTCCAAAGCGAAGACACGCCACCTGACTGACATGAATTAATAAGGAGACCCTTACAATTTTGATTTTCGAGAAAATTATAGAAATAAGAATAGTTAGAACTGTTTAAAGAGCCCACTGCTGAGCTATCTCCGTGCCCACAAAGATAGAATAGCTTGTTGATTTTAGCATTCTCATCAAAAAAATCAAATAAATTCTTAATGTCCGTACTTTCGTCCTCTTGAGTTTGAAAGGCATCTGAGAGTGAGACTCTTATAATATTTTGAGGAGCGAAATCGAAATCAAACATTACTTGCGTGACTGTTCTTTTTAAAAAAAGGCTTTTGGGAAAAAAGAGAATGAAATTACTTTCTTTAGAAGTTTGAAATAGCATCCATTGAGACTCATTCCAGAGTAGATAATTTCGTGTGGTTTCTGACATTAAAAGTGAGTCTTCCCAATTTGATATGCCTGTACCTTGGAGAATGCTTTTGGTTGTGATAAAAGGAAGGCCTTCTTTTAATGCTAATAATGCGTTTTCTAATATGACACCATTGAAGTCACTAGCATTTATATCTAAATATAGACCGATCTTTAGTGAAATTTTATGATTTTTATTATTCTCTGCAGGATAAATTAGATCGTTGATATTTACAATTCTATGGAATATTTCTCCGATCTCATTATTTTTAAAATTCGAACTAATGCTATCATCAACAAAACATAGGGTATCGATAATTTTACCTTTTAGGTATGCTGGTATGTTACCTTCCCGCTCAATTAACTCATTGAGTTCCTCTAGTGCTAAGTTAATAATTTTAGTGGACTCAGCATAGTCCTGATGGGTATTAAATTTTATTTCATCAACAAATCGTGTGATCTCATTTAATTTTAAATTTATACTCATATTTTTTCATCTAAACAGTTGCTTTTTTTTTATTATAGTGGAAATTATAGGTGGTTTTTATTTTTATTCATTTAAGTTTATATAAAGAAATCAACAATTTCTGATTTATAATTAAAAAATAAGTTTAACACTTGAGTATACAATATAGTTTATAGTTTAAATAAGAATGAGAGAAGACCGTAGGTCTTAAGTCTTTAGAGAAGTGTCATAGCTTTTTCTCTGCATTTTTATTATCGATAGTATCGAAAGGGAAATTGTCTATCAAAAAATAGCAATGTCCTAATTAATTCAGATTAACTTGAATTTATTTATTTTTTTATTTTTTAGATGTTATAATAAAAATAAATAATAAACTATTGGACACAGGTTTATATGGATTCATTACGTCATGATTTAGATGAATTTAATAAAGCTATTTACCAATCTACTACAAGCGCAGAATCGTCTTCAAAGTCTGATATCCTATCTGCAGCGGAGAAAGTATTAGAAAAAATTTCTGTGTTAGTCAAGAGTCAGGAACAAAGTATTCCAACATTTAGTCGAGAAGCCTATCAGATTTTAAAAGATATAAATAAAAAAATTAACTCTAAATTTAATAGCAATGAAATCAATGAACTCACTACAAAAATATTAAATATTCAAAAAACATTAGAACCCACTTATTTATGCTTGGGTATTCTTCTCAATACAGATATTCCTGATACAAATTCTGGGGTTCTTGATCAAGTTAAAGTTTTCATTAAACAAGGTTTCCCTTTTATTGCAACGCGATCTTTATTAAACAATGATGACAATTTTGATGCTAATAAATCATTATCTAATCGAACAGAAGTCGAAATGATGCTTTTAAAAAATCAAGCAGAATGGGATATCTATGAGCTTACCGATGGAAGTGACTTTGTTTTATTTTTACCAAAAAAATTACTTCCTGAAAAACAAGGAGCAGAAAAGCTCAAGGCTTTAGATTTTGTATCAGATAGTAAAGAAATTAGACATATCACCCCCGAAGAGGTGTTTAAAAATAATGAGGGAACAAAAAACATCGATTCCTTTTTTAAATTTTTTGATAAAAACCCAAAAATAAATAAAATTTTTGACATTACCGGTCATGGGGAGAAAAATTGTGTTGGATCTCTTAAAGAGAAAAACTACAAGAAGTTTTTATCTTTTATTGAAAAGCAAAATTGTAAAGGACTGGTCATTAGTTCCTGTTATGCTGGGGGAGAACCTTCGTTGCTTAATATGCCCCCTAAAGCCCCGGATGCTCGCTTTATTGAGGACAAAAAGGGACATTCCTTTTTAACAATCGTCCGTTCTATCGGGGATTTTCCGATTTATGGAGTTTCTATTGCTGAGAAGGATACTTGGGCATTTTATCGTAGAGTTTCAAATTTTATAGAGTTGCACGATCAAACAAATTTGAAACTTAAAAGAGTCTTAGACAAATCACAAACAAAATTTTCTGATACTGAGAGATTTCAACATCAACTTGCTAAGAGCTATTTTCCTCATTCAGCTGATATCCCAAGTGGTTTTAGAGGTGTTGGTGAAACAGGGTTAGGTTTTTCCTTAACTTATGATCTCTGCAGGATTTATGAGCTGATGCCTCATCAACGGTTTAATAAAACCACCCATGGTCTTTCAATTCATACAAATGAGCTCCCTATTATTAGTAAGGAGTTTATTGAGGTCTACCCTTTGATTATTAATTGCCCTATTCGATTTAAATCAGTAGATCCCATACTGCTTTCCATGACACCTGGAAAGGCCCACCACTTTTTTAAACAGATTATCCTTTTTGACACTCCAATTCTTTTTCTAAGAGCCGTAGCTGAATCTCAGGTTAAAGAGATCTCTGTTGCAAAATGTTTTTTTATTGAACATTTGGATTACGAAACACCTGAGCTATCCATGCAAGAAATCACTTTACTCATCCTCCCGCAGATGTATTGTTGTGCATTTAAGTCTGAGGGTGAATATGGCTTTGTTTTTAATTCTGATGGAGATATTTCTAGCAAGCTTATCACCCCACTTCAACACGCTCTTTTTTGTCAAACTGCAATTAGTATGACAAAAAGCTCTGAAGAAGCCATTCGCGCGACTTCAGCAGGACAGGAATCCGAAAAAATGTTTATAGACGCCTTTCAACAAAGCCTATTTTATAGTGGTAAACCGGAAGAAGTTAATAACATCCTTAATCTTGTTGTCAACTACAAAGAAAGTAATAACAATAAAATTTTAGAACTCCTTCCAAAGCTTAGCCTAGCAGATAAAGAGGCTTTGGTTTTTTATTTCCTTGAAACTGGAAAAAATGAAATAGCTTTAGAGATAATCAAACAGCAAAATATCGATCCCAATTGTCTGAGTTTATATGGACTTCCATTAATTAGTATTGCCTTGGCAAATGATTGTTCATCATTAATTGACTACCTTCTGGAAAAACATGTTGACTTAGCCGTTTATGACCTTAATAGAAATACACCTCTTCACCTCATGGTGAAAATGGGAAAAAAAGAACTCATCGAAAAAGTATTAAAAGATGATCAATATCAATTAGATATTAATGCTAGAGATGCAATCGGTTGTTCAGCAATTAGCTATGCTTTAGACAAACCAGAGATTTTTGATCTTTTAATTTCCACTGGAGCTGCCATTAATTTTGGGAATATGCCAATTCTTTGTCGTTTAATCGATATCAATCGTCATACAGGAGTTAATATTGATGATCAGGTGGATCGATTATTAGAAGTTGGAGCAGATCCCAATGAGGGAATCCCATCTGCTTTTATTCACGCTATAGAAAGCAAAAATCCAGATCTTGTCAAAAAACTGTTAGATAATGGAGCTACACCTTTCCAGAAAGATAGAGGTGGGGCAATTCCCTTTATTCAGGCTATATTGAAAAGTAGCCCAGAAATTATTACTTTACTACTAAACAGTCCGGATTGTGATTTAAATGTAGTTGATAAAAACGGAATTAACCCTCTAATAGCAGCCCTTTATACAAAAAATGACGATCTTCTTACTATCCTAGAGCAAAAAAATGGCGGTTTCCCTCCAGTTTTGAGTGACACTGCTGCACAGTGCTTAAATGTAGTTCTAAGTCGCTTAGACTTAGAACTGGATAAGGATAAATTTTTTGCATTGTTAAAATGGAAGAAAAATTCTTTAGCTTTTAAAGGATTGGTGTTTGATTACACCATAAAAAACAATCCTAATCTTCTTGCTGAGAGTATCTCAAGTGGTTTTATTAAGCCTAATCATCTAAAAATAGATAGTAATCAAAGAGAAACTTTTTTTGAGTGTATCTGTAAACAACAATTTGGAAACTTCGAAAAATATAAAAATTTAATCCTAGAAGCTTTAAAAAAGGGAGCCAGAGTGGATCGAGCTCTCGATCAATCCAGCTACTCTCCCCTCCTAGAAGCTGCCTTAAATAGGGATTATGAATTAGTAAAAATCATTTTAACTTACACATCTGATATCTCTAATCTTGAATCACCTCAAATATTTTTAGAGAATGTAGTCGCTTCTAAGGATTCAGAATTAATTAAATTAGCCTATGAAAAGTTATCCTTAAGTAACTTACACCCGATGATGCTCGCCAGTGAATTAAAAAATGATCCCAAAGGAAAAATTTTTAGTTTGTTTCTTGATTTGGGTGGAGATGTCAATGAAAATGAAGATGTGAATCATGCGCTTCATAAAATTATTTCCAAAGGTGATGTTGAACTCATGGAGGTCTATTTTGAGAAAGGGGCAAAATTCCCCACTGATGAACTGGTCAGTAGAGCATTCTTAGAAGCAATATCATCAGGAAAAGTAGCGATGTTCCAACTCCTTCTGGATAAAAAATTATCTTTTAATACAAATCTTCTTAATACCCCTATCCTTATTATAGGATATCAAAAAGGCGGTTTCGAGATGTTAAAGAAAATGTTTGAGACTGCTTCAAATTTTTCTTTATTCGATCCAATAAGAGAGAACCTCATTGCTGAGGTGATTAGTAAAAATGACACACAAACGTTGAAATGGCTTTTAGAAGAACTTCCTGAATTTATAGATGTGAGTAAGATTCCTGATAGTCTCCTTTTGAGCATTGTTGAGAATGACAATTCTGAACTCCTTGAGCTTTTACTCAATCACCCACTCATTACTCAAAAAAAAGATAGCATTTTTACTAAGGCTATGATTTCAGATAAAGGACCTAGTTTAAAATGCATTGAGAAGTTATTATCATTGGGTTTTGATCCCGAGAAAAAAATTACCGTTAGTCCTTTTAGACGATCTAAACCTATTTATCTAGCAGTAAAAAACAAAAACATTGAATTGGTTAAAATCCTTTTAAAAGCTGGAATTAAAAAAAGTATTACTGAAACAGATTCAGCTGGCAAGAATTCAGCTTTAGACTTGGCTAAAGAAAATTATTTAACGGAGATTGCCCATCTCCTGGAAGGTGCGATTTCATGAGAAATATTGCGTAAACTTTAGTCTGCGCAATATTTTAGAAATTTCTTTAAGATAAAAAAGGACGAGATCGCAGGTCTTTAAATCAAGAGGTTTTTATGGAAGAGCTATATCGTGATATTGGAGCATTCAATGAAGTTATTAACAAATTAAATACCGATGTTAATGAATCAAAAACTAATTTTAGTATTATCCCAGCAGTAGAAAAGATATTAGGGCAAATTTCCAATTTAGTAAATCAACAAAAACAGCTTCCTCTGACTTTAAACCGTGAAATTTTTCAATTTTTAAACAATGTCGACATAGAATTAAAAAAACGACTGAGCAACAAGGACATTAATGAAATTAGCAAAAAAATATTGACTATCCAAAATCTTTTAGGTCCAGAAGTCACCCAACTTGAACAAAACCCTTCAAAAATCGGCTATACATTAGCAATTCTTCTTAATACGGATGAACCCGATTTTAATTCAGCTATCTTAAAACAAGCAAAAAATTTTTTAATGCAAAATTTTCCTTTTATTACTACTCGATCTGTAATTATGGCTCAAGAAAATTTTAACGGAGAGAACTCAATAACGCAAAAAATGGAATTTGAAAACGTTTTGTTAACAAACCAATCGGAATGGGATCTCTACGAACTTACCGATGGAAGCGAAATCGTTTTATTTTTACCAAAAAAATTGCTTCCTGAAAAACAAGGAGCAGAAAAGCTCAAAGCTTTGGATTTTGTATCTGATAGTAAAGAAATTAGACGAGTAGCCCCTGAGGAAATTTTTAGGAGTAAAGATGGAGCAAAAACCGTTGATTCGCTCATAAAGTTTTTTGATAAAAACCCAAAAGTAAACAAAATTTTTGACATAACAGGTCATGGAGATGCAAGTCATGTAGGTTCTTTAGAAAAGGGTAATTACAAAAAGTTTTTATCTTTCATCGAACAACAAAAGTGCAAGTGTTTAGTCATAACTTCCTGTGAAGCTGGGGGAAGGTCTTCATTGCTTAATATGCCCCCTAAAGCCCAGGATGATCGCTTTATTGAGGACAAAAGGGGACATCCTTTTTTAACAATTGTCCGTTCCCTAGGTGATTTTCCTGTAACCACTGAACAAACTGCTGAAACTGATAACTGGCAATTTTTCGGAGAGCTTTCACAATTTATAGAGGTTAAAGATCAAACAAACCAAAGTCTTCGAAAAGTTTTCGTTTATTCCAAGGCTCAACGCGTCAATAACGAATTATTACAACCGCAATATGCCAAAAGCTACTTCCCTCATTCATCAAATATTCCAGGGGGATTTCGTGGAATTGGTGAAAAGGAAAATGGGATTTCTCTAACCTATCACTTTTGCAAATTGTATGAACTTGCCGAACAAAAGCCTTTTAGTAATATAAGCTCCCTGCCCTTTATTAAAATCGAAAATAAGAATTACATTGAGACATACCCTCTGATTATTAATGCGACAATAGTATTTCATATAAGAAACCCGATATTGATTTCTATGACACCGGGAAAGGCTCATCACTTTTTTAATCACATTATTCCTTTCGAAACTCCCCTTCATACCCCCCTTAAATTTTTAAAAGAAACTGCTGAGTTACAAGCAAGAAGTATTTCTGTTACAAAAGCATTTTTTATTCAAAAGCTTGATTCTGATTCCCCCTATCATGAAGTTGCGATTTTGATTGCTCCCAAAAAATATTTTTTTGTTGCTAAACTAAATGCAGGTTATCAATTATTTACTTCCAATGATAAAAACCAATTATTGGGTAAGGATATCACTTCTTTACAGCATGCTCTTTTTTGTTTGACCGCTTCTGAATTAACAAAAAGTTCTGATGAAGCACTACGTTCGACTACAGGAGGTCTTGAAAGCGAGGCTATGTTTTCAGAAGTCTTTCATAAAAGTAAATTTTTTTCTAATAAACCCAGTTCTGAGGAAGCAATTCTAAATCTATTAATAGATTTCAAGGACGGGAATGTAGAAAAAATTCTAAAATTAGTTTCAAATCTAAAAGAAGAAGAAAAAAAATCTATTGTTTTTTATTTGCTTGAAATTAAAAAAAATGAAATCGCTTTAAAAATCATAGAACAAGAAAAAATTGATCCGAACTCTAAAAACGTTATGGGCACTTCCCTAATATCAGCAGCTTTGCAAAATAACGATGATTCTTTGATTGATTATCTAATTAATAAAAAAGTAGATCTGAATGTTCACGACCCTTTTAATCATTTGAAAACACCTCTTCATCAAATGGTTGCTATTGGTAAAGAAAATTTAATTACAAGAGTAATCAACAATCCAGAAATTAATCTAGATATCAATGCTTTGGACTCTTTTAAACTATCCCCTCTTTTCTATGCACTTGATAACCCTGCTAATTTTAAAATTCTTGCGCATCGATCTGATCTTAATTTCGGAGCTTTTACCGTCCTGAGCTCATTAATCTATAACAATCGACATCACAAGAAAGATATCACTAGTCAAATCAATACTTTAATAGAAGCTAAAATAGATCCTAATAAAGGAAATCCATCCGCATTTATTCTTGCGATTGAAAGTCGAGATAGCGTTCTTATTAAAAAATTGATAGATGCAGGAGCTACACCTTTTGAAAGAGACCAAGGTGGTTCTGTTCCCTTTATTCAAGCTATTTTAAAAAGTAGTCCGGAGGTGATTGAATTATTGCTTAAACATCCTCAGTGTGATTTATCCGTACTCGATGCCAGGGGGATGAATCCTCTCTTAGCTGCTCTTTATACAGAAAATCAGCATCTTCTCGCTATTTTAGAACAAAAAAATATCAATATACCTCCTTCATTATCTCAACAGGGGATGGAATGTCTTGATATTGCGTTGAAACGATTAAATTTAAGAAGGGATGACAATGGATTTGATCAGCTTTTAAAATTTAAGAAAACTCCTCATCCGGAATTAGATAGTCTACTTATTAACCTTCAAATCAAAGAAAATCCTGATCGATTGGCTGAGTGGATAATAAAAGGGCATTTAAATCCAAACTGCGAGGTGAACATTGGACAAAATAAGCTAATGAGTTTTTTTGAATTCATTGCTTCTCAACAGAGGAATCAATTTGAAAAATACAAAAATCTGATTTTAGTTTCTTTGGAACACGGAGCAGGTGTTGGCAGATCCTTAGGTTCTGTTACATCTCCTGTAGTGCAGGCAGCTTCATCAAAGCAATGGGAATTAGTAAAAATGATAATGGAAAATGCAAAAGATCTTTCAGATCTTAATGATCCCAAAAGACTCCTAGATGAGATCATTACTTCAAAGGATTTTGAATTAATTAAGCTGGCTTGTCAAAAGCTGACATCTTTCAAAATAGATGTACGCAAACTTCATCCTTTAGATCAAGCTTCTCAAAATCTCACTACCGACTCTTCGTCAGAAATCTTTATTTGGTTATTCGAACAGGGCCATGGCGATTTGAATACTATTCATGGCAAAGCTAAAACGACCCCCTTTTATAATGTTGTGAAATCGGGAAATTTTTTATTAGTTGAATACTGTCTTGGAAAGAACGCGGAAATTAATTTAGCAGATAGTCGCTTGTTAAATCCACTTGAGACTGCAAGTTCTTTAAAAAATGACCCTGAGGGAAAAATATTTAAACTACTTGTCAATTCAGGTGGCGATTTGAATGCGATTCGATCAGGAACCTCCCCTTTTGCTACTTTAGTTTCTTCAGCAAAGTGGGACTTAATTGAATGGGCTTTGAGCAAAGGTGCAAAAATTAATGATCCAGACTTCAAAGGAAGGCATACCCCTCTAATGAATGCTATAGGAAGACGAGATGCTCCACGAATCTTTGAGGAGTTAATTAAAGCCGGTGGAAATATAGATGAAGATAACGAAATAGAGCCTCTTCTCAGTCAGGCAATTTTTACAGGGGATGTAGAACTGGTTAAATTTTGTTTGAGTAAGGGAGCAAAATTGGAAAACGAGGAAGCTCAAGATGGAGCTTTTTTACGAGCCATTTTATCGGGTAAAACGGAAATGGTTCAATTTTTAAGAGATAAGCAATTTAAATTCGATTCTAAAATTCTTAACAGTAGCCTGACTCTGGAAGGGTATGAGAGGGGTGGAATTGCAATGCTGAAAAAGACTTTTGACTACGACCCCTCTCTTAAACTTTCCCCTAATATAAAAGCGAAATTATGGCGCATCGTCATCGAACATAACGATCGTGAGGCCATCGATTTATTATTAAATAAACCAGATTTTAGGGATCCAGCTCTCTTAAATGAAGATTTGCTTTTATTGATAATCGACAATGATCTTGCTGATCTATTTGAAATTTTTAGTAAACACCCTGCTATTGCTCAGAATAGCGATGCCCTCTTTTCTCAAGCCTTAACCTCAAAGAATAGGCCTCGGTTGAGAATCATTGAAAAACTCCTTAAATTAGGCTGCAAACCGGAACAGGCGATCATTATCAATAAATCTCGTAAAACCACGCCTATATATATCTCTGTTGAGAACAATCATATTGAATTAGTGAAGTTGCTTTTAAAGGCAGGAATTAAAAAAAGTATTTTTACAAAAGATTCTGCCTCCCAGAATTCAGCTTTAGATCTGGCTGAAAAAAATATGAGTGCTGAGATCTTGAATCTCCTTAAAGGACATTAATTCGAGGGGTTTTTATGTTTTCTATTGACTCAAATTTAAATCAATTAAATATGGCAATAAAAGAATTAAAAAAAGAAAAAGAAAATATAGAAGAAAATATAGAAGAAACTCAGTTAGAAACAAATATACAAAATATTTTACAAAACCTATTTAATGCCATTTCAATAAATCAAATTATTCCAGACGACTTAAGAAACAAAGTAGTTAACTCACTACTTACTCTTGAGGAATTGGTAAAAGGGAAATTAAGTGGAAATAAAGTTAATGACATCTCTTCAAATATATTTAAAATACAAACTAATTTAATTGGAAAAATCCGAACAGGGAATTTCGACGACGATTTTAAAATCGATCTCAGCATGGGAATCTACATAAATTTTTACTCCACTGACTATAATGGAGCATTTTTAGAAAGTGTTATAGGGGCTATACAAGAAAATTATCTTTTTATAACAACACGATCGCTAATTCAGGGATGTGATGTACATAATTGCAACAAGTCCCTTTTAAAAAGTCAAGAAGCCTACTATGAACTCCTTCAAGCCCAAGAAAGATGGGATATCTATGAACTTTGCAGTACGAAAGAAATTTTATTATTTTTACCTAAGGGCCTTCTACCAGAAAAGCAGGGCTTTGAAAAACTTAAGGCTTTAGATTTTAATTCCGATCCAATAAAAATAAGGAGGATTTCTGTTCACGATGTCTTTAAATCTTATGAAGGAAAACATGCAGGAAATTTTTATTCTATTTATGAAATATTTACCGAGGAGCCGAAATTAAATAAAGCTTTTCATTTAGGAGGGCATGGGGATAGTGGATCGATTGCGTCCTTACCTATTACTAGATATAATGCATTTTTAACTTTTTTAAAAAAACAACATTGCAAGGCCTTAACGATTGATTCCTGTCAAGCCGGTGGGATTGTCTCATTGCACAATATTTCCCACATTTCCTCAATCAACCAAGAAAATCACCCACAAGTATTGACAATCGTTCATTCCTTCTCCGATGCTTTTTCACAGGGACAAGATATAGTGGATAAGCATGCAGGTGAAACTTTGAATGGGATAGTCTCTTCTTTTGAAAAAGGTGGAATTAGAGAAATGAGTATTCAAAAAGTGTTCGATGCCATTGATAAATCTCCAGACAAATATCATTTCAACCTAGCTAAAGTGCTTCTTCCTTATTCTCCTAGAGTTTCTTCAGGGTTTCGACCGGTGGGAGAGAGAGGTTGGATCTATTCTATTACTTATGCAGACTGCCAAAGAGTCCTTCTGCAATCACAAAAGCCTTTTGCAAAATCTTCTCACCCAAATGATAAACTAGATCACTCCTTGGTCATTGATGACAAAAAAAATATAGCCATTCACCCTTTAATTATTGAATGTCCTGTTATTTTTAAAAAACAGGATCCCCAAATGGCTTCCATGATACCTGGTCATGCAGCTCATTATTTTAAAGAAATCATTCTTTCAGGTGATTTTGATAAGTTTGTTAAAAATACAGTCACCCAAGCGAAAAATTTGCAGGTTTCTAAAAGTTTTTTTATTGAAACTCTTAATTCAAGTCAAGGAGTGTATGAGCAGGTAGTTATTTTTATAATTCCTCATTCATTTTTTTGGGGATATAAGCAAGGCAATGAATTTTACATCACATGGAATGAAAATAAAAGAAATGTATCAGAGTTAGAATTTGTGAGATTTTGGGAAAGTGCAATCAATATGACTTTGCCTAATGATGATGCTGCACGTTCATCCACAGGTGGGATGCAAAAGAGTGAAATGTTGCAAAATAGGATACGTGAGAGTGTTTTTGAAACATCAATAACGTATAAAACTCAAGGAATTATTGCTCTAGGTATTTATTATACCGATTTTGATTCTGATTGGGATAAAATTTGTCAAGAAACAGATACACTTTCAAAAATAGATCAAACAGCTTTGATGTTTTTATTTATGAAGCGTGGACATTCTGATGTGAGTTTTAAGATGATTAAGCACTATAACCTTGATGTAAACAGTATTGATATTGATGGCGTTCCTTTAATTTGTTTAGCGATTTACAGTCAATTTTCTTCTATGATTAAATACATAATAAATAATAAAGCAGATGTAAATGTGTCAGATCCTTATTTAAGAGGCAATTCTGTACTGCATTCATTAGTCGCATATGAATTAATCCCTCTTATTGAGGTGTTACTGAACTCTAGACCAGAAGTCAATTTAAATGCAAAAAATTTAGATGAAATAACCCCTATTGAATTGGCCTTAAATTTGAAAAACCCTAAAATTTTTAATTTACTTCTAAGTAAGCTTTCTTCAATTGATGAGTTATCGAAGGGGGAGACTCTTTTTGGAAAGATTGTTTCTTATTATGGCTTTGGAAATCACCATTTAGATATGAAGATCGATCGCTTAATCAAGGCAAAAGCCGACCCAAATAAAGGAAGTCCATCAGCTTTAATTCAAGCAATTAAAAGTAAGAATTCTTTACTCATAGAAAAACTTCTTCAAGCAGGAGGAAAGCCTTTTGAAAAAGATGATGGCGGTTCTATTCCTTTTATACAAGCTATTCTACAAGGCAGTCGTTTAACTGTCATAAAATTCCTTAATCATCCAAATTGTCATTTAGATATTAGCGATGATAGAGAAATAAGCCCGTTAATAGCTGCTCTTCTTACTAACAATAAGGAAGTTCTTCAACTACTCGAAAAGGAAAAAATCAGTTTTCCTAATATCTTTAATCATTCCCTTCCTCAGCAATGTATAAAAAATCTTATTCTCAATTTATATGTTTATGATGACATAGTTGGTTTAAAAAAACTATTTTCTTGGAGACGATTACCTTGTCCTCAATTTGACGATATGTTTTTTCATATTTTTATTCAAAAGCCAGATCTTTTAGCTGAATGTATTAAAGAAAAACTTATTGACCTCGATAAAAAAAGCTTAGATCCTCTTAATCTAAACCGATCATATCTTGATATTATCTTAATAAAATCACAACAAAATCCTGGCATATTTGCAACTTTACTAAGTGTTACCCAAAAACATTATAACCAAAAAATTTAAATAGTTATTTTGATTTTGAGTAAATTGCACATTAAGCGCTATTATCGCGTTGATTTTATAATTAAATATAATTTTTATAAGGGGTTTTGTGGTTTCTTTCGATTCAAATTTAAGACAGTTAGGTAATTTAATATACGATATAAAAAATGAACAGAAAAGGGAGGCAGAATTAGTAATTAATATCGAAGATATTTTACAAAATTTCTCTACTTACCTTTCAATAAAAAATAGCATTCCCAATGGGTTAAAAAATAGAGCTATTGATTTACTTCTTTCACTAGGAGAACTGGTTGAAGCAAAATTTGATAGTGGAAAAATCCAAAAAATATCTTTAGGTATTCTTCAAATACAAAGTAAATTGATTGACATAACAAAATTGAGAAACCCGAAAAATAATTTTAAAATTGATCTCCTGATAACTTTGTATTTGAACATTTTTATTCCCGACCGTAATGGAGCATTTTCTGAAAGTTTTAGAGGCATATTAAAAGAAAATGGTCCCATCATTACAACTCGTTCGATTGTTCAAGCAAATGATGTGCATGAATGCAATCTTTCACTTTTAAAAAGACAGCAGGTTCAGAATGAATTACTTATACTTCAAGAAAATTGGGATATCTATCAGCTTCGTTCTTGTAATGAAATTTTGTTATTCTTGCCCAAATCCCTCCTCTCAGAGAAACAAGGCTTGGAAAAACTAAAGGCATTAGATTTTATATCTGATCCTAAAGAAATTAAAAAAATTTCTGTTCATGAGATTTTTAAACCTTATGAAGGAAAGAATAGTGGAGGGTTGATGTCTTTCTACCGGCTATTTGTAAATACTCCAAAATTAAATAAGGCCTTTCATTTAGGTGGACATGGTAATAATCAATCTATCGGATCTTTGTACCTGAATGAATATCAAGAATTTTTGACCTTTTTAGACCAGCAGAATTGTAAAGTGCTTGTCATAGACTCTTGCCAATCTGGAGGAATTGCCTCCCTGCAAAATATCTCCTATATCTCTTCAATGCATCAAGAAAATGATCCTCAAATTTTGACCCTTGCTCATTCCTTCTCAGATGCATTTTCAATAGGACAAGATTTAGTAGATAAGCATGCAGCTAAAACTTTGAGAGAAATTGCCTCTTGTTGGGAAAAGGGGGCAGTTCGAGAAACTACGATTAAAAAATTATTCAACTCTATTGATAAATTGCCTTATAAATATACCTTTAACTTAGCTAAGGTTCTCCTTCCCTACTCTTCAAGGGTTTCTGCTGGATTTCGACCGGTGTGTGAAAAATATTGGGTCCACTCCATTACTTATGCAGATTGCCAAAGAGCGCTTCTTCAGTCGCAAAGACATTTTAGTATGGTTTCAGATTCAAATGAATATTTGAGCATTGTGAATAAAAAAATTGTATCAATCCACCCTATAATTATAGAGTGCCCCATTACTTTTAGAAAATGCAATCCTCAAATGGTTTCCATGATACCTGGTCAAGCATCACATTTTTTTAGAGAAATTATTCTTTCCGGAGCTCCAATTGAATTTTTTAAAAAAACAGCAATAAATCAATCGAAAAATTTGCAGGTTAATAAAAGTTTTTTTATTGAAAATCTTTATTCCTCTCAGGGTATTTATGAACAAGTTGTCATTTTTACTTTTCCCAATTCCTTTTTTTGGGGGTATAAGGAAGATAATGAATTTCATATCAATTATAATCATACTCAAAAGAAAGTTTCTGAGTTGGAATTTGCTATGTTTTGGCAAAATGCATTAAATATGTCTTATTCTGACGAAAATGCAGTAAAGTCAGCAACAGGAGGACACCAAACTTATGAAATGTTTTTAAGAAATATACGTCAAAGTTTATTTGAAACCACACTATCACAAAAAACTCAAGACTTATTAATTTTAGCTAGTGACTACCAAGATTCTGATTGCGATACGGTTTTTAAAAAAACAAGCCTATTATCTATAAATGATCTAAAAGCAATCCTATTTTTACTTTTTAGATGGAGACACTTCTCAATCGCTTTCGAATTAATCAAACACTACAAAGTTGATGTCAATAGTGTTTCGGTGGATGGCATCCCTTTAATTTGCGCTGTTATCCATACCCAATCTATACCCATGATCAATTATATGATAAAAAAGAAAGTGGATATGAATGTATCAGATCCCTATTCTAAAAACAACTCGGCTTTACATTTGCTGGTAAACTATGAATTATATGACTCTATTGCCCTATTAAAATGTTCTAATATAAAACTCGATTTAAATGTTAAAAATTTATACGGGCTTACTCCTTTAGGAAAGGCTGTGTGCTTAGTGAGCTCTAAGATTTTTACTCTCCTTTTAAAAATCAATCCCTTGATTAATGAGGTTATAGAGAATGAAACTCTCCTTGGAGTAAGCGTTCGTAACATTAGCTCAAGAAATAATAACCACACAAGGGCGTTAGATCGTTTGATTGAAGCAAAAGCTGATCCTAATCTCGGAAATCCCTCAGCTTTAATCCAAGCAATAGAAGGTCAAAATTTTGGAATCATCAAAAAGCTTCTTGAAGCTGGGGGAAAGCCCTTTGAAAAAGATATAGGGGGCTCTATTCCTTTTATACAGGCTATTTTAAAGGGAAACTATCCAACAATTATGATGCTACTTAATCATCCAGATTGTCGTTTAGATATAGCAGATGATCGAGAAATCAGTCCGTTAATAGCTGCGCTTGTCACTAAAAATAAAAAGGTGCTTCAAGCGTTAGAAAACAAACAAGTCAGTTTCCCCACTTCATTTAGCCGTTCGCTTTCTCAACTTTGCATAAAAAATCTTCTTCTGGATTTATATGTTCATAATGATGCAGCCGGCTTAAAACAACTCTTTGCTTGGAGGCGATTACCATGTCCTCAATTTGACGACATGGTCATTGAGATTTTTATTCAAAAACCTGATCTTTTAGCTGAATGCATTAAAGAAGGATTGATTAACCTTAATCAAAAGAGCTAGTGGGGGCCCTTACAGTCCTATGCTACAGTTTGTAGAAGATTAATTATTTCCTGGTCTCCCTTTTCTTTGGCGAGTTCAAGAGCAGATTGGTGACTTGATGGATCTTTTTCATTTTTTGATTTTTCTACTCCTGCCTTGACTAGCATCCTCACTAGCTCGATATCTCCTTTTTCCACAGCAAGGTAAATGGGATAATGAAGTCCATTATGATGAATAATCTGCTCTGGACTATCCCCTGAGTTTAACAAAATTTGAATAATCTTGTTGCTAGGGCCTTTGGGATTCACCAATGCCCAACCAAATAAGTTAGTCCTACCCTGAATCACTGTTTCCTTTTTTAAGCCCTGCTCGAGTAAAAGATTTAGAAGAGCTTCCCGATCATTGAGGATGATGGCGCTAATGCTCTTTGGCTTGGTTAAGCTAAATGCTTTGACATAAGCTAAAAGCAGTACCGCGGAAGGGAGATCATTTTTTTCAATAATTGAAGACCATAATTTCTCCACAATGGGGGGAAAAATAACAAGCTTAGGAAATCGCTCAAAGATTCTTTTTATCATCTTTTCTCCCCCAGCTTCATAACCCTCAACAATGAGCGGAGTTTTTTCGAGGAGAGTCATATCAATTTCATAATTTTTACCTATCAGAAATTCCATCACCTCTAAGTTGCCAGAGACTATTACAGCCATCATCGCATTACCCTGGAGTTCTGCAGTATCGAAATTTGCCCCATTCGCAAAGACAAATTCTAAAAATTCCAAATCTCCATTCGATATCGCTTGAAAAACCGCACTGTAGTCCTCTTCTTTAATTCCTCCTTTTTCTTTGATGAGCAATTTAAAAACATCCAAATGATCTTTTCTCAACGCTGCATACATCAAGGGGGTTTGGTTTTCTTCGCTACCAGGAACATTAATTTGAGCTCCATTTTTTAAACCCCACTCAATTAATTCCCAACTTCCATAGGCTACCAATACCGCAAATAGGGAAGCATGATTACTTTTACAAGGATCATTTAACGTTCCTCCCTTTTCAAGGAGAAATTTCAATATCTTTCCCTCGGGATCATTTCCAAGAAAGGCAGCCACTTCCATAGGAGAGAGGGCGTCGTCCCTACTTTCTAATTTAGCCCCTTTAGTGAAGCAATATTCCATCAACTCAAGATTTCCAGTTTGAGCGACATAAGAAAGAATACTTCTATTTTCAAATACAAAATTAATATCCCCATTCCCATTTTCAAGCATATATTTAAAAATTTCTATACTGGAAGGGGTTAGGGTTTTAAGATTTCGCGCGGCAATGTAAAGTGGGGACGCTTCCTGAGGAGATAAAGGAAATGTACCTAGCTTTTGACAAGCAAGCTTTATTAATTCCACATCCCCTGCATCAATAATATCATTTAAAAGTTTATGGGGGTCTTCGTATTCTGAAAAATCGTTTGTATATTCTAAA
Organism: Chlamydiota bacterium; assembly: GCA_041691035.1. Classification (GTDB taxonomy): domain Bacteria; phylum Chlamydiota; class Chlamydiia; order Chlamydiales; family Parachlamydiaceae; genus JBEPVL01. The sequence continues at coordinate 41,272 of JBEPVL010000001.1, forward strand.
AGAACCTTCACCAGTCTATTATTCTGATTAAGAGATGCTTGAAATAAAGGTGACATAATGGAGTCATAAAGAGCCTCTACAGTATTAGCTCCATTCTCCAAACAGGCTATGATAAGGTTTTCAAAACGATCGAAATCTTCGGGATTTCCAGAATTAGCATAGTCAATGATATGCTCAAAAAATGAAATGATGTCATCTGCATCTGAATTACTCATTTGATTGGGATCAATAAATCCCCACCTGATGCAATCAGCAAGACGATCTGGATCATTTGCACCCAAATATTCGAAAACAAAATTTTCAAATGCAAGACAAGATGACTGTTTCCAAGCTAATAACTGCTTTAGACCTTCACTGTCATTTTTTTTATATAGACGTAAAAAAGTGGTTTTAAGAACTTCTAAAGGCACTTCTTTAAGGCTGGAGGGTAAGCTAATATTTTTTTTTGCCAATAGAGCTAAAACTTCATTGTTTTCCTTGTAAAGTGCAGCTATTAATGGGCTCAGGCCTTGTTTATCAGTCACATTTAAATTGCAGTCTTTAGCATCCAATAAAAGCTTAACGATTTCTGGCGTTCCTCTTAATAAAGCTTGGATAAAGGGAACAGAGCCACTACTATCTCTAGAAAATGCCTTTCCACCATTCTCAAGAAGTTTTTTTACCAAATTTGCATCCTGACTATCGATGGCAAGCAAAAGCGCAGAGGGATTTCCTATATTAGGATCTGCCCCAGCATTAAGTAAAAAATCAATTTTTTTTCCTGCATCTGATGAGGGAAAATAAATGTTCACCCCTAGAAAAGAAACCCCAAAATTTGATAGATGATCAATGGATGCTCCTCTGAACAGGAGCAATTTCGCTATTTCTAGATTTTCATTTTGAAAAGCATGCCAAATTGGAGTTAGGCCACTGATATCTTTGACTTCTAGATTTAACGAAGTGGAATTTTTTATAATTTCTTCAAGAATCGATTTATTATTGTTTTTAACTAACAAATGTAATGGTGTAAGATTTAGATTATTAGGATCTATTACATCGAGATTGATATGATTTTGAATCAGGTAATTCGTTAAAGATTCCGCTTTTTCTTTGATTGCCATACAAATGAGGGGAGTTCCTTTCAAATCAACTGCATTGGTATCAATTTTTTCATTTTGAATGAATGTTAATGCTAAATCTTTCATTCCCTTTTCTAATAAATAAAATGCAAAATCTTTTTTTTCATTATTTGTTAGACTATGAGCCAAATTTAAAATTTTGGTTTTATTGACTTCTTGATCCCCATTAACCAAAGATAAAAGCTCATTTGTTTCTTTGTTTGTTGAAGTACCAAATTGACTGGTATTAACGGCATCCGTAAACATATTTTCATTTTCCTGCCCCGAAGAACTCACACGCAGAGCCTCCTCTACACTTTTCGACCTTTGAATTGCATTTTGACAAAAAAGCGCAAATTGAAAAGGCGTGATGGGAGTGGGAGGTTTTCTATATAAAAAATATTGGTTATTTTCTTTATAGTAACAATCGATTCGACCCTTATCTATAAATACAATCACCTCCTCAAGATTGTTTTTTGGAGTATTCATCTTCTCAATGAGGTAGCATTTCACCGAATAGGGTGATTTTTGAGTTTCTAATGTATCTAAGAAATCCGAAAGATTTCTAACCGACTGTATCTGACTAAAAAAATGATGAGCATCTCCAGGTATCATAGAAATTAAGAGAGGGTCCTTTCCTTGAAATAAAAGGGGTGTGCTTACCACTAGAGGATGGACATCTAGATGGTCTTTATTTTTTATCTCTAGTTTAAGAGACTGATCTGCTAATCGAGATTCCTGTCTCAGTAGACTCGATTGTTTTTCACTCGTATAAGTAATGCTATATCCACGTCCTCGCTCACCAATTGGACGAAACCCTGAGGGAATCCCAGCTGAATGCGGGAAATAGACTTTTGCATCATTAGTCATCTTTTTAGGAGCGTCTACTTCAGCTTTCTCTAAAACGACCCGCAACTGATTGATTGTTTGACTTTCTCCCTCAAGATAGGAAGAAAGTCCGTCAATTATCTTCTTTGAAGGATAAGGATATGTTCCAAATTCACCAATAGAATTAATTAAAGTAAGAAATGTGTTATCTTTTGGTTGTTGATAGAATCCTATTGAACTATCTTTTGTGGTTTCCTTAGAGGTATTCCTTAGAGAGGGTTTCCCCCCTAAATAACAAGAATTAAGAACCACCGCCTTACATTTTTGTTTTTCCAAAAATGAGAACATTTTATCATAATTATCACCCTTCAAAGCCGCAATGACTTGCTCACTCCCATGACCTGAAATCTCAAACACTTTATTGAGTTTTGGCTCTTCTACAAAAAAACTAAAAATCCGATCTATATTTTTGTCTTTACTTGGTTCTCCTTTTAAAATTTCATTAACCGTAACGGCTTTAAGCTGACTTACATTCAAATCAAGAGCCTCTAATTTCTCATGACCTTGCTTTTCCGGAAGTAGGGATTTGGGGATAAATAAAATATATTCATCTGAGTTATTCAACTGATAAAAATCCCACTCTGATGCTTTTTCTATGAAGAGATTTTGCATTGTCAAATTTTCTGAAAGACTTAATTTAGGATCCACTATCCCGTTTCCTTTCAGGGCAGATTGCGAAATAATAAATGGCAACTCTTCTTTTATGGTATTTTCAAAACTTTCTATGCAGGCTCCGTTATCATCTGGACAATCTACGTCTAAAATAAGTGATATCTTAAGACCAATTTTGCGAGATTCGTCAGCTTTTGAATTAGAAACCTCTAATGCTTGATAAACCCCTAATATTTTGACCCCAATTTCGTTAATTGCATTTTCTTTAAAATGAGAATCAAATTTTTCTCGAACAAAACCCATCAAATCTTCAATCTGATTTTTAAGCGACAAAGGGATAGCATGATGATTGGAGAGCTGTTCAACTAGTTGATTTAATTTATCTTGAACTAAGTTTGAAATCTTAGAGTAATCAGTATCACTTTTATTTTTATTTAAATCTGATATTATTTGATATATTTCGCCAATATTTGATTTAATAGAATCCATAAAATAAACAAATAAATATGTTTTATTTACGAGTTTATTATACCAAATTTATTATTATTGCTGTTTTTATGAGGTTTTGTCTTTTAGAGCCTGCTCACTATCTTTCTAATTGCGGGTGTTAATGTCTCATTCCTATCCTAGCGACATTGATCGTGAACAGTTTAGAAAAATTAAACCTACCTTGGAGTCAAATAAACTACCACAGAGCCACAGAGAACACAGAAACAGAGAGGGGTCTTATGAATTATTTGTTAATTCAGACATTTAATTCCTCTCTGTGTTTCTCTCTGGGCTCTGTGGTAGTTTTAATAGTTGAGGTGTAACGCTACTAAAATTTTTAGGCAAAGAAAATGTAAGAGCGGCTATCCATTAAAAAGATTCTGATCAGGTTCTTAGCTCCATCAGCGAGCTAAGGCTACCAATTTTCATCTACTTCATAGCCAAGTCGGATAAGTTCATCTTGATAAAGAAATTTGTACATCTCCTTGTAGAAATATAACAAATATTCCTTCCATGAACCGACCTGACCAGAGCGAAACGTAATTGTCCCTCCATAAATTTGAGAAAGCATTCTTTCTCGTTCCTCATCGAGGATGTCTAACTCAATAAAATTACAAATTGCGGAAATCTCACTCGCTTGTGATTCTAAGGTTCCTCCTCCGTTTGGACCAACAAGATTTTCGTAACGGACATATAAAACCGATTCTTTAGGAAGCTCTTTAATAGCATTCTCATATTTGAGAAAACATGAATTGTAACAGCGCCATCCAGTTCTTACACCTGAAATAGCTTCATGAAGCTGAGTAGAAAAGTTCTTATATTTTGAAATCGCTAGCCAAGGCCACTCTCCTTCTCTAATCCAATTGAGTACGGAGATGAGTTGATCCCTTGGGTCTCGAATCACAAAAATAATTTTATATCCTCTTTGAACAAGGCGCTCTGCTACTGCAGGATGAATCTCATGGGTGACTACAAAGCGGTTGGCGGCAAGTTCATTTTTAACTTTTTTATAGGATTGGCGATCACTTCCAAAGTCAGATAGATATAATGCAGGAGTTCGTAACGTTAACAAAGCCAATACTTTGCCAGATAAAAAAGTTCCACATTTTGGCGGACTGACAATAAAAAAGGGCTGATGCGTTCTCACCTCAGAAGCGGGATTTGCGTAATAAAAAGTGTCGTTGCCAAGTTGGGGATGAGGCTCAGCAGCATTCGATTGAAAAAAGACTAATAAAATAATAAGAATACTAAATTTAAAATTTACCATGATCCTGCCTATATTTTTTGTTAAATCCGACTATCGCAGAATTTAGGGGACAAGGCGGGTTTTAAATAAGAGAAGGTAGCTCTGAACAAAATTGAAATCAATACTTTTTAATAAATATATGGCTATTATATACTTAAAACATTCAATCAGAAATATATTTAACTTATTTGAATTTTATGACCTCTACTCCCCTCCCTAAAACATTTTTTTCGTTTGCTTTACATTTCATTAAAATGAAATGGAAATGGCTTCTCACGATTCAATTTTTCTTTTTTGCATGGTCTATAGACCACACTCTTTGGCCATACGTCATTATGAAACTTATTGACGCCATCACCAATTTTTCAGGAGACCCCTCACAAGCCTGGCAGGCTATTTCAAAACCGATATGGATGGGGCTCACTCTTTGGTTAACCATTGAAGCCTTTTTCCGCATAGGAGGGATTCTACATGCAAGAACATTCCCGAAGATTGAATCTAATATTCGTATGAGTATGTTTCGCTATGTCCTCCATCACTCTCATCATTACTTCAGCAATCAAATGGCAGGCTCTATAGCAAATAAAATTTCAGAAATGCCACAAAGTTTTACTCGTCTTTTAGAACAGATCATGATGCTCTTCATTCCTGTCTTTGTTGCAATCATCATCTCAACTATTTTGTTGGCTCAAATTAACTCAGTATTTGCCCTTATCCTCGTCGTTTGGATCATCATTCATTTGGGTATCTCGCTTGTATTTGCAAAAAATTGCGATCTCTATTCTAAAATACACTCTGAAGCACGCAGCTCCCTTTCTGGAAAAATTGTAGACAGCCTCACAAATAGCTCTAATGTAAGACTTTTCGCCAGAAATCGATTTGAATCACACTATGTATCCCTTTTTCAAAAAGACGAACAAATTAAGCATCAACACTCGCTTTGGGTGATTGAAAAAATGAAAATTGCCCTCGGTATTGCTTCCTTTATTTTTTCAGGATTAATCATGAATGGGTACATGCTATACAGCTGGACTCAAGGGTATCTGACAACTGGGGAAATCATCTTTATCTTCAATACAAACTGGAATATCACGATGATGATCTGGTTTGTAGGCCTTGAACTGCCTCAGTTCTTCAAAGAAATCGGTGTATGTCGGCAAGCTCTTTCTATTATTCAGGCTCCTCATGATATTACGAATGATTCCAATGCTATCCCGCTTAGCATTAAAAAAGGAACAATCACATTCAATCATGTCTCGTTTCAGTACCATCATCAAAAACAAATTTTTAAAGATAAAAATATAGTAATTGAAGGAGGTAAAAAAATTGGTCTGGTGGGATTTTCAGGATCGGGTAAAAGCACCTTTGTCAACTTGATTCTCAGGCATTATGATATTCAGAGTGGACAAATACTCATCGATGATCAAGACATTGCTAAAGTCACCCAAGACTCCCTTCGTGAACAAATTTCAATTATTCCCCAAGATCCTTCCCTTTTCCATAGAAGTTTGATAGATAATATTCGTTACGGACGTCTGGAGGCCTCTGATGATGAGGTTATTGAAGCTGCAAAACAAGCCTACTGCCATAAGTTTATCCTGGAACTTCCCGAGGGATATCAGTCGTCTGTTGGGGAAAGAGGCGTTAAACTTTCAGGAGGACAACGTCAAAGAATTGCTATCGCCCGCGCGATATTAAAAAATGCGCCTATCTTAATTCTTGATGAGGCCACCTCTTCTCTAGATTCAATCACAGAAAGAGAAATTCAAGAAGGGCTATCCTATGTAATGAAAGATCGCACAACTATTGTCATCGCTCATCGCCTTTCCACGTTAGCAGATATGGATCGTATTTTAGTTTTCCATAATGGAAAAATCATTGAAGATGGCAGCCACGAAGAGCTGTTGAAATTAAAGGGACACTATGACAGGATGTGGACCATGCAGGCGGGAGGATTTCTACCGGAAAAATTTTAATAATCTAGCGAGATAGTTCAATTTGCGTCATCTAATATTTTATTTTTTTATTTTATACTTCACTCTCTTCACTCAGCCCATTTTTTCTGAAGATTCCACCTACACGCAGGCAACTATTGACAGCCCTCAAAAAGCATCATCACCCCATAAAGTTACTGGCGCTGTTGCCTTTTTAAGCGACTACCGTAGTCGTGGGATTTCTCAAACAATGCGTAATCCCGCCGTTCAAGGAGAGTTTAAATATACTTACGTCCCTGCAGGATTCTATATTAAAGCCTGGGCCTCAAATGTAGATGGCTCCGGCAATTTTTTACATAACACCAGTCTCGAATTTGATGTTTACCTCGGATTCAATAACACTATTAGCGCTTTGAAGGAAGTGAGCTATGATGTGGGTCTGATTTATTATTGGTATCCTGGAGGACAAGCCTTTGTTCCTCAAACCGTTAAATACAACACGCTTGAAATATTTGCTTCATTAAAGATAAAAGGGTTTCAATTAAAAGTCTCTGATACACTCACAGATTTTTTCGGTGTAAATTCCTATAATCCCCCTTTTAATTGGGATAAAAAGCGGTTTGCTTCAAGAAATGGAAATTCAATAGGATCTCCTTATATCGAAGCAAATTGGGAAATCCAGTTAATTTCCCCATGGATCTTTACTCTACATACAGGTTATCAATGTGTTGTGCACTATCCAGAATTAAACTATTTAGATTGGCAAATTGCAGTGACCTATCCTCTAAGTTTTTTTGATGTGTCCGCTTACTATGTCTCCACAACGGCTAAGTCAGCATTTTATACCATAGGAAATTCTTTATATAAACCAAAAAGAATTGCATTAGGAGGGACTGGATTCGTTGTTGGAATCACTAAAACCTTTTAAACACTTTCGATCATGCTAACGAAGTGTTTATGAATGGACACGTGATGTGTCAATTCGGGGTGAAAGGACGCACCTAAAAAGTGACCTTCTTGAACTAAGATGGGTTCATCATGGTAAAAAGCTAAGATACGAACAGACTCACTCCATGATCTTATTTTAGGCGCCCTTATAAAAAAAGCATCTATTGTATTTTCCTCTGGAGTGTCCATTAATAAATGAATAGGGGTACTGAATGAGTCGACTTGACGACCAAATGCATTTCTCTCCACTTCGATATTCAACCACCCAAAAGGCTTAAAGCAAAAATCGCTCACGGCATGGCTCATTAAAATAAGCCCTGCACATGTTCCAAAAATAGGTTTGCTTTTTGCAAATTCTTCAAGAGAAGAGCGCAATCCGACCATTTCAATTTGTCGCATCATCGTCGTCGATTCACCACCAGGGATAATCAACCCATCGCAGCTCTCAAGTTCTTCTTTTTTTCTGACTTGCCGAGAAGCAACATTTATGGAGTCAAGCATCTCGCAATGTTTGTGAAAATCTCCCTGCAGAGCCAAGACACCCACCAGCATCGCTTTACCATCCACGCTGAGCTAAAAGTTCATTCTTTTGCAATGTCCTGATATCAATTCCTTTCATCGCATCTAAAAGTCCTTTTGAGATATGCACGAGCATTTCAGGATCTTGAAAATAGGTAGCAGCTCCTACAATGGCTCGAGCTCTCTTGGCTGGATCTTGCGATTTAAAAATCCCTGAACCTACAAAAATTGTTTGAGCACCTAGCTGCATCATAAGGGCGGCGTCAGCTGGAGTAGCGATCCCTCCTGCTGCAAAATTTGGCACTGGAAGAAATCCTGTTTCAGCTACTTTTTCCACCAGATGAAAAGGGGCGCCCATTCGTTTCGCCTCAGCCATTAATTCCGCATGCTCCATGCCCTTCAGAAGACGCATCTCGCGGTTAATGGTGCGCATATGACGAACAGCCTCAACCACATTACCTGTGCCAGCTTCACCCTTTGTTCTGATTAGAGCAGCCCCTTCACCAATTCTTCTGAGAGCCTCGCCCAGATCGCGACATCCACATACAAAAGGAATTTTAAAGGCATGCTTATCGATATGATTTTCTTCATCAGCTGGGGTCAGGACTTCGCTTTCATCAATGAAATCTACTTTGAGAGCTTCGAGTATTTGCGCTTCAACAAAATGACCAATTCGACACTTAGCCATAACAGGGATAGAGACAGTCTCCTGGATGCTTTGAATAAGCTCAGGATGAGACATACGGGCAATGCCTCCTTGTGCTCTGATATCTGAAGGAATCCTTTCTAAAGCCATGACAGCTACGGCTCCTGCATCTTCTGCAATCTTTGCCTGCTCAGGCGTTGTGACATCCATGATCACGCCACCTTTCAGCATCTCAGCGAGTGCAACTTTGATTTCATAGGTTCCATGCGCAGCGTTTTCTTTTTGCTTTTTTGTCATAGAAATTTCTCATTAAAGGGATTGGAAAGGATTATCAGTTTGGCCAAATACATTGCCTCTTTTTCGGCGTTTGATTTCAGAACGGACAGAATAGAGGAGATCTTGATCAAAATCTTTATGGGATATCCACTGCAAATATTGGAGAGGAATTTCTTTCAATGCCCTCCCCTTATGCTTACCCAAAGGCATATGACTCATAAAAATAGGCTTGGACAAAACTTCAAAGATATGATTGGCAGATTTATATCTTCTTGCTAACTTTTTAAAAACCTCCAGATTGACAATAACATCGCTCATGGCCCTATGAGGACCTTCTTGAGGGATGTTAAAATGTTTCCCTAAGTGTTCTAAAGAGTTAATAGGGCTCTCTCCATAAAGTCTAGCTAAACGCAAAGTGTCGATGACCTTATTTTTCTTTAAGTTACAAGGAATCCCATATCTTTCTGCTGCGTGGGCGATGATATCAATATCGAAGCCGACGCCATGTCCAATAATGATATGATCGCCAATCTTTTTCAAAATTTCGGGAAGCATATGGCTAATCAGGGGCTGATTATGAACCATATTTGGCGTAATGTGATGAATGGCAATCGAACTCTCGGGGATTTCACATTCTGGATTAATCAACGTCTGCATTTCAAAAAAGGTTTCTTGCATATCAAAACAGATGATTGCAAATTCTATAATGCGATCTTGCTGTGGATCAAGGCCTGTTGTTTCGCAATCGATACAAACAAATTTTTGGTTTTGGAAATCGGACATAAAATAATCTATACTTTTTTCATTATTGTTATAACCTGAGTTTTGATTTTTTTGTTCTTTCGGTTAGCGTGAAAGAAACTCAAAATTCAGATTTAATTATTCTTTCTTATTTTCATCTTCAAGAGCCTCTTTAATGAACCGAAGTAACTCCTTTCTTCCTCTAGTTTTAACCGCAGAGAAACAGACATGATGGAGTTGCTCAAGGTTTAAATCCTCTAAGATCTGCTTAGATAATGTATGTTGCTCTTTTTGTGTCACCTTATCGCATTTGGTCAAAACAAGAATGACAGCTTTATTTGAATGAAGAGCCCACTCTAGAAACTGAAAGTCATCTTGATTTGGAGTACGTCGGATATCAATTAAGAAGAGGATCAGTTTAAGTGTCACTCTCTGTTCTAAATAAGCTCGGACCATAGGTCCCCATTCTTTTTTTACACTCGCAGGCACTTTCGCATACCCATATCCAGGAAGATCAGCAAAAGCAATGGTATCATTGAAACAAAAAAAATTGAGTGCTTGCGTTTTTCCTGGTGTGGATGAAGTTTTTACAAGATTCTTGGATGCAAAAAGATTATTCAATAAACTCGATTTTCCTACGTTAGATCGTCCTACAACGGCAATTTCTGGAAGAATTTTACCGGAAATACTTCTAACTTCTGGATAATCTTTAGGCAAAATTGCAGTCTTAATAAATTTTGCATAGTCTTGCTGGCTCATTTCACTCCCTCGATTGTAATCGTTCTTCGATCCTCCCCCTCGTGTGATAAAGTCACTCGAATGATTTTCTCTGGCAAGAGGGAAGCGATTCTTTCAGACCATTCCAAACAGCAAATTCCATTTTCATCAAAGAAGTCATCAAATCCCATATCGATGAATTCTCTCACCCCGCTTAAGCGATATAAATCAAAGTGATAGATCGTCTGTGAACCATGGTAGATATTGAGGTAGGTAAACGTCGGACTTTGAACAAGAGAAGAGTCTATATTTGATGCGCCTGCAGCCACTCCCTTAATGAACGTCGTCTTGCCCGCTGCTAAATCTCCAAAAAAACAGAGGACAGCGGGCGCAGTAAGCGCACATCCAAACTTAAAACCCATTTCAAAGGTCTCATCAGAGGAATGAGAGATCAATCGCACTACCATGAATTGAAATACTCTCTTCGATTATTCTTCAGATTCGACCCATCGTTCTACATAAGGGACAAATTCTTGAACCTCTGCTAACCCTTCAACAAAAGCTGTGATTTTTTCTTCGGAAAGCTGCTTTTGGATGAAATCGAGGAAATGCTGTTCGATCTGAAATTTATTCTGACTTTGAACTTCAACAAGGCTAAGGCGTTTTAAGTAATTCTTTTTAAAATCTTCAACGACAGCTTCTCTTGAATTAAATAGCTTACTGCTCAAAACAGAAGAGTATACAATTTTTTTAATGGCCTCTTTTCTCTGTTTTCCTTTTTCAGCATAATTTTTTATCACCTCAGAATCTTCAGAAACAAAAAATCTTTTTATACGAAGACCACCGATTCGCTCAGTATTTTCCGGACATTTTGACACCCAATCATAGATCGCATCTTGTGGATTGGGATGGGTATTATCTCCAAAGACTTTACCTGTGAAGGGACAAATGTAAATCTTTTTGGTGTCTTCATTCACACTTGCATGGCCAAAATTGATTTTAATTTCGGTTTCATGCCAAAGTTTTCCTTCGTTTTCCAGTTGTTTGACTGCATCTTCGGCGCTCTGGTAGATAATTTTATCTTTTGGAAAAACGACTGGGTGTAAATTAAATTTATGTTCAACATAACATAAGTAGGTGTTAAGCAACTCAGCAGGTCGGTTCTCTTCTAGGAATTGCTGTAGCACCCTTTTTTGTTCTTCTGTGATGACAACTGCTGTCATTGAAACCTCTGAGGGGAAATAAAATTAATATTTATGAAAATGACTGTAACCAAGGATACAATCTAAATCATTATCAATCAAGGATAATTTTCAAAAAATTTTCCTAACCCTCCCCTTCGAACTTATAGCGGATGACCATTTAAACTTGTTGATTAAATTTACAAATTGACAAGTAACAGCTTTTACTTAAGTATTATATTCCAATAGTGTTAATTATTTAATTATTAAGAAGGTCAACAAAATTGAATCTATGCAATTTTTTAAACCAGAACTCCTTTCTTCATTCAGTCCTCTATTATTTTATCCTATGGAAAAACAGAACGATGAAGCCGTAATTCCAAAATTCAATTATTTTAGAATTGTCTGTGAAATGAAAAATAATATTTTTAAAGAAAAATTATTTTTTTTCGAAGATTCTAATTTTGATATAAAAAATCATCTTATTTATGAGTTTTTCAAGGCTAGGCATGTAATGAAAATAAGTGGTGAAGAAGATGTACAAAAAGAAGGGTCTAGAGAATGGCAAAAGATAAGTCTTCAGTACTTTCTATTCGTGCTTTTTAACCAAATAGAAAATATAAAAGACTTACCTATTGTTATTTTCTCCCAGTGACCGAATGAAGGGTATGTTACGAACTCTTTTTTTCTTCAGCGCCTTCTTCTGAAAGCACATCTGTAATTGCAGCCTTGTAAAACTGAATTTTAGATCCGTCATACATCTTCACAATCACGGTTTGATCTTCCAAACGATCGACTGTGCCGATGATCCCCATAGCAACAACCTTATCTCCTTTTTTAAGAGCGTTTCGTTGATTTTCCAAGGCTTTTTTTCTTTTTTGTTCGGGGCGCCAAAGAATCAAATAAAAGAAAACGAATGCAATACCTAGCATGACTAACGTTTGCCAGAAGCTCTGATCTGGGGGTAGGATAGACTCCTCTCCCTCGGCTAGTAAATGAGAAAAAAAGGCTACACCTACAGCTAAGAAGGTCGAAAAAAACTGAATATTCATCATTTAGTCTCCATGTGAATTTAACTAATTAAAAGCCTGATAAAAATCTACTGTACCATTATTCAGGATAAATCGTACATACCCGATGATAAAAATCCATTAAAGTATCATTAGAGATCGCTTCTCTCATTTTTTTCATAAAATCAAGATAAAATGCCAAATTCTGTATTGAGAGTAAGGTGAGTCCTGTGATCTCCTCAACATTAAGAAGATGCCTCACATAAGCTTTAGAAAAATGTGACGCCTCACTATCGAGTTCAGGATCCAAAGCAGAAAAATCTTGAGAGAATCGCCCGGCTTTAATAGGAATCTTACCTGACCAGGTAAAAGCCGTTCCATTTCTAGCATTGCGAGTAGGCATGACACAGTCGAAAATATCCATACCCCGCATCACGGCTTCCACTAAATTTCTTGGAGTGCCTACCCCCATCAAGTAACGCGGTTTTGAAACTGGCATGAAGGACTCTGTTTGTTCTATGATTTCATACATTATTGAAGCAGGCTCTCCAACAGATAATCCTCCTAGAGCAAATCCTTCAAAAGAAATTTGCGCGAGTGTCTCCGCAGACTGTTGCCTAAGGTCGGGATATACACCTCCTTGAATGATTCCAAAGAGACTTTGATGTTCTTTGAGATCATAATCTCGACATGTTTTTGCCCAGCGATGAGTCCGGTCCATTGCCTTCATCACCTCTTCACGCTTGCAAGGATAGGGGGAACATTCATCAAAAGCCATCACAATATCCGACCCAAGAGTTTTTTGGATATGCATGCTTTCTTCTGGACCCAGAAAAAATTTAGCCCCGTCTATATGGGACTGGAAATGCACTCCGTGCTCAGTGATTTTATTTAGGTCTGAGAGTGAGAAAACCTGAAATCCTCCCGAGTCCGTCAAGATCGGCCTATCCCAATCCATAAATTTGTGAAGCCCTCCTGCCTTTGCGATGATTTCCATTCCAGGTCTCAGCATCAGATGATACGTGTTTCCCAAAATAATTCTGGCGTCGAAACCTTCAAGTTGCTTTTTAGTGAGTGTCTTGACTACTCCTCGTGTTCCTACAGGCATGAACATAGGGGTTTCAATCGGACCATGAGCTGTTTCTATTAGACCTAATCGAGCTTTGGACTGACTAGATGTTTTTTTTAAGGTAAAGCGAAATGAAGACATGGGTAAATACCACTAAGTACGAGTTAAAAGGATGATATTTTCTAGATGAACAGTGTGGGGGAACTGGTCGATCGGTTGGATGGCTTGGATTTCATAGCCAGACTCTAATAATTGAGCGATATTCTCTGCTTGAGTAGAAGGATTGCATGAAATATAAACCAGGCGTGCTGCTTTAAGCTGGATGATGGTTTCTATTGCTTTTGGTTCCAGACCAGCTCGGGGAGGATCCACCAAGACAACATCAGGGAGCGGAGCCTCCTTGCTAGCTAATTTTTGCAAAATAGCCCTAACATCACCCTGTTCGAACGTCATATTCTCAATTTGATTGAGTTTTAAATTTTCTTTTCCATCAAGAACCGATTCAGGGCAGATTTCAATCCCAACAACTTCTTTGGCTAAAACTGAAGCACATAGCCCCAGGATACCTGTCCCACAATAAAGATCGTATACTCTATCTGTAGACCCTATATCAGCGAGAGAAAGGGCTTGGCTATAAATTTGCTCCGCTTGATAGGTATTAGGTTGGAAAAATGCAGTGGGGCTAATCTGAACTTTAAGAGAACGGCTTGAACCATCTTTTAAAGGGACCTCCAAAATTTCCCGCATATGATCGGGGCCTGATAGGAGAAGTTCATAAAAATTTGTGGGATGGCCCTTTGAAATTTGCTGAATTCTAATGAAGATGGAGAGAGTGGCATCTGGATGATTTGGCAAAAGCGCGTTGCGAATAACCTGAACAAAGGATTGCATTTGTGGTTTCGTGAGCGCATAGTCAGCATTTCCTGAAACCGTCAGCATAATGAGACGATCCCCTGTTTTTTGTGCTTCCCTCATTGTGAGAGTGCGGAGTGAACCTGAGTTTTTTCCGGGATGATAGGCTTCCAAACCCGATTCCTTCCACCATTCAAAAATGACTCCTACCCCTTTTGCAAACCAATCATTTACGAGATGACAAACTTCTAAATTAAACACTTTCCCATTGGAACCCAACATGATCAAACCTAAATAACGATTCCCCGCTCGGTCGCTTGAAAAGGTGAATTCCATTTTATTACGATAATGCCATATGCTTGGCGCAGGAATCATTGGTTTCAGTTTTAGAGGCTCTTTTAAAAAAGGGGAGAAGAGTGCCCGAATTTTCTTTTCTTTCTCCTGTAATTGAAGTGAATAAGGGATATGCTGCCAACGACATCCTCCGCAACTCCCAAAATGGATACAACGTGGAATGTCCCGCATTTCAGATGGGTTAAGAATAGTCAAAAGACGACTTTGTAATTTTCCCCTTTTTCTTGTTCCAAGTTCAACTGATACAGTATCACCTGGCATTGTGAATGGGACCTCCACAATCCCTATTTTATTAGGGAAAAAGCTTTCACCCGTTCCGCTTCCTTCTTTCGACAATCCGTCGATCACGACATCAGTAACCTGTATTTTTTTTTCAGCCATAATAAAATCCCTAATCATACCTCTTTTCAGAGGGCAAGTCTGCCATAATTCTCTAAAAATTGACATCTTATTTTTTATACTATTTTTAATTTAATAAACAAAATATTCAATAGTATGAATTGTTATTGATTTACTTATCATTTTTACTTTATAATATTAGTATAATAAAAATAATTATAGAGAAATATCATGGTCTCTAAGCTTTCAAAAGACCCTTTTTTTGGCCATCAGGATATTGGCGCTGTCGAGGTCACCAATCAATTAAGAATACATTTTGCCCCGGCTAAAAATCAACAAGCTTCAGAGTCATCCTCCTCGAAATTAAAACCTAGAAATTCTCCTCAGATTAATTTAAATGAGCAAATTGATCAGTTAGAGCAGCAAGCAGCTAAAGTCAATGGTTACATGGATGAAATTGACGCTGTAGGTTTAGGTCAAAGCGGTGAAGCAAAACTCCAAGCAGGCGCTTATCTCTATGAAAACTTAGAAAATAAATCAGAAAAGCTGACTAAGGGAGTTAATTTTTTACGCTCTGTCCTCCCCAACGAATATCTACGCTCGGTCCTCACACCCGAAATTTTAGAAGTCATTGACGTTCGTTTAATCAAAACAGAAGAAATGAATTCCTTAGCTTATTCGTACATTACTGCCCTTGAACTCGGCTTAGGCATCACAGCTCTCGTCTACAAACATAAAGTGTTGAAGAAAGCTCGAGAAGTTTTAGTCTCTTTGCAAGAAGAGATAGGTAAATTAGAGCAAAAAAATAACCCCTCTCCCAATGAAACTCAAGAAATCCATACTTTACGCCATTTAACTGTCCGTCTTGAAACAAATATAGAAATTGAAACCTCAGAATTTAAACATGAAGGCGCCGCTCAGGGATTTAAAACAACAAAAGTTTTTCTAACATTTGTTGAGTATAATCTTGAATTTCTCCCAATGGAGCATGTTGCAGCAGGTGTCAGTCATCTCTCTATTTTTGCTATGTGGGGCGCTTCTATTCTCGGTTTAATCGTAGGTGGAATACAAGTAGCAAAATCGGCAAAACATCTCTCCGCCTTTAATAAATGGGAAAAGAAATACGATCAGTGGGTAGAAAATAAGCAAGCCTCGGTAAAGTGGTATAGTGCCACAAAAATTAAAAAAAGCGATATTGAAGCGCAATCCGAGATAGTTAAACAGTGGGTTAACGATAGTAATTGGAAAGAGGTCACCGACTTTCTTACCAGATGTCGCGTCTCTATCCCGACTAAAATCGTCCGTGTCAATGGAAAGAAAGTAGAGGTCTACATATCCAAAAAAATGTTTCTAAAGTATGCAGAAACACCGGCCTTTAAAAATGAGATTTTGATTCCACTTATTCACTTTAATAGGACCCTTGAGTCTGAGAATTCTCCTGTAGGTAAATCAAATCAGCTTCTCAAAAAACGTAAATTGGAAGCCGATCAAAAACTTATCCCTTTGATGGATCAATTTAATAATAACAAAAAAGCATTTAAGAAGAGCTTTCTCGCGAATCATCGCCAAAAAGTGAAAGATCTCCTACAAGAAATCCAAGTATTACCTCCTCATCTGGTGAATTCCCATCAAAGGGAATTTAAAGAATTGGGCTTTTCCTCAATCCCTGAATTTCAAAGTATCCTTGAACTTCGTGATTACTTACAAAGTAGTTACACTCCTGCTTTTAAACAATATTTTCGAGAATTATCTGGTACTCAGTTTGGAATAGAAACAATTATCAACCATCATATAGATCATCAAAGAACTTTAGAAGAGGCTGTCAAAAATTCTCTCAAGGATCTTGTAAAACATAAATTAAAGATTGATAAAGGATTTTTAAATCTTAAGGTTGCGGAAAGCTCTATCCTTCTTTCTTTTTATATGTCGACAACAGCCTTAACGATCGCATGTACGATTTTAGGAATAACGCTACTCCCACTTTCAGGTATTGGTCTCATCTTTCTTGGTTTATCGGCAGGGCTTATTTTAACATCGATCGGATTTACAGTAGCTGGGGCGATTTATGACAAATGCCGAAGCCCTCTACAATACCAACTTTCTCAAAAGACAAAAAATCAGATTCTCTATGCAAAAATAAAACTCTTTATTGAAGAATATCGCCATCGAAGAATAGCAGCACAATTAACTTCTGTTGATCTGAAAATTCAACAATTAGTTGGTAACGAAAGTAAAAGACAAAAGAAAATTTTACAAAGCACCGCTCTGAGAAACTCATTGGGAGAATGCGAAAACAACATTACAATGCTTAGAAATCGAGCAAATTACTTCTCCCAGTATTTAGACAATATGGCTTGGATTGACTTCCTAAAGATCGCCTCACATTCAGATCACCATGAGTCCAAAACATACAAATCAGCTTTTAATACATTACAAGTTCTCAACGACGTGCTGCTTGAATGTGACTATGATTTATTAAGTAATGAAACGAAGTATTTACTTGAAACAGTCCTAGGTTTGGATATCCCTCAACTCAAAGAAATGGCAAAAGATCCCGAGATGAAAAATTCCGTTGGAAATGAAATACAGCATTACTTTATTCAAAGACACCACCATGCAGTCAAATTCATCAAAAACCAGCAAAAACTTTTGGAGCGCGGTTTTATTCGAGAGGATAACGAAATAAATCCTTAAATTGAAATTAATTTTTAGGAATAATTTATGGTGTTAAAGCATATTCAAAAAATTTTAGAGTCTTCACATTTTAATGTAATTTTAATTGAAGATGAAGACCTAGAGTTATCCTTAAATCATATTCTAATTTCATGGGGAGCTAATTCAGATAAAACACTGAAGACCCTAGAAGTGACTGCACAAAAAATTTCCTTAGAGCACTCTTTAAAACAAAATCCTTTATTCCGCATTCAATTTAAAACAAAATTTCCATTTAAAGTAAAAACAGAATGTACTGCACAAATTGAAGGAGCTCTTCACTTCATCAATAGTCTCATCGATTTTCCTGGATTTGAATATGATGCGCTTGAAGATGAAGTGTCCTATAGGTACATTTGGTTAATCAAGGATTCAGGTCTTGATAAAGATTCAATAAAGACTATTATCAGCAATATTATTCTTTCCTATGATATTTTTTCTTCAACTCTAGAGGAAATTTCAATTGGTAAAATGTCCTTCAATGAGTTCTTAGAGCATATTTCTGGGCTTGCAAAAAACAATCCTTTCCTTTCCTCCTCTCTTTAAATCGTTTAGACTTATTATAAAGTGTTAATTTTAATCACAAATATAACATTTTCTTGTTCTCAGAATCCTATTTTTGTGCTATGATCTTGTGTATTCTTAATGAGATCTTTATTCAGAGATAGCGTAAAATGTTTGAATATTTTAGTGTAAATAAAAATTCTGGTTCGAGGGAGCATCCTGGAAGTTTCGATAGAAGCTCTAGTGACTCTATTCAGGATTTTTCTCCTAATTCGGAACTTGAAAGTCGGATTGACCATCTCTATCAATTTAGCTCTTCCCAATTCAACCATTTAAGGTATCTCACTTTTTTCTATGAAGCAAAAAATTGGCTCTCTGTACGCACTTTTGCCTTCGGACTTCCTAAAGCACTCAATACGATCAATGAAGCCTATTCTTTTAAAAATCTTCCTTTTGACCCCCCCATTGATTCACTGTATGTCATTAGTAATAAGATTGCCAAGCAAACAGTCATTGGATTGACCTCCTTTTATAGATGGGCAGCTTTACAGCCCATTATAGGAGGGATCAAATCGCTACAAAATTCTAGCGAGTACCAAGAACAAAAAAACTCCGAGGAATGCGCCTTAAAGATCGAACGGTTAAACGCATTAAAGAAAAATATTGAAACTGAAGCAAATGCTGCTTTTGAAAATGGATTATTAAAGACATTAAAAGGCACTTGTGTTGCTATCTATGAATTAGATTTTGTATCCAAGAAAATCTACAAAATTAGCAAATCTGCTGTGTCTGCATCTGAAAATCTTTTTTTCTTAAAAAACCTCTTTATTGGTTACTACTCTTTTCTGAGCTGGAAGACACACCTTCTTAAGGATAGCACTCAGGACACACTCGAGAAACTCCAAATACAAGCAAACGAACATCAGTCTCATGTTACTGCAGTCTTGAGCTCTGACATCGACGCCATTGTCAATCACTGTTTATTTTTCGATAATTTTGAAGAAGCTGAAGCCTATTTAAAATCTCGACACATTTGTTCTCAAGCCATAAAATCAGCAATTTCTATGTCTATTGGCACTTCACTTTCTCTTGAAGTGGAAAGTTGGCAAGATGTTATTCAGAAAGAGAGTGTTCGCAATGACTTCGCAAAACAACTTGTGAATTATGATGAGACCATTGGAATTTTGACTAAACAGGCAATGAAAACTCATTTAAAACATAAAATCTCTAAGGAAACACAATTAGTTGTCCTTTGCATTTTAAAAGAGATAGCCTTGTTTGCATTTAACATCTACCAGATGGCTAAAGCTGCTGTCACTGATAAAGATGATATCTTTGACTTCATTGAACTTCTTATTGAAAACACCTTTGCGCATACATGCTTCTCTGAATTTATAAAATTCGTTGGCGTCGTCATTAACCTCATAGAGCCAAAATCTCCTGATTCTCTCTTGAAAACTTCAGGTTACTTATGTCAGACATCTGTCCTCCACAGCATAAGTCCGCATGAATACAGCCTAAATAGCTTCCTCCTGAAACAGAAGCTGGTTTGGATTGGTTTTAAAAGCAACCTATACTCTTTAAAAACCGGAGCAGGAAACTTTTCAGATTGGTTAAAGTCTCTCTTTAAAGAAGAGGCTGAGCCTGTATCCGAACGACCCCCATCTTCACAAAATTCAAAAAACTCCAGTCGAAATTCGAACAGTCCACCTCCTCAACCCTCTTCGCCCCCTCTTTCAAATGAACAGGCTATTCTTAAAAAATTCGAGAATGTCTATGTGTTAGATGTCAATAATCAAAACTTAAGTCATGAAGCTAGGCAAATGCTTAATCAGAACATGAACTCTCTCCATACATACCAAAACGCAGCAAATAAAAATAATCAGAACAGCAATAGTCCAGAGTCCTCCTTCACTCCTTTACCACTACCTACAAGGAATCTACCTCCTCAACCTGCAACCTCTTTATCTATAACTGCAAAACATTATTTTGAATCACAAAAAAGGGCAATACGTTTGAAGGGACGAGAGTTAATCCTTAAAGATTTTCAAGTCCCTTACTCCTATCGACTTTTACAACAGGATAAAGGAGAGGGATTGCCAACAGCTAATCATGCCCAGCCAGAATCCCACAAATATACTATTGGAGACGAGATCTCCCCTTTTGCAGTGATGATTGAAGCCTTGGAATCCGCTAACGCCAATTTCTTTTTTTCTGATGCAAAGCTTTTTTATGAAAGAAACTTCGGTATCATTACTGAAAACGAAAGTGATCTCGATTGGAATAAACGGATCACCAACTTCTTTTGCTTGCGTTGCCTTGAACCTCTTCAATTTTTTAGGGCATTGACTTTATAACCTGAGATTTGGGTTTATGTTGATACGTTTAGTTTGCTTTATCTGCTTTTCCTTATTTAACACTTACTTAAGCGCAAACGACTTTATAATATCTGTTTTATCCACGGAAGAAAAAGTTGGTCAGCTCTTAATGATTCATTTCTCTGGGGATAGCGTCAATGAGGATTTGAAAAAGCTATTGAAAGAGACTCATGCGGGTGGAATCATCTACTATTCCTGGTGCAACCCTCTTTCGAATCCTTCTGTATTAAAAAAATTAAGCCAAGAACTCAATACCCTATCAGAAAATGAACCTCCCTTTATTCCTCTTATGATTGCTATCGACCAAGAAGGAGGACTTGTCTCCCGGCTTCAACCGCCTTTTTCATTATTTCCTGGAAATGCTGCTTTGGGTTACATTCAAAACCCTGAATTGACGGAAAAATCGGCCTACGCAATGGGGATTGAAATGCAAGCTGCAGGAATTCAGCTTAACTTCGCTCCTGTTCTGGATATTAATCCTGATCAAGTTCCTGGTGTTATGGGAATCCGTTCTTTTGGATCCAATCCTTTGACTGTTTCACAACTAGCCCTGTTTGCTTGTAAGGGATTCCACAGAGCAGGCATCTGCACTACTGTCAAACATTTTCCGGGGCATGGAACAGTTAAAACAGATTCCCATGAATTCCTACCCATACAGAGAAAAAATTTAGACGAACTTCGCTCTTCCGACTTTATCCCATTTAGAATGTTATCGGGTGATACTGACGCGATGATGACAGCTCATATGATGGTCCCTGAATTAGATCCAGATCACTGCGTGACTTTTTCGAATAAAATTTTAAACACTATTCTTAGAGATGAATTTAATTTTGACGGAGTTCTAATCTCGGACTCTCTAATTATGCAAGGAATTTATTCAGGAGAAATTTCAATCGAAGAAGTAGCCTTGAAAGCTTTCTTAGCGGGTCATGATATCCTTCTTCTTGGAGGCAAACAACTCCTTTTTACTCAACAAGGATTTGAGTTATCCTTTTCTGATATTAAGAATATTCATTCTTACCTTGTATCAGCAGTAAAGAAGGGGATCATTTCTGAAGAACGTCTCAATGCTTCGATAAGAAGAATTTTAGCTTTAAAAGCCAAAATAAAACAGTTTTCTCTTTCTCTAAAAAAGGATTCCGAACTTACTCTTCCTTGTCCTTGTCACCAAATGTTAGCGCAGGAAATTGCCGAAAAAGCTCTTGAAATTGTTTCTAGTGGCCTTCCATTTTCTCCTCTTAATTTAAACGACTCCTCCCTTCTTATTCTAGCACCTCGCTATTTAGAGCCACATCTAGATACTGCTTCTATAAAGACATTAATTCCTCACAGTCACCTTATGTTTATCGAAGAAGAGACACTTACAGCAAATTTTTACACCGAACTGGAATCTCACCTAGAACGGGCTGACCTTTGCCTATTCATTGCATTCAATGCGTGGAGATCTGCAAATCAGTTATCCATTTGGAATCAACTTAAGGACCGCAAAGTGCCATTAGCTTGTATCGTTACGGGCGTTCCTGAAGATAGCGACTTCTTTAAGGACGCAAGGATGCTTATTCGAACAAGAAGCCCTAACCCATACTCTTTAAAGAAGGCGATCGAACTTCTATTTCCATCTCTAGCTCAAAGCCAGGAAATTTTGGATTGACGAGATAGTTTTCCCCCTATAAAATGATGTTATTATTAACGCTGCCATAAGAGAATCAATATGTACCGCTCGTTTTCTTCTTTCGCATCCACTTTCTCTCGATCTGAAAAGACAGATTCCATCTTTATACCAGCTTTACAGGTCATAGGAGCCTCTATCTTCCTAGCACTCTGCAGTCAAATACGCCTTCAACTTCCTTTTTCCCCAATACCCATCACCTTTCAAACGCTTGCTATCCTCCTCATAGGTGGAACTCTTGGCAGTAAAAAAGCGTTTTTAGCTATTTTGGCTTATTATGGTCAGATCCTATCTGGCTTACCTGTCACTTCCGGTGGCATAAGCAACCCCCTTATCTTTCTTGGTCCAAAAGCTGGTTATGTTTTCGGCTTTGCCATCCAAGCTTATGTGATGGGGTGGTTTGCAGAACGCGTGCCAGCCAACCATCTGCTGACTAGATTTACAGCGGCTCTCCTTGCAATGAGCTGCACGCTAATATTGGGTGTTCTAGTCTTATCCTTTTTTATCGGACTTCCTATGGCTTTAACGATGGGATTTTACCCATTCTTGGTGGGAGATCTATTTAAAGCCATGATTGCTTGTTTGACTCTTAGAGGTTTACAACGCTTCTTTTAAAAATTTAGATTGAATTTTTTATCAACATTTGATATCTTTTTTGTTGGGTTCGCTGTTTGTTCTTACATCTATGGATGTGATTAGAATTTTAAATGGTGAAAAGAGAAATTTTTATATGAGGACTTAAAATGTTATCCGTTTACACTACAAGTGGCTCTTGTCGGTCATCTTCTTGTTTAGACTCATCTCGCCTCCTCAACTCTCTTCATCATCATCTTTTTCATCTAAGCCATCTCTAGTTTGGCTCAATTGAATTTTTTTTAACACATTTTCATAGATCAATCCCCTCATCACTTACTTATGCTGAGGAACGATTAAAAAATTAGGAAGAATAAATGAACATTACTTTATTTATGGCAATTCTTTTTGGACTACAGCTCATCTGTTATTTGGTGGGAAGGCAAGCTTCCAAACAGATGAATACCCAAGAAGATTATTTTCTTGCAGGCAAAGCAATCAAGTTTTTTCCTCTTCTCATGACGTTTGTGGCCACACAAATTGGAGGCGGTTTAATTCTTGGAGCTGCTGAAGAGGCTTATCGGTTCGGCTGGCAAATCCTTCTATACCCGTTAGGTTCTTGTTTGGGATTTTTACTACTCGCTTTAGGAGTAGGTCAGAGACTAGCCAAATTCAAGATTTCAACTGTTGCTCAACTGTTTGAATTGGTCTACCAATCCCCTTTCTTAAAAAGGTTTGCTTCAGCACTCTCAATCCTCTCTTTGCTCATGATTTTGATTGGACAAATTATCGCCTCCAAAAAATTTATGGTGAGTTTAGGATTGGATATGCCCCTATTATTTTTAGTTTTCTGGGGGATTATCATTGCCTATACAACTATCGGAGGATTGAAAGCCGTTGTTTCGATCGATAACATCCAAGCATTATTTTTTATTTCCGTCTTTGTGCTTGGAATCGGTTATATTTTTTCGGTCTACACCCCTTTTGAGTCAGCTACCCTTGTTTCACACGATACAGCTTTTGAGTGGAATGCTTCCAAACTAACCGGCTGGCTACTCATGCCTTTATTATTTATGGTCATTGAACAAGATATGGCCCAACGATGCTTTGCAGCAAACTCACCAAAAGTGGTGGGGCGCTCAGCTGGATGGGCAGCTTTCATTGTTTTAATTATTTCTTTCATCCCTGTCATCATTGGTGTTTTAGGGAAGAATTTGAATATTACAATCCCTAAAGGCTCTAGTGTCTTCATGGAAGTTTCTCAGGCCTTAACCCCTTCTTGGATGGCATCCTTTACAGGTTGCGCAGTTTTAATGGCTGTTGTTTCAACAGCCATCTCTCTGATTAATGCAATAGGGTCTAATCTCACGCAAGATTTCGATTGTTTTAGATCACAAAAATCTTCAGGACTTTTCCTATCGCGTATGGCAACAATTGTTATTGGGGTTGTAGCCATCATAGGCTCATTCTATTTTGGTGGAATTGTAGATATGCTCATTCAAAGCTATGAACTCTCAGTTAGCTGTCTTTTTGTTCCTATTTTTGTAGCACTGTTTAAACCTAAAGGCCATTTTATTTCTGCGCTTTTTGCCATTATCTTCGGTGCAGTCGGATTCATTCTCTTCAGATATTGGGAATTCCCTATTCCAAGAGAAATCCTGAGCTTACTATTATCTTCGATCGGTTTTTTTGTTGGCGAGTTCTATTGTCTGATTCAGAAACACTCTGGCCTTCGTGAAGCAACAACAGAATAAAAGGTGCTAGGACAGTTTGCTTTAAATCCCCATTTTGCTAAAGAGATTGATAGAGCAAAACGTCTTTATTGGAGGATAATATGCGATTATTTATCTTAGCATCAATTTTAATTGGCCATGGAACTTTATTTGCTGAGACTGTGGAGGAAAAACTTCAGAATCAACATCTTCAAGATCTACGCGATGAGAATGCGCTGCAAGAAAAAATCAATCAGGAACATCGCGATGAGGCCGTGAGGGACCAAAGACGCATCGATGAAGAGCGCAGACTCAGAAATCTAGAAGAAAGACGTCGCTATGAAAGAAAGCTAGATGAACGCAGGTACGATAGATAATTTTATTTATCATCTTGTCTCATTCAACACACTAAGACCAGTGTGATGGTATGAGGTTATCAGCAGCAAGTAGCTCTAACACTTAATTGATAAGAAGTTATTTGAGCCTACCTTACCCTTAAAAATGATATTTCTTTCTTTGAATTTATTTAAAACTAATTGGATTTTTTCCCGAAAAGTTTGGAAATCTATATTATTGCCCCAAATTGTCTTGGCCTTTTCATGAATTTCATTATAATTAATGCTGATTTCTATTTTTCTAGCATAAAATAAAGTGTGGTTTTCGCATTTTTTGAGATTTAAGTTAGTCATGAAAAGGATAAATTCAGAAAACTCCTGCAAATCATTTTCTTTAAAAATTATAGAAGAGGGAATACGTTGAGACACCGTCATAATATTGTTTTTCAAACAAAATTTCTTATAATTTTCTTGATTTTCCTGTCTTTTCAAAGCCTTAGGGCGGATAAATGCCTCAACGTTAGACTGCAATTTGTTATATAGATCTGAAGTTAATTCTTTTTTAGCAAGAGCAAGAAAATAATCTAAATAGCGAATAGGTATACAACTGAATAAGCCACGTTTTTTGCTAGCGCAGCCTCGGATAAGACCATCAATAGAGGGAGCGTTAATGTCTCCATCTAAATCAATTAAAGCGACTTGCCCTTGAGAGGTAAAAGGAAGATTGTCCTCTTTAACATCTTTATAATTAAATTTGCGAATAAATTTAAGAAGTTGTGTGAACAACTCAATCATATAACTATCAAGTTTAGGAGTATTCCAGAATTCAGTATACAGACCCTGTATAGCGCTAAAATTAGAGGCAAGTAACGTTTGCCTTTCTTGCTGTATGTAATACTCATTACTAACGTTAATGAGATTTGATTTTGGAATCAAAAGCAAATACAAATTATTTTCGCTAACAAATTGGCGCATCTGGTTTTCTAATTCGCTTTTTTTATTTAATCTTTCTTCGTTAATAGGGCTACGTTTATGTTTAAAAACAAATTCAGGAATATTATCTAAAAATAGAATATAGTTACTGGTTTGAACGACTTGCGCTCCAATTAAATTATCCGGATCATTCAAATGATAATAAACTTCTGCTATTTTTGTTTTTTGCTCAGTAGAAAGGTCCCAATTAATTTCAGGATTATTGCTTTTCTCAGTTGATTTCCCTTTGCTTTCAAAAATCTCAAGAGCAGCAGTTTGAAATTCAGCTATCGTTTGTTGGCTTACCCGATTCTTTTCTTGAGAGATTTTCTCTTCTTCTTCAGGAATGAGCACTTCAATAGGCTGCTTTAAATACTCCCTTAATGCAAATTTAGCGGCTAATAAGGGAAGAGAAAAAGGGAGAATAAAATAAGAAGCAATTTTAATTATTCGAATAATTAAAGAGGACTGAGAAGTGTAAAAATGCGCAATTTTTTTTTGCTCCATTTTAACTATAAGTGCTTTTTTTCCAAATATATCAAAGTAATTATCGAGCTGTTTGGACACCCAATTTAATTTTTTTAGATGGTTTTGATTTGGATTTTCACTTTTAAGAGAATAATAAATAGGAGTAAAAAAAGATAACCGATCCATAATAATACCAAATATATAATTAAATAATGGAAATTTTAATATCTGATAATACTGTTATTTAAATTATTTAGCAAAGAAAAAATTAATGATCAACACTGAAGCATCGATAGGGAAAGCAGAACTACAGATCTGACTCTAAACATCATCTGAAAAATTTACTTGTAAATTAATAAGAAAATTGATACAATTTCTTTTTATTCATAAATAATGAGGGTTAAAATGTTTTGTACAGCAAATGTTGATAAATTATGCATTCCTTTTGGTTTTATTATAGGTCCTTGTACAGCAGTCTCGAATATTATTAAAGTAATTGGTGATATTGCCTATCTCAGTTTCAATGGACTAAAGACAAAAGATTACGAACCCAGCCCTCTTTATCTTGAATTCAAAAAAACTGAGTGTGCCTGGGAAAAGGAAGTTTCTTCAAAGCATAGACCCATTATATCAAATGGTAAAGTCACACTCGTACATACATCCACAAATGACCCAGATTACAACTGTGCAATTCTTGAATATGTAACAACTATTGGGAAAAAGGATATTAAAATTGTTCCAGCTTCCAATGAAGTAATTCATTCATATCTAACAGCCTATCCGGGATTATCTGAATCTGATAAAAATCAAATTAGTTTCGATCACGCAAAAAAGGATTTTTTTGAACATTTAACCTTTATCGGTATAGGAATTATTCGCACAATTCCTGTTATAGGCGGTATCGGTAGATGTCTATTTAACGCAAAACATTTAGCTTAGGCCTTAAAACAACCACTAAGGCAATAAGGCAAATCTTGCTTATCCCATACACATAAGATAGAGAGGATCGATTTCGTGGATGCGATCACCTGCAACGTTTTGGAAAACAACCACTGAGGCAATTGTAGCGTACACTTCAGTGTGCGCTTGTTTTTGTCGGATTTATCCGACATAGTTTAAGTTTAAGTTCATACAGTTCGTTGAGTGGACGATTACCTGCAACGTTTTGGAAAACAACCACTGAGGCAATTGTAGCGTACACTGAAGTGTACGCTACAATTACCTCAACGGTTGCTTTCCAAAATGCTGCCTTCAGTCTGATGAAAAAATGCAACCCAATTTAAGATTCGGGTAAAAAAAACTAATATACGAATATTCCTTGTTGCTATAGCCCGAAGGGCTTAAATCGCAACAGCCCAGGGCAACGCCCTGGGTATCAATCGGTTATAAATTCGCAGCCTGTAGGGCGGCGATAATTAGCCGGATACACATAAGATAGAAAGGGTCGATTTCATGGATGTCGGATAAATCCGACAAAAACAAGCGCACACTGAAGTGTACGCTACAATCGCCTCAACGGTTGCTTTCCAAAACGCTGCCCGGTGATCGCATTCCATTCTGAAGTCAATGTGGATCCATCTGGATTGACCACTTGCACCTTAAACACGGGAAGAAAAATATCCTGCTCTTGCTGTATTTTAAATGTATTTCCAAAAGCGGCCTTTGCAAGGGCAATAATCTGATTCCGTGAGTAGGTCTTTGAAATCTTTTGTTCTGATGAGACAGGCTTAGAAACTAATTGTTGTTTAAGACGAGTCTGAGGAGTAATTAAGAATCTAGGATTCTCAAAATGCAGTTGTAGCTCCTGCCCTTTTTGTACAATGAGATGCTTTTGCTTTGCATCCTTAATCCAAGGTGCAACACTTTCGGTATCCATCTTTAATTCTTTCTGCAATTCCTCGATAGATAAAGCCCCTCCTCGTTTCATCAGAGCTTGGATGATTAAAAAGTCGTTTTGATTAGCCTGACATTCCAAGCAGTCTTTGAAGCCATGGGTTGTATCCCACGTATCGGTATTTAAAACAATTTCTCCATTGTTATAGCCCCAAAGAAGTAGACCCTCTTTTGGCTTTTGATCTTCAATATACTTAACGTTAAGAAGTAAATAAGGGTAGTAGGCAATAAAGGGATCTTGAAAAGATTTTTTTTCATTTCCTAAAAGGTCCTGACGATGAGCCAGCATGACAGATTCTGGGGTCAACTTCGTCTCTAAAGTGAGAATATCTCCATTGCTCACATACTGAAAGACATGGTCCTTAAACTCACGAATCCTACTTTCCTGTTCCCAGCCCCACCAGGCAGCTAGGGAAAAAAGAGCTGCGATCCCGATGATCCAGGGAAGCCTGTCTTTTTTCTTTTCAGCCACTTTTTTTGCCATTTAAACCTACCCTATTTTTAGAGAGACCTCTTAACACTCTTTCATAGAAAGAAGAAATTCCGCGTTGCTATTTGTCTTCTTCATCCGGCTAAGCAATAAATTCATCGCATCAGCAGGTGCTAAATCCGCAATCGCTTGTCTAATCAGATAGATTTTTTCAAGTTCATTTGGATGATAAAGCAGCTCCTCTTTACGGGTACCACTTGACTCAAAATTAATTGCAGGGAAAATTCTTCGTTCAGCAAGTCGCCTATCGAGGACCAGCTCCATATTTCCAGTACCCTTGAACTCTTCGAAAATGACTTCGTCCATACGGGATCCGGTATCAATCAATGCGGTAGCAATGATTGTAAGGGAGCCCCCTTGTTCGATATTTCTCGCAGCTCCAAAGAATCGCTTAGGTTTATGAAGAGCATTGGAGTCGATACCACCCGTTAAGATCTTCCCTGAATGGGGCTGGATCGTATTATAAGCACGTGCCAAACGAGTAATAGAGTCCAGCAAAATGACGACATCGTTTCCATGTTCTACAAGTCGTCTTGCTTTTTCGATCGCCATTTCTGCAACTTGAACGTGTCTTTCAGGCGGCTCATCAAAAGTAGAAGCAACAACTTCCCCTTTGACCATGCGTTGCATGTCTGTCACTTCTTCAGGTCTCTCGTCAATCAGGAGAACAATCAATACAATTTCAGGGTTATTGATGGCGATAGCATTCGCAATATTTTGAAGGAGGATGGTCTTTCCTGCACGTGGAGGAGCGACAATTAATCCCCTCTGTCCTTTTCCAATTGGAGCGGCGAGATCGAGAATACGTGTAGAGAACTTGTCGCGATCTGTTTCCATCACAAGACGTTCATTCGGATAAAGAGGAGTCAAATTCTCAAATAAAATTCTCTCTCTAGCCTTTTCTGGTGGGCGTCCATTAATCTTGTCGACCTTTAGTAGAGCAAAATACTTCTCTTTTTCTTTCGGAGGGCGCATTGTTCCGCAAAGCGTATCTCCCTTTTTTAAGTCAAAACGTCGAATTTGTGCGGGAGAGACATAAATATCTTCAGCGGAAGGGAGGTAGTTATAATTTGGAGAACGTAAAAAACCAAATCCATCAGGAAGGACTTCAAGAACCCCCTCGCCATAAAGCACTTCATTTGGGTTTTCTGAAATTGCTTTAACAATTTCGAAAACCATCTGAGATTTTGTAAGAGATCCCAAATGTTTAAGCCCAATTCTTTTACCAAACTGGTTAAGTTGGTCGATATTCATCCGTTGAATGTCAGCAATCTTCGTGATGATTTCAACGTGGTTTGCATCTTTATGGGATTCCCCATGGCGCTTTTCTAGTTCATGCTCTTCAAGCATTGAAGGATCTGTTGGTGTATTCTCTGGGTCCATTTAAAAGTGAGACTCCACTTGGTAGAAGGTTTAAAGGATAAGGCCGTCATTCCATTGGAAAACAGTCTTTAGAGGTGATCGCAAATTATAACGTCATGCTTTTTGAGCCGTTTAAAATCACCTTTTCAACGTACTCTAAGTAAGAATTCCTATTTATGCTTACTCAATAAGTTCAAGATAAAGTTGTTTAGTGATCTCTTGTAGATCATCTAAAGAACCACAATTAAAGAGAACATAGTCTGCTAAATCAGCTTTCTTAAGTAATGGGAGCTGCCTCTTTTCTCTAGCAAAAAATTGATTTTCCTTATTTCCAGCAATGGTTTTAAATCTCTCAAAGGAGGCTTCCTGAGAAGCAATCACTGCCACACTTGCATCAAATCGATGGGCTTGCCCTGATTCAAATAATAAAGGCACCTCAGCAACAAAAAGAGTTGCTGAAGAGTTTCCCCTTTTTTGCTCCTCGTAAGCTTTGTCAATTTTATCAAAAACAACCGGAAATACTAACTTTTCCAATCCTTTGAGTAATTCTTCATCATAAAAAACAATTTCAGAAACCCGAGATCTATCGATACTGTTATTAACAAGAATTTCTTTACCAATAAGATCAACTACCCCTTGAATAAGAACTGGATCAGAGGAAAGGGATTCATGAACGATTGTGTCAGCGCTTACGACGTAAGCTCCTAAGCCGTTAAAGATACGACATACTGAAGATTTGCCACAGGCAAGCCCACCTGTTACAGCAATTTTTTTCAATTCTAACATTCCTTCCAATTTTTGCCAATATGGATCTCAACTACTAAAGGTACCTTAAGTTGTGAAACCCCTTCCATTGTTGTTTGAACTATATTTGCTATCGACTCAACCTCTTCATCCGGAGCTTCAAAGATAAGTTCGTCATGGATTTGAAGCACCATCTTAGCTTTTTTATTTTCAATCTTTAACTTTTGATCAATTAAAAGCATCGCCTTTTTTATCAAATCAGCTTGAGTACCCTGTAGAGGCGTATTTAACGCCAGTCGTTCTGCAGCTGCCCGCACAAAAGCATTTGTATTTTTTATCTCAGGAAGTAATCTCTCTCTACCGAACATGGTTACAGCCTTTCCTGTTTCTTTAGCGGATTGAATGCATGCATCCAGATAATGCCTGACCTTTGGATAGCGTTCAAAATATCGTCTGATGAATTGATTAGCAATTTTTGTGTCAATACTCAGCTCTTGAGCTAACCCATATGCTTGTTGACCATAAATAATCCCGAAGTTAACCGCTTTGGCTTGATATCTCTGTTCTGATGTGACTTCATAAATAGGGATATTGAACATCAATGAAGCAGTATAACTGTGGATATCTTCTCCTGAAGTAAAGGCTTTGATTAGTGTCTCATCCCCACTTAAATGGGCCAGAAGACGTAATTCTATTTGAGAGTAATCGGCGGCAATATAACTCCAACCTGGATTTTGAGGTTTAAATGCCTCACGGATTAATTTTCCATTTTCTGTACGTACGGGGATATTTTGGAGATTAGGATCTTGACAGGCAAGCCTCCCTGTAGCAGTCCCAGATTGATTAAATGTACAGTGAATTCTTTCTGTTTTTGGATTTACTTGTTTTGGAAGTGCATCAATATAGGTGGAACGTAATTTTTCAATGGCTCTATACTCGGAAATGATTTTAGCGATAGGAAATTGACGAGCAAGAGTTTCAAGGACATCCGCATCGGTAGAATATCCAGTCGCGGTTTTACGAGGAGCCTTTAAACCTAACTTTTCAAAGAGTATGACTCCAAGTTGCTTGGGAGAGTTTAAATTGAAAGTCTCTCCTGCCATTTCATAGATTACTTGCTCTAGGGATCTAATTTTTTTACCAAATAATTCTGAAAGTGTCTGAAGAACAGGAATATCGATAAAAATTCCATTTCTTTCCATCTTACTTAATACCCGCATCAAAGGAAGTTCCAACTCCTCAAATAAAGCAACCAACCCCCTTTCAGCAAGCTGAGTCTGCAAGTGATTTTTTAAGCGGATAATATCAGCAATATGATTCCCACTGAATTGTGTAATCTGGTCCAAGGAAACATCCTTGATCTCTATTTGATTCTTTCCTTTCCCAATAAGACTCTGGATAAGAGGCTTCACTTTATCAAAAGTTTCTAGACTAAGATACTCCAAAGAATGCTGTCTGCGATGGGAATTCAAGAGATAAGAAGCTAGGATTGTATCAAAACTGATATTTCTAACAGAAAGACCGTAATTTTCCAAAACATGAAGAGTAGATTTTAAATGATGACCATAAAAACAACTATCAGGATTGTCCAAAAAGGGTTTTAAATGCTTAATCACTGTTTCCAATTCGATCTGTCCATTTAAGGGAATATACCAAGCTTTTGAAGCTTCGTATCCTAATCCAACTCCAATTAGATTGGCTTGAATGGGATTTCCCTCTGTAGCTAGAATATCGATACAGATTTCCCTTTGCTTGGAAAGTTCCTGAATTAATGATCTAAGCTGCTCTTCTTGATTAATTAACTCGCAGTCAGTGACAGGTGGAATCTCTCTTTCCCCTATGCCCTCTACGGCAGAAGGAGAAGAATCTAATTCCTTAATTAGAGAAAGGAAATTCATGCTGGAGAAAAATTCTTTTAACTCAGAGTGATTTATCGGTTTTATCAGATAAAAATGGTCGTCTTCTGGGATAGGAATCGTTGTATGGACAGTGACAAGCTGTCTGCTCATTAAAGCTCGCTCTCTTTCATGCACTAGTATTTCCTGCTTTTTTGCACCAGATACACTCTTAGGATGATCGAGAATATAATCAAGTGAACCATAGCGATTCAATAAATCTGCAGCTGTCTTCGGACCAAAACCAGTAAGTCCAGGCACGTTATCCGATGCATCGCCTGTGATAGCAAGGAAATCGATCATTTTCTCAGGGGACACGTTAAATTGCTTTTCAACCCCCTCTCGGTCAATTATAAGATTCTCTTTGAATGTATTCAGCATCTTGATTTTCTCATTCACAAGCTGATAAAGGTCTTTATCGCTAGAGCAAAGGTATGTATCCACATCGTTTTTTGCAGACCAACGAGCAATACTCCCAATCGTGTCGTCAGCCTCCACTCCAGAAATCGTAAGAAGAGGGATCCCAGCAAATTGACAGAATTCTTTAGCCCATTCGATTTGATAAATCAGATCGGGAGGAGTCTTTTGTCTATGAGCTTTATACTCAGCATAAAGAGCAATTCGATTTGCAGAATTATTTGGACCATCGAACACAGAAACAAGATGAGTAGGGGAAAAATCTTTAATCAGCTTCAAAAGCGAACGGATAAAGCCAAAAAGGGCATTCGTCGATTCTCCTCTTTGATTTGTCATTTGACGAATTGCAAAGTAAGAGCGGTAAATATAGCCTGAAGCATCGATGAGATAAAGAGATTTCATAATTTTTCAAAAGGGGGGAAAGTTCCCCCCTTTAGTCTTAAGGATTGTAAAGGTAAAGATACTGGTTTTGCATCAAGAGATCAACGACAGGGGAGACAGAAACTTTATGAGTGATTTTCCCTGTAAATAGTGGGGATTGAGAGGAGAATAGGTCTTTCCACCATTCTTTATTCTCTAGCCTAATGACTTGGTAACTATCTCCTTCAATATTAGCTGCTTTTAGAAGAGCGTTTAACGTATCTGAAATAGTGGCATTCGCAACATCGATATAGCCGTATTCCAATGCCTGCTCAGCGGGAAAAATGCGTGCGCCATAATCTTCAACTAATTTTTGCTTGGAGAGTTGAGGACGATTTGAGATCACGAGGTCCACAAAGCTGTTATAGTAGTAGTTGATGATATGTCGATAATTTGCATCTTCATCAGGTTTCCAAGGGCGTAATGGGTTCATCGCATCTTTATCTTTCCCCGCAGAAATGGTCAAAGACTCCACTCCAAAACGCTCGAGTAATTTTGAAATATTCATGAATGTGGGAGCAATCACTCCAACACTTCCAATCAGACTCACATCGCTAGCAAAAACTTTATCTGCAGCAGAAGCAATATACATTCCACCAGAAGCACAGAGACCATCCACATATGCATAAACAGGGACTTGATATTTCTTTTTGTATTCGTTGACCACTTCATAAATTCCAGCAGAATCTGTTACTGTTCCTCCAGGAGAATCGATATGGAGGAGAATTCCTTTTACACGGTTATCTTTCAAGTCACCTTCTCTAGATTCAACAAGAATTTGGCGCACTGACTTTGCGCTGAGATCCTCTGCTCCGATAATTCCTTTGATATTCACTTGAAGAATCACAGGGGCATCTGTAGCAACAACCTCCCTTTTGCCTTTTGCATTCGGAAGAATTTCTTCAGTGGATACGGTTTTTAATCGGCTATCTGTAGATGAAGAGGACAAAACACCAAAAAACATAATAACTGCAAGAATGCCAAAACAAATCCCGATCATGGTGAAAAAAGCCATAAATAAAGCACGCATAGATGAATGCAAAATTGAATCTTGAGACATATTGGGTTCCTAGGTTAGCTTAGAAAAGGAAGATACTGTGATCTGTTCATTTCAAATATCTTCACTTATATACCATTCTGATTTATTAGAGAAGTTTAAACCCGACTTACGTCCTAAATCACGTATGAATTTAGGGGCGCAAGTCGGGTTTAAATCACAAGCAAACTAAACACGTTTTAAATAGACATTAACAAATAATTACGTTACTATATAGGATCAAATACAATCCAACCTAAATAGAAAATGCAAGATTCTATTATGGAAATTAGTTAATAAGGAATGGACACCTTGAGCCAAGAACAACAGTACACAAAACAAAATCCATTTTTTGCTTCGATCAAATCTAGGGAAACGATTACACATCCCAATTCCCAAAAAAAAACGTTTCACTATGTTCTCGATCTAAAAGATTCTAACATCAAATACTCCGTTGGAGATAGCGTCGGTATCTACCCTCAGTATAGCCATGAGCTTGTCAACAAAACTCTCTTTACCTCTCGCTCTGAAGCTAAAACACGCGTCTCATTAAAAAACATGACTGAAGGGATCCACTTCGAAACCTTTTTAAGTTGTAAAGGCGATATCGCCAAAGTAACACAAAAACTGTTTCGAGAGATGCTATCCCGCCTTCCAGATGCCGCAAAAAAACAATCACTTCTCCCCCTTCTCGAAGATGAACAGCGAGAGCACTTAAAAAACTATCTGGAATCGTACGAAGTTTGGGATTTCCTTTCCCTCTTTCCCGAAGTCTCCCTTTCACCCCAAGAATTAGTCGACTGCTTAAACCCGCTGTTGCCTCGATTTTACTCTATCTCCTCCTCCCAAAAAGTTGTAGGAAACGAAGTGCACCTGACAATCGCCTCAGTTGACTATGAATCAAATGGTCATTATCGAAGAGGAGTGTGCACCCACTTTTTAAATGAACTTTGTGTACTCAATCAACCCTCAGTCCCCATCTTTGTCCAACCTTCTCATGGATTTGGACTCCCCTCTGATCACCACACACCACTCATTATGATTGGTCCAGGAACTGGAGTCGCGCCTTTTAGAGCTTTTATGCAAGAAAGAGTTTATCATGGATCGCAGGCAAAACACTGGCTATTTTTTGGAGAAAGGAATCGAGCTACAGATTTCTATTACGAATATGAGTGGACCGATCTCATTCAAAAAGGTCATTTAGAACTTGATCTTGCTTTCTCGCGGGATCAAAATCACAAAGTCTACGTTCAACATCGAATGCTAGAAAAAGGCCAGCAGCTGTATCAATGGCTTAAGGAAGGGGCTTATCTTTATGTTTGCGGAGATGCGAAAAGAATGGCCAAAGACGTCGAAGCTACGCTTCTTCTAATCATTCAGGAAGAGGGTGGAAAATCCGTTGTCGAGTCGAGAGAATTCATCAAGGCGTTAAGACAGCAAAAAAAATACTTAAGAGATGTTTACTAACCTATTAGAACTTCTTTTAAACTCCATATGTTTGTTAAAATAAATCTTTTTGGTCTTGAACCTTCTCTTCCATTGTTGTGACAATAGCAAAAACCTGCACACCATCTCCGCACCCGAAATCGGTTAAACCTTCTCCGGAAGTCGCTGTGATCCCCACCTGAGAAACTGACAACTTCATGACACGTGCAATATTTTGTCGCATATCCAAAAGCTTAGACTTAAACTTTGGCTTTTTCGCTTCAATTGTGATGGCGACATGGGTGATTTTTTGTGGGCCAAGTAATTTTAGAGCCTCTTCTAAATAAACTTCGCTATCAGTAATTCCGTCTTTTAAGCAAAGCTCGTCAGCAAGATCACCTAAAATGAGTGTACCCGTTAAAGAGGAAATCGCATTGCATATTGCATGAAAAATCACGTCGCCGTCAGAATTCGCATTGAAACCGGGGACATCTTCGAATATAATCCCAGCGATGATACAAAGTTTGGAGGTGTCAGGGGAGAGAAATCGATGGCTGTCTTGACCGATTCCTGTACGGATAATCATAATTAAAACTCCTTGTGCTTAAAAAATTTGCCATAAAGGAATTTAATAAGGAAGAAGATTCACACTCATGGAAACAACCATAGTCCATCTGTGCAACACAGATTTTGAATATACACTCATCCATCCTTTAAGCGATCCTCTAGAAAAAACATGGGCCTATTATCCTGTTAGCAAGCAGCTTCAATTTTTACCTTTGCTTTATGGAGAACCAGAAGATCTCCTTGCAGTATCTGCCCTTCCTGATGCAGCTTACTTGAGTGAATTGCAAAATAGTCCATTTAGGAATGGATCTTCCCTGCCTAAATGCCATTTACTTCAGGAAGAAATTCCCTTTCATCTGAAAAAAGTCGAATCGTGGGGTTACTCTAGATCAATTACAGACTGGGCTAAAGCAAGAGATATGCAGTATGAGTACACTTTGAAAGAAGCGATCGTGCGAAAAATTCATAGTAAATCCTATAGCTTAAGCATCTGTCCACTTCCAAATGCTTTATTGATTGATACTCCCGCAGCTCTTGAGGAGTTTCTTACTAAAGTGCCTGGAAATAAAGTATTAAAAACCTCTTTGGGTTTTTCGGGAAAAGGTCATTTTCTCATAGATCAAAAGACGCCCATCCCCTCTATTCTTCATTTTTGCCAAAAAGAATGGATCCATAAACGGCCTCTTATCGGTGAGCCATGGGTAACGCGCCTTTTGGATTTTAGTACGCAATGGCACATTCATTCTGACGGCGAAATTGAATTGCTAGGAACAACGCTATTCCGCACATCTCCGCAAGGTCAATATCTTGGAACAACAACAGGACCGCTTGAGATGATTTTCCGAGAATATGTAGCCTTCGTAAGGGAACAGCAACACATCGCTAAAAAAGCAGTGGAAGGGATCTATCAAGAAGGATTTTATGGCCACCTTGGAATTGATGCTTTTATATATCTTGATCCCCTAACAGGAACGCCTTCGTTACACCCCATCGTCGAGATCAATGCCCGTAAGACAATGTCTTGGGTTGCACTTAAAATTCAGAAAAAGTTTTTTCCTGAGCGCGTCATTCATCTCAATTTTGGCACCCCCCAAGTTGGAAAAACTTCTCTCCTTCCTTCCTTTTTGGTACAAAATGATAGCGAGAGATTGCAATTCAAACATCAGTTGTTTTTAAACTTCTAATTCTTGTTGCTATTATCCTAAAACTCATGTAATTTGATTTTTTAATCTTGTTGAAGGCTTTTGAAGCTAGTATCCTACAAATGCATTCAGCAATTACTATTATTAAAAAATACCCCAAAAAGACACCTCGAGGGTTAGAAAGAATGAACACTTTGTCAATTAAGGGCGGAATTCCTCTAAAAGGATATGTAAAGGCTGCAGGTGCAAAAAACGCAATCACCAAACTACTGGTAGCATCCCTACTTTCCGATAAGCGTTGTAAATTTTATAACGTCCCTAATATTGGAGATGTAGAGGTCACAGTCGCCCTTTGTCAAGAAATCGGAATGGAAGTGAACTGGGATCGCAAAAATGCAACCATGGAAGTCATTACAAAAGAACTGAAGACTTCTTATGTTCCTCAAAGGTTTTCTGGATCTAACCGTATCCCCATTCTCATGATTGGAGCCCTCCTTGGAAGAACGGATCAAGACATCATTGTCCCTACTACAGGAGGATGTCCGATTGGTCAAAGACCTGTTGATTTTCATATTAATGCTCTAGAACAACTTGGAGCAGTCATTGAATACCGAGGAATGAAACGTGAAGGGGCCTATTTTGCCCATGCACATAATGGTTTAAAAGGGACTGTCATCACTCTCCCCTATCCTTCAGTGGGGGCAACAGAAAACACAATATTAGCTGGAGTGACTGCTAGAGGGATTACTGTTATCAGAAATGCAGCAATAGAACCTGAAATAGTTGAATTGATCTTATTTTTGCAAAAGCTAGGCGCTGTCATCACCATCGATGTTGACAGAACAATAAAAATTCAAGGCACCCGCCGATTTTATGAAGTCGAACATACAGTTATCCCCGATAGGATTGAAGCAGCGTCATGGGGAATGGCTGCAATATGCACTAGGGGCCGTGTTTTTGTTGAAGGAGCCCAACACCTTAATATGATAACCTTTCTTAACAAGTTACGTGAAGTAGGTGGCGGCTTTGATATTAAAAGAAATGGCATTGAATTCTACTATGATGGGCCCCTACAAGGGGGACTGCACCTCGAAACAGATGTCCATCCTGGGTTCATGACTGACTGGCAACAACCTTTTGTCGTTCTCTTAACTCAATCTACAGGTACATCGGTCGCCCATGAAACTGTTTATGAAAATCGATTTGGTTATACCGAGACCCTCAGAGAAATGGGTGGAGACATCACATTATTTCGGCAGTGCTTAGGCGGAAAACAATGTCGTTTCGCTTCACAAAGCTTCTGCCACAGTGTGATTGTCAAAGGGCCCACACATCTTTCTGGAAAGAAAATAAAAATACCGGATCTTCGAGCAGGCTTTGCCTATGTGATGGCTGCTTTAATTGCCTCTGATGAAAGTCAGCTGACAGGCCTACAATTTCTTGAAAGAGGCTATGAGGACCTATCAATTAAACTCGGTGAGTTAGGTGCTAATTTCACCTACTCGAAACCAAGTGAAGAGGAAAACCCAGCATCTTTGGTGGATTCTTTAGAACCTTCGCTCGTCTATTAACCTATTTCTTAGAGAACTTCATTTATAGAATTGGGATTAAAGCTTAAAATTGTTATGCTCCCTGATTTTTTCTTTGATCATAACGCTATAGATTTTCCATGCTCACAACTTTATCAGATTCTAAAATTCCTGCTTGGAGGATCATTCAACGCCAACAAATTAATCACGTCAGTCAACTTATTGAGTTCTTAGAGTTAACTTCTGAACAACAAGAGCAAATTCTAATCCATCCAAAATTTCCCATTCTCGTTCCTCGTCGATTAGCTAATAAAATGAAAAAAGGCACTCTTAATGACCCTATTGTTCGTCAATTTCTTCCTCTCAAAGAAGAATTAACGTTAAAAGCTGAATTTGTTGAGGATCCTGTCGCAGACGCAACTTTTCGAAAAACCTCTAAACTAATACAAAAATATGATGGAAGATGTCTAATCGTTTGCACAGGAGCTTGCGCAATGCATTGCCGCTACTGTTTTCGTCAAAATTTTAATTATGCTGGAGAAGAACAAGGGTTTGAGCAGGAAATCAAATTGATTCGAGAAGACACCTCGCTGCAAGAGGTGATTTTAAGTGGGGGAGATCCGCTTTCATTATCCAATAAAACTCTAGAGAAGCTTCTCTTCGATTTAAATGACATTTCCTCTATTAAACGGATACGCTTTCATACCCGATTTCCTATTGGAATACCCGAGAGAATCGATAGCGAGTTTATCGGAATTCTCTCAAAACTGAACAAGATGATTTATTTTGTTATTCACTGTAATCATGTAAACGAGTTAGATGACGCTATTTTTGAGGTGTTGGATCAACTTAGAAACAGCGGGTGTATTTTATTAAATCAAAGTGTTCTTCTTAAGGGAGTCAATGACACTAGCCAGGCGCTGATAGAACTTTGTCAATGTTTAGTTGACCATGGCATACTTCCTTACTATCTTCACCAGCTAGACCCCGTTTCGGGGGCTGCTCATTTCGAAATTGAAAAGAGTAGGG
The DNA here is from genome assembly GCA_041691035.1 of Chlamydiota bacterium. Classification (GTDB taxonomy): domain Bacteria; phylum Chlamydiota; class Chlamydiia; order Chlamydiales; family Parachlamydiaceae; genus JBEPVL01. The sequence goes on from JBEPVL010000001.1 coordinate 81,462, forward strand.
GGTTGTCCCTTATTGAAGAGATAGAGAAGGTATTACCGGGATATGCTGTGCCCAAGTATGTTGCAGAAATTGCCGGAAAATCCAGCAAAACTCGCTTGTGAAGAAAAATTTTATTGATCTAAAAATTTGTTTTCTTGACTATTTAAATTTTTAAAAAAATAGATAGTGCAAGAAGTCTAATAAATCTAAACCTACATGCGGTCGACAACAGGAAGACCGAGGATGGTTAAGCCCTGATACAAAACCCGTGATGTGACTTCACAGATTAACAAACGAGAGTTTTGCTGAGGAGTGCCTTCTACACGACAATCGCGAAAGAAAGCATTGAATTTATCTGCAAGCGCATAGAGGTAGTCTGTCAATCGATTAGGTAGCAAGTCATTTGCAACCAGTTCCAATGCCTCAGGGAACCTGAGTAGATAGAGCCCCAGTTCAATTTCAGAAGGGTGCTCTAATACGATGGCTTGCTGGTGAATAAGTTCCTGGATGTCGGCCTTCAAGCGCCTTTTTATTCCTAGTGTTCTGACGTAAGAGTACATTAAAAAGGCCGCTGTATTTCCCTCAAATTTTAGCATGCGATCATAGCTGAACGTATAATCACCCAAGCGGTGATTTGAAAGGTCAGCATATTTAATAGCTCCAATTCCAAGTGAACGGGCCAATCGATGCCTATCTTCCGGTTCCATATCAGGGGATCTTTCTTTAAGAATTTGATCGGCATGCGAAATTGCAGTTTCGATCAGATCAATCAGCCGTTCCGTATCACCTGTGCGGGTGCGAAATTTTTTTCCATCTGCACCTAAAACTAACCCAAACGGAACATGATCCACTCGCACCTTTTTTGGATCCAGATAACCCGCTTTTTCAGCAGCGCGGAAAATCATTTCAAAGTGCGTACTTTGCCCTGCATCTGTGACGTAGACAAGGCGTAAACCTTTTTCTTCAATGAGACGATGGCGAATGGCCGCCATATCTGTTGTATCGTAGTTATAACCCCCATCTGATTTCTGAATCATTAACGGCAGTGGCTCTCCCTCTCTATTTTGAAAGCCTTCAATAAACACACATTTGGCTCCATCAGAGATAGTAATGAGTCCTTTTTTTTCGAGATCGTTAACTAAATCAGGAATAAGTGGATTATAAAATGATTCTCCCCGCTCAATCAGTGAGATATCGAGAAGGTCATAGATTTCTTGATAAGAGTTTCGAGAGATTTCGCAGATGATTTCCCATGCCTTACGAGCAGCGGAATCTCCTTGTTGGAGACCAACCACTTGAAGTTGGGACGCTTTTTTGAAAGAAGGATCTTCATCAAATCGTTTTTTTGACATCCGATACCATTCCACTAAGTGAGTAAGGTCTGTCTTTTCATTCCCAGTAAGAACCTGTGGAGCGCATTCTTTCATGTACGCAATCAGCATCCCAAAAGAGGTTCCCCAATCTCCAACATGATTTAACCTCAATACATCGTAACCCATGAACTCAAAAAGTCGCGCAAGACAATCTCCAATAATTGTAGAACGGAGATGTCCAACGTGCATTTCCTTAGCAATATTTGGAGAAGAGAAATCGACAATGACCTTTTGAGAGGATATCAAAGGTTCAACTCCTAAATGAGGGTCTCCCAGTAAAATATTAATGCGTTGGGCAAGGAAGCGTGGATCAAGAGTCATATTGATAAATCCAGGATCAGCCACTTCGATTTTTGAAAAGCTATTCGAGGATCGGTCTATATAAGCCACTATCGTTTCAGCTATTTGACGGGGACTTTTTCGTAATACCTTTGCAAGCTTCATCGCCGAATTACATTGATATTGCCCGAAAGACTCACGAGAACTAGGGAAAATTTCACTGGTGAACTCAGGCAATAATGTCATCAACTGTGGAAAAGCTTGTATGGTAGCTTCACTCAATAGAGAGGAGAGAAAGGAAACTAAATTTTTCATAAAAATTTGAAGGGAGCTTTTGTATTGGTATAACATCGCACGACATGATGTCACTGTCAAAGAAATGTTAGCAGAAATTCAAATAAAGAAAAAGAGGGGTCTATTTTAACCCCTCTCCTAAAGAAATAGATTATCTCGCACCCACTCTTTTTGTAGGGAGTTTTGCAGTTGGGCGCTTTATTGAAAGCTGACGTGGGCGAACAGATGCCTGTGCATGGGCATGTTTTGCTTTTGGCTTTGCTTTAACAGCAACAGCTTTTTTAGCAGCAGGTTTTGCTTTTGAAGCATGTCCATGAGAAGCATGTCCATGAGAAGCATGTCCATGAGAAGCTGTTTTTCCTTTTGCAGCTGACTTAGACTTAGACTCGGAAGCTTTTGATGGCTTTTTCTGTCCTTTAGTTTTTTTCTCATGAGCAACTGATTCTTTTCTGAATACTTTTGCTACTTTTTCTAATTTTACTGTTCCTGTGCGTACACGCTGGGAAGCAGCTTTATTTCCTTTTTCAGATTTTTCCAAATCAATAGTGATATTGGATAATAATTCTCTTAAGTGTTTGTATGTATTAGATAGTGACATACTGAAAAACTCCTCCATTTAGAGTGATTGATTAACACCTTAATAAATATTAACTTTGGATATATTGTGCAACAATTTTCTTAACATCGTGATTTTTTTTATTTTTTTGCTCATTTTTTTCATCGATTTTTTCAAATTTTTTATTAATGAATTTTTTAAAAGTACAACTTAAGACACATTGAAAATAGGTTTTTAAAAATTCCAACTCAATACGATTCATACGCTAAATTGAAGACACCAACTTGATTCAAAAGCCATGAAAAAACACTATTTTTTTCATCGTTTTGTCAAAAAATCGATTGCGAAATCTCATTTTGTATGGAATACTCCACAGTATAGCTCTAATGTTTTTAATAAATACATTTAAAACACACTATAAACCATAAATCGATTTGCGATTTATTTTTTTATCCATCTAAAAATACTCATAAACCACAAATTTATACATGAAATTAAAATACTTACCCATTCTTCTCACTGCTACCATAAGTATTACCTCTGCTGAATTAACTCCACGAGCAGATTTGTTAATGACAGAAAAACTTTATGGGGACGCTTTAGAAATTTACAAAAGTCAGCTACCTGAACTCCCCCACAGAGCAACAGAGCTACAATTGAAAATCGCATTATGTCATTTAGAATTATGCCAACCCGATCAAGCACTTTCTATTCTCAAAAATATTCAGGTGACCCATAAAAGTTCTGTAAGTGAGTATCTCTTCAGTTTGGCTCTACGCCAACAAGGTCAACATCAACAGGCACTTGACTACTGGAAGGCAGCTCCCCCTTTTTATCCTGATGAAGTGGCCCTTGAGAGGGGAATGGTTTTCTACGAAACTCAAAGCTATCTTGAAGCTGAACAGGAATTCAAAAAAATTGGATGGGACCCTAAAAAGCCCAATCTCTATTATCTCAGTCATTATTATTTAGTAATGGGGGCAATCAACGAACATCACTACATTGATGCTTGTCTCTATTTAGATGCGCTCAAAGAAAAACTCTCTTCCTCTAATCCCTTTTGGATTGAGGTCGATTACCTAGAAGGATATCTGGCATTTATCCATGAAAATTTCGCTTTATCCGCAGACCATTTTTATAAAGTCATCAACAAAGAATCCTCTCCCAATCGTCTAAAAGTTCCAAGTTATTATTATCTTCAATCCTTACTCCGAGAAGCTGAGTCTCCAAAAACTTCTTTGGAGAGATGCCTAACCCTATTTAATTTAGCTGAAAATATCCTCAAAAATCGAGAGATCCCTCTGGAAGACAAAGGGGATCTATTATTAAAAAGTCAATTTCTTTTGTTAAAGGGACAGCGTTCAAACGACCTGAATGCACTTCAACAGGCTGAATTAATTCTAAGCCAAACCCCTTTCCAAACTCGAAAGCATCAGTTTAAAGCTAAATTGCTTGCAGTTAATCTACTCAAGCATCCCTCAGAAAAGGACCAAGAAATTGGTGCGCTTTTAGGTGATCCCTTTTTAGTTGAAGAGGAAATTGGAGAAATCTATTTTTTAAAAGGGAAAAATCTTTTTGATGAAGGACTTAGAAGTACTAATGATCCCGAAAAACTTGAAGATGCCCCCCTTCTATTTCATCAAGCGCAGGAAGCATTTCTGCAGTCATATCAAACTCTTTCCTCTTCTCACTCCGAACTCCCCCAACGTGCATTTCATTATTTAATCCTTTCCTACATCCATGTTGGGGATCAAGCTTCTCTTCAGCAAGCCTGGGAGTTATGCTACCCTACTCTTGTAGATCAAATTCAGAATACCCCTTCCACCCTTCACCTCCCTACTCTCTGTTTATTTTCTCGCATCGTCACGTTATTGGATGACACTTCCCAATCACAATTAAATAAAAGTCGGGATTTACTTCTTACCCTTAAACTCTCACCACGGCCTTTTAAGCAAACCAGCTTAAAAACTTTAGCTCTTATAGAAGCTAACCAAGGAAGATGGAACCATGCTGAAACATATTTTTTAGACTGTCTTAAAGCAAGCCAAAGTGAAGAGAAAGGTGAAGTTTTGTGGTGGGTATCAAAATGCAATTGTCATCTAAATAATGAAGAAAAATCCAAGCTAGTATTAACACAGCTCATTAATGAATTCCCTAATCATACTCTTGCTCCTCAAGCTTACTTTCACTATTATTCATTTCAAAATTACCTTCAGGGAGATAAGGTAGCCATGAAGCATTTAAGGAAGTTTCCCTCCCTTTACCCTAATACACCTCTAGTCATTTCTGCTCACTATCTTATTGGACTGGATAGTAAAAAAGATCATTATTTTGAAGGGAGGATCATAAGAAAAAAGGACTGGATTCAAGCCATCGATTCTTTTCAACAAGCTGAAATCATTTTCGATCGAATGAATGAGGAAAACAAGATTCCTCCACAGGACTATCGCTATTATATGCATCTCCGTTACAGAGCCATGTTAGAGAGAGCTGAATTAAATCTTTTAATTGCTGAGGCTTCCTTACTGGGGAAAAAACAAATTTATTTGGAATATGCGGAAGGAGTCCTTCGAGAAATGACCCAATGCCTTCATGAGCCCACAAAACGGATGAGGCTCAATTTGTTTGATCGTTCCCATTACCCCACTATCGTACAAGAAGCTGATTTCCTTTACGCACAGACTCTCATAAAAAGAGGACGCTTATTAGAAGCACAACTACAGTTAAGTTCGATGCTTGACCATTTTAATGCAACCTCAATTCAAAAGGGAACCATCCTAGCAAAAACATGGCTTGAAAAAGGAAATTTAAACAAGCAAGGAAACGAATTTCCTTCTGCCATTCGAGCCTTCTCTGAAGCTGAAAAAGCCTGCGGAACTCACCTTATTTTAAATACGGATGAAATATTGAGACTTTGGATTCAACAGGCTTTGTGCTATAAAGAACTGCATGAATATGAAGAAGCCATGAGATTGCTTTCTAAGGTTGTTAACCATGAGGCAATTTCCCCCATTCGAACGGAAGCTATGTATCTACGTGCTGATATCTATTCTAGCCAGGGTAAGACCGAACTTGCGCTGAAGCAGCTTCAAGCCGCAGCAGTTAAGGGCGGGGAATGGGGAATAAAAGCTCACGATCGCTTAACCAAAGAATATGGACATGCTATTTCAAACTAAATTCATTTTACTCGCTTCTCTCTTTAGCTATGGAACAAACTGGAATTTGATCTTAATGATCATTATCCTCTGCTCTATTGTTAGCTTTACCATTTTTATTGAGAGACTCTTCCAAATACAGCGATCTGAAATCGACACAAATCAACTCATTATTGCAATGAGAAATGCAATTAAAGAAGGCAATATTGTAGAAGCCATCCACATCTGCGAAAAAACAGGAGGCACCATTTCATCTATCATCAAAGCTGGTCTGCTTAAGCATCATAAGTCGAAAGAGCAAATTGAGTCGGCAATGGAGATGTCCGGACTAATTGAAATTGCTAGGCTTGAAAAAAATGCTAAAATTTTGTCAATCATCGCCTACGTGACTCCTTTAATTGGTCTTCTTGGTACGGTTCTTGGATTTATCCAAGCATTCTCTGAAATGCGTTTAAGCGGAATGGTTGATATTTCAGCGACAAGAATTGGAGAAGCCATGGAGTATGCTTTAGTCACAACAGCAGCAGGGCTAGTCGTTGCCATTCCTTCAGTTCTTGCATATAACTATATTGTCAGTCGTATTGAAACTTTTGTTTTAGAAATACAGACGACTTCTACTGAGGTTGTCGACCTTCTTCTAGAGAGACATGAAGAATTCCAATGAAGTTTAAAACACGTTTAAAGACATCTGTATCCTTAATCGACCTCACACCTCTTGTCGACGTCATTTTTTTGATGCTGATTTTTTTCATTGTCACATCCGATATCCTCCCCCTTAAATCACTTAATATTGAAAACCCCCAACTCCAAAAAGATTCAACACCACTGACAACCCAATTACTTGTTGTTATGGATAAGCAACACGTCATCTATGTGGGATCAAAAAAAGCTATCGTTGAATTGGGAGGCCTAAAAAAGCAACTTCAGAAAGAAGTTCAGTATTTAAAAGGCCAGAATGGAGGACGAGAGCCGACAATCGTGCTGAGTGTCGACCGTCGAGTTGAATATGGTTTGTTTCTAGCCTTGCTGGCCATTGCCCAAGAATGCTGCCCTCATCTAAGACTTGTCTATCAAAATAAAGAGAATTAAAAGAATAACTTTTCATGCTAAAACTTGAATGCGATCCGAAAACAATTCATTTACGCTTGGTTCACATTAGTAAGCCTCGATTTTGGAATAAAACACTATTCCAGGCGGCTGCCATAGCCTTATCTATCCATTTGTTAGCTTTTTTTCTTTTTCAAATTCACCCTTTCATTTTTTATTCCCCTTTGCCTACGATTAAAGCTCATGTCGAAATCATTCCTTTGGTATCTACAGACATGGAGATCTTAGCTGAAAATGAGGACAGACCAGATCTGTCCCCACCGCCTGAAATTCCACAAGGATTTTTCTTTTCGCATACATCCCCATCCATTCTTCAATTTTCAAATGAGAAGCCTGTTCTTTTTCAAAATTATTTTAATCCTATTACAGAGTTTTTTACGTTCCCCACTCCACCCAAAGCAGGATCTTTAACTTTAAAAATATTTGGAGAATTGGCAGAAGCAGAAGTTATCGGTAATCCATTAGTGATGTTAGACGCACCGTTATGCCCAGAGAAATACTGCCATCTTCTCAGCTTTAAAGTCTTGGTGGAGCCCATCTCTGGAAAAATTATTTGGTATGAACCTCAAAAGGAATACCCCAAAGAAATGTATAAGGAAACAGAACAGGTGCTTCGGAGTCTTTCATTTTCAACCTTTGATCATAGAACAGATTTTATCTCCGGAAGACTCGACTTCACCCTTATCCCACCTTTACTAGATCTATGATAGAACTTACCTTCACTGCTGCATTCATATTGTATTTGGGAATGACGTTAAGTGTACTATTGGGGATATGGGTCTACTCTCATTATCGAGAAAAGCGTCGACCTGTTATGATGTCGAGTGAAACCATTTTTATTTGCGAATACTGCCAATTAGCCTATTTAGAAAACAGAGAAAAGCTAATCAATAAATGTCCCCAATGTGGCTTGTATAATCAAAAAACAAAAACAAAATCTAAGTATGACTCCAGCACAAACACAAAAAACTGATCACTTCACTCTCCAGAATTTTGAGGGACCTCTTGATTTCCTCCTTTACCTCATTAGAACTGAGGAGATCGCTATCAGCGAGATCTCTATCCACACTCTTACCCAGCAATTAATTGCTAAATTGGAAGAATGGAAGGCCAAAAGCGTGGAGATGGGATCGGAGTGTCTTAACACTCTGTCTTATCTCCTTTGGATGAAAAGTAAAGCGCTCCTTCCTCAACATACGATCAATGATGCAGCAGATCTTGCTCAAGACGATGAAAACTTTGAAATCATTCACCATCTCATCGATTATTGTCGTTTTAAACAAGCCGCAAAAGATCTGATGTCCAAAGAGGAAATCCAAAATGGATTTTTCACACGTGGATTTTCAAGTCCACAAGAACAAAAAAAGTCATTAGGCATTGACCATATCAGTATAGAGGAACTATCCTTTCTCTTTCACCAGCTTCTGAAACGCATTCCAGAACCCCCAAAACCTATTTACGAAGAGGAATGGCGCGTGAGTGATAAGATCAAAGATCTCCAAGAGCTCCTCAGTCACTCCCCTTCCCTCCCATTACAGGAGATATTATTGCTGGGTCATTCTCGTAATGAATGGATTGTCATTTTTCTTGCCCTCCTTGAACTATTGAAATCGGGTTCGGCCTCCATAAAAAAAATAGCGGATAAAGTTATCCTTTCTTCAAATCGATACAATTTATAATGGATAGTTACAATGTCAAACGATTGGAACTTTTTTCACAAAGATGCAGAAACAAAAGTAGAAGATCTAAATGAAGTTAAACTTTCCCAACAAATGAGAGATCACGGAAAAAAAGTGATGGAAGCTCTTTTGTTTTCTTCGTCCGAACCGATCCCTCTCGTTAAATTTAGAGAAATTCTTCAACCTTTTTGCCCACTTACCCCTCGACAATTAAAAGAGTTATTAGAGGAACTGAGGCAAGATTATATCTCACAACAAAGATCTTTTCACCTGGAGGAAATAGCTCAAGGTTTTCTTTTGCGTACACATCCAGAATATGCTCCTTATATAGAAACCCTTCATCGCAATCGACGGGGTGAAAAACTTTCTCATGCGGGATGTGAAGTCTTGGCCATCGTCGCCCATCGCCAACCAATCACCCGTTCGCAAATTGACGCCATCCGGGGCGTGGATTCTTCTGGAACTTTATCTCTGCTTATTGAAAGGCAGTTAGTTGAATCAATTGGGCGTCTCGAAGCTCCGGGCCGGCCGCTTCTTTATGGAACTACATCTTCTTTTCTTCAACATTTTGGACTTAAAAATCTCGATCAGTTAGTTTCAAATGAAGCTACAACTAAATCGTGATGTATTTAGTAAATTTATTGTAATACCAAATTTAAATTAATAAAATTATCTTGCTCGAAGTCGATCCAGCCTTTTATTGTTTATTAATCCATTTAAACAGGATTAGAAAAATCGCTTTCAGCGACATAATATAAAAAGGCGAATAGAGAAAATATAAATAACTCAACCCTTAAAAATGTTTCATATCCCTTCTTTTTGGTGAAGTCTTTGCAGGAGGTTTTGAATCAGATAAGCTGAATGTCTTACCCTACGGCGTGATATTTCAAAAACAATTGATGGGCGTTATGGTCATGCAAAAACTTTAATTCTCTTTTATTTTCGTATAGGCTATGATTTTAAACGCAGCAAATTTATGATTTCCTTTGTGAAAAATAATTGATTTTTTTATACTAACCGGGTGTACTCTTGTGATTTCCTTCTATTCTAGTGAGGAATCACGTAATTTTGTCTTTAAACTCTATATCAGGAGAAGGCACAGATGCCGACAATTCAGCAGCTCGTCCGCACACCACGTGCTCCTAAAAAGCGACGTAGCAAATCACCTGCACTGCAAGAGTGCCCTCAACGTCGAGGTGTTTGCTTGCAAGTGAAAACAAAGACGCCAAAGAAACCAAACTCCGCTCTTAGAAAAGTAGCTTGGGTAAGGTTATCTACAGGACAAGAAGTTATCGCATACATCGGTGGAGAAGGCCATAACCTACAAGAACACAGCATCGTTTTAGTCAGAGGCGGTCGTGTGAAAGACTTACCCGGTGTTCGCTACCATATCGTACGTGGAACATTGGACTGCGCGGCCGTAAAAGACCGTAAACAAGGAAGATCGAAATACGGGGCAAAACGCCCTAAAAAGTAACGCTAGGATATTTTAAATAGATATCCTGGTCCGCGATTTGCGTTTTTTCAATAAAACGTTAATCACGCACAGGTGTTAAGGAATCTTTCGGATTCTTGAGTCCAGGTGAATCAATCCGATCTTCCCAAAAACCAAATAGAACAATCACTCATTTTGAGGAATACATGTCAAGAAGACACAGTGCAGAAAAACGACTAGCCATCCCTGACCCTGTCTATGGGAGTACAGTTTTGGCTAAATTTATAAATAAGATCATGATAGAAGGCAAGAAATCTACAGCCAGAAGCATCGTGTATAATGCAATTGAAAAGTTTGCAAAACGGGTAAAAGTTGAAAACCCGCTTGAAGCTTTTGAACAAGCGCTTGAAAATGCAAAACCTTCTTTGGAAGTTAAATCCCGAAGAATCGGAGGCGCAACCTACCAAGTACCTATCGAAATTCCTCCTAATCGTAGAGCTTCTATGGCAATGCGTTGGATTATTGCTCATTCAAGAGGAAAAGCAGGCCGATCTATGGAAGACGCGCTTTCCGGAGAGCTCACCGATTGCTTCAACAATCAGGGGACTACAATCAAGAAAAAAGATGACACCCACCGTATGGCTGAAGCAAATAAAGCGTATGCCCACTACAAGTGGTAAAGGAGAGAATTTATGGCAAGACCATCTCACGAGCATCTTGAAGATGTAAGAAATATCGGCATTATGGCCCACATTGATGCCGGTAAAACGACAACTACTGAAAGAATCCTTTACTACTCAAAGAGAACGCACAAAATTGGTGAAGTACACGAAGGTGCCGCTACCATGGATTGGATGCCTCAAGAACAAGAAAGAGGGATCACAATCACGTCAGCTGCTACCACCGTATTTTGGCCAAAGAAACGGGGGAAAAAAAACCAAGGCGACGAAAAAATCAAGATTAACATCATTGATACGCCTGGACACGTAGACTTTACGATTGAAGTTGAACGTTCGCTTCGCGTTCTTGATGGAGCTGTCGCCCTTTTCTGTTCAGTATCAGGTGTTGAACCACAATCTGAAACAGTATGGCGTCAGGCTGACAAATATGGAGTCCCTCGTATTGCATTTGTTAATAAGATGGACCGCATGGGTGCTGACTTCTTTGATGCAGTTCACACGATGAAAGATAAGCTTCACGCGAATGCAATTCCAGTCCAATGCCCCATTGGTGCAGAGGCTGAATTCAAAGGGATGGTTGATCTCATTTCGATGAAAGCAATCATCTTCCATGATGAATCATTGGGAACAGAATGGGATGAAATTGAAATTCCAGCTGAACTTCTTGAACAATGCAAAAAAATGCGTTCTGAACTTTTAGAAGAGCTTGCTACGATTGATGAGGAAGACGATAACTTCCTACAAAAAGTGCTGGAAAATCCCGAATCATTAACTGAAGATGAGATTCATTCAGCGATCAGAAAAGGCGTTTGCGCCAATAAATTCAATCCTGTCCTTTGTGGATCTGCATTTAAAAACAAGGGAGTGCAACAGCTCTTAGATGCTGTGGCAAACTGGATGCCATCCCCCCTTGACCGCGGAAACATTAAAGCTCATGATTTAACCACTGATGAAGAAATTCTCTTAACTCCAAGTGATGATCAACCTCTGGCTGCTTTAGCTTTTAAGATTATGACAGACCCCTATGTAGGGCGTTTAACATATATTCGTATCTATAGTGGAACCTTGACTAAAGGTACTCCTCTTTTGAATACAACAAAAGACGAAGAAGAGCGTGTTTCACGACTCCTTGAAATGCATGCTAACAAACGCGAAGAGAAAGATGAATTCCATACTGGTGATATTGCCGCTTGTATCGGCTTGAAAAAGGCGACTACAGGGGACACTCTCTGCTCTCCCAAGAAACCTATTCTTCTTGAGAAAATGGAGTTTCCTGAACCGGTCATTTCAATGGCTATTGAACCTAAGTCGAAAGGGGATCGCGAAAAGCTCGCAACAGCTCTGTCTTCTCTTTCAATTGAAGACCCCACATTCCGTGTATCAACGAATGAGGAAACAGGTCAGACAATTATTGCCGGAATGGGTGAGCTTCACCTTGAAATCCTCCATGACCGCATGAAACGAGAATTCGGAGTCGAGGCAAACGTAGGGAAACCACAAGTTGCCTATAAAGAGACCATCACGATGCCAGGTTCTAGCCAGACCAAATTTGTGAAGCAGTCAGGTGGACGTGGACAATATGCCCACGTGGAACTTGAAATGCGTCCAAATGAAAAGGGGAAAGGAAACGAAGTTGTCAGCAAGATTGTTGGCGGTGTCATCCCCAAAGAATACATTGGACCTACAATAAAAGGGATTGAAGAAGGATTAGCTACAGGCGTTCTAGCCGGCTATAATCTAGTCGATGTCGTTGTTGAAATCGTATTCGGATCCTATCACGATGTAGACTCCAGTGAAATGTCATTTAAAATTTGCGGATCGATGGCAGTCAAGGATGCAGCTAAAAAGTGTAAACCGGTTATTTTAGAACCGATTATGAAAGTAGATGTCACAACCCCTGAACCTTATATGGGAGACATCATCGGAGACCTTAACCGTCGACGCGGTCAAATTTTAGGACAAGAAAATCATAAAGGAGCTGTCATTATTCAAGCCGAAGTTCCGCTCAGCGAGATGTTTGGTTATTCCACGCTTTTGCGTTCTCTATCATCAGGGCGCGCAACATATAGCATGGAGCCAAGTCACTTTGAGCAGATTCCGTCTAAATTACAACTCGAAATTATCAATAGAGGGGGCTAATAAGAGCATATGGCTAAACAAGAAAAACAAGCCAGAACGACGCAATCTCGTCAAAAAATCCGTATTCGATTGAAGGGTTATGACCAAAGATTGCTTGATCGCTCTACTGCAGATATTGTCGAAACTGCAAAACGCACAGGGGCGACCATCGCAGGACCTATACCCCTGCCGACAACCATTGAGAAGTATACGGTTTTGAGGTCTCCTCACGTTGATAGAAAATCTCGAGAGCAATTTGAGATTAGAACGCATCGACGTAAGGTTGAAATTCATGCACCAACTGCTAAAACAATAGATGCATTAAAAACGTTGACAATTCCAGCTGGAGTTGACATCAAGATTCAAGCCTAAGTAATCACAGTTTGTAAAGCCGCTAAAACTACATTTTAGCGGCTTTATTTACAATTATAAAAGCCAAATGGAGAGCAAGGTCTAAGACCTTTTTTTTCATTTTGGCTTTTTTTTATTTTATTAGTTCTAAATACGTCTTTGCTGTAAATAAAACGAATACTTTTATTCTTTGATTTATAAAATAAAATTTTTAATTTGATAATTAATTACAATTAATTCTAATATAAATTGTGGTAAGACCATAAATTACCATATTAGATTTTTTTAACTAACCTTAAGTGGGAGGTAGATATGCCTAAGCGAAAAGGAACAAAAAAACATGTAGACTTGCCAAAATCAGATCTGAAAAAAGCTGAAAGTTCGAAAAAAATTACTAGCAAATAAGGAGTAAAATCATTTACTGATTAATTTCGTCTTGTGTCCGTGTACCCCATAAAAGACACGAGACGAAATTTTTAAGCATCTCACCTCTACGTCCTTCCCCTTCCTTGCCCATACTTTTATCCATAAATTTTTATAACAAAGATTAAGAAGTGCTTTTAAAAAAGTAAAATTTGTCTAGCCTTTGGGGTCATTATAAAACAATTGAAAACGCAAAGGAGCAAAGACGCTAAGGCGCAAAGGTTAATCTAAAGTGGTAAAGTGGACCCCATTAACTGGACAAAAATTTCATTTCACTTTGCGCCTTTGCGCCTTTTGCTTCTTTGCGTTAAAAATTAGGAATTTAGTTTGAAGTATGCGTTTAGGATTGTTTTCACAGATACTTTTATCCATAAGTTTTTTTAACAAAAATTAAAAAGTGCTTTTAAAAGAGTAAAATTTGTCGAGCCTTTGGGGTCCACAATAAGTTATGCAGAAATTTAATAAAAACTTATGCGTAAAAGTATGGGCAAGGGGTATGCGCATGTCTCACTCACGTTTTATGCTACTTATGGGAAATCAATTGTAAAAAATTAAGCTTTAGCCTAGACTAATTTTTTCCTGTGATGCGGCCATGGCGGAATTGGTAGACGCGCTAGATTCAGGTTCTAGTCGGGGCAACTCGGTGGATGTTCGAGTCATCTTGGCCGCAATCTTCACAGATTAATTTCTATATCTATTTGGAAACACTTTACTTATGTCTCAAGACAACCCAAAGGGCGCGCGCAATTACAACCTAAAGAATATACGTAATTTTTCCATCATTGCTCACATTGATCATGGAAAATCCACTCTCGCCGATCGACTTTTGGAATTAACACATACAGTTGCAGCTAGAGATATGCAAGAGCAACTCCTCGATGGGATGGATTTAGAACGAGAACGCGGCATTACAATAAAAGCCCATCCCGTGACTATGTACTATGAGGCAAATGATGGTCAGATTTATCAAATTAATTTGATTGACACCCCGGGACATGTCGATTTTACTTACGAAGTCTCGCGCTCTTTAGCCGCCTGTGACGGCGCCTTGCTTGTGGTGGATGCTGGTCAAGGAGTGCAGGCACAAAGTCTTGCAAACGTCCACTTAGCATTAGACCGCAACCTTGATATTGTCCCAGTCATTAACAAAATCGACCTTCCATCAGCTGATGTAGAGGGAGTCCGCAAACAAATCGAAGATCTTATCGGTTTAGATGCCTCTGATGCAATAGGATGCTCTGCTAAATCAGGTGTTGGGGTTGAAAAAGTTTTAGAACGCATCATCAGCACTCTCCCCCATCCTAAAATCCCCGAAGATGATATTCTCCGCGCTCTTGTATTTGATTCTCATTATGATACCTACCGTGGTGTAATGGTTTACATTCGTCTCATCAGCGGAGAAATAAAAAAGGGTTCTCTCATCAAAATGATGATGACAAATAAGCAATACGAAGTATTAGAGGTAGGCGTTTTTACCCCAAAAGCAAAGCCTACGGAACTGCTTCGACCTGGCGAAGTCGGTTATATGATTGCTAATATTAAAGTCACCTCTGATGTTAAAGTTGGGGATACCGTTACCCTTCAAAAATATCCTGCAGAAATTCCTCTTCCTGGTTTTCGACTTATCACACCCGTTGTATTCGCCGCCATTTATCCTATTGATGCCACAGATTTTGAAGCTCTAAGAGATGCTTTAGTCAAATTACAATTGAACGACTCCGCTCTACACATTGAACAGGAAAGTAGCACCGCTCTTGGATTTGGATTTAGATGTGGATTTCTTGGACTCCTCCATTTGGAAATCGTTTTTGAAAGGATCCAGAGAGAGTTTGATCTCGATATTATCTCTACCTCACCGAGTGTTATTTATAAATTCACCCTTTCTGACGGTGAAACTAAAGAAATCGATAATCCGGCCCATTACCCAGAACCTACATTTATTGAATCCGTTGAAGAACCCTGGGTGAAGTGTCACATTATGGCCCCCGCAGAATACCTTGGTAGCATTATGAATTTAGGCATGGACAAACGGGGCACTTGTGTTAAAACCGAGACCCTAGATTCTCTGCGTTTAATTCTGACCTATCGTTTTCCTCTTAATGAAATTATTACAGACTTTAACGATAAGCTTAAATCGATCACAAAAGGATATGGATCATTCGATTACGAATTCGAATCCTACGAAAAGAGCGATATCATCAAGCTGGAAATCCGTGTGAATGATGAGCCGGTAGATGCATTCTCTTGCCTTGTCCATCGATCAAAAGCTGAAAGCAAAGGCAGAGCTATTTGCGCAAAACTATTAGAAGTTATCCCTATGCAACTTTTTAAAGTGCCCATCCAAGCAGCTATTGGTGGCAAAATCGTCGCACGTGAAACAATACGAGCCATCACAAAAAATGTGACAGCAAAGTGCTACGGTGGCGACATTAGCAGAAAACGCAAGCTCTGGGAGAAGCAGAAGAAAGGCAAGAAGCGCATGAAAGAAATTGGCAAAGTCAACATCCCACAAAGTGCCTTTATGGAGGTCTTAAAAGCTGGAGACTAGTTTGACGTGAGCTCGATTTCAAAAGTGAATTTATATTAAACTCAGGTTAATAACCTACCAAGACTGTTATGGTGGTTTTATGTCCTTAGATCTAGCCTTTTTTCCCTCTTCAGAACCAAACTCCTGGTTTTCTTCTGCGCGACTTTCGCTTTTGGATCCCGATCGCATTCCTTTTCATATTGCTATTATTCCTGATGGAAATGGACGCTGGGCAAAAAGACAACAATCTTCTACAAAAGACGGGCATTATGAAGGGGCTAATACCCTTTTAGATGCTGTTAAAGCTGCAAAAGAACTTAATATTAAAATCCTTACCTTCTATACATTTTCAACAGAAAATTGGTCACGTCCTGTAGAAGAAGTCATCGATTTAATGAACCTCATTGAAACCTTTCTCCAAGATCACTGTGAAGAAATGATCTTCCATGGGATTAAGCTAGACACTATTGGGGATCTTTCTCCTCTTCCTCAGTCAGTCAAATCAACGCTATTACAAGTCAAAGAAGCAACAAAAAATTGCGCGTGCATTACACTTATCCTTGCAATCAATTATGGTGGAAGAAATGAACTCTGCCGAGCATTCCGCTCCTTATATAAAGAAGCAATTACACATTCACTAAACCCAGAACAAATCACTGAAACGCTCATTTCTAATCACCTAGATACACACCCATGGCCTGATCCCGATCTCCTTATTCGCACAAGTGGAGAGTTTCGCATTAGCAATTTTCTACTTTGGCAAATTTCATACGCTGAAATGTTCATCGTTCCCGTATTATGGCCTGATTTCACCCCTGAATATCTTCTAGAAACTCTTATTAACTATCAAGGGCGAGAACGCCGTCACGGAGGCCGCTAAGTTTCATGTCCTCTCAATTTTACCAAAGATTATGGATAGGATCTTGTGCAATCATTATATTGATTGCTGCAATCTATTTTTCCTTTCACCCCTTATTTAGACCTGTTTATCTAGCACTTAACATCCTGATAATCAGTCTTGCTGTAAAAGAATATAGCGATATTGCTACAATTAAAGGATTTAAACCTCAATTAACACTTTCAATTTTAGGAACAGCTCTTTTTCTTATGTTGACTGCTTTAGTGACTCCCTATCCCCAGTTATCAGCGCTCCCTTTCCTTTGTCTCCTTGCTGTTTTGATGCTCTCCTTCTTTTTTCATTCAAATCAACAATCTGGCTCTGTAGGGGATTTGGCTGTTTTTGCATTCGCTTTTGTTTATCTAACCATTCCGCTCAGTTGTGTGCTTCGCATTACCTACTTTTTTCCTTCTTCCTCGCTAGAAGATGGAAGAATATGGCTGGGTTATCTGCTTACCGTTACCAAAGTGACCGATGTGGGGGCATTTTTTTGCGGAAAGACCTTTGGAAAAACAAAACTAGCACCTGCAATAAGTCCAAAGAAGACGATAGAGGGGGCAATAGGAGGGATCTTTTTTGCTATCATGGCAAGCTTTTTATGGTTCTATGCCTTCTCATCTCCCTCATTCTCCCTCTCTCTTTTTCAAAGTCTTAGCTTTGGATTCATCATTTCAATCCTAGCTCAAATAGGAGATCTCTCTGAGTCTTTATTAAAAAGGGATGCTAGTGTTAAAGATAGCAGTGTCCTTCCTGGATTAGGAGGTATTTTAGACGTTGTTGATTCAGCAATATTTACCGTTCCAATGCTTTATCTTTTTCTTAGTTTAGGCTGGATTTAAACCCGACCTGCTCCCCTCAATCACCCATGAATTTAGGAGCGCAAGTCGGGTTTTAATAGAAGAAATACAATTTTTTCGATACGCTGAAGGAGATAATGTGCTAAAATTTCAACTTGAGAAGATATTATGATTATTACTATAGACGGCCTTGTTGCCACGGGAAAGAGCACAGTAGCTAAAAAGCTTGCCCGATCAATAGGCTTTATTTTTTTTGATACAGGGGCGATGTATCGCTCTATGGCATTTGGCATTCTAAAAAATAAGATCCCTCTGAATGATATAAGTGCTATTGAGAGCTATGCATCTACATTTGATTTTGATATCAAAATTAAACGTCATGAACGTCATTACTATGTCGATGGTGAAGATGTCACTATTCAAATTCGCAATTCCGAAGTCACCAAAGCTGTTTCAGAAGTGTCAGCCATACCCGCAGTGAGAAAGAAGTTTGTATCCATACAACAAGAGCTTGCTGTAGGTGTCAACGCTGTTTTTGAAGGAAGGGATATGGGGACGGTTGTTTTCCCCAGCGCAGCTTTAAAGATTTTTTTAACAGGACGTGATGAAGTGAGAGCTGAAAGACGCTATCAAGAGCTACGCGCAAAATTTCCAAAAGAAACAGAATCTCTGACATTAGATCAATGCATGCAAGAAATCAAACAGAGAGACCATTATGATTCCAATCGTGAACATTCCCCTCTCCTACAAGCTAAAGATGCATTCTTAATTGACACCTCAGAACTAACTGTGGATGAGATCGTCTACAAAATCTTAGAATTTAAAGACACTCTAAAAGCACGTCGTTACAGCAGTGGACAAATTTGATAAAATAATACAACTCTGAGCCTCTGAGATCACTGATACTGAGAGAATCATAAAAAGGAGAATAACAGAAGACAAGCCTTTTGCACTTTTCTATTGGTGTTTTTTATCCTGTCGACAAGATCTTAGTGGTAAGTGGTCATTATTATAAAAAAATGGGCAAAGGGAAAGGCAACAAAAACAAGAGCACGCTAAAGAGGGAGTTGCAAAACTCGCTCTAAAGCGTACGCTATAATAATTAGGCGTTATAGGATCCGGAGCTGACTTTTCCCCCTGTCCCAGACCAGTCAGTATGAAAAAACTCCCCGCGCGAACGGTCTATCCGTTCATAGGTATGAGCGCCAAAGAAATCTCTTTGAGCTTGAATTAAATTAGCAGGCAGCTGGGCACTTCTATACCCATCATAAAATGCTAAAGCCGTTGAGAAGCAAGGCATTGGTATCCCTAGCTCTGCACCTTGAGCAACCACCTTACGCCAACCAAACTGGCTTTTAGCTAGCTCATCAATAAAATACTGATCTAGAAGCAAATTTTTGAGTGAACGATTACGTTGATAGGCTTCTTTGATTTTTCCCAGAAAACGACTTCGAATAATACAGCCCCCGCGCCACATCAAGGCAATTCCACCATAATTTAGTTTCCACTGATATTCTGAAGCAGCCTGTTCCATTAACATGAACCCTTGAGCATAGCTGATTAATTTAGACGCAAAGAGAGCATGTTTGATATATTCAATAAATTGCTTCTTATCTCCTTGAAAAGATCCACCTGGGCCTTTTAATAATTTAGATGCCGCAATACGTTGTTCTTTTAATGATGATAAACATCTAGCAAATACAGCCTCTCCAATCAATGTCAAAGGCATCCCTAAATCCAGAGCATTCACCACAACCCATTTTCCAGTTCCCTTCTGCCCAGCGACATCTAAAATCTTATCCACTAGAGGCAGCTCATCCTCGTCTTCCACTTCAAAAATTTTTGCTGTGATTTCTATAAGGTAGCTATTCAAATCCCCCTCATTCCATTCTTCAAAAACAGTGTGAAGATCTAGGGATTGAAGAGAAAGTGCATTTTTCAAGAAATGATACGCTTCAGCTATTAACTGCATATCGCCGTATTCTATTCCATTATGAACCATTTTGACATAATGGCCAGCTCCTTCATCACCAACCCAATCACAACAAGGTTCTCCGTCAACTTTCGCACTAATAGCCTGAAAAATCGGTTTAACAGCACTCCAAGCCTCTTCATGACCACCTGGCATAATCGAAGGCCCGTATCTAGCCCCTTCTTCTCCTCCTGAAATTCCTGCACCAATAAATAGAATTCCCTTTTTCTTAAGTTCCTGACAACGACGATTTGTATCAGTAAAAAGGCTGTTTCCTCCATCGATGATGATATCTCCCTTTTCTAATAGTGGAATCAGGTGATCGATAAATCCATCCACAGCTTCACCTGCCTTCACCATTAACATCAATTTCCTTGGACGCTTAAGGAGTCGCACTAACTCTTCAATCGTGTATGCCCCTATAACCTCTGTCCCTTTTGCGGGCCCCTCAAGAAAATCGTCAATTTTGGAGGTCGTTCGATTAAAAACCGCTACTTTAAAACCATGGTCATTTATATTGAGAACTAGATTTTGCCCCATGACAGCTAGACCAATTAAACCAATATCAGCCTGTCCCATATCCATCCTTATTTAAAAACAATTTACCATTTAACGATCACTGAATCCTAAACCATGTCACCTAAAGTCACAATTATCGCTACTTTACGGAATTTTAGCGAGAGTTTAGTGATACACCTTGACATGGCCTCGAAAATCCGATATTCGTTAAACAAATGATGTGACACGGAGTGAAGATGAGTGAAAAGCTTTCGATTAAAGAGTTGGACCTGAAAGGTAAAGTGGCTCTTATTCGCGTTGATTTTAATGTACCCATTGAAAATGGAATCGTGGTCGACGATACACGCATACGTTCAACACTCCCGACTCTTCAGTATGTCCTCGATCAGGGCGGCAGCATTATATTAATGAGTCACTTAGGAAGGCCTAAAGGAACCGCTCAAACTCAATATTCCTTAGCACCCTGTGCAAAAGAATTAGAAAAATTACTGAATAGACCTGTTAAGATGGCACCCGACTGCCGAGGATCAGTAGTAAAACAAATGGCATCCTCACTTAAACCGGGAGACATCCTTCTTCTAGAAAATCTACGATTTCACAAAGGTGAAGAAAATCCAGAATCAGAACCCACCTTCGCTAGTGCGTTAGCAAATCTTGGTGACGTTTATATCAACGATGCCTTTGGAACAGCCCATCGTGCTCACGCATCCACGACTACAATTGCTCAATTTTTTCCCAACCAGGCTGCAGCAGGGTTTTTAATGCTAAAAGAAATCGATTATTTGGGGAAAACATTGCAAAATCCTAAACGTCCCTTTTACAGTATTTTAGGTGGAGCAAAAATCTCATCAAAATTTAAAACCATTGAAAGCTTAATCAAGAAAGCTGATAAACTTCTTATCGGCGGAGCTATGGCTTTCACTTTTTTTAAAGCTGAAGGAATCAAAATCGGTGATTCCCTCTTTGAGCCCGATTATATTACAGTCGCTCGCCAGCTCTTAGATGTTAGCTCACAATCGCGTTGTCCCCTTTTACTCCCCATAGATCTTGTTATCACACGGACTACTGAATCCACTTCCGAATGGAAAGTTATCGATATTGAGGAGGGAATTCCTGACCATTTTCAAGGGGTTGACATCGGCCCAAAAACTGTTCAAATGTATCTAAACGAACTTCAGAACGCATCCACAATATTTTGGAATGGTCCCCTTGGAGTCTTTGAAGTTCCACCTTTTGATAAGGGGACGCTAGAGATAGCAAAAGGTATTTCTGCTTCAGGAGCCATTACAGTGATTGGTGGAGGAGACTCTCTAGCAGCTATCGAAAAAGCCGGGGTAGCAGATCGCATTTCTCATTTGTCAACTGGAGGTGGGGCCACTCTAGAGTATATCGAATTTGGAGATCTTCCCGGCATTCAAGCCCTTTCGGATCGGGCTATTAAATAAACAGTAAAGAATTTTATAAGTTCTTGACTTTCAGCGCACAGCATGCTATAATGTTTTCTTTTTAATTAACTAAAACTCTCTCTCGATTAAACAAATTATCTTGATTAAATCGTGGAAAAGGCGTATACATATTAGCGATTTCGCAATTCATAACGTGAAAACCTGAGAATCCAAATCGACCAGTAAAAATAGCTATTTGAGCTAGGTTTGAATTTGAATGTAAAAAAGTGATTGTTCCTTTAACTACTACACTTAGGTTTTATGTCAGAGACATCGCCAGAGTCCGCTGAATTTAGCCGATGGCGAGGCTACTTATGGCCAGTTCATCGTTACGAGCTTAAAAAACTTATCCCCATGCTCCTCATTTTCTTTTTTATTTCCTTCAATTACAACGTATTGAGGACCCTAAAGGACTCTCTTCTCATCACAGCCAAATCTTCTGGCGCCGAAGTGATCCCTTTTGTTAAGGTCTGGGCCATGTTTCCCGGAGCGGTCATCATGACCATTTTATTTGCATGGCTTTCCAATCGCTACAAAAGAGAAAAAGTTTTCTACATTATCATCTCAATCTTTCTCTCCTATTTCTTTATCTTCACTTTTATCCTTTATCCTCTTAAAGACCTTATCCACCCTCACGAATTAGCAGATCGCCTCCAAAGTTCCATTCCCTTAGGATTTAAAGGTCTTGTAGCTATGTTTCGGTATTGGACATTCACACTTTTCTATGTCATGTCTGAATTATGGGGAAGCACTGTATTATTTGTCCTTTTCTGGGGGTTTGCTAACCAAATAACCAAAATGACTGAAGCGAAACGCTTCTATGGACTATTTGGAGTGGGAGCTAACCTTTCAGGAGTTTTTGCAGGTCAAATTTCAGTTCAATGCTGTAATTTTACTAGAAACGGCGGCAGTTTGCCTTTTGGAAGTGATGTTTGGCATCAATCGTTAATTTTAATGGTGTCTTTGATCCTCTTGAGCGGCCTGATAGCTCTTGCTATATTTCGATGGATGAACGTTTCTGTTCTTACAGACAAACGGTTTTATGACCCTGGCACTATAAAAACTGAGGGCGAAGTACAAGGGAAGCTCTCCTTAAAAGATAGCCTCTCCTTTTTATTAAAATCTAGGTATCTTTTAGGCATCGCTTTAATTGTTATTTCTTATAACTTAGTGATTAATCTCACTGAAGTGATTTGGAAATACCAAGTACGCGAACTCTACCCAGATCCTAATGACTATACGCTTTATATGAATCACATTGTTTCTATTATAGGTGTCGTAGCCACCCTGAGTTCCTTATTTGTTTCGGGCAATGCTATCCGCCATTTTGGATGGACAATCACGGCTCTTCTGACTCCTATTATTCTTTTAGTGACGAGTATTGGATTCTATTCCTTCTTTTTCCTAAAAACGCTTTCCCCCGAAACTGTTTTTGCTCTTTTTGGCATTACTCCTCTCGCATTAGTTGTATTTTTTGCCTCGGCTCAAAATATTCTAGCTCGAGGTGCAAAATATTCACTCTTTGATGCTACTAAAGAGATGGCGTTCGTTCCTCTGAGCCCAGAGTCTAAACTGATCGGAAAGGCTGCTATTGATGGAGTCTGCTCGCGGTTCGGTAAATCTTCAGGTTCCCTTGTTTTTCAAGGACTTCTTTTATTTTTCTCTACACTTTCTGCAAGTGCTCCCTATGTTGCTGTGGTTCTATTTTCAATTATCATTGTCTGGGTATTTAGCGTTCGTCTTCTGGGAAAACAAGTGGACGCAGCGATTCTTGAGAAGCAGGTTCCAGTTGAAGTGAGATCAAAAGACATTTCCCTATCTCCTCTATCCACGCAACCTCCAGGACTTTTGCTAAAAGAACAAACACTATAAAACTTTAAATCTCTAACCTTAATTAGTTAATTTTAACTTTTAAGGTTTTTTTCTTTTAAGAGAAGTTTAAGATTATAATTGAAATTCATTCTGAAATTTGCTATAATACTCTCATACAAAGGATTTTAAATGTCACATTCTGATCCAGAGTTCTCTCGATTAAGAGCATTTCTATGGCCCATTCATCGCCACGAAGTAAAAAAAATTGTTCCGATGATGCTCATGCTCTTCTTCATCTGCTTCAACTATAGCATTCTCCGTAATATTAAAGACTCCATTGTCGTTACAGCAAAGTCCTCAGGGGTAGAAGCAATCCCCTTCATAAAAGTTTGGGTTCTCCTTCCAATGGCTGTCCTGCTCACCGTTATTTATACCAAGCTTTCCAACAGGTACAGCCAAACCACAGTGATTTATATTCTGATTTCAAGTTTCTTAGCTTTTTTTGCCCTTTTTACCTTTGTTTTTTACCCTCTTGAAACCTATATTCATCCTCATCAATTTTCGGATTATCTTGAAACATTACTTCCTGCAGGATTCAAGGGTCTTATTGCCATGTTTCGAAACTGGTCATTCACCATCTTTTATGTGATTTGCGAGCTTTGGGGGAGTATTGTACTTACTGTCTTGTTTTGGGGTTTTGCGAATGAAATCACAAAAATTACAGAGGCTAGGCGATTTTACAGTATGCTGTGTATTGTAGGCAGTTTAGGGAGCTTTATTGCAGGTATCGGAGGTAACTATCTTACTGTAGATACTAGCTGGGATAAAACATTAGTTAATTTAGTCACTACAGTTATTATTGGCGGCTTGATTTCAATGGCTACTTTTGCCTGGATGAATAAAAACGTCTTGAATGTTCCCGAATACGATATTCTTTACATTGCTCAAAGGAAACTGCCAATCAAGAAAAAACTATCTTTACGTGAAAGCTTCATCTACTTATCTAAATCCAAATACCTCATCTGCATCGCATCCCTTGTCGTTTCGTATAATCTTGTCATTAACCTTGTTGAAATCGTTTGGAAAGATCAGCTTAGGCAGTTATATTCTTCTCCTATCGAGTACAACAGCTTCATGAATACCCAAACATCAGCTGTCGGTTTAATAGGAACAATCGCTTCATTTTTTATGGCAACCATGATTTCGAAGTTTGGATGGACGAAAACCGCGCTCATTACCCCTATGATCATGTTAGTTACTGGAATTGGATTCTTTGCTTTTATGCTTTTCAAAAATGATCTAGCAGGTCCTGTTTTTGCTCTTACTGGAACCACACCTCTGATGATTGCTGTTCTTTTTGGTGCAGCTCAAGTTTGTCTTAGTAAAGCATGTAAGTATTCCGTATTTGATTCCACCAAAGAAATGGCTTTTATCCCCCTAAGTCATGAATCCAAAATTAAAGGAAAAGCCGCCATCGATGGGGTGGGCTCACGTCTTGGAAAATCCGGTGGCTCAGTCATTCATCAAGGCCTTCTGATGATTCTAGCTACTGTTGGAGCAAGCGCCCCTTATGTTGCGATTATATTAATGATTGTCATTGGGGTATGGATTATATCCGCACGGTCTTTAGGCCATCAATTTGCTGCACTTGCCGGTAAAGAAGGTAGAGAGGAAATAGGCGAAGCAAGTTTTGAAGCGCCTTCTTCTACAGAATCCGACTCCCTTAAAGCCGCGCCTTCAACATAACCTAAAAAATATAGGCTTTACAATAAATTAAAAGCTGCCATTCTTTATCCTATTTGCGTAATTTATTTCCTTGCCGAACGGGCAAAGGCAAGGAAAGGATCAAGTTAGAAGAATTATTTTGTTTTAAGAGGTTCTTTTTACTAAATAGAGCTCGCACAAGGCCAATAGTCCTAAAAGGATAAACACACCAAAGACTAGATTTGGGATTGTATAATGAAAGGTGATAGCGAAAAGAATAATGAATTGAAGAGTGGTTGTCACCTTACCCATTAAAATGGATTTGATTTGAAAATTTGGCCACTTACCTTTAAAAGTCAAGTAGAAGCCAAATACAAGAACAGCAAAATCGCGTGTGATGAGAGCATATGCTTGCCAGAGCTGTAACTGCCCCTCGTAAATTAAAATACAACTGATAAAAACAACAAATAATTTATCCATCAAAGGGTCAATGAACGCGCCAAACTGGGAAGTTGTTCCTGTCTTCCTTGC
The DNA here is from genome assembly GCA_041691035.1 of Chlamydiota bacterium. GTDB lineage: Bacteria > Chlamydiota > Chlamydiia > Chlamydiales > Parachlamydiaceae > JBEPVL01. The sequence goes on from JBEPVL010000001.1 coordinate 107,096, forward strand.
TAAATAACCGTCAAAGATATCTGTAACCATCGCTAAAATGATGGCTGTTGCCCGAAAAAAAGGATTTTCCGACAAGAAGAAAAAGGCTAAGGGACCGCGAGATAAAGACAAAACATTAGAAGTTGTCAGCCAGTATGATTTCATAATCACCTAAAGTTTATGCCGATAGACATGCTCAATTCTTGCTAGGATGATGACTATACCAGAAATAGACAAATCCAACTATTCCAAAAACTGCAAAAAACCCTATGAACCAATTTGAGTATTCTCTGAAATATTTCAGAATGCCGTCTATATTATAAGCAAAATGATATCCAATCAGAAAAAATAGTGTGTTGGAGAAGATGCAGGCAGTCGCGTCTCGCAGCATAAACAAGGGAAATGGCATTTTAGTTAAACCAGAAGACATAAATAATGCATTACGAATGCCTCCTGGACAAAATCGACCTACAATAAAAGTAAAGACACCAAATTTAGCATAGGAATATCTCAGCAAATCCAACCTATGTGGGGTGATGATGTGTTTGAATAAACGAATCTCATATAGGCGAGGCCCTAGGAGACGACCAATCCAATAAGCCTCCCACGCTGACAAAATGCACCCAAAATAAATCCAAATATAAAGCCTCACAGCATGATCTGGAATACAGACTGCAGCGATAGCTCCTCCTCCCAAAAGAATGATATCCTCACTTATTGGGATATTTAATCCAGTAAGAAGCAATAATCCAAAACAAATATAGTGGGCATACATGGCGTGAGAACAAATATATTCAAACATTCCTTCCATTTAAGTAAGCTCCATCATGTGAGGATGTCAAGAAAACATAAACTCGGGGTCAACAAAATCATATGAGGGGATGTATTGTCTGGCAAGAATAAAAAATTGATTGACTTCTTCCCTCTGATTTTTTAAACAACAGGATTACCATTTGCTAACGAGACAGATTTTATGCCGAGTTCTACTTCGCTTTTCTTTCGAATGATTCCTTTCCTTTTCTGTTTGTTGATTTTCGGCTGTGATCGTTCACCAGCACCTCCAGCTCCTGCATCCTATCCTGTTGTTGTAAAAACTCTTGAAGTCAAAGCAGAGGATCTCCCCACTTCATACGAATTTGTCGGCGTCGTTCAAAGTTCTCATGAAGTAGAAATCCGCTCACGCGTTCCTGGGTATCTGAGTAAAGTCGCCTTTGTTGAAGGAAGTTTTGTCCATAGGGATGATCTTCTTTTCCAGATAGACCCAGAACCTTACATTGTGGCTTTCGATAAAGCTAACGCAAACTTGGCGAGAGAGGAAGCAATTTTATGGGATGCTGCTCGTTCCGTCGAAAGATATCGCCCGCTATATGAACAAAAAGCTGCTAGCCGTCGAGACTTAGACAATGCCATTTCAAAGCAGCTATCTTCTATAGCAAGTGTACAGGCCGCCCAAACGGAAGTTGCGGATGCAAAAATTAATTTAGGCTATACTTCAATCCTATCGCCTGTTTCTGGTCTTATTGGCTCATCTAATTTTCGTGAGGGAGCATTAATTAGCAAAGCTGAAGATCTGCTTGCCTTAGTTTCAGTTTTTAATCCCATCTGGATTACCTTCAGTGTGTCTGAACGGGATATCCTACATAGTGAAAAGCAATTAAAAGAAGGAACACTCATCTTCCCTCCCGACAATGACTTTGCAACTGAAATCATTTTAGCCGACCAGACCATCTATCCTAAAAAGGGTAAGGTGAATTTTGCTGCTCCTAGCTATGATCAAAAGACAGGGACAATCCAGTTTCGTTCAACAGTTTCTAATCCTGATAGTGTTCTTAGGCCTGGTCAGTTTGTGAGAATCCGCATTATCGGAGCTTATCGACCAAATGCTATTGCTATTCCTCAAAAGTCAGTTGTTCAAAGTAGTGAAGGTCTCTATGTTTTTGTTGTTAACGAAAATAAACAAGCAGAAAAAAGATTAGTCGATGGAGGAAGATGGGATAAAGATAACTGGGTCATTAGCAGAGGCTTGAAAACCGGAGACGTTGTCATTATTGAAGGTGTCAACAAAGTTCAAAATCGATCCAAACTTGTGATTCAATCACAATCTAGTCAAAGTTAAGAAAACATGTCATCAACTTTTTTTATTAAACGTCCCGTCTTTGCTTCTGTGTTATCGATTCTTATTTTCCTTGCAGGACTCTTTGCTATTGGCCCGCTCCCTATCGAGCAATATCCCAATATCACTCCACCGCAGGTTTTGGTTTATGCCTCCTATCCAGGTGCTGATGCGTTAACCGTGGCATCAAGTCTTGCTGCTCCATTAGAAAAGCAGATCAACGGTGTGGAAAATATGATTTACATGTATTCCCAAAATTCAGCAAACGGGGACATGGCTTTAAATATCTATTTCGACATAGGCACTGATCCTGATTTTGCTCAAATCAACGTTCAAAATCGTGTCAATATGGCAATGCCCCAACTTCCTGAGCAAGTGCGAAGAACAGGGGTGATCGTTAAGAAGCAATCACCCAGCATTTTAATTTTTGTTGCGATGAATTCTCCAGATAACCGCTATGATAATATCTTCATTAGCAATTACGCCTCAATTAATGTTGTCGATGAGTTACTTCGCCTAAATGGAGTCAGTGATGTAAAGATTATTAACGCCAGAGATTACTCGATTCGCGTCTGGTTGCGTCCTGACCGACTTGCTGAATTAAGTCTAACAAGTCAAGATGTTGTCAACGCAATTCGATCGCAAAACACAGATTTTACGGGGGGACAACTAGGACGACCTCCCTCTGATCACCCTATTGAACTAACAATCCCTATCACAGGGCTTGGTAAACTTTCGACTCCAGAACAATTTGAAAATATCATTCTAAAAGCAAATTTAGATGGATCTGCTGTTAAAATAAAGGATATTGGTTGGGTAGAATTAGGTGCACAGACCTATGATGTGAATGGTTCAGTTGATGGTAAAGAAACGACCATGATTGGGATCTATCAACAATTTGGTGCTAATGCACTAGATGTAGCAGAACGTGTCAGAATGCGCATGCATGAACTATCCAAAGACTTTCCTGAAGGCATCACGTACTCCATCCCCTATGACACCACAGTGTTCATTAATGCTTCAATTAAAGAGGTTATTAAAACTATTTTTGAAGCTGCAGTTCTCGTTGCCCTTGTTGTGCTCATCTTTCTTCAAAGTTGGCGTGCGACCTTAATTCCAGTTATAGCAATGATTATCTCTATCGTCGGAACTTTTGCAGGAATGTATGTTTTAGGTTTTTCCATAAATACCCTCACTCTATTTGGAATGGTGCTTGCAATAGGAATCGTGGTAGATGATGCCATCGTTGTCATCGAAAACGTAGAGAGAAATATTCGGGAATTCCATCTTTCATCTAAAGACGCAGCCATAAAAGCCATGGAAGAGGTATCGGGTCCTGTCATTGCTATTGTCTTTGTTTTATGTGCAGTATTTATCCCTGTTGCTTTTCTAGGTGGAATTGCAGGACAGCTCTACCGTCAGTTTGCGATTACTATTGCTGTTTCTGTCACTATCTCTGGAATAGTAGCCCTTACCTTAAGTCCAGCTCTGGCTGCACTTATTCTTAAAAAACCCTCTTCTGAATCGACATTTGCTCGTTATTTTAATCGAGCTTTTAATTCTCTAACCAATGACTACGTCTCTGTGACAAAATGGATCCTCAATCATACCTGGTTTGGGTTATTGACTTTTGGTTTAATTATTGTTGCACTTATTATACTAGCTAAAACAGCACCTACAAGTTTTATTCCTTCAGAAGACCAAGGATATGTCATTGCTGTAGCCAACTTACCCGACTCGGCAAGTCTACAGCGTTCTCAACGCGTTGATAATATAATCGAGAAGATTGCATCAAAAGAACCTGGTGTCAAACAGGTTGTTTCTTTAACGGGGTTTTCCTTACTGGATGGAATTAATCAAATTAATCGAGGAACGAGCTTTATCACTTTGAAAAATTGGAGTGATAGAACAACGTCAGATCTTCAAGCTGGAAGTATTTTAACTTCGCTGAATCAAAAATTCTGGGGTATTCCAGAAGCACAAATTTTTGGATTTAACCCACCTGCCATCCATGGACTAGGAATCGTCAGTGGATTTGAATTTTGGATAGAAAATCGTAGCGAAGCGTCGATTGATACACTCAAAGAGATCACTCAGAAGTTTATTCAAGAGGCTAGCAAATATCCAGAGCTCCAAAATGTCAACTCTACAATTCAAGCAGATAACTTGCAGCTTTATGTTGATTTGGACCGGTATAAAGCTGAATCCCTTGGCGTTCCAATCAACGAGATTTTTGACACACTGCAAATTTATCTTGGGTCATACTATGTGAATGATTTTACTAAATTTGGTCGCTCTTTCCGTGTTACCATCCAAGCAGACCCGAATTATCGTTCTTCTATTAACAATCTTAGTGACATCTATATCCGTTCAACAACGAATCAGATGATCCCTTTTAAATCACTTCTAAGCACAGAATTTAGCAGAGGACCAAATTTAATTAGTCGCTTTAATGGCTTTAATTCAGCCAAAATTATGGGTAATGCGGCTTTAGGATACAGTTCGGGCCAAGCGATGGCTATCGTAGAAAAAATTGCTAAGGATGTCTTACCAGAAGGGATGTCTTATTCATGGTCGGGAGAATCGTATCAGGAAAAATCTACCGGCGGAACATCGAGCAAAGTCCTTCTCGTCGGAATATTTATGGTCTTTTTAATTCTTGCAGCCCTCTATGAACGTTGGTCCCTCCCCTTCTCAATTATTTTAGCTATCCCTCTTGGACTTCTAGGTGCATTCATAGCTATTTGGTTAAGAAAGATGATGAATGACGTCTATTTTGAAATTGGATTAGTCACTCTAGTCGCGCTGGCAGCAAAAAACGCTATTCTTATTGTCGAGTTTGCCATCATCAAAAGAAAGGAAGGACTAAGTATTATGGAAGCTACCCTAGAAGCATCCAAACTACGTTTTAGAGCTATTATTATGACGTCCTTGACGTTCATATTAGGTGTAGTCCCATTAGTCATCAGCAGTGGTGCGGGGGCCTCCAGCCGTCAGTCAGTTGGAACTGGAGTATTTGGGGGAATGATCACAGCAACTTTTTTTGCTGTCTTTCTAGTTCCATTATTTTTTAAATTGATTGAGGAACGGACCTCACGATCAGACAAACAAGAGACACCTCATGAAAAGCAGTAAAAAGAAAACGCTCCTCTTGTTAGCATGCATTTCATGCTTGTTCTGTTCTTGTATTCTCCACGCTCCCTATAAGAGGCCATGCCTTGAAATTCCAGAAACATGGCGGTTTGAAGCACCTTCAGGCTCTACTGTTGCTAATATACGATGGTGGGAGCAATTCGATGATGAGGTTTTGAATCAACTGATATTAGATTCCTTGGAATATAATAAAGACCTTTTAGCAGCCACGACACGTGTCGCTGAATTCCGAGCAGAACTAGGCATTGTAGAGTCACAGCTCTATCCTCAGATTGCTGCCAACTGGGTCCAATCCAGGCAACGAATCCCCTCTTCCTTTGCATTTGGTGATACAGGTGCAGTGGCTGCAACAACAGCTGCGGCAACAGCAACTACAATGACACCAACTACAGCACAACCTAAGCTTTCTCCATACACGAATGCTTATCAATTTCTTTTTACACTCTCTTATGAAACCGATTTTTGGGGCCTTGTACAAAGTAGGGTAGAGTCTTCGGAACATCAGTTTTTTGCTCAGATGGAGGCAAGAAGAACGGTTATTCTAGGAGTTGTTTCTTCCGTTGCTTCTGCTTATGTAGAATTACTAAAAGAGCGTTATGAATTGGAAATCTCCATTCAAACACTTAAATCCAGACAGGAGTCTTATAGAATTGCCTTGCTGAGATTTGAAGGAGGGTTAACATCAGAAATTGAAGTCAAACAGGCTGCTTCTGAGGTCGATTCTGCTAAAGTAGCAGTCATTAGAATAGAGGCATTGATTCCTATGCAAGAGAATTTAATTAGTATCCTAGTGGGGCGGAATCCGTCTGATATCCCCACAGGCAAGCCCCTGATTGAATGGAAGGAATTACCGGAAATCCCGACCGGGCTACCTTCAGAGATTTTGCAACAACGACCCGATCTAATGCAGGCAGAACAGCTGATTGCTGCTGCCAATGCCGATATTGGAGCAGCTCGAGCTGCCTTTTTTCCGAATATTGCGTTAACAGGATTTTATGGCAATGAAAGCCTCAGCCTAAGCAATCTTTTTAGTGGCCCTCTCCTCACCTGGCAGTATGCACTCACTGCTCTTCAGCCCTTATTTACAGGAGGACGGCTTGTCAACAACCTAGAGTTAACGGAAGCACATAAACAAACACTTATCTACACCTATCAAAATGCTGTCCTTAATGCTTTTAAGGAGGTAGAAGATGCTCTCATTAATCACAAAAAAGCCAAAATGCTTGTAGATGCTCAACGAGATCGTGTCAAAGTGCTTGAAGACTATAGGCATCTAGCCCGTCTAGAATATGATAATGGAGAAAAGGATTATTTAAATGTCCTTGACGCCGAACGACAACTTTTCCAAGCTCAGCTCGAATTTGCCGATGCTCAAGGCGATGTATTCACCACCTTAGTGGAAATTTATCGTGCTCTTGGTGGAGGTTGGGTTATTGATGCGGATAACATCACTCGCTGCGGGATTGCAACGGCACTCCAAACAATTCCGGAATAATGATTTGATTTATAAGAGTAAAATGATTAAATTAGTTAGACTTTAAACTCATAATTTTACAAAGGAGAGAAATTTATGTATTTACCCTATGATAATGTGGTGAAATATATATTAAATAAACACTATGAAACTGCTTGTGAAAAAGTCACCGGCACGATAATTAATGGAATAAATGCTGTTTTTTCAATTTTAAGTCCTGAAAATACGCAAAATTTGGACGATTCCTCATCAAAAACAGAACGTTCTTATACTGAGATTGTCCTTTCCCCGACTTTTATTTTAAGTGCTATAGGCCTTGTTACAATTACGGCCTATGTCGTAATGAAAAAAAGCTTCCCTGATTCCACTAAAAACAATAAGCAATCTTAAAACTTGATCCTTTTTTTGTATTGTTCATTAACAACCCTATTTGAACCATTCATTTTATTTTATCCTGCCAGACAAAGTCGATCCTGGCAATTCAGTTCTTAATCGCTTAAGAACAGAATTTGCACTACCGACTTCAGTAGCAGGATAGAAATATTATTTTTTTGCTTTTTATAAACATGATTAATCTTACATTTCGAGAAATATATGATCGGTACCCAAACAACTCCTAGAAACAACTGGGAAAAATTACAAAATTTTGGAAACCATGCCAAGGACCTTTATTATGATTCCATAACATTGGCAATGCTCTTACGCGAAGACATCCACTTTCAAGCCGGAGCTCGAAGCACATGTGTCCATCTCAAAGATATCACTAAAGGCGCATTTTGGGGAGCAGCGAAAGGAGCTGAGCTTGGTATAAAAGTCAATGCATTTGCATTAGGTGCACAAATGTTATTTTATACCTTAGAATCCACTAACAGAAGCATTCTTGGTAATGAACCTCATTGGCCTATTTATATAGATGATTGTGAACTTGAAGAGTTTAAACCTTATTGTGTAGAAACCAGCACTCTTGCCGGTGTTGTTTTAGTATTATCACCTACTTTGCTAGGAATCGGCGTCGGAGCTACTACTGGGGCTGCCTATGCAATTTTCAAAAAGATATACGAAAGAAAACCAGCAGCGATTAACCCATAAACCTATGCACTTAAAAGCGGAGAGCCCTCCGCTTTTTTTCATTTATGATTTACAGAAACCTCTCTGTATGCAATAAGCACTTGACTTTATCTTTAAAAGATTATAAAACTTCTCTTTTTTGCAATTCATACTCACACCTTTATTAATTTTAACACAGCAATTGGAGAAGATATGAGACTAGTCAAAAACCTTAAACTATTATTATTAATTGGTTTAGGATTAACCACCTCTCAAGCAGTAGCACAACAACAAAATCGTCAAGAGACCTCCTTCGACCGACAACTACGGGAGCGCGATGACCAACCTCTTCGTGAATTTGTGCAATCCAAAGAAAATATCGATATCAAGAAAAAAGCGAATAACCTCGAAATTAGCGGCGACGTACGCTTCGAATACACCACTTTAAGAGAAAAGGGAATTTGTTTATTCAGAAATGAAGCAAGCTCCTCTCCCAGCTACCCTAGCAGCTCATCCTTTTCAAGCAGCAGCATTTCTGGAGAACAATCCGATATCTTCGAAGTCTATCGTCATCTTCGCGGAGGAAATCATGTGGATTCAAGAAGTATCCCTGTCTCTACAAATGACTTCGATGTTGAATTCAACTTTAAGGTAAAATATACCTTTAAAAAAGCATGGTGCATGGCCCATTTGCAATTTGATAACCCTGCGGGTATTCGAGGAAATAACGATTGTATTGGAACCTTTCCCGTCTTTAATAGAAATGGAAGCCGTGCTCTTATTCCTATCACTCGTAATAGCCGTGCTGCTGGTAAAGGAAGTGGGGACGCTAACTCTATCAGTCTTAAACGAGCCTATATTGGCTACAATGTCTGGGCAGATGGTAAGCATCGTCTCGATATCGAAGTAGGTCGACGTAAACTCGATGACCTCTTTGACTCAGAAATTCAATTTTCTAACCGTTTTGACGGCATCATATTTAAATACGCAAGTTCAATCGATAAAATTTCCGATTGGTATTGCAATACAGGACTATTTGTCATTGACGAAAGAAAAAATCATTTTGGATGGGTCACTGAAATCGGCTTGTTAAATGTTTTCGATTCCGGTTTAGATGTAAAATATTCTTATATTGACTGGACAAAAAGAGGAAGAAACCGTTGCTTCGAACGCGATCCATTAGGAAATGAGTTTCAAAATTCTCAGTTGACTTTAGAATATAACTTCCTTCCATCAGTTTATGATTACAGTATTCCTGTACAGCTTTATGGTGCTGTCCTCACTAACCATGCAGCAAAGAAAAATCATTTCACTAGAGGAAAGAAGAAAAACCTAGGATGGTATGCAGGAACTTACATTGGAGCTGTTGATGAACAAGGGGACTGGTCTATTGATATTGAATACATCTACATTCAAGCTCAAGCTGTCCCTGATTTTGATGTCGGCAGTATTGGTCGAGGCAATATCCTTAACGAAAACTTATACGATGTTCTTAACGAAAGCCTCTCTAGCTTGGTAAGCGATTTCGATAGTAGCAGTAGTCCTAGTTATTCCTTATCAGGTTTAGAGGGATACTTCCCCTCACGCGGAAACGCAAACTTCAAGGGATGGCGTTTTGAATTCCTTTATGCACTCACCGATAACCTTTCTATCGATTTCATGTTTGAAACAAGCACAGAAGAAGATCGTAGAATTGGCGGACCGCATAAATATAACGCCTTCGAAATTGAAACCGTATACGCCTTCTAACAGAAGCGTATCAATTTAGCAGTTTCTATAATTTGTAGCGCACATTTTAGAGGGAGTTGCAAAACTCCCTCTAAAGTCTTTAACAATTCCCAAATTACAACACTACTCTTGTTACCTATGTGATTTGATTTTATTCGCTCATTTCTAGTTCGTGAAGAATGCGTCTATGCCCAGAAGAAAATGGGTGATTTTTGAGATCTTGCGCAGGAATCCATGTAAATCCCTCGACTTCGATCCTTTCATTACAAACCAGTTGAAAGGGGAAAAGGTGCACACGAAAGCGGGTAAAAGAGTGTTTTACCTGCTTTAATGAACCAATTCCAAAGACAATTAAACCCAAGCTTTGTTTGATTTGATGAATTAAAACGCTTAGCACCATCCCCTCAGATGAGTGGGAAAAAAAAGGGAACTCATAGAGATCTTGCATAACTTTTCCCTTTTCTCCACGGCGAATGAGATAGTGCTCCTGGCAGCTAATGACTGCAACAGTGCGATAAAGCAATTCAGTTGCAGCTTTCTGACTTTTAATGGGAAATTGATTCGTTAAACCCTGTCTAAAACTTTCGCAACTTGTTTGAAGAGGGCAATACCCACAAGAGGCCTTTTTCATGCAGACCATGGCTCCCAATTCAATCATTGCCTCCATTATTTCCCAAGGCTTTTCATCTGGAAGTAGCTCTTGAATCAGTTTTCGCATTTCTTTTTGATTGACTGCTTTAGAAATGTCTCTTTCATCGGCATAATAGCGTGCTAATACTCGCATGACATTTCCATCAACTGCAGCTTTTTTTTGGTGAAAAGCAAAGCTCAGGATAGCCCCTACTGTATAGGGACCAAGACCTTTAATTTTAATGAGGTCTTCTTCAGCATTGGGAAAGCACCCTCCAAAATGTTCGACTAAGTATCTTGCTCCCTCGTACAGATTTCTAGCTCTCGAATAATACCCTAGACCTTCCCATAGTTTTAACACCTCGTCTAGATGAGCCTTTGCCAAACTTTCGAGGGAAGGAAAGCGAAGCATCCAACGTTCAAAATAAGGAATGACGACAGCGACTTGAGTTTGTTGAAGCATCACCTCTGAAACCCAAATTCGATAGGGGTCCTGATTTAGTCTCCAAGGCAATGGGCGCTTATTTTCTAAAAACCATTTTCTCAGAGCATTGACATCAAAAAAGGGCTTCATAAAATTCTAGGAAAGTTTCATTAAAAATAGTAGGCTAACCCGAGCTTCACACCTTTAGCACGTAAGCCATGTTTTTCTTTAGATAGTGTGATGTTATATCCAAACCCACAGGTTATGGAGCAAACTTGGGTCAAACTATATTCTAAACTTACAGCATAATTTGGACCATTTGAATGACTTGTATCACTAACAATAGGTCTGATTTTAGTATGAGTTCGGCTCCAAGCATATTGATACATTGCAGAGATATACCACTTTTCCGCAAAGTTATAACAAACTTCAAGTGCTAAATAAGGGCTGATGGAGCGAAAACGTTCCTTGAGGTCGAACATATAAAACTCTTCGAAGCTGACATGGGTACGCAAATACCCAAATGAAACACCAGCACTTGGAATAAGCGTCCAGGATTTACCAATTGGAGTGTAGTGGCCTAACCCAATTCCAAACGTAGCCACATCTCCTTTACGGCTTCCGCCCACCATAAAACCGGGCTTAAGGCAAAGTCCCTTATAAAAGACAACGGTGGAATCCCCTTTAATAGCGATCATATTAACCGTATCTTTTGTGACTCCTGACTCCAGAATATCAATACTAACTAAGGTTGGTCCTAAATCGATTTTCCCCTTAATTTCGGCAAAAGCTTTGGGGCTAAAGAAAAGACAAATTAACAATGTAAAAATGAGAGAGTGCGGTTTCATAAAAAGCCTTTTGAGAGAGGTCAAATAAATTAATTGTGGTGCCATTCTACCTCTCCTTTCATTTATTGGCAAATTTTTTAGCAAAAGAAGATCTCAGAGGCTTGGTGGCTAACTTTTACTTTTGAAACTACAACACCGCTAGCTTAATGACTATGAACTAGGCTCAATTTGCAGCAAGGATTCTGCCTTAGAATTAGGCTTCACTAGCTGAAGAGGAGTCACTCTATTTTTATCTTTAACTTTAAAATGTTGAGAGTCATTAGATAAATAATGTTGTATGACTGGAAGTGAATCAAAATTAACTGCATAGTGAAGAAATGATCTTCCAAAATCATCCCGGCATCGGTTATTCTTTTTGTAATTAATATCAGGTTGATTGTTTTGTTTTAGATTTTTTAGGTTCTCAAATCGACAACCCAGCCCCTCGAAAGCCTTTTGTTTGAAAATAAATTCTCGAGCTGTTGATTCGAATCCTCCCTCCAACTGTATTCCCGGATTATATGGATTATATTTCAATATGAGTTTATCTACTTGGTTATCACTTTCATATTTGACAGTTAAATCACCTTTTATTTTCAAAAAGTAATAATCATCGGGATAAAAATCTAAAAAGTCAGCACCATTTTTTATTAGCAATTCAATAAGTGCAAAACATTTAATCGGGTAATCATGATAATTAAGTGCGAAAGAAATATGCTTCAAAATCGAAAAACCAAGTTTATTTTTAATTTCCAGATTTATTTTATAAGATAAAAATATTTCAAATAAACAAATTAAAGTATGTTCAGAACAATTTTCAGAAAAATTATCAAAAATATTAAATAAGATGCATTTATTGTTTGCATGAGTGAGATCTAAACCATTTCGAACGAGCGTATTGACATTTTTTTTTATATTTTCTAACTGTTTAGTTAATATCACCAAGCGATTTTCACTCTCTTCGTTCACAAAAAACAAGTAATTTAAACAAGTATTTCCAGAATCATCTGTCGCATTAATATTGACTTTCGCTTTGCACAAATAGTCAATCAAAGCACTCCGATCATCGTAATACTGATAATAAGAAATAAATACTTTTATAAACAGGTTTAAAGGTACGGCGTGATTATCGAGGAGAAATTTAATTCCTTCGAGAGAACCAACTCTAGCAATTACATCCATAAGAGACTGAGGGGGGGTAATATTGTGGACGCTAATAGATTTTTTATCAAATTCATTTAAAGCCATATATTCATCAAATCCGGAGTCTGCCGACATTTCGGCTAGTGGATCCAATTTCCCATCCAAAATTATAGATAAAGGGTTTTCAGTTGTTTCTACCCTTCCCTCGTCTTTATTTTGGAAATAATAAACAGCATTCACCACTTGCTGCAATGAGATGAAAGTGGAGATAGGAAGCTGTATTTTAAAGGACTCAAGCTCTCCATTTTCTAATGGTGTGATAGAATTGTTGAAAACATTTGTTAGTTTGTTGACTGAACGTGCAAGCTGATAAAAATAATCAGAAATTTTGTAGTTTTTATGAAAATAATAAATATCGTTTTCTGGAAAACAATGTTTTATGTTTTTTAGTGAAACCCAATCAACATGATCATATGTTTTTTCCAAAATTGAAATCATTTCTTTCCTTTTTCGAAGATATTTTTTTGCATCGACTCTTTCCATAATATCTCTAGAGAGATTACTATTAAAATCTCCGGTCGCATTAATCTTTAAATCTGAAAGCCATGACCTAATATCTAAAGAAATAGGTTCTAATACCATTATTTTTAAATTAACTTTTCGATAGGCTTGTACCCAAGCATTACATTCTTTGCTCACGAGACAAAACTGATTAAACTCGAGATTTTTCAGATTTGCAAATATGACAAAAATTAATTCTAGGGGTAGTGCTTTAATTTGAAAAACTTGATTGGTGAAATTAGCCTCAATTTGATGACTTCCAGCGTTTTTCATTTCATTACTATTTAAATAAAAACTAATATTACCACTCATCATCACCTCAAAAAAAATAAATTATGTAAATAATCATTTATTTTTTAAATAATGTCAATAATGAAATTACTTAATATAAACTTCGTTCTCTTTTCAAATAACATTTTCTTTTTATCTCTTTGGTATGATACAACAGTTTTCTCCTATAAAATGGTCGCGTTCGTTAATTCAAAAGTAGGGATTCGAAGATAACAAAAAGTCAGTCTTTATTTTCCTGTTTTTTATCCTGCCGCTGAAAGAGATCCTGCTAATCCTGTTTTTTAGGGATGAAGAACATGATATGCAGAATCAGCTTCGTTGACATGAAAATTTGAACTAGACTAATGAAGAGATTACCTAATTTATGTTTCCAACTGAATCATTACTCTAACATTAAGGCTTGAACGATGTGGAATTTTCGATATCTAAGTCGACTAGACTTTAGAGCCCTTCCTGTGATTATTGCTTTAATGATCATTAGTCTTCTCACCATTTCTTCCTACACTACTGATGCCTTAGCGGAGCATCCGGATGAAATTTTTTTTACTCCCACTGTAAGGACCCAAATCCAATGGTTTGTGATTGGCATTGCGATCTACTTTATTTTTGCCGCTTTCGATTACAATAAATTAAGGGAGTGGATTTGGCTTCTCTATTTTATAGTGATCCTATCTTTAATAGGATTATTTTTCACGGACTCTATTCAGCGGGTCCATCGCTGGTATAAGGTGCCTTTCATTAATATTAGTTTCCAACCTTCCGAATATGCAAAATTTGTTGTGGTTGTGGCTTTAAGTTGGTTTTTAGAACGAAGAAGAGCGAGTGCAAATAGCTGGAAAACAGTCTTTGGTGCCTTTATCATTGTCGGCATCCCTTTTTTTCTAATTCTCAAGCAACCAGATCTCGGAACGGCATTAGTTTTATATCCTGTAGCCCTTGTGATGTTTTATTTTGGAGATCTACGTCCTTCTGTTGTAAAATTTATGACAATAAGTGGAGGCATCGGATTGTTTTTTGTCGCTATCATCTTCCTAGGCATTATTTCTCATGAAACCTTTCGTCCTTATGCGACGATGATCCTTGAAGATTATCAATTTGATCGACTTGATCCGCATACACACCACCAAAATGCTGCAACAACAGCCATTGCTTTAGGGGGTATTACAGGTACGGGATGGAGGAAAAGTGAATTTGCTGGAAGAGGCTGGCTTCCTTATCCCTATACAGACTCTGTTTTCCCCGCATTCGGAGAGGAGTTTGGATTAATTGGCCTTCTTCTTATCCTTGTTCTATACTATGCACTTCTCTATTTCAGTTTTCAAGTTTCAGCGGTTGCTAAAGACCCTTTTGGAAGATTGTTATCAGCAGGGGTTGCTGTCTATCTTGCCATGCATATACTTGTGAATATTGGAATGATGTGTGGGTTTTTGCCTATAACGGGAGTTCCTCTTATTTTAGTGACCTATGGAGGGTCGTCGATTATTTCAACAATGATTGCATTGGGTATTTTACAAAGCATTTATAGTCGGAGATTTATGTTTTGATGTTTAAATTTGATTTTATCTTCACACCTGGACTTTGGTTAGGGAAGGGAGAAATCTCGTTTTCTGCCTCGCCTTCCCATTTGGAATTTTTAACTCGTTGGGAAATTGAAACCAAAAAGGATGGTCTTATTCGAGCTTATCAGATTGTTGAAATGACCGATTTAGAAAAGCAAATCAACCGCTTTGTCTTCTATAATATTGAGGATGGATCTTTTGCTGTTCAGCTCCATAACGAGATATTAGGAAAGGTCTCTGGTGTTGGACTATTTACTTCCAATAGTATTATCTGGGAATACCATCCTAATCAAGCTTTAGAAGGCTTTGAATTCTATCTTTTTAATGAAGAAGGGAATCATCTATTCCATGCAGAATACGGAATGTCTACGAGTTTTGGATCACAAATAGATGGGCATATCATGAAGCTTGAATAGTCGGAATGACTAAATAAACTCTCCTGCATGAAAGCTCTTAATCACATCACCGTGTAAACGAATGGCAATACTTCCATCAGAATTGATGGATTGAAATATCCCTTCAAAAATTTCTAATCCATTGTTCAAACGAATAGGATCTCCTTTGGAGGAATAAAAGAAATTTTGAAAATCTCTTTGAAAAGAGCTAAATCCTTCCTCAAGAAATAAGAGGAGTTTTGACTGAAAAGATTCAATCAACAAATGTTGAATTTCATCGATGTGAAAAAGAATTCCTCTTTCCGCTGAGAGTGAAGTTGAGGGCTGGTTAACTCGGCCTAAATCTTCTTGAGCCATATTGACATTGAGTCCTATTCCAGCAATAACGGCATGTTCAGAGGGTGAGCTGACAATCTCTGCTAAGATCCCACCCAGTTTTTTCTTATTTAGCATGAGGTCGTTAGGCCATTTGATGAGAGGATCAAAGCCAAAGTCTTTCAAAATATCAACTGTGGATAGTGCTAATAGCTGAGAAATCTGTCCACTATAGGGTGGCAGCGTTTTTAAAAAGAAGCAAAATGTCAAATAGACATTGACATTAGGCGGGGATTCCCATTTTCGATGATAACGCCCTACTCCATCTGTCTGATATTCAGCAGAAATGACATTGAGTTTGGTTTTGTCAAGAAGGTTCAAATTTGCCTTCACCCAAATATTTGTCGAATCGATGGTTTTAAAATGAATTCGATTTAACTCATCTCTCAGAGACCTTTTAAAAAGAAAATCATCAAAGATCATTTCCTCGGGGAAACCTATTATTTTCCCAAAGGAGACAGGTCGACCCCCTGCTGCACAAAAACCAGCAACCTTACGTCTTCCCTCATATGTTAATCCAGAAGGAGAATACATTAGGAAATCTAAACCATCCCAATAGTTGACTAAGTAAGCTTCAGGAATCACTCTAAAATCAATTTGCTTTAAAATTAAACTTTGAACCATCTGTCCAATTTCATCCCAAACACTTTTCTGGATGCATTCCCATCTTGGGATACAAACACCAACATCGGGTTGAGCTTTATTAGAAAGTTTTTCATCATTGAAACCTAGATATCCTAAACACTGTTCGGAGGAGTCCCAACTCCATGCTCGAAAAGAAAAATCTATGTTTTTTAAGATCAAATTAAAGCGCCCATACCCTTCGGGGTTAAGAAGCAGTAAGTGCGAAAGGGCATCCAAGCCTGAACCATTTAAGCAAAGATAACAAGGAATATGGTCGGGAAGAGAACCTGCTAGCAAGTTCAGGTAATCGAGAGCGACATTGCGAAAAAAAGAATTTGAAACCCATTCCAAAATTGCATGATTCGGTGCTTCTACCTGCTCTAACGACCAAACTTTGCATTTTTCAAAAAGATCATGATCCCTTTTAAGAGCACTTGAAAAATCTAGAGACCCTGAATAAACACATAAACCCAAACTTGAGGAAGCAAAATCTGTCCATAGCGTACTTTTAAAATGATCAATAGCTAAACTTAGTGTATTAAATTGCGTTTGATTATTTAATGGGAGTGACAGTTGGTGAAAAAGGCCTAAATCAATTTCCCAAAGAATAACCAAACCTCGCTCAGTCGCCTGCTTGGCCTGTTCCCGCGGAGAAGTCCAATCCAGGTCGGAATGAATTTGTCCGTTAATCCTGATTAATATCCCATTGAAACCCTTGATTGGTAAATCTTGAAGCGTACCCTCAAATATATGAGGGATAAAATCTTCCCGTTTTAAGAGATCGGAGCGAAGATCAATGATGCTTTCGTCAACTTCTTCCTCACGTGCAGTCATGCTATTTCCTTGAGTAACGCCTAAGAATTTTTAATAAAAGAATGATAACGTATCGATTTTCCTTTTTCAATCCATAGATTTTGGAAATAAGAATTTCCATAATCGACACAATCCTGTGTGTAACAACCATCAATCATCAACGAGTTGAAAAGGGTAGACATTGACACAAGCTGAATGAGTCTTTCCGATGTCATTAAATCGTCCGTGGCTACAAAAAATTTTCCATTGGGATGAAGAATGCGATTCACCTCCTCTAAAAATTGAGGTTGGATAAGGCGATGTTTTGAATGACGAGTCTTTGGCCAGGGATCAGGAAAATTGATGTAAACAGAATGCACGCAATTGGAAGGGAAAAATTGACTAGTTGCTGCGTGACCCTCTCCACACACAATCATAAGATTGCTTAAGGAACGATTTTTAAGTTTGGACCAAATCTTCCTCACGCGGTCGAATTTAAGTTCGACAGCCAGCCAGTTCATATCAGGATGTGCTTCCGCTTTATCGGCAATCCAGTCTCCGTTTCCACTGCAGTATTCAATATTAAGGGGGCGATCTTCGCCAAAAAAAGAAGAATGGGACCATCCAGGAAATTCAAAAGTCACATGTTCTTGCCAAATTGTTGGAACAAACCAAACTCGGTCATAGACCATGATTTTTTTATTAGAGGCAGTGCATGGGGGCTTTAGATTTTTTGGTCTCATATGAAATTTGCAAATAAAGTAATCAATAGGTCACCATTCTATATTTATTTTCCAAAAAACAAAATAAAAAAATATCGTTTAATAAATCTTAAATAAATCTGGTGAGAAAATTGATCTTTCTTCATAATTTCCTACAAGTCCCTTATTACAATGTCTCAGTTGTTAAGACAACATTATATAAGCCAAGTAAAAAATATGACCGCTAAAAGTATAGGAATATTCATCCCCACCTATCAAGCTGCTAACCATCTTCCTCAGTGCCTGCGGCCTTTGTTAGCGTCATCTTTAAAACCAAAAATCTTGATTATTGATTCTTCTTCATCGGATAATACAATTGAAATTGCAAAAAAATATGGTGTGGAGGCTTTTACGATCCCGCAAAAGACATTTAACCATGGGTTAACACGCGAAAAGGGACGGAAAATTTTAGCTACTGATATTGTTGTCATGATTACGCAAGATGCCTATGCTACCTCACCCGACATGTTATATCATCTTGTTAAACCTCTCTTAAACAAAAGTGCATCCATCTCCTATGCTCAGCAGATTCCTCATCAAAATGCTGGTTTTTTTGAGGCCTTTCCAAGATCATTCAACTACCCTTCTGAAAGTCATATTAGAGGGGTTGAAGCTTTTCCCACCTATGGAGCTTACACCTTTTTTTGTTCTAATTCTTGTGCAGCCTATCTAAATGAAACCCTTGATGAAGTAGGCGGATTCCCTGAAACCCTATTCGGTGAAGATACTTTAGTTGTAGCTAAACTACTGAAGCGTGGTCATCGTATTGCCTACGTCGCGGAAGCGAAAGTACACCATTCTCATGATTATACACTCAAGCAGGAATTTAAAAGACATTTTGATATGGGCCTGACACGTCAGAAGTTCAAAGTTCTTTTGGACTCGCCTTATTCTGTTTTATCACGAGGGAAAAAATTTGTCTTGAGCATGCTCAAAAGTCTTAGTCAGGAATCCCCTCAGCTTATCCCGTATGCTATCATTCAACAAGGAATAAAATTTACTGGTTTTCAACTAGGAAAAGCATGCCTAAGTGCCCCTCTCTGGGTAAAAAAAGCATTCTCTAGCCAAAAGCAGTATTGGGTAAATCCTACCGATCGTAATCATCATGAATAGCATCATTCGTTCAATAGATCTTGCTAAAGAAAATTTCTTCTCTTTATTTCCCACACAATTAGATGAAAAAACAAAAATGGTGAGTGTCCTTGCCCTCAATGCTCTTTTTCATGGTACTTTTATTTACCTCAATTCTTATTCTGGAGTTAAGATAACACTCCTGACTACATTTTCAATTGTATTGCTTACTCCTACTTTATTTGGCAACCTTCCTCTTCGAGCAGTAAAAAATATCATTCAGACCGAGCTTATATTCATAGCGACAACTTTAGCCAATGCAGGTGTCCTAGGATCTATTTGGGCTAGCCATTCACTTCTTTCTCCCGGGTCCCTCAATCATTTTCATTTTTTGTTATCTGTTTGGGTCATTACAGCGTCAACGGGCTATATTATCCCTTACGCAATAAAACTTCTCAAACAAGCTCTATCTCCCGATCTTGAAAATAAATTTGCTCTTCTGAAAGAATTCTATCAAGAAGAGAAACCTTTCCTCTTTTTTTATTCCCTTAACCCCCTAAGAAATTACCTTGATCTTGACATTACCTTTTCTAAGGAAAATAAATCCATTTTTTATACGTTCATCTCGCAACTTGAAACGCTTAACGTTTCTATCGATGCACTAAAACTAGATGATAAAGAGTACGGGAAAATACAGATTAGTGAAGTCATCATTAGGACCATCGCCCAATCAAAAATCTATTTTAATTTTCTTGACGAAAGAACAAAAAAACTAGCCCTTATAGACCTTCTTGAATGCATTTCAAAAATTATTCCCCACAATGCCCCTTCTAGTTCCTTTGATTTGTATCTTAAGGATCCAGAAATTCAAACATTTCTCCTAGAAAGAAAAAATCAGTTTTTACTGCGTTTGCCTGATGTGGATCTTTTTGCCCAACAGATATCAGAGTGGCAGGATTTACTTAAACAATGGAATGTAACACCTATTGAGAAAGATAGTTTACTTTTTGAAGAAAAAAATTTCGAACAAGCTATAAGCGAGATCATCAAAGTAAAAAAACAAATTGAGTCTCTAAAAAAAGAAAACCAAATTCTTACACTCATAGCAAGCTATTTTGAAAATTTAAAGTCCTCCATCGATGATTCGTTCTTTACAGACTATCTATCCTCCTACAATAGGATGGAAGTACACTGTAAGAAGCTCCAATCTTTATATGATGCTATTTTATGTGAGTCATCAGGACTTGCCGCACAGATCAGTAAAATGAATCATCTAGCTATACTCAACGAAGAAGAGTTTTCTGTTATAGAATTTTTAGGTGGTCATCATTGTTTTTTCATTAGTAAAGATTTTGAGGATTTACAAAAAGAACTCAACGTCTCCGACTTTTTTGAAATTGAACCCGCACTTGTAAGGATGGATTTGAGAACAGCAGCGGATTTTACTCGACATGATCTTCTGCCTGCTGAATTAATAACGACTCCCACCAATGAAAAAAAAACCTTTTCAGAGATATCTGCCGAAACTATTCGGCACAAGGAGAAAATAAAGGAAAAATTAATTAGTTTTATTCGTGCAAATAACCACATTAACTTTCAAACAAACCTATGTAATATCAAGAAAAAATTAAATAGTTGTTTTCTAGAAAATAAACACATTAATTTTCAAACAAAAATATATAAAAAAACTAGTAATTTCATTAAAGACATTATTCCTTCTAAAGTTATTTACCACACAATCAATATCCTATTCATTGCTTTCGCTTTTAAAAATACCTACTCAGTCTTTGGAGGACTAATACTTGGATTTACACATCATGTTGTCAATTGGACATTGAGGAAAAGCGATAGGGAATATCTTAAAAAGATTAGTCAACTTGAAATCTTCTTTCTCAAGCCCTTTTTAAGACGTCTATATTATTTTGAAAAACGAGATCATGATGATCTACAGCACTTTTGTTCAGGTGATTTATCGGTACGGATCAAGGTTATTTTCTCACAAACATGTAAACCATTATTATATTATTTCTCGAAACATCACGATGGATTATCGATGCCGAGTGATCATCGATTTTTTTCTCCTCAATATATTGCCATAAGATCTATATTATTCAGTCTAGCACAAGGATACTCTCTAGGAACTGAGCTAGGGGAATCTTTAGGGTATTGAAAATCTTAGTTTCAATGAAATTGGGAAAATGCTACTATTGTGTCGAACTAGATTTAAAGTTATTAAAAATAAAAATTTTTTAAATTAAACAAATCTTTAATTTTATTCAAAAAAGTTATATCGTTTTAATAGGCTAATTATGTCATCCGAAAGACTAGACACCTCCGTTTCCAACCCAATGATTGCAACATGGGACTATTATAACTTTTTAGAAGAAAAATATTTAAATCAAGATTTACCACTTAACGATGCCGAATTTAATAAAATTGAAGCCACCGTTATAAAAAATTATGAAAATCAAGATCAGCATTGGGTAGATCCCGTTTCAAATGTTATCAGAGCTATTGATTGCATCTTTAAAAAGACTTTAGTCCCCTCAAAAAACATTGATAACCACCTGACTTTATATTCCTTTCAAACCCAGAATTTAGCGGCCTCCTCTGAAGAATCTGAAACTTCTTTAAACGAAATACATCGCTTTCATCTCTTGAATTTACCCATTGAGCTCTTGGATTCTATTCTTACCTTTATCCCTTATCGCAGATGGGATGAATTGCAAAACATAGCCATGAGCTGTAAGAAGTTATTTCATCTTGTAATGAACCCTCTTTTTCTAAAAAAGATTTTCAAACTTAATTCTGACCTCCTTCTTCAAAAACAATCAAAAACTCAACTTTTCCAAAAATTTCTAAATTTTACAGAGCACAGTCCTCAATCCTTGACTCGAACTGGAATTACAGATCAGGATCTCATTGCTCTTTCTCGGTTTGGAAGCCAGTTAATCACTCTAACACTGATCGATGGCAATTTTACACCCGATGCGTTTAGTTTTTTTCTCAGCAAGGCACCAAATTTGAAATCAATCACATTCCAAAATCATAATATCGGTTTCCTTGATCTGTATGCTGCAGCTATTGTTCAAAATTTTAATGCAATAAAAGAAATTTCCTTAATTGACTGTGAACATGTCACTGACTCTACTTTATTTTGTATGGCTCAAATAAAACATTTAGAATCGTTTGTTTTTATTAATTCTTTAGAAAGAGGACTAATTACCGATTTCGGAATTTCTTTTTTAATCAATAAGTTAAATTTAACATCTTTAAAAATTACAGGAGCTCACTTTGTTTCTGAACTGGGCGTCATGCATTTGTTTAAGAAGAGTAAAAGTGGTGGATGCGAAGTCAGGGAATTTGGGTTTTCTTTTTGTGGCCCTTCATCTGCAAAATTATTTAATCGAATTTCAACGTCCAATTGCAACTTAGTCTCTTTGGAAATGGGATTTGGGGATGATAGTTTTCAACTAAATCCAAGAGTGATTATTGAGTCTTTGGTTGGCATGCTTAAAAACTGTAATAAACTTGAGAATTTGACCTTAAATGACAATCGTTTATTGATTGATATAGTCGCTCTAAGCATCTCAAAGCTTCCAGCCTTAAAATCCTTAAATATTATCAAACGCGGAACTTATGGTTTTAATCCCTGGGACCTTGTCAATGTAGCAAACAAACCAAAACAGTTTCGAATCCAAATTCCCACTGAAAAAATGTATTCGATTGATTTGTCGAAACTGAAGTTTATGCTGAACGAAATGGAAACCTTTTCTGTAAGCCGATTGACCATTACTAATGAACTGATGACAAATGCCCTACAAGACATGCAGGTGAGCAATCTTAGACATCTTCATCTTAATAAATGCGGTCTATATGCCTCCTCCATTCTTAGTCTTATTGGAAAGAAATTTCCTAAACTTGTTTCTCTTGAGATCTTTAATAGTCAGCCACACCTTAAAGATGAATCCATTAATAAGCATGTGATTGCTTTGTTAAAAGGATGTCGTTCACTTGAGCATTTTGGCTTCGACTCAAAAAATTCTATTTCCTCTATCACTATTGAAGTGTTTTCTTCTTTGAATAACCTCGGATTGAATATTCAGAGTCTTACCCTTCACAATCTCTCCATTAAAGAAATCGATGTAGAGAAGTATGGAAAAACCTCGGCTAGTCTCTCTAAATTAAAATTAAAAAAATTATGTCTCAAGGATTCTCTAATCCCACAGAAACTATTTGAATATCTTTACATCAACCACGGCGCCTTTCTCGATCTAATCGAAGCCAAAGTAGCTTTTGGTTCAAATATAGCTATTATTAGACGCACATCTCCAAGATTTCTCGATCCAGATAGTGAGAATTTTAAAGAATAAAAGATATGCCCTTATTCTGGTGAAGGTCTATTTCGAATCAAGTTCTGAAATTTTGCTTTAGACCTACGGTCTCTTCTGTCATTCTTGTTAAAAACTATAAACTATAAGCCACTGAGATCACTGATAATCCCCCAAGTGCTCGAGAAAAGTCTACGCTGCATCACAAGTTGGAATTGTTTTCGCATGAATGCTTAGAAGAAAAGTTGTGTAAATTTGAATAATAAATAAAGAGCCTAAAATGGCAAGTGATTTTAAGGGTGCCAACTCGGTGAATAACTGTGTCATTATGCCAAGGCTGCCTGGACCTGCACTTTCAGATACACACCAAACCAATCCCATTAGAAAAGCACTTATTGTGCCTGACCGATTAGGCTCTAAGGAGACGCCATAAGCTACAGCAATCGGGTTCATTAAAGCTAGACAAGCTCCAAGTAAAAACAACGCTGTGATTAAAAAAGCTGAAGAAGACCCTCCCAGAAGCAAGATTAAATAAAAAAGGAAACAACTAATAAGACTAGCTATATAGAGAACAGTAATAGCTGAAAATTTATCTGCTAGATAGCCAGCAGGAATCATTGCCAAAGCACCACCTAAAATAAGAAAAGCATGTCCCCCTCCACAGCATATCCAAGAAGAATGTCCCCAATCCTTTAAGATATCAGGGAGGATGAATATCGTACCCCAAAAGATCGATTGATTAGCGACTTGAGAAATGTAGAGATTTCTGAGAAGAGGGGTTTTGAAAAAGTAGATGAAGTCTTTCCATTTTGGTTCCTGCTTACTTTCTATATTAATAACAGTAGGTTGCGGCAAGCGGACAAAGACTAGAACGATAACAATAAGACAGACAGGGATGAGTAGAGGCCAAGTTTGACCATTAAAACTTTCATAAGTGTATGAAAATAGAATCTGACTGGCAGCTAAACCACAACTTCCACCTGAAGCAAATAAAGTCATTAAGAAGTTTCTTTTACTTGGTACCACGCTATTTATTAAGCTTGCTGCACAGGGGTGAAAACAACCCGAACCGATGCAAGTTAATAAAAAGAGAAAAAAGTAGACTCCTTCGCTTGAAAAATAAGGCAAAAACAGATTCCCAATGGAAATAAGCAATCCAAATGTAATGAGTATTTGCCGAAATCCCTTATCGCTCAACGTCCCAAAAATCAGTTGAGATCCCTCTCCAATAAAAGCACCACAGGCAACAATCAGCCCAGCTTTAGATAGGTCGATTTGTGCCATTGTTTTGTAAAGAGGCCATATTCCTAACATGACATCCACAAAAAAATGGGCGATCCACATTAAAATCAAGAGAGGAATTAAAGGTAAACTGCTCACTTTTAAAGAAAACACTTTTATATTTCTCCAAATAAAAGTTTGGATTTATCATATAACATTCTTGATTATAAATGAAGTTTAAACAATTTAAACTAATCTAATTAACTTAAAACCTGAAGAACCTATTTGTTTTTTGAGCTATAGACAAATAATAGACGACTGCCTATGTTCAAGTTTATCAGTCAAATTTTTTCTATACATTCAGATATTAGATAAGGAGAAATGCTATGACAAGCAAGTGTAAGTCGATTATTTGTTGTGTATGTTTGTGTTGTTGTATCCTTCTCGCTGTTGTATCCATTCAAAATTCAAGCTTTAGTCCATTTGCTAGTGATGATACTGAAACTAAAAATACACTTGATTCTAACACAATGAAAGACTCGTTGGACCCTAACGAAGAAGCCTCAGTTGTTGCCAATCTTGATAGCATCAACTACATCACTTCAGGAGTTAGCAGCTATCCAGGAACTAGTACAGGACCTGGAGTTCTTAATGGCTACAATGCAACACCAAGTGGCTACTATGACGTAGATGTGGTGGGGAAAAAGCATGAGCTATCTCCTTCAGAAATTTTTTACAATCCAAACAAATTTTAAACCTAATCGGAGGAATTTATGAAAAGAAACAAAACTTTAGCAAAAGCAGCATTATCTGCTCTTATGCTCTGCTCTGCATCAGTAAGTGCGATTGATCTATCATCTACTAATCAGACAGTTCTAGCTTCTGGCTGTGGAATGAGAAGCAGATCAACCAACACCACTAGAAGCAGCTGCGCAGCTTCTCAAGCATCTCCATCAACAAGTAGCTGTACAGCCTACCAAACTAAACCTTCAACAAGCAACTGTGGATCCTACTATCCACAACAGACACCTTCTTCCTATCCTCATCAATCTAATTGCAGTGGATATTCCCCCTCTCAATCAGGTTGTGCAACAACAAGTATGCCTATGCATCAAGACGCAACGTTTTCAAACCATCCAGCAAACTCCGGCCTAATGGAACATCCCGTAAGCCCAGCGAATGCCAATTTTGATTCTAGTCATCCAAATTCACCTTCATCTGCAAATTTCTATCCTCAATCTTATGGTTCTTATGGAACAAGCCAAGGTTCATTTAATTCTTATCCAAATGATCCTAATATCCATTCCTACTCAACAGATTCTTTGAACTCCTATCCTAGCTCACAAGGTTCGTTTTCAGGTTCATACAGCTCCTACCCTAGCTCACAAGGTTCGTTTAATTCCCAACCTCAAAACTCAGGGTTTTCTAATTCAAACGTAAACGCACCTCTTTCATGGAATTCATCCACTCCCCATACAACAACTCAGTATTCATCCTATGTAACGAATGCAGAGGCCAATCCAGAAACAGGATCTTCAGCATATGGATCATCAACACGCCCAGCTAATACAGATCCAACTGGAACCAGATATAACTCTGAATCTACTTATAGCACTTCTCCAAATCAAAGCAGTCAAAATGCGTGGGGAGCGACAAAATCACACGCAGCTTCTAATTCAAATTGGGGAAATAGTAACAAATAGTCATACCAGGGTTCTTTGTTAAACAAAGGACCTCTTTTTTAATAGTCATACCGGGGTTCTTTGTTAAAACAAAGGACCCCTTTTTAATATCAATAAGGAGATATGTCTCATGTCAAAAAGACAAACATTAGCAGCCATTGCGTTTGGGTCCCTCGTTGCAACTTCGATAATACCTATGGAAGGACAGGCCGTTATTACAAATTTTAGTACAGAAACTTATATAGCTAAAAAGGGCTGTGGAGAAAAGTGTGGAGGCAGTACACCAGATAACTCCACTTCAACTGATTCCTCAGCAACAAATGATCAAGGAAATTCAAAACATCAAAAACCTCAAGAAAAATCTGGACACGTCACGACAGATCCAAATAAACTCTATACTGACTCCTATGATAGCTATAATACAAATCGAAACTCAAATACAAGTCCCTCTTATAGAGAGATGACTGCGCCATCATTTAATGGTGCAAACACTAATATGAATCGTAATTACAACACTGCGAGTGATTACGACTACAATAGACCTCTCCCAACAACGACAGCTGTGGGTGGAAGGATGACTGAAGGTCAATTGTGGAGTGCTTTAAGCCCTCAGGCAAGAGATATGTATTTAAAACTAGATCCTGAGTGGAGAGCTAAAGCTCTTGATTTAGCTAGTCAAGATTCCTATCGTGATAAAGATCTTGCCATTAAGGAAGCTCAGCGCAGAATGATTGAGCAAAGAGGCGGAAATCTCCGTTAATAAATTTTAATTCCTGTTGATGTGCGCTCTCGTTTAGTGGTATACAAACGAGGGCGCACATTTCATTTAGTTCAAATATTTCTCAAAGAGTCTGCCATGAAATTTTCAAATATCCCAAATCTTGGAATTGGTATTGGCTTCCGAGCTCCTCATTATGAGGATATTTTACGTCTTCAACCTAATATCGATTGGTTTGAAATTATCAGTGAAAATTATATGATTGACGGCGGTAAAGCTCTCGAACAACTCGACTACCTCATTGCCCACTATCCTGTTGTCCAGCATGGGGTGAGCTTGGGAATTGGAAGCTCGGCCCCCCTAGATTTCGACTATCTCAAAAAACTCAAAAATCTGACAAAAAGAACAAAAACACCTTGGGTGTCCGACCACCTATGCTGGGGAAGGCTTCCAGGGGCTCATTATCATGACCTACTCCCTCTTCCTTATACTAATGAAGTCATCAACTATGTCGCAGAACGTGCAAGAATTGTTCAGGACTATCTTGAGCTCCCATTTGCTCTTGAAAATCTTTCTTCCTATGTAGCATTTAAGGAAGACTTAATGCCTGAATGGGAGTTTTACAGCTCGGTTGTCGAAAAAGCTGATATCTATATGATGTTAGATGTAAATAATATCTATGTTTCTAGTCGAAATCATCATTTTGATCCTAAGCAGTATTATCAGAATATTCCACTGGATAGAGTTCTTCAAATTCATCTTGCTGGGCATCGCGATTGCGGCACTCATCTGATTGATACCCATGATCAACCCGTCCGAGATGAGGTTTGGGAGTTATACGCTGAGGTTTATCCTCTGACAAAAGGAGTTTCTACTCTTCTTGAGTGGGATGATCATTTTCTTTCTTTTGAAGATACTTGGGCTGAAGCATTGAAAGCTAAGAAATTTCAACAGGGTATTCAAAAGAACACACAATCCTCTCATGAACTTATTTCCGTGGGATAGATAACATGAGCCATTTAGTAGAATTAACTGAAAGTCACCGCCCCCCCAAGTCTTTGGAAATGCTTCAATACTGGTTTGCTACCATTATGACAAAGCCCCTGATTGAAAAGGATAAAATTGCTCCCATCTCCCCTAGTGGAAAACCAATCAAAGAAGAAGCTTGTGATTACATAGCTCCTAGCATAACTTTAGAACCGCATGAGAGACTTGAAATCTATAGCCAGCAATATTGGTGGAGACTTCTCAGTGCCCTCCACGCCAACTTTCCTTTATCGACCCGTCTTCTAGGCTATCGCAAATTCAATAGACTTATTGGGGTTCCCTTTTTAAAGGGTTGCATCCCCATTCACTGGTCTCTTAATTATTTAGGCGATCGACTCCCTCACTGGATTTCAAAGAATTACAAAGAAAAAGATCGATCTCTGATTCAAAATGCAATCACATTAGATTGGCATTTTACCGAATGCTACATGGCTACTGCTCTTCCGCGCCTTGATTTGAATGAAGTGATGAAAGAGGACCCTGAAAAAATCCTCGAAACCCCCTTGCACCTTCAACCTCATATCCGATTCGTTCTCTATCCCTATGATCTACTCTCCTTTCGCCACATCCTTTTACAAAAGGAGGTCGAATTTTGGGAGAACAATCCGCTTCCTCCCTTAAAAAGTGAAAGAACCAAAGAATATATCCTGTTTCGTAATCTTAATAACTTGATCTCATGGAGAGAGCTGCATGAAGGGGAATGTCCTTTTTTAAAAACTTTCCAAAATCCGTCAACAATAGCTTCTGTATGTGATTTTTTTGAAAAACGCCAAGGGAGAATCTATCAGTCAATCTCAAAAAACCTCCAGACTTGGCTACAAGATTGGGTGCTTATTGGCCTGCTATCTACTTCTAGCGAAAAAGAAAGTTAACCACTGATCATTGAGATCAGTAGTTATTTATCCAAAGTGAATGTTCTGGATTAAGGCATTTTAAATAAACTAATACTCCAAGAGACTACTGTCACAGGAGTTGGAAAAGGATAACCAGCATTAGTAGCAACTAAAGATATGCGTGATCCAGGAGTGACATCTTTTAGTATTCCCGAACTTTGACCTGTAATAATCTTTCCACTTTCCAATGTGACCACACCGCCAATGGGTGACGCATCATCTGGATCAAAAGTCTCGTCAACAGCTAAAAAAAACGGAATTAAAATTGTGGAGTCTGAGGTAGGATTTTGGAAAACCACAGTCACACTCACCCAATAATTTCCAGCTTCACCTATTGTAAATCCTGTCGGAGAAAGAAACACTCCTCCTTCCGATAATCCCTTATTTCTTCCTTGAGATAATGGTGTGGTTTGTGGATAAGAATTTGTTTCGATGGTATACCATTGGTCTGGTCCAGTCGATAAAGTTGCAGTGCCAAAATGTTGAGTATTATTTTCCTCAGAACAGATGGGACTGCATGGTGTCAAGCAGGGCACACATCCATTATAATTAGAAGCCGAAAGGGAAGCATTGAATAAAAGACAAAAGAGACCTAAATGAAGTACTCTTGGAAGATTCATAGAATTCACCTGGTTAAAAAGTTTAAGGGATACCTCTAAAGTAGTAGATTTTAATTTTAAGTCAAGCCATCTTCTATATTTTTTTTTATTGATAGACCGAAAATCTTTAGGATGTCCTTCTTGTTAAAAACTTGTTAAAAAAATCACCAATTTTAATTTAATAATTCAAATCATGATATTGTTAATATTAGTTTTTAAAAAGATAAATTAATTTAAATTAACGGAGGCATTATGGAAGTGAGATTTAAACTAGCTGCTCTTACCTATAACCGGTCTGATTTTACTAAGATTGGAAAATCAGGTGTTTTAAAAACTAAAACCCAGTGGATTTTATTTCAGGAAAACAGGTCGCTATACCTTGCTTCCAAGGATAACAAGTAACGTGATCGAAATTCTTCATGAAACGGTCTTGGCTAAGGACGATTGCTTCACAATTATCAATATCTTTAGTAATCTTACTAAATGTACTGATATCCTTTTCGTTAATTGTGTCAGAACTTTTTATTTCAATACATAGAAGCTGTTTTCCTGGCCTTTCTATTACTAAGTCTACCTCCACATCTCCAGCAGTACGGATAAAAGAAAACCTGTAATCTGGTTGAAAATAACTTCCTAGACGAATGAATTCCAACAGGATAAAATGTTCAAATGCTTCTCCATAGGCGGAAGTTTTTGGAGTTAAAGGAACAGAAAGTCTTCTTGATAAACTGCGAACCACGCCGGGATCGAAAAAGTAAAATTTTGGTTTTTCAACTAAACGTTTACGAAAAGAATTGTGGAATGGTTCTAAAAAGAACCCGATCATCGTGTCTTTTAGAATAAAAAAATACTCCTTAATAGTCTTATCATCTACGCCGACGTCCCTTGCAATATTTGCGTAGTTGATAATTTTCCCGTTACATTGTGCAGCCACTTCAAGAAAGCGACGAAATGGTTGTAATTTTCGTATTACCTGTTAATCTTAAATTGGATTAGCACATAATTCGGTTTATAAAGCACGCTAAGGATTTTGCTGCCTTTGTATTTATTGAAACTCATCAGATAGCGAAAAAGTGCAGACACTGTCTGCACAAATTATCTAGCTCAACGTATTAATGTAATATGGTATTCCAGG
Organism: Chlamydiota bacterium; assembly: GCA_041691035.1. Classification (GTDB taxonomy): domain Bacteria; phylum Chlamydiota; class Chlamydiia; order Chlamydiales; family Parachlamydiaceae; genus JBEPVL01. Next base: position 137,669 of record JBEPVL010000001.1, read on the forward strand.
ATATTATGATGATGGAGAACACGGTCAAGACGGAGAATACGGAAAAAATTGTCAAGATGGCGGCCATGGAGGAAACGGTGGTTCAAGTATTTATGGTAATGGAGGTAATGGAGGAGATGCAGACTAGTCATCTTTTTTGGACAAGCATCATTCATTAACAAGAAATAGCTAAATAATCCTTAGCAGGATCCTTAACGTGCTTCACAATCCGAATTATGAGCTGACCCCCAGTTTAGGCTTTTAGCTAATTTGTATTGATCTGGTGTTCGCTTAGAGACAGTTGTTGTCTTAAGACCTTCCCGAGTACATAAGGTCAAATTTATGTGCCCAGAATGCTTTTGAGGATGCCGTATAACACGTAACTGAGGGAGCTGAACGTCACCTTTCGAAAAAGCAATATAAGAAAATTTTTCATCCTCATGACCTAGACTTCCCTCCTTTATTTGTCGATGCAGTGCTGTCCTCTCAACACGTGTTGAGAAGTGGCACCAATCTCCTTCCTTCATTGGACAAGTCAACTGATGGGGACAGGGAGCCACTAAGTGGGCTCCCTTTTTAATGAGGTAATCGCGAATCCATCTAATGCGCTCGAATCCAACTGGAGTGCCTGGCTCTACAACTAGCAAGCAATGATTTGTCGCATCCCAACAACGATCCAATAAATTTTCCAAAGGAAAAGCTGACAGTTCATTCAAAGAGTAAGAAAACACAATCAGGTCATGCGAAGGAAACTGTTCCATTTTCGCAATATCATCACAGATCCAATGTGCTTGTTTCATTAAAGATGATGATGAGTAACTAGCCAGCTTTTTTCCCCATTGAATCAGAGCTGAATCTTGTTCGATTAATGTCACTTGACTGAGCTCTGAAAATATTTCGTTCGCTGCCCAGAGAGTCGTTCCAGGCCCCGCACCCAAATCTAAAAGAGAGGTAAATTTCTGTTCAGGAATTCGCATCTTAATTTCCATGAGTGTTCTTGAGACAGCTGCAAAAGTTGCCGGAAGCCTAGAGACTAGATACGACTTACGTTCCATTTCATTCGATATAAACTGTTTAGGACGACTAGAAGACCGATATGATTGAGTTAAATGTGTTCTTGCTTTAGACAACTCCTTAAGGGAGATCCCTTTCAATTCAGTCTCTATTGCTTCTTTTAAGTCATTGGGTAATTGCATTATTTTCCTTAATTATACTCTTCACGATCTTGTTGACTCAGAGAAAAATTAAGAAGCTCCAGGCTGATCTCTTTTTTTTGTTTCCCTGAAAACATTTCTGCAAATGTTTTAGCATCGTTTTGTTTTTTGAATGCATCGTCCATACGGAGCTCAATCATTTTTCGAACAGTTGCTTCATCTTCAAAAATTGCTCTTAATAGCTCAATGGGGGCTTGATCGACTCGAATGCGCATATCACCCTCTTCTGCGCCATTAAAATTGAGATAGAGCAACAAAGAAGGATAGGCTCTATCTGCATTGGAATGGGTGGTTAACCCTGCGTTGAAACGCTCATTCCACTGAATGGTGCCTTTAAGCATTCTATAGAAAACAAACTGCAATTCATCATCTTCCAAATGGAGCGTCGCCATTTTTTCAATTCTATTGACTGGATATGTTTTAGCTCGTTTGTCAGATGCCCTCATAATACAGTCAAGCATCTCATCCCAGCAAGCGGGGCGTTTGGATTCTAGTTTTTGATAAAATTGTGTATGACCATACAGCTGTTTAATCAACTCTTTAAATAGGAACTTCATTTGCGCTTCCACTTCCGCTCCTTTTTTTTCTCGCGTTTTCTTATTTAAGAAAATTCGAAAACTTAAAATGCGGTGATCACGTTCCCACACTTTAGCAAGTCTAAACTGGCGTTGATTAAAGGCTGTTCTCTCCATATTGTTGACGTAGTTCACATGCTCATGTTGTGTCAACGCACTATTTTTATGCTTCTGCAGCTTCTCGATCCCCATAATGGAAATAACAACTAACACAAGTAGAACTAAAGGAAGTACATTCATCTTGTAGTTATCTCGGTAATAGGAGTGGATAGTGTTTTGCAGGAAGAACAAAAGCCGAGGTCCATTCTTTACTGGATTTCTTCTTTTCCTTCTTTTCAAGGATCATATTCAACTCAACTATCACGGGAAGCCTTGAATAGGACAAAAGCCACTCGTCTTCATGCCATTTATCCGATTCTGGAATTTTTTTTTGTGGGTCGATAGGATGAGGCACTTTAGATGGAGGACAAAAAAATCTGAACGAAAGTTGTCGGACATTTTCCGATAAAACTTCCTTTATCATCATCTGTTGAGGATTTTCCGAATAAAGGGGCCAGATAGCAAGACATAAACGATTTTGGTCATCTAGATAAAGCCTACCTAAAACATCGCCTGAGTAAATGGGATTGTAGTGGACCCCATTATCAAATGTAAAAACTAAACTTGTCGCTTTAGAGACCCCTTGATCTGCGGGAATTGTATAAAAATAGAATTTCCGCCTTGAATCGCTTTCATGAACCGTATTGCTAAATATCCATTGTAATTTTGATTCTAAATACCGCATTTGTAAATCATTTTTTTCTTCAATTTCATTTTGAGTATTCCACCACGAAAGTTCTCTGAAGAAACCAAATACAGTAGTAAGCACCACAGACAATAACGTGAGAGCAACTAAAGTTTCCATTAATGTAAAATTATTTCGTATTATTTTCATTATTCGTATCCTTAATTTGATCTCGCTCAAAGAAAACAGCATAAGAGTAAGTGGTATGGGACTGTTGTGGATCGTTAACTGCTTGCTTTGAATGATCCATGAGATGAATCGTTAATTCGGCTAAATTTTTTAATTTAGGCTCTTTTTCTTCTTTCTCTGGATAGATAATTTTCAACTCGAAATAAGGTTTTAAATGTAATTGCGATAACTCTGCTTTTAAATCCTCAAAATCAATATCCCCTCTTTTATTATTGATTGCATCGGCAAAGGAACCGACATTATAGAATTTTTCAATGAGCCTAGCATGGATTAAATGGGCCATATGATCTTTTTGTATGACCCTTCTAAATGCTGTCTGTGTTTCATTTAAGCTGGTGAATAGCTGCAACGCCGGGATCGCGCATACAATTAATAAAAGCATGGAAATGAGAACTTCAAGAAGGTGAAAACTCTTTTTCACCACTCGCAGGAGCTTTAATTTATTCAACCACTCCCTCCTCGACTTTAACATGCGTATCAAGAGGGTAGAGAGTTGCGGGATCCTCGAAAGCTTTAGATCCTAATGTCTTGTTTCCTGTATGTAGCGTTCCTGATAGATGGATTTTCTTTTGAAGAACTTTTTTTTCCTTTTCCGATGAAGGTTTTGAATATAAACACAACTCTCCTTTAGGCAAAAGCGATGGTGTGAAATAGAAAAGATGATGATCAATTTTCACCTCATTCCATAACGATGCTAAAATAGAGGGATAGGAAATAGGTTTCTCTATACTTTTCCCCCATTTAGGATTAATGGGCTTTTCAATGGTCAGGCGCGATTGAAGTTGTTTCGTTTCTGGGTTAACCGTTAAAGATAACAAAACGTCCGCATTTGAAATCAGCATGAAATCCTGAGCCAACTGAAACTGCCCTTGGAGAAGACTCACTTCTGATTCGAATTGAGTTTCTTCAACCAAACTTTTCCACTTCACGGCCGTCAAAGCAGCTCCGCAGATAATGATGCAAAAAACAATGAGCACCTCTACTAGAGTCAAGTATCTTTGACGGACGCTATAAGCGGACTTACGAAGCTGTACCTGTGAAAAGAGAATTCTTTCCTTTCTTTCTTTGATAGTCATCATATTTTTCTGAAGTGATTTTAATATCTCCATTCTCATCAACATCGACGATATAGTTCCCTCCCCATCCATCATGAATAAGATCATTGCCTTTTTTTACAAGCGAAGAAGACTTAACGATCTCCGGCCATTGAGTTCTTAAATTAGCTCTATCTTCAGGATTACGCGTCAGATACATCTCAATAATATTTGAAATCTTAGACATCCCCTCACGGGTTTTAAAGGCTTTGCCTTCATCTAAGCCTCCAGAATAATTATAAGCAATCACCCCTGTAATCATGGCAATTAAAAACATCACGATCATCATCTCAACGAGAGTCACACAGCGTCTTTTAATTTTCAAATTTTTCATAGGAACACCTACTTTAATTACCTGTAAATGAACTAATATCTGTGAGTGGCAATAAAATCGCTAACAATACTGCTCCAATGACCACTCCCATAATCATAAGAATCACAGGTTGTGCCAAAGCCATTACGCGATCTAAAGATTTTTCTAGTTCGGTTTCATATATATCTGCAACGCGGCCTAACATCGCCGTCGAAGTTCCCGACTCCTCTCCGACTGCTACCATCCTTGCAACCATGGGGGGAATGAATGCCGAACGCAAAAGTTCCTGACTTAAAGATCTGCCTTCAATGATGCGTTGTTCTGCAATCTGTATTTCCTTTTCTATCGCCTGATTTTTAATCACCCCTCGCGAGATTTTTAATGCCTCTATCATTCCTAGTCCGCCCTGAAGTAGACTTGCTAAAGTACGACAAAAACGAGCCACAGCTGTTTGAATCATCAAGGTCTTTAAAATGGGCAGCTTCATGAGTACACGTTCAATCAAAAGTTTTCCTTTGCTGGACCGACAGATCCAGTAGGTCCAGAAAATAACGCCCACACCCGTTGGAATATAGATCCACCAATAAAACCGAAAGAAGTTACTTAAGAGTAAAATCATTTTTGTAAAAGCATTTAAGGGTCTATCGACAAAAATTCCTTCCAAAGAAGGGACGACAAAACCAAGAAGCAATGCGATAATTAGAAAAGAAAATCCACCCAATATCATTGGATATATCATAGCTGTTTGTATCTGCTTTTTCAACCGCATTTGTCTTGTTAAAAAGAAAGTTAACTTTTCTAAAACAGCTCCCAATGAACCGACCGCTTCACCAGCAGCCACCATGCCACAATAGAGACGATCAAAACTTTCTGGATACATCATCATCGCCGAAGAAAGAGGAACCCCCATACGAATTTGTTCACATAGGCTCAGGATGATGCGATGATGCGGATCGTGCTTAGACTGCTCTTCTATAGTAGATAAACTCTCATACAATGGCAAGCCAGCATTCACCAGTTGCGAAAGCTGCATTGTGAAGTTCGTTAAGACTTCACCTTTTAAATTTTGGCGCGACGAAGTTCTTGATTTTGTTCCTATGCGAGTAACAAAGATCCCCTGACTACGCAACTTATCTTTTGCGTCTTTTTCATCGCTTGCTTCGATGGCTCCCGAGCGCTTTTTCCCCCGATTATCAAGGTACTGATATTGAAAAACAGACATAGGTTATTCTTTTTCTTCTATGCCACGCGCAACGCGCAACACTTCAGCTGTTGTTGTTAAGCCATTTTTAACTAAAATGGCACCATGTCCAAGGAGGCTAATCATGCCTTGATTAGAAGCAACCTTTCTAAGCTCAATGGCATCAGGACTACTTACGATCTGCTTACTAATTGCGGCATTAATGGGCATCAACTCATAGATACCCTGCCTTCCTTTGTATCCAGTACCGAAACAATAATTACATCCGATTCCGCGAAATAAAGACCCCTGGTCCAGCAAATCTACTCTTAACCCAAGACTACTCAACTCTCTTTCTGATGGCTTATACGTTTCCTTGCACTCAGGACAGATTCTGCGAACAAGTCGCTGTGCTAACACTCCCATAATACAAGAAGAAAGCAAGTAAGGCTCAATCCCCATGTCGACAAGGCGAGTAATAGCAGAGGGGGCATCGTTAGTGTGGAGTGTGCTTAAAACTAAGTGACCTGTCAAAGCTGCCTGAATAGCAATATCAGCTGTTTCACGATCGCGAATTTCACCCACCATAATAATATCAGGATCTTGCCTCAAAATATGTCGCAATCCCGCTGCAAAATCGAGCTTTATTTTATGGTGCACTCCAATCTGAGCAATCCCCTTCAAATGATATTCAACGGGATCTTCAATGGTCATAATATTTAACTCATCATTCACAAGATCGCAAATGGTGCTATATAACGTGGTCGTTTTTCCACTTCCTGTTGGACCCGTCACTAAGATAATGCCTTCTGGTAAAGCAACAAGATTTTTAAAGCGCTCTAAAACGGACGGAACCATCCCTATTGTATCAAGACCTAATTGAATATTATCTTTGTCCAATATCCTTAATACAATTCTCTCCCCACCTGTAACAGGAACGGTGCTCACACGAAAGTCAATTTCTCTTCGTCCCACTCGCAGTTTTATTCTTCCATCCTGAGGCAGTCGATGTTCAGCAATATCCAATTTTGCCATGACTTTTATACGCGTTAACAATTGAACTTGATACTCCACAGCGGGCGCATGGCGATTTTGAAGAACACCGTCGATACGATATCTCACTCGCATCCCACTTTCAGATGGCTCAAAATGAATATCTGACGCGCTTTGTTGGATAGCCTCTGAAATAATCAAATTTAAAAGTCGAATAATAGGAGAGTGGTGCCGCCCCTGATCCATTAAATCGAAGACTTCATCTTCGCCCTCACTTTTATTCTCATCATTCTTATCTGTAAGGTCCGCAATGAGTTGAGAAGCGGCTCCAGCTTCAGAATGATAGTATAAATGAATGGCTTCTAAAATTTTTTCTTTGGCACAATAAACAGTCCTAACAGGAGAATTCATGAGGTAACGAAGATCTTCTAGAGGTGCGAGCAGAAGGGGATCGGAAACGGCGACAAGGACTCCAGAGTCACCTTCTTGGATAGGAATAAGTTGATGCTTGCTTGCAAAAGAATAAGGAACCTGCTTATAGCGATCTTCGTGCGCACGCATCCCCTTCAAATCGTTCAAAATTGGCATCCCTAAACGTTTCGCTATGGTGGCTAAATCAACAGGAGCAGCACCGAGCAACCTATCTTCCATCATAGTCACAACCACTTGTATAGGAATCCAACATGTAGTATTGATCTCTAGGTCTTCCGAACATTAAAGACATCGTCCCCTCAAGAAGGCGGGTTTTTTCAAATTGGTGCGCCTCCTGTACACATTCCAAGAAATAGGGAACATCCCCAGGACGAATACAAAGCAACTCTTGACGTAAACATCGAAGCTGCTCCTTAGGATCTTTAACTATACGTGGCGTAATAAAAATGAACATCTCAGTGCTATAATCTTTCTGACAATTGATTCCGAATAACTTTCCAAGTCCTGGAAGTTCTCCTAAAAATGGAATTGCCTCACGACTATCATGAGTTATCTTTTTCCTTAAACCTCCAATAACAACAGTCTCTCCATCAGGAATGGATACATGATTCGTAATATGTCGCCTAGTGACATCAGGTCGATTGTTATGAGAACCAGGATGAATGGTATCAAATGTAATATCAGTTTCCATGGTGACGAAATCACCTTCCTTTTCATCATCTTCATCACAACCCGAAAGATGAATTGTTGGCTTAATACTAATAGTAATCCCATACTGAGCGCGTGTAAACGCATCTTTAAGAGTCACCCCTTTTGCCGTCTCCACTTCGAAAATTCCTGTATTAATTGAAATATCCTCATTAATAGAGATGGTAGCAGGAGTTTGATTCATCGTCATGATAGAGGGATTCGAATTAATCTGAACATCATCTTGAGCAAGTAAAAACCGATAAATCAGATCAAAAGGAGCCATCCCTGATTTTCCTTTATGACTTAAGAAAAACTCAAATACCCCTTTATTTTGTGGGAGGAAGTGATCATGTCCAGGGCAAATGTTATTGAAGGCAGCACCAGCTAAATTATGGTTTTTTGCAATATGTTCCCCAAATTTAAGGACATTAAGCCCCATGGTATTGTCCCGCGTTAATACCTTTTCAAAAAGAAGGGTTTCTATTTGCACCATCTTCTTGGGAACATCTAATCGTTTAAGGAGATCTTTCATTTTGGGAAGAATATCCGCTTCAATAACCATCACAATCGAACCCGTTTTTGCGTCGACAATGAAATTATTTCTTCCTTCATTCGGATTAGTTTCAAAAAAAGCTCCAGGCTCGGCAGGAGCTGGATTAACGACATACCCGCCTTCTTGGTAATATCCTTCCTGACCATATAGAGAAGAAGGAGGTTCCTTTTGAGATGGCGGAGGAACTAATAAAGGGACAAGGTTGGGATTATCCCCATTAAGACCTGGATTTCGAGAACCATCATCTGGACCTATCCCATTTGAGGCCATTAACAAATACACACGAAAAAGCACATCTGCAAGTTCAGCCGCATCTGAATTTTTTACCGTATACCAGTATACCACCTTCTCACGTGCGCCACCAATCTGTTCTTCTACGTTGTAAATGAGTTCCTCGGCTTTTCTAATCTCTTCAACAGAGCCTGAGATGAAAAGGGCTTGAGCTTCGTTTTCTAAAATGACAATCTTCATCCCATTAGGTTCTGCATTTACTTTTTGCGCTACAGCCTCTTTCTTCCCTTCAGATATCATTTCTGGGCTTCTATCCTGATCAAACATTGACTCCAGAATACGAGCCATCTCCTCAGCTCTGATCTTATTGACAGGGATAATTCTAAATTCCTTTTTTCCACGATTGGCAGAAACGAAATCACTCATTTTTAGCAGATCCTGTAGAGAGGAGGATTGACCCACAATAAGAATATCCCTTCCAAGCAAGTGCAAGTGCGTTGTCACAGGATTAATGAACTTCTCTAAAAAAGCATAAGTTCGTCTAACCTCAGACGGTTCTGGAGAAAGGACATAACAAACTCTAGCTTCAGGAGGAAAAAACTCCAACTCGCATTTATCGTTTGTGATATGACACACGTGCGATCTGTCTTGATTTAACAAATACAGCTGTTTCAAATAGGGATTTAGTGTGCGTATTCCCACACCATTTTGTGAAAGAATTAAATCGAGCATCTGGCTCCAAGAAGCCCTCGGAATTGGAAGATTGGAGTTGATGCCTAGCTTCATCGCACTGACTTCTGGCGGAATTAAATAAACATAATCTTGCGAGCCATAATCAATAATCAGCTGCTCCATAGTTGTGTCCGGAGCGTGCCATAATCCGTAACCCTCAATTTGATTTCCTTTGATTGCCAATTCCCTCCAACGAGACTGGAGATCAGACAGATATTTCCTGTTTGTATTAATTTGCAGGAGAATCGAATGGTAGTTTTCTGATGGAGCCTCTTGTGAGTAGAGATGATACACTTGGCTATAAAGATCTTGAATCGCCAGCTGGATATCATGAATTTCTTGGTTAATTTGGAAAAGAAACTGCTCCATTTCTTGATCCATATCCCCTTCAAAGGATTTAAGATTGGCTTTTTTTTCTAAAATCGACTGCCCAAGCAGTGGAGATGCACCAATTAGAATGAAGATGAAAAAAAACGTGAAATTGAGTGCATATTTTTTAATCATTGTTATGATCCATTTACAACAAGTTATCATTTTTGTACTCCCTTGGGGGGATGCCTATTTTCTATATTATACATATTAGGAGGTGTATTGGGCACGGCTGCATCGGGTCCTTTCGATTTAATAGGCATATCAGGAACATCAAAATCGTCATCGTCATCATCGTCATCATCGGGATCAACCTTATCATTTTTATTTGGCTGAGACCTCTTTGAATCCTTACCTTGGCCTACTAATAGAGCAATCTCTTGAGAGTCACTTCTAGAAGGATTATAGAGAATGCCATTTAATACCTGTTGATCCCCTTTTCGAGTGATGCCTCTCAATACCAGCAAAGAACCCATTACTTGACGATTCACATAAGCGTCGATATCTTTCTCAGATACCAGCTTCATCCACCCTTTTGCAGTTAACAGTAGCCAATCGTGAGGAGCAATGACCATCCGCTCACCTTTAACTTTAAATACGAACTGTGATCGTGTTCGAGCTGCAACAAATTTAAACATCGACTGAATCACTTGCGCATTCACACCAACCCAAGGTTCTGTCGACTTCAATAAATTCAATCCAACTTTACCCTTTCCTTCTACATCCCATAATTCAAAACTGATTAATCGGTCATCAATTTTTTTTACAGATAATAAAGGATGAACCGTCGATTCAGGTCCAGGTTGAATACTTTTCCAACGATTATTTTCGAAATTAAAACAGTCCCCAGGACCTACAAAGATAGAATACATCTCATCCCCTTCCCCAAAATAGATGCGATGTTTTCCTTTTAACTCTTCGAATTCCTCTCCGCCATGATTATCCAAAAATTTATCGGGTCCAAACCATTTAGCCCGCTGGCGCGCAAGTAAGGTTCCGTCGACTTTCAGTGATCCTATTTCCCAATTCGCTGATCCTGCACGCGAAGCTTCTTTATCAGGCAAAGAAAATTGAGCATGTGAGGGAGGATCTTTAATGAGGCGATCATGATCATCCACCATTCCTACATTAACAACAATGGAGTTATCTGTTGGCGTGACTTCTACCCACAATGAAGTTTTTTCATTTTTTGGGCTAAGGAGATAACGTGGAGGCTGCAATGCTTTGTCGAGAACAAGATAGAGTTTTTCATTAGGGGAAACAGACACTACAGACTTACTCCCTGCTAATGTAAAGTGCAAATTCCCCAAACCTGACCGTGCATCAGGCCGACCATTTTTCCCCAAGTATTGAATCACAGATTTTAAATCAGGGAGTTGAAGAGAAGGCGGAGAATGGCGCAAGGTAATAAAATGCCGATCTATCGCATCGTAATCAAAGGTGGGATGTTCGAAGGCGTTTTTTGGAACTTTTACCGTACGAAGTTCAGGAGTAACGAAGGAGAGCGGAATAGGACTACGCCACCAAAGCAACCCAGCTAGGACCAAACCAATAAGTCCAATCAGGCAGAGATTCAACCATAATAAAATTTGTCTTATCATAATGAAAACAATAGATAAAAATCGCAGTTAATCCTAGCACTAAGTCATTCGCTAACATTATGATACGCCTCTCTTCAAATGTCAAGCGCCCTAACAAAAAAAAACAACGGTCAAATTCTTAACCCTTATAAGAACTCAATTTGTTTATTGATCTTTTTTACTTCATTTTTTTATATTATGGGATTATTAATTCCCTAAATATTAATTTAATGAAAGTTTTTTTATGAAAAGCGTTGGTCTAAATTTGAATAATCTGGTGCAGTCCTTAAAGCAATTTTTTAAATCCCCTACATCTTCAATTGGTGCTTTAGGTATTGAAACTCTGTCTGAATTGGGCTTATATTTATGTGGAAGTTGTTATGTTGCTTATAATGAAATCTTCATTGAAGGCTGAATTCGAAAATAACGAGCGCAGACTAAGCCTACGCTCCATCACTATTGAGTTTGTGATAGACTAGGTTATCCCGTGCAGCTTCACGAGTTTGTGAAAGGGTAGAAACGCGACGATTGACCTGCAGCGAGGGGAGGAGTTCATCTTTACCTTTTCCTACAAAGTCTTCACTTAACTCTTTCTTTGAGAGGACGATAGTTTGTTCGAAGGCAATAAAACCAATCATCGAATCAGCATTCTTAACAATTCTTCCTCCACCATCTTTTACTTGAAAAATGATTTTTCCTGTTATTTCAATTGAATCTTCCTTTTCTGTGAGTGTAAACTGATACTTATCAGCTGTTACACTTACAAAATAATTCTTAACTTTAAATTTATTTTCTAAAACACCTGGAATTTGATTCATTAAATCACGTGCGAATCCCCAATCGTAATATTGGGTGGTGATAGCAGCAAGCTTTTGAAATCCTTTTTGTCCGAAACTTTCGATAAAGGTCTTTGAGACTTCTATAACGGAGATTTCAGTCTGATCATCGGCAACTATTTCACTATTTATAGCCAAAGATTGTAATCGTGGAATATCGATATAGAACTGATGGGGAATCGTTAGCTCGACTTCAGGGTGTTGAGGATCTACGGGATTTGGGGTTTCTAAATCTAAAAGTTTACTTTCAAAGAAAAAATTTCGAACCATATCTTTTAGTTTTTGAGTATCGACTTCTACCCTGTAAGAAAATAGCTCAGTTTTGAGTCCATCAACAACCAAAGCATTCACATAATCTGTCTGTTTTATTTTTTCGGGAGTGATGCTATCCCCGTCACTGATATTCACAAACACACCGGATTGCTCGAGTTTCTGTGTTTTTTTAGTATCCAAGGCCACAAGTGCACGTTGTAAGTTTTCTAAGGCATTTTGAATGAAATAGTGGTCGATATGGCCACTATATTGCTGTTCAAGATTCTCTAATCCCCGAATTGCATTAATGAAGTCTTCGCGTTTTAATGGATTTTCCTTTGGATTTATAGTCACAAAAGCTCGAAATTTTTCGGTTAATTCAGGAAGTTTTTTAAAATCGGCACTCCAAATATTCCACCAGATTCCTACTGAATTAAAAACATTATTAACTAAATAATTAGCTTTTGAATCAGTGATTGATATATCATTCTTATAAAGTGATATATAAATCAATGAATTATTTTTATTAAAGTTTTGTAAATTAGCGCAGTTTATTAAGAAACTATTTAAAGAATTTATTGTAATAGGGTAAAAATAATTTTCCATAAAAACCAATGTAAAATTTTTGTTTTTATAAGAATTATAACAATATAAAATATAGATGATATTAAGATAGACAGTTGTTTTTGTTAAGAATTGATTCTTTAAACCCGACTTTCCCCAAGTCGGTTTTGATCAAATTGTAACGAGCTTAAGTCCGATTATGGAGCCAATCAAGCAAAAAAGAAAAAATAAATGCCAGAAATGGGTGGGTTCTTCAAAGAACGCAATCCCTATTAGAGCTGTCCCAAAAGCTCCAATTCCTGTCCAAATAGCATAAGCTGTTCCCAAGGGGATAGATGCTAAACTTAGAGAAAGAAATGAAAAGCTTAAGAAAGCAAAGATAAGAAAAGCAATAGTTGGCCATAATCGGGTGAAATTATCCGTTAACTTAAGTGAGGTGGTGAACCCAATCTCTAAAAGGCCTGCACACAAAAGATAGATCCATCCCATATCTGTATCCTTCTTATTAACGTATTATGGATTATCAAGCGTTAAACGATAGGAAGCGTGCTTTAAAGCAGTAGTCATTTCACGTTCCACCCAATAGGCATCTACAGTTCTATTTTGACCTTTCAGACTCAAATATAATCCAAATAACGAACGCCCATTTCGGTGTAGCTTATCTAGTGAAGTCTTAAATAGCTTTTCGGCATCTTGATAGCGATTTTGTTTAAGGTAAGTAAAACCCAAAGTTTGTCGGATGGGCAAATACCAACCTGGTGGCTCATCATATTCTAAAGTATCTTGGATTTCAATCCCTTTTTTTAAATAATCGGTGTAGTCGGAATTTTTCTCTGCCTCTGCAATTGATGCTTCTAACATAATTTCAGCTAGATCAAAAATTCTGTTTGCAGGATTGTTTGCAATTTGATCTTCTGGAGTGATTTTCTGTTTTACTTCCAGCATCAATTTTTTTTCTCTTTGGGCAGAGGGAATATCTCCTAAGGAGGCAAAGGCAACACCTCGACTAAAATGGAGAAAGGCTACTGCAGGTGGATATGTGGAATCAAATGAATAGTCTAGAATTTCTTTCCACCGATGAAAATAGAGATAAATTTGTAGAGGAACAAAATAATGAAGCGCTAGATGAGGATGGGATTTAGCGTGGGGCTCTATAAATTGAAACAATTCATAAGCTGCCTTGATGGCGTTATCATAGTCTTCCATTAGCATGTATGTGCGGGTTAATATATATAAATTATGTGTGAGATAGTGAAGAGGATAAGGACCAGAATCAATTCCATACTCATTGATGTACTTTCGATCTTGAAAAATGCCATTTTTATTGGTTTTTAAAGCACTTTCATAATCTCCTACTAGTAGAAAGATGTGACAAGGCATATGTAATAAATGACCTGCTTCAGGAAGAAGATATTCAAGTCGATGCGCGGACATTAAAGCTCTCTCTGGAGTGGGTGATTCTTCCCACGCATGAATGTAGTAGTGATTCGCTCCAATATGCTCAGGATTACGCATTAAAACGGATTCTAGAACAGAAATTGCTTCTAGAGTTCCTTCTTTAGGCATACCTTGCGGTGTCCACCATTTCCAGGGATCTAAGTTTAAGACACTTTCTGCATACATGGTAGCTGCATCGAGATCTTCCGGATAAACGTCGACTACTTTTTTCATGGCATCTCGATAGCGAAATCGCAATGCAATTAAATCAGCTGAAGGGTTGTCCGTATACCTTGAGGAGAGAGCAGAAATATACGCTTGTTCTTCAGGTGAAGCAGATGGAGCGAGCTGTACTGCTTTTTGGATGTAATGGTAGCATCGTATCTCATTTGTGGGTGAGATATCTTGGTTCATATTTTGACCCAAGGCTAAAGCCATTCCCCAATAAGCCATTGCAAGGTTTGGATCAAATTTAGAAGCATTTTCAAACTCACGAAAAGCAATGTCGTGATTAAATGCAAAAATGTAGGTTAGTCCTCTATTGAAACTTTCCTGTGCGTGTTCATTTAAGGTTGAAACGGGATGATAAATGATATTGGGTGGAGGCATTATCTTCCAAGCACATTCAGGGATTTCAGAAGAAAGGATGTTAAAGATAGCGAGGAGGATGAGATAGAATCGCTTATACATAATACTCTTATGTGAACTTGCTATTAGGTTTGGATTCTCTTTCTAAAAAAAAAAATATAAATCGTCAATATGAGTTTTAAAGATTGAATGAATAAAAAAAATTTGTAAAGATCACGAATAGCATACATGACAAGTTAGGAATTTTTATGAAAAAAATAAAATACACCCTCTCATTCTTTTTTCTTTTCTTAGCATCTGGTTACCAAAACTTAGACGGATTGGAAGTATCTCAGTTCGAAGTAGAAACGAAAGTTTCTGCTTTCTTCCCTACCTGTCGTCTAGTGAGAGAGGTTTATTCGAATGTGATTCCCGAATATGAATTAGAAATTCACCAGTCCTTTTATGATGAATGGCAAATTTGGCTTGGCGCGGGCTATTTGGGCAATATAGGGGAATCTGTGGAATTTCATAATAGAACGACTTTAAAATTAGTTCCAGTAAGCTTAGGCTTAAAGTTCGATTACCCTTTATCAGACTGCGCACACTTTCAGGCGGGAATTGGAGGAGTTTGGAGCTTTCTTTGGCTTGATGATGAATCGCATTATGTCCATAAACATGTCTCTAAAAATTCTTTTGGAGGTGTTTTTAGACTGGGTCTGGTTTTCCATATCGAGGATTGTTTCTATTTAGATTTTTTTAGTGAATATTTCCATCAACGTTTCAACTTTGAACATCATTATGAAGAACATTACACCGTAAGGAATAATGTTGATTTCAGCGGGATAAAAGCTGGGATAGGTCTTGTTTTAAAGTTCTAACTTAAATCTATAAAAATTTGGGTTCACTATGCGTAACTATTCAATCGTTTTATACTTCCTAGTGCTGTTTCCATTATTTATATTCTCAGATATCACTGGAACATATGAAGTAACGGGTTTTCATAAACCAACAAAATCCCGCTATTCTGGAACGGCTGTCATTACAAAAACTGATTCCATTTATACTGTTAACTGGGTATTTTCTGATGGATCAACGGATACCGGTACAGGTGTTAGAACGCACGACAGTTTATCTGTAGTTTTCTTGGATTCTGAAAGTAACTATGGAACCCAACTCTATGAGATCAAACACCATATCCTTAAAGGACCATGGGTATTATTCGGAGGCTCGGATGAGGGAGTTGAAACTCTAAAGAAAGTGCATTCTTCCTCAAACTCACATGAACATTAGACACACTCATTCTCTAATGAGCAGGATCTATCATTTGAATTAATGAGCTCTCATGCCCATTCTACCTAAAGAATTTTATCACCATCCTAATGTTGTGTATCTAAGTAAACAGCTACTTGGAAAATATCTATTTACCAACTTTTCAGATAAATTAACAGGTGGGATGATCATTGAAACCGAAGCTTATCGAGGTCCAGAGGATAGAGCATCTCATGCCTTTAACAATCGAAAAACAAAGCGTAATCAAGTCATATATGAAGCTGGGGGCATTGCGTATGTTTATTTGATTTATGGACTTCACTATCTTTTTAATGTCGTGACCAATGTTCCAGAAATGCCTCATGCCATTCTTATTCGATCCATCAAACCAGAAATTGGAATTGAAGAGATGCTAAGAAGAAGAAACCAGTTAAAGCTAACAAAAACATTAACGTCGGGTCCTGGAACTCTCACCCAAGCTTTAGGAATTAATTTAACTCACAATGGACTTCCTTTAGAAAGAAATCTTATTTGGATTGAAGATAGAGGTGTTGTAGTAAAAGATGCAGAAATTATCTGTGGTCCCAGAGTAGGAGTGGATTATGCAGGTGAGGATGCCCTTCTTCCTTGGCGCTTTATTTTAAACCCATCATAAATTGTTCAGATACCCAGACGAAGGAGCGGTATCTAAACTGTTACGATGCAAGAAGACTAGTGTTGTTCAAACTGTCCAAAGACTGAGTGACTATCGTCGAATTCGATAAATTTCTTCTACCTGATCAATGCTTGAAACGCAGCAATCGAGGTCTTTAAGAAGCCCACTTGAAATATCATAGACCCACCCATGTATCCACAGTGGCTGTCCGCGATTCCAAGCTCCTTGAACGATTGTTGTATGACAAATATTCAGAAGCTGTTGCATGACGTTGAGCTCAACAAGCCTATTGTAACGCTCAGTTTTGTCAGCAATCTGTTCTAACTCGTCTTTAAAACGAGCATAGACATCACGAATATTGCGGAGCCAGTTATCGACAAGACCAAGTTGATGATCTTCCATTGCTGCTTTGACACCACTACACCCATAATGTCCACAAACAATGACATGTTGAATTTTGAGTAAATCTACAGCAAATTCTAGCACTGAGAGACAGTTAAAATCGGTATGAGGAAATAAATTGGCTACGTTTCTGTGAACAAAGAGCTCGCCAGGTTCCAGGCCGACTATTTCATTTGCAGGAACGCGACTATCTGAACATCCAATCCACAAATAGCGTGCATCCTGAGCTTCAGCCATATTGTGGAAATAGGCGGGATCTTTTGCTATTTTTGTCTGGACCCAATCTTGATTATTTTGAAATAGAATCTTAAGTTTTTTCATAGCCACAGTGTATCAAATAGAAGAGTTTTAATTCAAGGATCTAGCCTAAAAGTTTCTGGATTAAAATATTTTAAAATAAACAAAAACAAAATGAAAATAACAAGTAGAAGTATATAAGCTGCTAACCTATTTAGAGGACCTGTTGGTCTCCTATATCTTAATCTCCACTTTCTCAAACCTCTCATTTTTTTTTGTTCCTTTTGCTTTGGAAAAATGGTATTCAACTTTCTTATAGCATAAACCCTCTATCACCTCGAAAATCTCATGATTTCACTCGCTTTTAAAATGCTGGTAGGAAACAAAGCCTCTTGCTTAGGGGTGATTTTTGGTATTTTCTTAGCAACTTTATTGATTTCTCAGCAAAGTGCAATTTTTCTTGGATTAGTGGCGCGCTCTTATCGCCTCGTTACTGATATCTCTGAACCTACCATTTGGGTGATAGATCCGGCCACAGAAAGCGAAGATAAACTAAGACCCATGCCTGTGAGTTATCTCGATCTCATTCGTGCTGTTCCCGGTGTGGAACGAGCAGTGCCTCTGAGCTCCACATTAATCCCGATGGTATCTCCTCAAGGGAATTTTGAGATTTGCATCTTGTACGGCATTGATGACTCCACTTTAATCGGCGCTCCCACAACTTTATTGGAAGGTTCTATTCATGATTTAAGAAGAAAGGGCGCCATTATTGTTGATGCCTATTCTGCTAATGGAAGTTTAGCGAAGCTTGGTCCCGATGGAGAAACAATTCCATTGCAACTTGCTGATACTCTTGAAATCAACGGAAAAAGCGCTGTAGTTGTTGGAATTTGCAAAATCACACCTGGCTTTTATCCCCAGCCCATTGTCTTCACCTCCTACTCCCAATTTGAAGTTTTTGATCCCGGGATGTCAGATCGAATGGGATATGCCCTTGTAAACACATTACCTAACGCTAATATCGATCACATCGTAGACGAAATCAATGTCCACCCAGAACTACATGCCTTAACTAGTGATGCTTTCAAAGATAGAATTATGGAGTTTTTTTTGAAGACTGGGATTTTGATCAATTTTGGTCTTTCCGTTATTTTGGGTATCATTATTGGCTTTTCAATTGCAGGCCAAATTTTCTACATCATGACTCTGGAGAACGTTGTTTATTATGCTTTAATTAAAGCTGTGGGGGGAACGGAAAATATGATTTTAAAAATGATTATATTTCAAGCCGCCGTCGTCGGGTCCATTGGTTATGCTTTGGGAATTGGCGCTACAGTCTTATGGGGTTATGCCATTCAACACACCACTTTAGCTTTCCTCTTTCCGTGGCAGCTTTTACTTTTTACTGGAGCGATTGCTTTATTGATTTGCATTTTCACTGCTGTTCTTAGCATACAAAAAGTCTTCCGTGCGGATCCCAAAATGCTGATGGGGACCTAATATGAGTCGAATAGCCATTAAATGTAGAGGAATAAAAAAATCGTATGGATCAGATGAGAATAAAGTCGAAGCATTAAAGAGTACAGACTTAGAAATCTATAAAGAGCAGCTTACACTTTTAGCTGGTCCTTCAGGTTCGGGAAAAACGACTTTAATTTCTATCATCGCGACCATTTTGACGCCAGATGCAGGAGACCTCTTTCTCTTAGATCAACAAATCGATGGCATGAGCGAAGGGGATAAAGCACACTTTCGTTGTAAAAATATAGGGATCGTTTTCCAATCTTTATTTCTGATTCCCACCCTAACGATAGCAGAAAATATAGCACTTCCGTTAATTGTGGGTGGTATGTCTGAAAGAAACGCCCTAAAACAAGCAAAGATCCTTCTTGATAAAGTTCATTTAGCTCATCGCGCTCACGTCTCTCCAACAAAATTATCTAAGGGTCAACAACAAAGAGTTGCAATTGCAAGAGCAATGATTAATGATGCGGATATCATCATATGCGACGAGCCCACCAGTTCCTTGGATCATGTTGCCGGATTTGAAATCATGCAATTTTTGCATGACTTGGCGAAAAATCCAGCTAAATCTGTCCTGGTGGTTACACATGACCCTCGAATTTTTTCCTATGCAGATCGCATTATTTCCATGAGTGACGGAGAGATAACAGAGGAAGGAGTGAAGCATGAATAGACAATACTTTAAATGGGTAGTTTTTCTTGCAGTGGCCTCTGTGTTCCTTGTTGCGCTTTTTATGACCACAGAAAATAGAAAACGCGTTCAAGTTAACCCTAGTTATGTTGTACCACGTCTTATTTCCCCATATCAATCGTATATTTCTGCGTTAGGTGTAGTTGAGGCAAGCGGTGGGAATGTTTATATCGGATCGCCTAGCAGTCGAATGATAGAAAAAATAGACGTGAAGGTGGGGCAAAAGGTAAAGAAATATGATATCCTTTTTCAACTTGATGCCCATGATTTGAAGGCCGACTTAAATTCTCGTATCAGCGAATATAACAATGCGGTCGCCCAATTAAAGAAATTAGAGGCGCTTCCTCGCTCTGAAGATCTTGCAGCTGCAGCGGCTCAAGTCAAAACAGCACAAGTGCAATATGATTTGGCCAGAAGCGAATATCAGCGAGTGAATGGATTACAAAGGAACGGAGCCATGAGCGACGAAGCTGTTAATCGTCGACGCTTTGCCCACGACGAAGCCGAAGCCAAACTCCAAGTTGCTGAAGCTGAGCTCAATAAAACTAAGGCCGGATCCTGGCCGCCTGATTTGGAAATCGCACGCTTGCAGGTTCTGCAATCTAAAGCTCTGATAGACCGCGTTGAAACAGATATTGATCACACAATCATCCGTTCTCCAACCGAAGCAACAATCCTACAAATAAAGATTCATGAAGGAGAATATCCGCCATCTGATCTATCTATGACTCCTGCAATGATTATTGGGAATACAGATACCATGTATTTGCGAGTAAGTATTAATCAATTCGATGCGCCTTATTTTAATCAAAATGCTCCCGCTGTTGCTTATTTACAAGGCAACTCTGAGATAGGATTTCCATTAAAATTTATTCAGATCGAACCGCTTTTGGTTAATAAGCAAACCTTAAATAATAACATCAGTGAAAAAGTGGATACACGCGTTTTACAAGCAATCTACTGCTTTGAAGAAGGAGAAAATCGGATTTATGTCGGTCAACTGATGGATGTTTTCATTGAAACAAAGACGACTCCAATGGAAAAAAAGTGAGTATTAAGATTTACCCAATCACTCTTTTTGCATTGTTCCTCACTGGATGTAAGGTGGGTCCTATTTATCAGGAACCGAAATTAGAAATCCATTTTGAATGGCATGCAGACACCGCTTCTGGTTTTGATAACTGCTCAACTGAAGATTGGGTGTGGTGGCAACAGCTGCAGGACCCTATGTTAAATGAGCTCATTAAGGATGCTGCTTCACAAAATTTAGATTTAAAAATTGCTGCAGTAAGAGTCATCCAAGCTAGAGAGGAAGCCAAGGGGAAGAAAGGAGATATTTATCCTCATATTGATGCCTCGGTAAATTATGATCATGTCTATTACAGCAAAAATGCTTTAGTCAAGGGTCTACTAGGAACTGCATGCCCTATTAAACATCATGTCCGAAGAAATGTGAACTTCTATGAACTAGGATTCGATGCTGACTGGGAAATCGATCTTTTTGGAGTGACCTCACATGAAATTGCAGCTTTAAAGGCACAAGAAGAGGCTCTACAAGAAAGTTTGTGCGGAATATGGGTGACTCTTTCTGCAGAAATAGCAAAGAATTATGTGGAAATGAGAGGGCTTCAAAAAAGAGTTGAACTCCTAAAGAAAAATATCGCAACCCATAGAGAAATTTTAAAACTCTTCCAAGAACTTCTTGACAGAGGTATTTCCAATGAGAGTGACTACAGCAAAATGCAAGCGGAGATAGTAACTCTCAAAGCCGAGGTTCCTCCCGTTGAATTCGCGATTAATCGAGCTATGCATCGGATTGAGATTTTGCTTGGGTATACACCTGGAGATCTATTTGAAAGGCTATCAGAGGGTTCGACTCTTCTTGATTTGCCAGAAACACTCCCAATCGGATACCCATCTGAACTGCTACGACGACGCCCAGATATCAGAAAAGCAGAGAGAGAGCTTGCAGCAGCCACTGAACGAATTGGGAGTGCCATTGCAAGTCTCTTTCCAAGGTTTTCTTTACGAGGATTTATTGGAGAGATCAGTACAAAGGCAGGATCTATATTTAACCCTTCGAGTGCGACATGGTTAGCTGGTCCTCAGGTGCTTTTGCCCATTTTTAACAGTCGTTTGCTTTTACAAGACGTCGAATACAATAAATTAGCAACACAAACATCTATTTATACCTATCAGAAAACAGTCTTTGAAGCTCTTGAAGAATCAGAAAATGCGATAGCGGCACTTCAATCCGAAAAAGAAAGGTTTGCCTATTTGAAAGAAGCTTATGGACTCTATAGAATTAGCTATCTTTTCGCAGAATCGCTTTTTGACAGAGGGGTGAATGATCACTTTGAACTAGTCAAATCAAAAAAAGCTCTTATTGTAGCTGAAGATTTAATGATGCAAAGCCAAGTGGATCTTCTCATCAAATACATTTCTCTCTACAAAGCTCTAGGTGGTAGCTGGGGAAAAGATTCAGAAATGTAATTGCTCCGTCACAACAAAAGAGAAGCCTTCAGCACTTCCTATTATGAAATCCACTCAGCGATCTATAGGGCTTTGTGGTTATGTTTAAAAAGAATAATAATTGTAACTTAAACTATGTCGGATAAATCATGCCTCAATAAGGTCTCCGGAACACGACTAAAAGTTTACATAAATTAATTTAAGATCTGCCATGAAGGCACAATTTGGAAGCTTTGGATTTTCTTATTAAAGAAGAAATTCTAATTTGTTCTTATAAAATAAGAAGTTTTGATTGATAATTATAATACAATATGTTACAATTAGTTTTTAACCAAAAAAATGGAGTTATTAAATTATGAGAACTGCTTATAGTTTTTTTAAACCTAGTTATTTACAAGAGAGACTTTATGAAAAATTAAATGACTTTTCTGAATCCCATAGTGTTTTAGGACGCCTTTGTGCCCTTCCAGTCTCATTCCTGGACATTGGAATAGAAACAGCTAAAACACCCTTAGGTGCTATTGAAAATGTAGCGATTACTGCGATTAATTTAGTAGGAATGGCATTCTCTGAGAAATTTAGCTTTAAAGATGCGCTCGCCAGTTCTCAAATGGCTTTCATACTAACTCTATCTACTCCCGTTAGAATCATCTATTCACCTATTAAATTTTGTTATCAATTTTTTGTAATTCTCATCGACCCCTCAAATGTAAAACCTTATCACCCCATGACTAAGAAAGTCTAGATTTCGTATCCGTTCACGGGGTAGGGGGGAGCTTATCGGTTACGACTATTTTAGCTCCCCTACCCGCGAATTAATTTGAATTGATCTTTCAGTTGGAAAATATGGGAGGAGAGCTCGTTCCGTAAATAAGCGCTCTAAAGCACTCTGTGAAATATTCAAATGAGTTCTTTGCCCACAGTTTTAAAGTCATAGCGACTGTCATCACACGTTCAGTAAACCGTTCACCGGTATCTGATTGAGATCCATGAGAGAGTTTTCTCCAAATTACGCCATGTCGAAGCCCTTGCTCTGCCGCGTTATTTGTCGGTTCCACACCTTCCTGATAAACAAAGAGCCAGAGCATGTCGAAGCGAAAGAAAAAGTCTCCACATGTTGCCTTAGTCTTATTGCAGCAGTCTGGATGAACCACGCCAGCCTTTAATAAAACTCCTAAATCCTCTTTAGGGCCACTTTCAATGTTCTTTATCAATTCATCTCGTGTAATCAGGCCACTTTTGAATTGATGCCATAAATCAAATATGCTCTTCTTGCAATCCAAAAGTTTTTCTCCAATCCATTTATCTGTGCCGTCGCGACCCGATATCTTTTCGAAATCACGATCTGCATGTGACCAACACAGCTGTTGCGGCCCTTCATGCGAGTTGTAAGCACCATAGCGGTCGGTTGTGATCCCCCCTTTAAATCCTGCAAAGATGTCTTTAAAGGCTTGAGCGTTTCTAAATTTTGTGATCGCAAAGAACATGCTGTATTGTCCTCTGCCAATCCAACACCAGCGCTTTTCTGAAAGAGTTCTCCAGCTTGTCTCATCTGAATTGAGATGCTTTTGCTGCAAAGTATATTGCTTAATCTCCTGATAAGGAACAGATAGAATCTGGGAAGCTCGCTCATGAATTTTACAGACGCTGCCAGAACATATCCTGATGCCAATCTTGCCCACCAAGGCGACGACTTGCCGCTTTGATAGTCTGAATTCTCCCGATAAAGAGGTTACAAGCCCCATGAGGCGAGGGCCAAAGCCGTATGTAGCTTCAGGAGGTACGTCCGCTTTTACGTGCTTGCCGCAGCAGGTGCACTGACATGTGTGAATGTTGAATTGAGTGACCTCCGGTGGCGCATCTGGAAGTTCGATTACCTGCCGCGTATCAGTTGAAATAACCTTTTGATGAAACTCTTTAGACTTACAATTTGGGCAGATAGTAGGTCTAAGGTCATGTATAGACAGAACCTACTCTAAGGGATACAAAGCACGGCGATGTCCGCCATGGCCAGGTTGACCGCCTTGCTTGCGACCAGTCTTCTCTTTTCTTATGGGCTGACGAAATCGATCTTGTGAGGGAGGTATAGAGCTATTGGTGGAATTCGTATTGAGCTTTTCTTCGAGCTCTTTGACTTTAGCTTTAAGCTCTTTAATTTCTAACAAGGCAGCATTGAGTTGTTGGATTAAAATCTGGTTCTGAGCAAAAAGTTCTTCGTAAGTTGGCTGCATTTTTCACACCGCGGTTGAATATCGCGATATTGAAATATATTTGAATTTACATCAAACATAAATTTTATAAATTACATTACGGGGTGGCGGCTACGCCGCTACCCCGTGAACGGATACTTAAAGAAGAAATCTAATTTGTTCTTATAAAATAAGAAGTTTTGATTGATAATTATAATACAATATGTTACAATTATTTTTTTATCAAAAAAATGGAGTTATTAAATTATGAGAACTTTATATAGTTATGCTTTACCTATATTTATTCAAACAAGACTTTATGAAAAATTAAATGACTATTCTAAATCCCATAGTGTTTTAGGACGCCTTTGTTCCCTTCCAGTCTCATTCCTGGACATTGGATTAGAAACAGCTAAACCACCCTTATGGGCTATTGAAAGTGTAGCGATGATTGCGATTAATTTAGTAGGAATGGTATTCTCTAAGAAATTTAGCTTAAAAGATGCGCTCTTCCATTCTGAAATGGCTTTCACGCAAACTCTATCTACTCCCGTTAGAATCATCTATTCACCTATTAAATTTTGTTATCAATTTTTTGCAATTCTCATCGACCCCTCAAATATACCCCCTTATCATTGTATTCCCCAGGCCTAAGAGGTTCTAGATATCGCATTTCTTAGAACAGGAAGCCAAATGGAGCGTGTTTTCGGTAAATCCGTCAACTGTTCTGTTTGATAGCCTAATAGCACGGTACCCTCTTGTGAGGAGAAACCCCGTCCCCAACCATGAACTTTCTGAATGCCGTTTGCTTCGCCTGACCATTCGTAAATTAATCCATTAGGATACTTTTCTATGACTTCAAAATTAATTTTCAAAGCGGGATACATTTTTCCTAACACCATTTTTAGCTCTGAATAGTCATTTGGATTAGAGAGTAAACGAGTGGCATTCACACCAAAAAACTCTTTAGCATTTTGTTTACCCGCTCCTTTTGGAATATAGATAACAGTACTTCCTTTATCTCCCTCGATCTTATTCCCTATTACCCAGTCTTGCGCTGCTTGAGGTAAATGGAAGTCGACATTCTGGATAGTTTCCGCAAAAGCAAATGAAAAAAATACACAGCCTAATAATACAATATACTTCATAAAGACCACCTGTAAGAAAGTTTGTTCATCGTTTTGTGTGAGGAAAAAAGACACAAGGCTATATGAGGCTAACAATAGCACATAAGAGTGATAGGAAAAAGAAAAAATTGATCGTATGGACTAAAGGGAAAACAGGCCCATTTCTAGTCCATTTCATTTCAACTATATTTAAGCAGAAATAGACTTATCTACTACCAGGGGCCATTAGGAGGCACCTGAATCATAGTCCCATCAGATTTCTTAATCACTTTGCTTCCGTCAGCTTTAACCTGAATAGAAGTTCCATCAGCCTCATAAATGAACTTTGTTCCATCAGATCTCATTTCTATTGACGAACCATCTGCCTTTTTGATCAATTTTGATCCGTCAGGTCTGATTTGAATCATATTTCCTTCATTATCTTGGACAATTTTTGTGCCATCCGGGCTGACTTGGACGGATGTATTTCCATTCGCTAATAAATGTCCATTGAAGAAGACTCCAAGGCTTAAAAAACCGATTAATGACAAAGACTTCACTAAATTATGTTTGCATATGATCATTTAAATCCCCTACAAGTAAAATGTTGATGCTCTATTGATGAGCTTTTAATTTTTTTGGAATTTATACAACAAAAAATGACTATGCATATTGAAAAAAATGATTTCATTTCCTCAGCCAGGAAGTATGGTCTTTCTCAAGAGTCGACGGAGAAGTTATGGGTAGAACTCTGTTCTAAGCAATCCCCGTCTAAATTTGATTTCTCACATCTCCTATATTACCTAGGAGCCATGCTTGTCATTTTAGCGATGTCGTGGTTTTTTGGGGAAGCCTGGGAACGTTTTGGGGGTAAAGGGATTTTTTGGATCGGTCTTGCTTATCTACTTATTTTTCTTTTACTTGGTGTTTCGTTGTGGAAGAAAAAAGATTTAAAAACTCCCGGAGGGCTTTTTATCACCTTAGCTGTATGTATGATCCCTTTAGTTGTCTATGGTTTGCAAAAATGGTCTGGAATATGGGTGACGGATCAACCTGGGCAATACCGGGATTTTTTCTCCTGGATAAAAGGAGGATGGTTTTTAATGGAAATCACAACCTTTATTGGAGGTTGCCTTGCGTTCTATTTTTTTCGATTCCCATTTCTAACTTTACCTATTTTTTTCACCCTTTGGTTTATGTCTATGGACAGTGTTCCTATTCTTTTTGGTCAAACAGACCATATCGATGCCATTCGGAATAAAACCTCTCTTTTTTTTGGGGCAGTGCTCCTGATAATAGCCTATGTCATCGATCTAAAAAGCGAAAAAGATTTTGCATTCTGGCCTTATTTCTTTGGTCTACTCACCTTTTGGGGAGGACTTTCATTACTCGAATCCTCCTCTGGATTTGGTAAATTCATGTATTTACTTATGAACTTGGGATTACTACTTCTTTCCATTCTTTTACAAAGAACCGTATTTCTAGTCTTCGGAGCTATAGGTGTGCTGCTTTATCTGATCTCAATTTTTTATAAGTACTTCTACAACTCCTTAGGCTTCCCTATAATTCTAAGCTTAGTTGGTGTTTTGGTGATTTTTTTGGGAATTTACTATCATAAAAACCATCAGAAGATCGAATCTTCAATTCGAGAATTCCTTCCTAGGAGCATTAAAAAGTGGCTTCCCCAAAGAAATAAATTTTGATGAATATGGAATGTTAATCGTAGAAAAAAGATGGTGATTAAGGATTAAGAATCCTATCTATAGAGGGAGTTATTTTCATAGAAATAAAGAAAGCCGTGATACCAGCAAATATACCTGTTAGTACATCTGCGGTATAGTGAAAGCGCATGGATAGAATAAAAATAACCTGGAGTACAACAAGCATAATTGCAATCATGAGATATACTTTGGATTTATAATTTCGGTGTCCAATTTCTAAAGCTGCAATTGTGGCTACAGATGTATGTCCAGAAAAGAAAAAATCATACGTTGTGAAGTATGTGATACCATTTCCAAAAAATAAATTCACTTTTTAAATAAAAAATATTATCTTTC
>JBEPVL010000002.1:0-84205 GCA_041691035.1 Chlamydiota bacterium
AGAGATGACCATCTATGAAATTTTTTATCAAGTCTTTCTAATTAAAAACCCCTGAGAATACATCGCTTATGAATGGGTGATTATAAATTGTTGACATATTTGCCTCCTTGATAATAAATAAAAAAAAAGTTATCGATTTTTTATAAAATTGTCAATAAAATATATAAATTAATCGAATAAAATTATGTTAATAATAAACCAGAAAATAAAGTTGTTTATTAATTAATTGGGATACCCTGCCGACCCCCACGCTTCCGGCAAAAAAAGCGTAGGCTTTAGAGGAAGTTTTGCAATTCCCTCTAAAGCCTACGTTATAACTTATGCATTAGCGGATCATTCTAGCGATGAACTTAAATGCCATAAAAGAAATCACAAAGACAACAGCTCCGTTAGATTTGCTTGAAGACGTAGATATGCGTTCAGCAAGCGAAAATGAATGTTGTTTGGATAGACTATTTGCACAACCTACTGAAGATAAGAAAAGAGATAATAGTATTTTTTTTCCTCTAGTTAAATTCTTAACAATATTATAAGTTGTATATCCCAAACCTATGGCCAATGTTGTGGCGCCGACAACGATCATAAACTCTGGCTTCTCGACTTTAGAAATTTGTTTTAAATTAAGATAGCTTGCGGTCATCACTAAAGTTGCGCAGCCGATACCAAAAGCATATGGATCAAAATTATCCATCTTTTTTTCACTCTTTTTTTCACTTTTAAAAAAAGATGAAATAATGCCACCAGCAAAAGTTGCTATGGGTATGACTAGGCATGACTGATAAAAACACTGGGAAATAGACATAAAAAACTCCTATAAAAAATTAATTTTGTTTTAGAAAAAGCATTTAGCTACCGTCACAACAACAAGAGTAGCTTGAATAACAAAAGATTGATCATCTAAATCAGAGGATGGGTAAGGATATTTAAATTTAAAAAGTTGATTTGCTGCTAAGCACGCAACGAATATCGGAATTAAATTAGAATTTTCACGTTCTTTAATCTTAGAGTATGCCTTTTTTGCAATGTAAAAACTTAAGATTCCGCCGGCAATTCTCATGATTAATGCAATTTGAGGGTTTGTGCACTTTTCTGCAATGACATGGTTAAATATGCAGTTGGATAATTGGAACAAACCAGAAGCAAGTCCTAAGGATTTTGAGAAATTTGAACTTTTTTCTTTATCATAAATGTCACCAATGCAATTACCATACATTAACCATGAACCAGTATTTTGATATGCATATAAAGATTCTGTAAAAATTCCGAGTTGATTGATCATGTTTGCCATAATTTTTGTTAATTCTCTTATTTAATTAGATTCCGCGTAATTGTAGAAAATTAAAAAATAAAAATCTTGCCTGTTGCTCCAAGGAAACATACTGCAATAACTTGGACGCTTCTTAATTTTGAGTTAAGCACCGTTATATCTCTTACTTCAAGATTGGCTGTGGTTAGGGCCGAAAAAGCGTAAGAAAAAGCACCCACTATGTTAAAAATCGTATCTAACTTTTTCTTAACAAGCTGTTGTTTTGCTGTACGATAGGTATAATAGGAGATTCCGATTCCTAAGAGAGCAGCAGCGAAGTGGCTAATGATTGAAATAGAAGGATCCTCGATGTGCTTGGCTATTGTAAAGCAGGAAAGGCCATAAGTAAAATGTCCAACACCTAGTGCGATACCCAAAAATGTTGGGTTTATTATAATGGTTGACGAAGGTGGAGGTGGTGATTTTTTTGATCGTTCCAACACTATTCCTATGTACCTTACTGAATATGCTGCCGAACATGAATAAAATGCTTGATGTGTGAGGTGACTGAAAATGGATGACATATTTGGCTCCTGGATAATAATTAAAAGAAAGGTATCAATTTTTTATAAAATTGTCAATAAAATATAAAGTAATTGAATAGAAATATGTAAATAATAAATCTGAATGTATAGTTGTTAATTAATCAATTAGATAATTATTATTTAAATAATTGATTTGACATTTTTTTTGGAAGATGGTATTTTTATAGGTTACGAGATCGGGCATTAAGATTCATAAATGGATTGGAGTTCAAATATGTGTGTAGAAAATAAAAGAAAAATAAATCCTAATATTTTCTTTGGCGTGGCTGTAGTTCTCGGAGTTTGTAGTGGATTTTGGCAGCAGCCTCAAATTTTTGCCTTCGCAGAGACGATTTCTCAGATATTTATCAATCTCCTCAAACTTGTTAGCTTACCCATCATATTTCTTTCTATTGTTTCTACAGCTTCTGGAATGGAAAGCATGCAGCAGATTAAACAATTAGGCCAGAAGGTGATCAAGTACACATTGATTACAACAGTGATAGCAGCTTCAGTCGCACTAGGATTATTTTTGTTGATTAACCCAGTGAGAGGGGCGATCCCAGAATCAAATCCATTAACTCAAACCGGAGTGGAAAGCTCACCCACCTATCTCTCATTTTTTATTAATATGATCCCTTCTAATATTGTTCAGCCTTTTAGTGAAAATAATGTAATGGGAGTGCTCTTTTTAGCGATGCTCTTCAGCTTTGCAATTCTTTCGCTTCCTTCTCAACATCGATCCGTTCTCCATACCTTTTTTAGTTCTATTTACTCTGCTATTATTGTCATAACAAAGTGGATAGTAGCGATTATGCCCATTGCAATCTGGGCTTTTATCACATTATTTATGCGCGATCTCCATCAGGGACTAGAATTTAAAAATCTTGCTCTTTACTTAACATGTGTGATGGGTGCAAACTTGATTCAAGCAGGTGTTGTCTTACCGGCTTTTCTTAAAATAAAAGGTGTTTCCCCGTTAAAATTATTTAAAAATATGCTGCCCGCTCTATCCGTTGCTTTCTTCACTAAATCTTCTGCAGCGGCTCTCCCCATGGCGATGCGGTGCGCCGAAGAGCGAGCGGGGATTTCGCGTAGAGTAGCAAGCTTTACGTTGCCGCTTTGCACGACTATTAATATGAATGCCTGCGCAGCATTCATTTTAACAACGGTCCTTTTTGTCTCGATGAGCCAAGGTGTTGTTTATACAATTCCTGAAATGCTTGTTTGGATTGTTCTAGCAACGATTGCAGCAGTTGGAAATGCAGGCGTCCCCATGGGATGCTACTTTTTAGCCAGCGCATTTCTTGCTGCAATGAATGTTCCCTTAAATCTTTTGGGTGTCATCCTTCCTTTCTATAGTCTAATTGATATGTTTGAAAGCGCGATCAATGTTTGGTCAGACTCCTGTGTTGCCGCCGTAGTGAATGAAGAAGTCAAGGTGGCTGACACTGGCGGTGACTTAGATCAAAGTAAAAATCCCCTTTTTCAAACAAATCCGTAGTTAAGTTTGTTAGCGAGCATGTAATTTTTTACTTTTTTTACGTTATCTGATACGATAGTGTTCATTTTGTAAGGATTCTGCAAAAACGTTAACATATTTCGAGAAGTTATGACCACAGATTCATTTTTTTCGGTCGATCGGGCTTTTCTTATACGTCAGTTGGGACCAAAATCTCTGACTGAGTGTTTGAAAAAGATGATGTTGATCCGGCAGTTTGAGATCCGAGCTGAGTCCGCTTATCAACAAGGCCTGGTGGGGGGATTTTTCCATTCGTATACTGGACAAGAGGCAATTCAGACAGCTGCAGTAGAGGCTCTGGGACTAAAAAACTGGTATTCTACTTCGTATCGATGTCATGCTCTTGCCTTATTATTAGGAGCTACCCCTAAAGAACTCATGGCCGAACTTTATGGACGTGAAACAGGCAATGCTAAGGGGCGAGGCGGATCCATGCATTTTTTCACCGAACGTCTTCTCGGGGGATTCGGGATCGTCACAGGTCAAGTTCCTATTGCAACAGGAGCTGCTTTTACTCTTAAATATCAGGATAATCGAGATGAACTTTCCATTTGTTTTATGGGAGATGGGGCTGTCCCACAAGGAGCTTTTCATGAATCGCTCAATTTGGCGTCATTATGGGATTTACCTTGTATCTATGTGATCGAAAATAATAAATGGGGGATGGGAACACATGTCAGTAAAGCTGTTTGTGTTTCTCGATTAGCCGAAGAAAAGGCTTCTGGGTATAATATGAAAGGTTATACACTTGATGGTTTAGATTTCTTTAACTGCTACGGAGGCTTTTTACATCTACGAAACGAAGTCTTATCGAAACAACGTCCTGTCTTAGTTGAAATGATCACAGAAAGATTTAAAGGGCATTCCATATCCGATCCGGGAAATTATCGCACAAAAGATGCATTAAAGACGATTGTATCGAATGACCCATTAATCCGTTTTGAACAGGTTCTGATTCAGGAAGGGATTGTGACTGACCAACAGATAAAGGAGTGGGACAAGGAAATCCGGGCGCAAGTTGTAGAAGCGATGGAATTTGCCGAACAAAGTCCTTGGCCCAGTATATTGACGTTAGAAGAGGGGGTCTTCTCATGAAAGGAAAACAAGTAGTCGAATTAAGAGAAGCGCTCAGACAAGCTATTGATGAAGAAATGACGAGAGATGCAACAGTTTTTGTCATGGGAGAAGAGGTTGGTGAGTATAATGGAGCGTATAAAGTCACCAAAGGGATGCTTGAGAAGTGGGGACCGAAACGCATAGTCGACACTCCCATATCGGAATTAGGTTTTGCAGGTCTCTGCATTGGTGCAGCCATGACAGGATTAAGACCCATTGTAGAGTTTATGAGCTTCAATTTCTCCTTTGTTGCAGCTGACCAATTAATTTCAAACGCGATTAAGATGTATTATATGTCTGGAGGGCGTTTTCAAGTCCCTATCGTTTTCCGTGGCCCCAATGGAGCTGCTGCGCAGGTTTCTAGCCAGCATTCTCATTGCGTGGAGGCGATTTACGGAAATTTACCTGGATGGAAAATAGTGGCTCCAAGCAATGCCTACGATGCTAAAGGATTGCTTAAATCCGCAATCAGGGATAATAATCCCATTCTATTTCTGGAATCGGAATTAATGTATAATGACAAAATGGAAATTCCCATAGAAGAGTATTTGGTTCCTATTGGCAAAGCTCAGATTGTTTCTCCCGGCCGTCATATCACTCTAATTGCTCATAGCCGCATGGTCACTATCTGTAAAGAGGTTGTTAAAGAGTTGGCAAAACGAGGCATTCAGGCAGAATTAATCGATTTACGGACAATTAAACCTCTTGATATCGTCACTCTAGTAACATCTGTAAAAAAGACAAATCGTTGCGTCATCGTTGAAGAAGGACACCTCTTTGCCGGAATTGCTTCTGAAGTGGGATTTCAAATCATGACTCATTGTTTCGATTATCTGGACGCT
The DNA here is from genome assembly GCA_041691035.1 of Chlamydiota bacterium. Taxonomy (GTDB): domain Bacteria; phylum Chlamydiota; class Chlamydiia; order Chlamydiales; family Parachlamydiaceae; genus JBEPVL01. Next base: position 5,311 of record JBEPVL010000002.1, read on the forward strand.
CCTTTGGAAAGAGTTTGCCAAATGGAAACGCCTATGCCTTATTCAAAAGTACTAGAAAAAGAAACGATTCCAAATGTAGAAAGAATTCTATATTCTGTTAATAAAATACTTAATCATTAGGAGTGAATGCTTATGCCATCAGTTTTGATTATGCCAAAACTATCTCCGACTATGGAAGAGGGGTCGATTGTAAAATGGCATAAAAGTGTCGGAGATGCGTTTGAACCAGGTGATCTTCTTATGGAAGTGGCAACCGATAAAGCTACTGTGGAATATAATGCTCTCGATGAGGGGGTTTTACGTCAGATTCTCATTCAAGAAGGTCAAGTGGTCAAGGTGAATCAGCCTGTTGCTGTTGTGACTGAAACTGCGCAAGAAAGTTTCGAAGGATTTGTCATTCCTAAGCAGAGAGAAGAGACGGTTACTAAGGAACCTGCCGATATCAAAGAAAAAAAAGTGGAAACGTCTTCGTCTCAGTCTACGATAGGATACCCAATCCCAAGCTTTGTTCCCGAGCCTCCGCTATCAGATTACCATTTTGAATTACCTTCCCAGCAAATTGAAAAGAGAATTATGGCTTCTCCTCTCGCAAAAAAGCTTGCAAAAGAGAAAGAATTGGATCTGACCTCCATTAAGGGATCAGGTCCCAATGCTCGGATTGTGGCAAAAGATTTGGAGAAGGCCCAGAAAAACCATGCTTACTATTCTGGAAGGCGTCAGGAACCTCAAATCCCACCGGGAACCTATGAGGAAATTTCACTTTCTCCTATTCGAAAAGTCATTGCTCAACGTCTCCAGGATTCGAAATCGTTTATTCCTCATTTTTATGTTCATCATGTGATCGATGCTGAACCAATCTTTGCATTGCGGGAACAACTCAAAGTGGGAGAACTTAAGGTCTCTGTCAATGATCTGATTATCCGAGCATGCGCTTTGGCATTAAAAGAACATCCAAGCATAAATGCAGGCTTTAATTCTGTTAATCAAACGATTATTCAATTTAAAACGATAGACATCGCAGTAGCAGTCAATATGGACGAGGGTCTGGTTACCCCAATTATTAGACATGCTGATTTTAAAAGTCTTCTTGAACTTTCTATTGAAATGCGGTCTTTAGCTATGAAAGCTCGCGATGGAAAGTTAGCTCCTCATGAATATAAGGGGGGATCTTTTACGATTTCAAATTTAGGTATGTTTGGGATTACACAATTTGAGGCGATCATAAATCCTCCGCAAGCGTGCATTTTAGCAGTTGGAGCTATTCAAGATGTTCCAGTTGTCAAAGAAGGAAAGGTAGTCCCTGGAAAAACGATGCATCTTAACTTATCAGTCGATCATCGAGTCGTTGATGGGGCAGTTGCTTCTCTTTTTTTACATTCTCTAAAGAAACTACTAGAAAATCCCGTAGTTTTATTAGTTTAAGGGTTGAAAGTATTTTCTTTGTTAATATTTTGAAAAATGTTGTTTTATTTAATATAATATTTTTATTGATTTTATTTATCATTTATGGTTAAATTTAAGGAAGTACATAATTTAATGAGATATAAATATAAAATTTTGATTTTTTAACATAAAATTTATCTATAATAATATACAAAGATGGTTTTTCAATGACATCAACAGACTTAAGGCTTCAAAAAGTCAATGGTGGGTATGGTTATCCCAACCAAACATTAAATGGAACACTCAACGCCACAATCCATTTTAATGGAAACTATCAGCCGCAGACTTCTTCAGTTACTTTAGAAGCTTACATGCAGCCTTTGATTAATAAAATGAACACTATTTCAACTAATTCTTTTTCTGATGATGGAAAATCTAAAAGGTATTACAATTCAACTTTACAGAATTTTTCACATAGTAATGATTTTATTGACCAACCCGAATTGGAAAGTGATTTGGCAACAAAAACTTGGAAATTGTTAACAGCTTTTTCATTAGGGAACATTGATAAGAAATTTGATACAATCAACGAAATAAATACAGTGATTAAGCATGTAGGCTGCTTCTTAGATGCACAGAACGACAAAGATTTAATAATACATTTAAATGCTGTTAGAAATAATGGAGATAAAATTATTCGGTTTAAGACCAGGAATCTAAAGGAAATTTATTTTGTCGGTATGGGTGCAATTTTCGGTAGTTTAGTTCTCGGATCTGGAATTATACTAAAAGAACCTTACATTAAAGCAACAGGTCTAAGCCTAATAGGCTTTTTTGCTTGCTATGGAATTAAAAAAGCTGGAGATTTTGTAAAGGAAGCTGGAATGGACCACGTATACAAAGCCGATTGTGGAAAGACGGTTAATCATTGGAACCAGCATTACCAATCCCAAAATTCCTAACCTCTCTGTTTTTCCAATTCTATGACCTTCGATTCAATTGTCTTTAATTGATCTACGAATTTTTTAATATTTCTTAACATAACATGATTGCGGTTATGTTCTTCAATCGCTATGGCTGGAAACCCACCATAAGTACCTTTCGAAAGGGATTTCGTTACTCCACTTTTTGCAGCTATCTTAACAAAGTCGTCTAAAATAATATGTCCAGCAATAGCAACCTGCCCGGCAAGGATTACATACTGACCTAAAGTTGTGGATCCAGCAATTGCACACTGGGCAACGATGATGTTATGTTTCCCCACTCTTGCTCCATGACCTATTTGAACAAGATTATCAATTTTTGTTCCTTGCCCAATATCTGTAGATTTAAATCGAGCTCGGTCAATTGTAGTGTTCGCTCCAATCTCACAATCACTATCAATAGCAACATTGCCGACTTGATTAAGTTTTTGATGGGTTCCCTGCGAACTCGTGATATAACCGAATCCGCATGATCCAATCACAGCCCCAGGTTGAATGATGACACGATCCTTAATGATGCAGTCTTCACGGATTACAGCATGCGGGTGAATGAGGCAGTCTTTTCCTATTTGGACATTAGGCCCAATATAAACACCGGAGCCAATAAATGTATTGGAACCGATCGTGACATTTCCATCAATGACAGCATAAGGACCCACATTTACGGTGGAGTCAAGTTGGGCAGAGGAGTGGATGATAGCAGTGGGGTGAATGCCTAAAAATTCGGAAGGAAATTTGTGTGGAGGATGGAAAAGTTCAATAAGCGCTTGGAATGTTTCTGAGGGGTTAGGCGAAATCAGGTAGTTTTTTTGTTCATCTAAGGAAGTCGATGCATCAACAATCAGCAATCCAGCTTGAGAGCTTTTTAAGGCTTGCGCATAGCGTGCGTTAGAAAAAAAAGAGACGTCTTCAGAAGTTGCTTGATCCAGGTCGGATACTCCAGAAATTCGCTTTTGAGGATCACCCTCAAGTTTGCATTTGAGCTTTGCTGCTAGATCTGATAGCGTATAGGATTGTTTTGTTCGCATCTGCGTATTCCAAAGTGTAAAGCAAAGATGGAGGTCGATCGATCTCCATCTTTAAAAAGTCGTTTAATCTAGAGTTTTCTTATTTTTGTGGAGATTTATTTCCCTCTGAATCAAACAATGCGTTGAGTTTAGCAATGATGCGATCTGTAACATCAAGAGAGGGGGCAAAATAGGTACAGGCTTCATCACTCAATATGACATCGATTGGCATAGTGCTTTGGGATTCTTGTGCTACCTGAGCGGAAGCCTTCGAAATCATTTCCGTTAATTTTTGGATAATCTTCATATTAGCTTGTTGAAGAGTCTGTATATATTGATTTTGTAGTTGCATACCATCTTGTTTAATGGATCGACGCTTTCTTTTAAGTTCTGATGCTGCCTCGTCAGAGATGCTGTCCATGTAATCATCATCATTGATTTTATTTTCTACTTCCTCAAGGTCTCTCTCCTTTTCCTGAAGGACCGACTCCATCTGCGCTTTCATTTTCTCAAAGTTGGTTTGTTCTTGCTTTCCAATTTTTGATTCCTCTAAGCAGCGCTTTGTGTTGACAATTCCAATCCTTGAACTTTGAGTAGAATTAGAATGGCTTTGCTGCTGTGCAGACATAAATGCTGGAGCAGCTAAAAGAACAGATAAGGCCAAGGGAATGACAAAAGAGCGTAAACATTTCATAATGACTCCTTAATTAATGACCCATCATCGGGCATGGTAGGGTCACCCAAAATGGGCGATCTACCGTTTGTTAAAAATAATCCATTTAGAGTTAAAATCCACCACCCATCATAAAAAAGAATTTTTTGACTTCACTACGGTTACTTGGATTTAATGGATATCCCATTCCTAAGGTAATATTCGGAATACTTGGGATCAATTTAAATCGCGTTCCATAACCAATAGCAAATTTCAGATCGCCAAATTCCCATGTATTTTTGGATAATTGTCCTGCATCCATAAAAATAAAGACTTCAATATCTTCCATAATGCGACGCGTAAGTTCGACTGAGTAAAATTGTAAGGAAAGCCCTCCTTTAGGAGCATGGTCGTGATGGTACTGTGGTCCAAGACGATAAGGACGATACCCTCTAACTAAATATTCGCCTCCTAGAAAGTAGCGTTCATCCATGGGGACTGTTTGATAGGTGGTCTTAAATAAAGGTTGTAGGAAACGAAAGTCACCACGAAATTTAAAATAAGCGCGACTTCCTACTGGAATGTAGTAGCTATTAAAATAGCCGAGAGAAAGGAACTGGTGGTCGCCGCCTAATCCCGCAAATTCAAGAAACAGTCTGGAGTTAAATCCACTAGTTGGTTTCGTTGGATGATTTGTAGAGTCATAGCTGAGAGATGTCCCTACTGCAGATATGAGGGCACTCACTCGTGAAGCACGCTTAAGTCCAGACATGTGACTGCCATCATGGTGTAAAAAGACTGCACCATTGGATAGCCGGTACTGTACGCCAAATCGAACAAACTGATTGAGAGGGCGTTGGGCTCTTAAAACAAGGGATGAAGAAGTGAGATCATAATCTTCAGAAATATAGCGCGTCGTTGAGTTGGATAAATCAAACCCAATCATCCATTGCGAATCTCTAAAATATGGCTTACTCCATGATAAGGTATAGTTCCGACTTTTTTGACCAATTTGTGCTGTAAAATGGAGAAACTCTCCAGCTCCTCTTAAAGCTTGAAGCCCATCTCTCCATAAATAATAGAGACCGTCGTAGTTGAAATTTCTTTCCGTCACATTGAATCCACCAAACAGCTCTTCAGCGCTGCTAAAACCAAGAAATGCGCTAAATTCACCTGTGCTGGTTTCTTCTACTTCAATGTAAACATCACGGTAGTTGCCACCTAGCGATGATTCCGTTCCCTTCACAATGTAGGCATTAACATTTTTAAAAAATCCGATATTGGCTAATCGTCTTTCTGTGGCTTTTAGTTTAACGGTATTTAAAATTTCTCCAGGGATGAGTAAAGTCTCATGAAGAATCACCGGTGTTTTTGTGCAGGTATTCCCGAAGATGCGAATAATCCCCACTCGGTACTGTTCACCTTCTTCAATTTTAAAGCGCACTTGATAACGGTATTCTCCCTCGATCAGTTCGGGAATAAAATCAATGATGGCATCGACATATCCATAACGACCGTAAGCATCGCTTAGGATCTCAATAGTGTCTCTAATCCCTTCAATGGAATAAGGATCTTCTGCTCGTATCTGGAATAGAGCATTGATTTTTTCGTCAGAGATGATGGTGTTCCCTTCGAAAGAGATATCACCAAAATAATAACGTTCTCCCTTATCCGCTTGGATGATGATGGCGATACGATCTTCTTTTGGAAGTTCTTCGACATGAATTTCTACCTGGGCATCGGCATATCCGCGATTTTGAAGATAGTTTGTTATCGTGAGCTGATCTTGCTGAATCGCTTCATAATGATAGGTTCCCGTTTCCGTGAGCCAACTTGTAAAAAGATTATACGTTTTGGTAACCATTTGATGGAGCAACTCAGATTCTTCTCTTTCACAAAATCCTTGGAATTCAATCCTTTGAATTTTTCCAGAGCGTCCTTCGCAAATATCAACCGTGATAGTCACATGATTACATTCAGTATCGAGTTCAATACGATAGTCCAGTTGTGCTTCGAAATATCCTTTCTTAATATAATAAGCTTTTAGTTTGTGAAAAGCTTGGTTAAATTTTAAACGGTCAAATGTTTCTCCACAGGCTATATCAAGCTCTTTCTGTAGTCGGTGGGTGCTCATCCCATGATTTCCATTCCAATGAATACGATGAATCGTCGGTTTTGGCCATAAATGAAGCGTAACGGTCGTGACTCCATCTTCATCATTTATATTGGGTTCTATGCGATCATAATCTTGATTCAATGTTTTAAGATCTTCATCAAAATCGGATTGAGAAAAAATCCCACCCGGTTTTGTGAGCATACGAGTAATCACGGAGTTGTGATTTTGTGAAATTCCTGATTGCGTATGAACAAAAACATCAACTTTATCTATCTTTTGGTTTTCATAATGAAGGGTTTGGCCCCAAGAAGTTTGAAAATAGAAAATGCTAGAACATAGAATTGCAAGTACTGTTTTCTTCATGTAAATAAGCCTTTGTCATGAGCTTCGAGTGCTATTAAATACGAGGGTGTAGAAAAGTCCTAGATCATAGGCGATAATCATCAATTTTGCAACCATTTTAGAATGGCATCAAAATTTATTTCTTCCGGAAAAGGCTCTAGCTAGTGTGCAGCCATCTACATAGTCAATAGCACTCCCCATAGGAAGACCAAAGGCTAGGCGAGATGTCTGAATTCCCAGAGGGGATAGCTCTTGTTTCAGATAGAGCGATGTCGCGTCTCCTTCTAAGGTGGAATCTAGGGCGATGACGACTTCGCGAATAGTTAAAGAAAAAATGCGTTCTTTGAGAGAGATTAAGACTTGTGGATCGGGAGCTTTATGGTCCAGTGGGGAAAAAAGAGACCCCAGGACATGGTAAAGACCGTGGTAAGCCTTTGTTTCTTCTATGGCAAATGCATCGCGAGGAGATGCGATAATGCATAATTGCTGGGATTCATTTCTGCTGGAATGGCAAAAAAGGCAGGCTTTTTCATCCATCAAACACCCACATGAAGGACATGGAATCAATTTAGTAGGCGTCTGAACAATGACATCAGCCATTTCTATAATCTGATTTTGTGGCCAATTTAATAGCTGATAGGCAAAGCGCTCTGCGCTTTTTTGTCCAACGCCGGGGAGTTTTTTAAACACTTGAATAAGTTTGATAAGATGATCAGGGTAGCGCATGATAGTACAATTTATAAATAAATATTTTCGATTCTTATGTAAACTATAGCAAAAATGAGATGAGTTGTAAACGATTCTTTTCTTGGTACGTTTGACCTTTATTTATTATTTCATTTCTGTTATAACTACTTCTCGATTAAGGAAAAATTTAAATTCTTTCCACAATTAGCAGGTTAAGGAAAAAATAATGAAAGCGCGCATCGTCGGTATCGGTTCTTATCTACCTAAACGCATTTTGACAAACCATGATCTTGCAAAAATGGTCGAAACTTCTGACGAATGGATTATAGCGAGGACTGGAATAAAAGAAAGACGCATTGCTGCTCCTGATGAGTTTCCTTCAGATATGGGAGTGAAGGCTGCTTTAAATGCTCTTGAAGCAAGCAGAACTCCTGCTTCGTCAGTAGAGTGCCTTTTGGTTGCCACTATGACACCCGATTACATTTCACCTAGCACCGCCTGTTTGATTCAAGCTAAAATGGGAATCCCTGAAGTTCCCGCATTAGATATTCAGGCAGCCTGTACAGGATTTTTATATGCTTTATCCATTGCTAAAGGATGGATTGAATCTGGAATGTATAAAAACGTCTTAGTTATCGCAACAGAGAAGATGTCGGCATTCATCGACTACAAAGATCGAAGCACCTGCATCCTTTTTGGAGATGGAGCTGCTGCTGCCTTGGTGGCAGCGGAAGGACCCGGTTTTAGTATCGACTCAGTGACGTTAGGATCCGATGGACAAATGGCTGAACTCATCATCATTCCTGGGGGAGGATCGCGAAACCCAGCTTCCCCACAAACCCTTTCTGACCAGCTCCATTATTTTAAGATGCAGGGGAATGAAGTTTTCAAACATGCTGTGCGACGGATGACGGCATCGGCCCAAACGTGTATGGAAAAGGTGGGGGTTAAACAAAACGACATTTCTTGGCTCATTTCTCACCAAGCGAATAACCGAATCATTGATGCGATTGCTAAACAGTTTAGTTTCCCTGAAGAACGTGTTGTGCGCACGATTCACAAGTACGGAAATACTTCTGGCTCTAGTATTGGCATTGCTCTCACAGATCTACTATCCAATCATACTGTAAAATCCGGAGAAAAACTTTTATTAGTTGCTTTTGGAGGCGGCCTTACAGATGGTGCTTGCATTCTTACAAAAGTGGAACAATAAAATGGGATCAAAGTTCAAAAAAATTGCTCTCCTTTTCCCCGGACAAGGAGCCCAGTATTGTGGAATGGGGAAAGACTTCTTCGATCAATTTGCAGTTGTACGACAAACCTATGAAGAGGCCGATGATCTCCTCAAAAGGTCTCTTTCTACAGTCATTTTTAAAGGCCCAGAAGAGCTTCTCACCCAGACACAAAATAGTCAAACAGGTATATTTGTCACCAGCATTGCAATTGCGAAGGCAATGCAAGAGCTTTGCGGAATTCAATTTTATGCTACAGCAGGGTTAAGTTTGGGTGAATATTCTGCTTTGGTGGCGGGACAGTATTTAAATTTTGCAGAAGCCTTGCAGCTGGTTGATTTGCGCAGTCAATTGATGAATCTTGCCTGTGAAAACACTCAGGGGGCCATGATTGTTGTCATGGGAATGGAAGCTGATGCTGTTAAAGAGATTGTGAATCGACTTCACTTACCACAAGATTTATGGGTAGCCAATTTAAATTGCCCAGGCCAAGTTGTCTTATCAGGTACTTTAAAAGGGATTCAAGTCGCCACCATGGAGATAAAGGAGCGAGGGGCAAAACGGGTGATTCCTCTCCAAGTTCAGGGAGCCTTTCACAGTGGATTGATGCAGTCAGCTCAAAGAAGCCTGGAACCGGCTCTTAAAGAAGCATCATTTAAAAATGGAAGTTGTCGCCTTGTGATGAATGTTCCTGGTGATTTTGTTAATGAATGCGAACAAATTAAAAGGTTTTTAATACAACAAGTGACCCACTCTGTTCTTTGGGAGAAGGGGATTCGAGCATTAGATCAAGACGGCGTCGACTTATTCGTCGAATTTGGACCTGGCAAAACTCTTTCAGGATTGAATAAAAGAATTGGAGTAACTGCTGAAACAATAAGTATTGAGAAGCTAGAAGATTTAGAGTCATTTAAGCAACACCTTGGAGGCTGAGATGCAGAAATATTCCATTGAGGGGCAAGTAGCCGTTGTGACGGGAGGGAATGCCGGTATTGGAAAAGCGATTGCTTTAAAACTAGTTCAAGAAGGTGTTAAAGTCGCTATTTTTGGTACCAATGCTGAGACTGGTCGGCTAACGATAGAGGAGATAACAGCTCAGACAGGAAAAAATTTGACAAAGTTTTTTGTTGTCGATGTCTCTAAAACAGATCTCGTCGAAGCAGCTTTTAAGCAAGTCGTTGAGGAGCTTGGGGAAATAGATATTCTTGTTAACAATGCAGGGATTACTTCGGATCAACTCCTGATGAAAATGAGTGAGTCAGATTGGGACCAAGTCTTAGACATAAATTTAAAATCGTGCTATAACACTTGCAAACAAGTGATTCGTTCCATGATGAAAGCAAGAAAAGGCAGAATCATCAACATCACTTCAGTTGTTGGATTAGTGGGTAATCCTGGACAAACGAATTATGCAGCCTCAAAAGCGGGTATGATAGGGTTTTCAAAGTCACTTGCAAAAGAAGTCGCTTCAAGAGGGATACTTGTTAATTGTGTAGCTCCGGGTTTTATTAGGACCAAAATGACAGATAAGTTGAGCGAGTTACAAATAGAGTCCGTAATGAAGCAAATCCCTTTAGGAAGTCTCGGTGATCCAGAAGATATTGCCAACATGGTTTGGTTTCTTTCCTGTCCTTTATCGAAGTATATTACAGGTCAGGTGTTTGCCATAGATGGCGGGATGGTGATGTAAAGTTGAATTTTTAACCCCCTTTTCTAATAACACTGTTGTTTGAAAAGTTTAAATATAAGGAAAGTATTATGTCCATTGAGCAAGAAATTATTGACGTGATTGTTGAACAGCTTGGAATAGATAAAGAAGATGTTACTCCAGAAAAATCTTTAATTGAAGATTTAAATGCCGATTCTTTAGATCTTACCGAATTCATGATGACAATTGAAGATCGCTATAACTGCGAAATTTCTCAACAAGATGCAGAAAAATTGAAGACTGTTGGCGACGTCATTAAATTCATCCAAAGCAAACAAAAATAGAACCACTGAACCACTGAACCACTGAGCCACTGAGAGAGAGTCTACTGAGTAGTATTCGTAAATAAAAAGAGAATAGCAAAAAAAGATAAGTCTTTTTTACTTTCTATTCGTGCTTTTTATCCCGACGAAGTCGATCCTGCCTATCCTGTTTTAAATAGTTTATTAACAGAATTGGTAGGATCGATTTCATCGGCAGGATAATTTAAACCCGATTCTTCAAACTATTTTCTGTTTAGGTGTCAAAGAATAAACTAAATCAACAAAGTCGAGTCTGTGGGCTCTGAGGTAGTTTATTTTTTTATCTTTCAAGTATGCTCTCTGATAAATCGTTTATTTTTTCACTTTTTAAACTGCTCACGATCAATATCTCAGGATAGGAATGAGACATAAACACCCGCAATTATTTTGAAAATAATTGCTTATACAGGATTAGAAAGATATTGAATAGGAACTAAGGTAGGTTTCTATGTTTTTATCTTCTCATCAAAAAAGATCCAAGTAAATAAAAATAAGCTCAAACTAAAATATTAGATACCACTCTTAGTCTACTACTAGTGCCTTTACAGACCACTTTTCTGTCAGATAAGAAACTCCATAAATAGCGGCTAGGCTTAAAATGAATCCTGGAATCATTGGTAATAGTGTATAGCTGGTTAATAGTGGATTCAGGGTCGGCCATACCATTACAACAGCAGAACCGACCAATATCCCTGCAATTGCTCCTTGACGGTTAATGCGATTTGAGTAAAGGCTCGTTAAAACAAGCGGGCCGAAAGCGCTTCCCAATCCCGACCAAGAATACTCTACGGTATCCATAATCGTCTTACTTTTATTTAAAGACAACAAGAGTGCAACAACAGCGATGACAATAACACTTAACCGGGAAACCCATAGCATTTTGTTTTCTGAAGCTTTATTTCCAAGATATCTTTTAAATAAATCTTCGCTCATGATAGATCCACAAACCAGAATTTGAGAGTCCATTGTGGACATATTTGCAGCTATTACGGCACAAAGGATAAAACCAGCAAAAAATGGATGAAAAAGGTCTTTCACCATATCAATAAAAACCATCTCCGGTCTTTCCAAGCCTTGTGGAAAGTAAGCGATACCAATTAAACCTATGACAGCTGCTGCTGCAAGGGTAATAAGCTGCCAGGACATCCCCAGCCATTTAGATTTATAAATTTCAGATGGATCTCTGATCCCCATAAATTTCGTGATGATATGAGGCATTCCAAAATATCCGAGCCCCCACCCAATTGCAAGCATAGAGATATTAAAAATTGAGTCGAATCCTTCAGCGCCAATAAATGTCAGAGGAATATTCCTTTGATTTGCAACAGACTCTATAGCTGTCCAGCCATCAATTTCAAAAAGGGCAAGGATGGGGACCAAGAGGATGACAAGGAGGAGAAAAACTCCTTGGAAGAGGTCGGTCCAAGCCACAGTTGTAAATCCGCCAATAAACGTGTAGATGACAACGACGGTAAGTGCAACTGAAAGTCCAAAGTAATAATTTAACCCAAATAAGGATTCTAACAATAGCCCCATAGCGATTAGGCCAGCAGAGAGGTAATGGGTTAGGAAGATGACCATAATGATGGCGCTAATGAACTTAATCACCCCTGCAGTATCTTGGAAGCGCATTTCAAAGAATGAGGAGAGAGTGTAGCAATGATACTTCTCTGTTAGAGAGCGAAGTTTTGGGGCAACGAAATGCCAGTTAAGGAACATCCCTGCAAGTAATCCTACTGCTGTCCAAATTCTAGGCATCCCTAAAACAAAGATTGCCTGGGGAAAAGCCATGAATAGCCAGGCACTCATATCGCTAGCATGTGCTGAAAGAGCAACTAACCAGAAGCTAAGGGATCTGTTGCCCATAATAAAGTCAGATGAGGTTTCTTGCTTCTTGTGGAAAACCAATCCAAATATCAATAAAATAACAAAATAAGTAATAAACGCAGCTATAACGTAGGTTTGCATAGGTAAACCATAAAATCTATATTCTATTGTCGTTTGACTTCGAGGCCAATAATATGGCAATTCTTCTTGATACTATTTCGCTTAGCAAGAAAATTTAGTTCACTTGTTAGCATTGTTTGAATGGTATCAAGACCATCATTAGCAAAGTGGCGAAGGACACGGCTAAGCCAAGCTATGAGGGGCTCTTCACTTTTAAAATGCTCGTAAAGGCCACTATTACAGATAAAAATCAAATCTCGTTCCTGTAATGAAAATTCATTTCTTTGATTAGTTATAATTTGTTTTGAATTAATAGACCAGATAAGAGGTGGGGGAAGTTTGCTATTCCTACATCTAACCTGTTGATAATCATTAATGAAAAGACAATCAACAAATCCCTCGGTCTGTAAATCATCTAATGGAAGAAATGTTTCTTGATTTAAACGAAATAGAGCTGGAAAGCCTGGGTCACTTGTCTCTAAAAGGGTAATGTTAAGTTCTCCATTTTCATGTATAGAAGATTTTAAAAGCACTCCTCTTTGGTTTCCGGAGCATTGTATGGAGATCAACTTCAGATGTAGACGTGGATGTTTAAACTCGTCAACTACCTGTTGAAGCATACACCGTTGTAGAAGTAATGAACTTTCGTATTCGCCATACATTTTTTCTCGTATAATTGAGCTTTCCTTAAGTCTATAGAGGTTTTCACTTAAGCATTCAGTCATGATATTAAATGTATTGGCTAGCTCTTTGATCTCTTTTGGTCCCTCAGAAGTAATCTTTGTATTGTAGTGACCAGCAGCTATTTCTAAAGCGGCTTCATTGAGTTGTTTTACAGGCTTGCTAATGCGATCTGCAATGAGAAATACAGTTAGAATAACCATAAATATAGTTGCTAAAGCACCGCTGATAATTGCTGTTAAGGCGTTTTGAAGCTTTCTATCAATATCAAACATCCCTAGATCACTTCCTAATAGAGCGACTACTTCTTTATTTGTGTTAATAATAGGGGCATAGCCTGATAGATACTTTTTTTGATTCGACTTTGAAACATAAATAGAAGAAACAAGTGGTTTTTTTGTAAGGTAAACAAGATGCTCATCTGTCTCGCTAAAATCATATTCACCTGGCTTATTAATCACGCCCTTATGTGGGTCACTCGCATCAAGGAGAAAAACCTGTCTAAAAGTAAGGTTTTTGGATTGGTTTTGAATGCGATCCTGATCTTCAGGAGAAGGCTCAATTTTCACTAGATATAGATTTTCATTCGGTAACTGCTGCCGTAAATTGATGAGACGCTGTCTTAAAGATTGATATATAGGACTTTCTAACAAAAGAGGGTCTTGCATATGTTTGTCAAGCCATTCGATCTCATCTGGTGTAATCGTTTGAGCAATCAATGCTACTGTGCTGAGTAAACGAGAGCGAAAACTATTGATAATTTCTTTAGACCAATTGAAATAAAAGTAGAGAGAGATCAAAACTAAAAAGGCAGTGAACGTTGGAAGGAGCAATGTAAGAAACTTTGATCGTATCGTCATGACCCACATTCTCTGCTATAAGGTCGAAACGTCACCGCAGAGGCATATTCCTTAAGAAAACCGAGGGCTATGGATGGATACTCAGAAATTGAAGGGAAAAGAATGCTTCGTGAAAGAGAGAATAGAATGGTTTTTTCTACTGCTTCTGCTTTGTAGGTTCTTGGTTTGTTGTTAAATAGCGATTCCTCTCCAAAAAAATTCCCCTTCTCAAGCATGCAGACTCGCTCAGAACCTATAGTAATGAGGATCGCTCCTTCCATAATAAAATACATTCGATTAGCCATTTCTTCTTCAAAAAAAACCACATCGGAGGGGTTGTAGATTAAAGTCACTAACTTATCTGCGATTGCAAGCAGAATATCTAAATCGACAGCTTCAAATATGGGGATTTTTTTCAGTAAAAAAGCTTTATCGATTAAAGTATAATTTTTTGTCATTCCAGCAACTCATAGGCAAAATGGTGAAAAATTTCATCCTCAGAAGACATTTGTTGCCTGAGAGATTCCTTCCAGTTTGATAGATTTAGTTTGTATTTTAAAGCTACAGCAACAATTCGATCTATCTGTGCGGAAGATTCATTCATTCTATCTAACAATTCTGTTAAGCTCAAGACTTTAGGCTGTTTATTCAGACATGTTATTAATTTTTCTTGGAGTGGAATTTCATCAAGTAGTGGATTCAGAAGGTGAAAGATTTTAGGTTCACACGTTTTCTCTAGTGTTTCGATGACCTGGCTTCTCACTTTAGGACTCGAACTGCGGATCGATCGTGAAAGAAGTTCGGGATCCTCAACCTCACCTGCAAGACAAAGAAGTTGAATAATGAAATCGATGACAGATTGATAGCGTGTAAGCAAGGCATTTTTAAGGATATTTAAATCGTATTCTGGATAGGCAGATTGAATATGGTGGTGATAGAAAAAGTAGAAATAGGCTTGATTCATTTCTTTCTGAATGATTTCAAAAAGATGAGCTTTGAGTAGTGCAGGGGATAGCCGAGCTAATATCCTTGCGGCTAGAAGTCTACAACGATCGGCTAGGCGAGTATTCTTTGTTAAATTTAAAAGGAGAGGAACTGTTGTAAGACCCATTTGGTAAAGAATTTCTTCGACTAAGCGCCTTTCTTTAGGTTTAAAATGGTAACTACATACAATAATATCTTTGGCTAAATTTGAATCCTTCACTTTACCTAAAGCTTTTAAACAACCCAGACGGATGGCTGGATCATTTGTTTGAGAGAGTACTTGAATAAGCTCATGTGCTTGTTTAGAGGGTTCAATTGCTTGCGCTTCGCTGATAGCTTGAGCTGCTGTTCTTGCAACAAGCTTAGAGGGATGCATGAGATAAGGAAGGATGAGTTCGACATCGTGGATGTCACAAGCCACACCCATAATTTGTAATCCCATACAAATTTCATTGTCGTTATCAGAGTCTAAAAGAGCTTTAAGTCGTTGGCTAGCCAAGGACTCAATACTCGATAAAGATTTGTTAACGTTGTCATGAGGAGTAATTTTCAGGGCAATGATCGCGGTGCCAAGAATATAAAGGTCTTCACTATGAAGATCATTAATGAATGAGGCTGGGATTTTCAATCCCTTTTTAGCAAGATAGAGACCAGCCACCTGTTTCAGAGATTCATCCGGGTTTTGTGCAAGGATAGAATTAAGAAACTGGACAACAAGTGAATCAGTAGAAAAGCTGGAGTGTTCAAGAAGTTTAATTAATTCCATTTTTTTTGCGTCGGGAAATGAACCCGCATGAAGGAGAAGTTCGTGCAAAGCATTGCGATTATTTAAGGCCAGTATCCATTCTATTGCAGATTGTTGAACGACTTCCTCTTTGCTTCTTGCAAAGGAGAGGAGTTGGGTTTCTAATTGCTTTTGCTTTTTTAAACTGAGTTTCATCAGCCAAGACTTGATAGACTGATGGAATTGAATGGCATTTTCTGAAAGATTAAAAAAAATAGCTTTAAGGTAACGTTGACGCAAAGAAAGGGCGATAATTAGAGAAATGCATGCCAGGATGAGACCCAGCATTTTAGTTTGTTGTTGAAATAAAGAAAGAAGAAAAGCGCTTACTAACATTCCCACAGGTTCAAAAAAAGATTCTATCATCACCCGGATTTTATGTTTAACCTTTGAAGGTACAGCATTTAGAAGAAGGTTGAAATTACTATCATCGATGACATTATTTGTCCCTTCAAAAACAAAAAATCCAATAAGCGGAAAAAACAAAGTTGGAGATAGGGACCAGCCTGTAAACGCAATGATTAATAATATAGGCGTCACCATCAAAAGACTGCTAATACCGAAACGACGCACAAGTCTACTATAGATAAAGAGGCCGAAAAACAAGTTAACGACGCTTACACTGGCTAAGCATTTTCCTAAGAAAAGAGTAAGTTGTGCCTCGGTTCCTCCACCTAAGTTTGGATCACCTAAAGAGGCGAAGTGTTGTCCAAAAGTAAACATGTAATTATATTCAGTGATGACGAGCAAAAGATAAGTGATAAAATTTCCTGTCATCAAAAGTAAGGTAAACGGTGAGGATAGGATGGCACGAAAAAGGTAACGCATTGAAAACTGAGATTCTTCATGATTAACAGAGGGTTCTGACTCCTCATGCGGAACGAGAGCGGAGTGACGCGTGATATACCTTGCCCAAAGTAAAGTCACAATAAGAAGAGAGATGATGAGAACAATTAAATGGTCCAGGTCAAAAAGACCTGTATGCATAATAAAACCTGTCGAAGCCGCACCTAAAAAAATTGTCGAACTAAACAGAGTGTAAAGGCGCTTGGCATCTTGGAGATGATGGTATTGATCGATAAAAGTCCAATAACATGTCATTAATACAGCAAAAAGAATAAATCCTGACAATTTTAATGAATACCAAAACCAGTTGGCATCCTCATTAAAGCCTATCTTGCGAAGAAGTAAGATGACAGAATAAAAAAGAATAGCACAAATAAGAATTGAAGAAAAAATTTTAAAAGAAGAATAGTAATGGAACGAATAAAACAAAACTATCGCCATGACAAACATGCCAGCAGAATTCAGTGAATAGGCAGTAGGGAGATGTTCCGCGCCCACATGTAAAATGAAGAGAGCATCGGCAAATTTAAGAGCGGAAGTAGCAGCGAATGCCCAAAGAAAGCCCAGAAGAGCAAAAAAAAGGGCATTCTTTCCCTCTCCAGGATAAATAGTAAAAATTCTTTGGAGTAAAGAGGAAAACCTTAAGGCCATGCGTTAAATTATCCTAAAGGAACCCAAATTTGATTAATAAACTATCATTATGACGGAGATTATTACATTTCGTATGAATAAAAAAAAGACCTATTAACTCAGGTTAATAGGCATGAAATTCTACTAACCTGATTTTTAGGATTTCTTGGCCTTTGATGCTTGCCGAAAGGACAAAAAAAACTAAAACTCAGGTTAGAATGTTTTTTAAAGTAAAAAGACGTTTATTGGAATTTATCCTCAATTCCTCTTGCTATATCCAATCCCATTTTTGCAATGGCTGACCCCACTGCAATACCTGCTAAAGCTGGGAATAGGACTGAGTTTCCAGCGATTCCAGCCTGTAGGCAAGGATGCGGTGTAGGTCTGAAAAAGAGGTGGTAGCTTAAAGCGGAAAATGCAGCACTATGTTCGAATGCAGAAAGGTAACTATTAGGTCCATAATAAGGATTTGTGATGTAGGTGTTGTTTTCTTCCTTAAAATTTTCCTTCATAAATGTTTTGCACTGATGATCCCACGCCAAACGTCCTGCAACACCTGCAACTACCGAAGCACAGAAAATTTCAGGTGCGTAGGAAGCATTTAAACATGTTACCGCGACAAATAATAAATTAGAAGGAGTCGAAAGAAACTTTGCAGTATGTTTACCCAGAAGAGTGGCAATGTGGAATCCTTCATTGGCTTTTTCCGCAGCCTTGCTATAACCAGTGGCTAGTGAGTTGTCAAATTCATGGAATTTTGTTTTTGTAGCTTCCCATTTCTCGGCGCTTTTTCCTTTTAAGTCGTTATAATTATTTGAAAATGTGGACATTCTATTGTTGAATGAATCTGTCGTTTGACGAGCCGTTGAACTCATATAAAGACGAGCCCCGCTAACCGTAGAGGAGAGATTGTTCCATTTTTGTTGAAGTCCATTGATTGGAGAAGAGAAGTTTGATGCGGCGGAAGCAATTGATTGACTAAACGAAGAGAATCTATTTTTATGAGGTGAATTGGCATTACCGTTATTGACAGATAAGTCATTAACATTAGCAAATATATCTTCACCATTCAAATCATCTAGCTTAACGCTATTCATAATTACTCCATTTTTTTATTATTACATTATTAATTAAATATATATTGTAATATTAATTTGTATTAAATTCAAGTAAATATACTAATAAGATAAAATTTTTTATATAACATCTGAATTCTCTTGCGACTTAGAAAGAAATTAGTTATTTTGGTTTATAAATTAAATTCTGCAAGAGGAACATCTATGAACGAAAAAAAAAAATTAATCATTATTGGCTCGGGTCCAGCTGGGTATACGGCTGCCATCTATGCATCACGCGCTAACCTCTCTCCCATTCTCTTCGAAGGATTTTATTCCACTCCAGGGGGACAGTTAATGACCACTACAGATGTAGAAAACTATCCTGGTTTTCCTGAAGGCATATCCGGTCCTGAACTCGTTACGAGGTTTCGAGAACAAGCAATACGGTTCGGAACAACCATCATTACAGAAGATGTAAGCGAAATTGATCTTTCTTCATACCCATTTAGAATTCGAGGAAGCAAAAAGGAATATGATGCAAATGCTGTCATTATTTCCACCGGCGCCACGGCTAATCGCCTAGATATTCCAGGGGCAGGGGATGGGGAATTTTGGCAAAAAGGAGTCACTGCTTGTGCAGTTTGCGATGGTGCTGCCCCAATCTTTCGAAATCAACCCCTTTTTGTCATAGGGGGAGGAGATTCCGCTATCGAAGAAGCAACATTCTTAACAAAATTTGGAAGTCGTGTATATATTGTTCATCGAAGGGATCAACTGCGCGCTTCAAAAATTATGCAGGAAAGAGCGCTTAATCATCCTAAAATAGAGATTTTATGGAATTCTGTCGTAACAGTAGTTGAAGGGGATTCCGTTGTGAGGAGTGTCACTATTGAAAATAGTGTTGATCATACTCAAAAAAAGTATCAGGCAGGAGGACTCTTTTTTGCTGTAGGTCATACTCCAAATACAGCTTTTCTAAATAGCCAGTTAGATCTCCACCCAAATGGCTATATTAAGGTGCTAAAAGGGACCAGGACTTCTAAAGAAGGCGTTTTTGCAGCGGGTGATGTTCAAGATTTTGAATATAGACAGGCCATCACTGCTGCTGGGACGGGATGTATGGCAGCCTTAGAAGCTGAACATTGGCTAACAGAAAAAGGACATTTGTAAATAAAGGGTTTCTTTTGAAGATTTTGCGATTATTGCTCATCATTACTAGTTTTATTTTACCAATTAAGGCATTTGCAACAGATCATTTGCCTTGGTTAGGGAATTATATGCAGTTGGAATGGCGACAAAATTTTGCTTTTGAAACGTTTCCTCACTACGACTCGACTGCTCATATCAAACATCAAGGGGACCGACCTCTATTCTTTAATACGTCTTTATCTTTAAGATTCAAAGAGTTCTTTTCATTTGAGGTTGAAGGCGTGGTGGCGAACACGCGTCGTCAATCAGGTGGTGTCGATCATCTTAAGGGAACTGGACGCTTCCTCATCCTTAATGATATTGGAGGGGATCCGCTCAGTTTGGTTTTAGGGGGAAGCTATATTCAAGCCTTTATCCCAAGTTTGCATGATCCTAGCTCCTTTCATCACGGTCGAAGTCAAGGGGAATGCTTTATCTCAATCGGAAAAGAGAAAGCAGTGGAAGCAGACTGGCTGGGAAGATTATGGGCTTTTGGAGGAATTGGATTTGCCGAAAAAGGGTTTCCTTGGTTAAGAGGACAAATCGCTTATGAATCTAAATTCAACGAGCAGTTGGAATGGCGTTTATTTATTAATGGCTTAAAAGGAATGGGATCAAAGCCCTTAAAACTCCACGACTTCCAAGGATATGGCGCAATTAATCATGGCTCTCTTGATCTTGGCATGCGTTTGACTTATCAGCTTCCCATCTATGGGAATATCAGTTTTGAGTACACAAGACGTCTATACACACAAAATTTTCCATCCCAAGTCGATCGGTTTCTTTTGCACTTTCTTTACTACCTCAATTAAACAACTTGCCAGTCTAAACCATTTTTAAAGCCAGCTTCTTTGCTAAACGTAGCGTAGACTTTAGTCTGCGCTTGTTTTCTCCGGATTTATCCGGAGATGAATGTCGGATAAATCCGACAAAAACGAGCGCAGACTGAAGTCTACGCTACATTTCATATTTCTTGCAATGACTAATGGAAAGATGAAACGTTGTTTATTGCCAGTCTAACCCATTCTTAAAGCCAGATTCTTTGCTAAACTAGCGCAGACTGAAGTCTACGTTACGTTTGCGAAATTCTTGTCCAAATAGCCATGGCAGTAGCGTATTCCTCGCAATGGCTAATGGAAAGATGAAATGTTGTTGCTTGGCAGAGATAGCTGAGTTTTTCAGATACTTTAACGCAGGGCTTGCCTTGAAGGTCATTAATAATTTCAATGTCTTGCCAGTCTAAACCATTCCTAAAGCCAGTACCCAATGCCTTTACAATAGCTTCTTTAGCTGCAAAACGACCTGCAATGTGAATTGCAGGCTCCTTATATGTCTGGCAATAGACTTGTTCAGCCGAGGTAAGAATTTTGCTACTGAAACGCTGAGGGTAAATGGTTAAGAGCCTCTTGATGCGTTTAACAGCAATGATATCTGTGCCGATGCCTAAGATCACTTTATAGGTAGCTCTTAATAGAAAAATCGTTTGCTGTGAAGTTTTCCTGATCACCCATCAAAAGATCCTCCTCCTCCATAGCATTACAGAAGATCATACGACCCGATTGTGTCTGCTTGACAGAAAGAACATTGGCTCGGATTGTCTTTTCGATATATTTCTCCGCACCATTCACGACAACCATAGTTCCATCATCAAGGTAACCTACTCCCTGACGCGATTCTCTCCCGGGTCTTTGAATTTTAATTTGAATGATTTCCCCTGGATGGGTGATAGGTTTTAATGCCTGTGAGAGAAGGTGTATGTTAATAATCATTACCCCTTCTATTGAAGACTGCTGGATGCGGGTCATATCCGATGTGATAATATTAGTGTCTAGACATCGAGCTAACTTCACTAATTTTACCATTGCTTCACGAATTTCAGGGAAATCCATATCGGAATAACGGAGATTAAGGGTTGGCATCGCTTCTAATTTTTTTAAAACATCAAGTCCACGCTTTGCTTTTGTCCGTATGCCTTCATCTTCGTTTTCTGACAGTGTGTAGAGTTCTTTAGCAAAGAATTGAGGAAAAATCAATTGTTGATCGAGAAGTCCTGAGGAAGCTAACTCAATAATGCGCGGATCTTGGAGGACAGAAATGTCAGCTAAGATATCCTTTTTTTTAGGACCTGTAGCTTTTAAATTAACAAAAGGGATGCAGAGATAGAGGTCCTCAGATGAGCGAATAGTCAGTGTGATTCCTAAATATGAGGTGCAGAGGTAGATGAGGTATTGAAGAGGAGGGAGTAGATGTTCAATAGATTGAGGAGCAAAGATCCCATCAACAATAAAGATAATAGATTTTCCCATTAAAAATCCAAAGAAAAGGCCGAGGGCTATTGTATTAAAGGTCTGGATTCTGACTTTCTTTGTTAAAGTTTCGATGCCTAGGAGGAAGCATGAAGTAAGGACGCCACTCAATAAACCAATGGTTAGGTTTAGAAGTGATGGAGTTCCTCCATAATAATGGATAGAAAATGAGATGGTCAAAAGAAGGGTCAAAAAAAAGAAGAGACCTCTGTAAAATAAATTGGTCATAAGTTGACGATGCCTCAGTTTTTCCTAAAATTTATCGAGCTTTTTGTGCTTATAAATCCAGATATTTGTTATTTATTATTTCTATTGCGTTAATGGAGATCTTCTCGAAACTACGGATCGCTAAAGTTTACAAGAGGATTTTGAATAATCTTAACACAATCTTCATTTTTTGTCTATTTTTATCGAATTTTATTTTCATCTCAATAGAGAGGCAGCTGATCACAAGCCCAACATATAAGGAGTTCGTGTTGAAAGGAATTAGTGTAAAGTTGTTTCTCGGATACTTCATCGATGGAGAACTAAAAGTACAAATCCGTAACCTTGGAATTCAGCCAGAGACGCTTGGATTGCAAATACCGGGTTTGACATTTTTAGAAAAAGGAGAGAAGAAATATATAGGAGTTTATCTGGAGGCCTCAGCTACTTTAGTGGATTTAAAAGCTAAAGAGAAGCAGATGAGGGATTCTCTAAATTCAATTCATCAGAAGTTAAAATTTAGTACAAAAAGGAGTTCGATTTTTCCTGTCGTATTTATTGGTTAAATGACATAAGATCTACACTCATTGAGAATGGAGATCGTATTTATGGACTTATTGCTAGGCTCTCAATCACCCAGAAGAAAAGAAATTTTAAATTATTTTTCCCTTCCCTTCCAAACAGCAACACCCTCTTTTGACGAAGAGCTTTACCCCTTCGAAGAAGACCCCTCTGCTTATGTCTCTTTTCTTTCTAAAGGTAAAGCGGAATCTTTAAAAGACCACCATCCCCATTCATTGATCCTGACTGCAGATACGGTTGTCTATCGATCTGGAAAAGTTTATGGCAAGCCTCTGACTTCGGAACAGGGTTTTGAGTTTCTCAAGGAACTTTCTAATACCCAACATACCGTTTACACAGGGTTAACCTTAGGATTTAAGGACACTTGGTTTCAATCCGTTGAAGAAACTCAGGTTTTGTTCAACACTCTGACGGACGATCAAATAAAGGGTTATCAAAATGCTGTTCATTGGCCTGACAAAGCAGGAGGCTATATGATTCAAGGGTCGGGTTCATTGATTGTCAAGCGAATTGAAGGCTGCTACTATAATGTGATGGGGATGCCTATTCAAGCTCTTTCACGTCTTCTACTCAAATTCAACATTGATTTGTGGAATTACCTCAAAAAAGAGTAAATCTGGTTATGCATTTATTCATAAAACTATGTTTTTTTTTCCTATTGGCTCATTGTTCAGTATCTGCTGAATTGGTTCCTCTAGTCAACGAACCTAAACTTTTAGACGTGGAATCTTCTCGAATCGTTTTTTTAACGCGACAGGGTGATATCGATACAGCTCTTAAGCTTTATCAAAAATTATATCATGAAAGAAATCAGCATAACTATCTGCTTCTTCAACAGATGAGTTTGGCCATTTTATTAAATGGAGCTTCGCAGTCTGATCCTGAAATCCAACTCTTAAGCTTATTTGGAGCTGGTATTGCTTTACATGAACAGGCCTATGAAATTATTGAAAATAGTTTGAGAAATAGAAATCCTCTTATTCAGTTGATAGCCTTACAGTCCTTGAGTCGCTTACAACAAGATCGTGCCGATCAAGTGATGTTTCGTGTTTTAGGGTCAACGCATTTAGCTCTTAGATATGAGGCGCTTAAGTTGCTATGCAAAAAAAAACATGAACAAGCGATAAGCCAAGTCACCTCATTGCTCTATAAGATCCCTCGAGTCTATATTCCTGTCATTCCTCCATTGTTGGCTCTTCTTGAAACACCGGAATCAACGCGTTTACTTAGACAGTTACTTCATGATTCATCCGTGGAAGTGAGATTGTCTTCAATTTTAAGTATAGCGCAAAACAAGCGCGATGATTTTCTTCCTCAAATCCAGTTACACGCAGCCCATGGACATTATAGTGAATTAGAAGCCGCTGCATATACATTGGGAATACTTTGCGATGAATCTTCACAAACTCGTTTAGAACGCCTTACAGCGTCTCAATTTCCTACAGTATCTCTTGCAGCAAGTTTAGCCCTTTATAAAATGGGAAATAAGGAAGCTTTAAATCTTATCGAACAGAGGGCGATAGGGGGGGATCTTTTTGCTATATCAATCCTCGGAGACTTGGAGAATAACAGTTGGGTGTTAGTTCCACTTTTAAATCATAGTGATAAACTTGTGAGACTAAACACAGTTCTCGCTCTTTTTGCACAAAATAACCCGCAAGCTTTTTCCTATCTGGACGAAATCCTAATACGAGATGACCGCGATCTAGCCTATATTAGTTATAAGAGTCCTGGCAAAACAATGACTGCCATTAAGACAACAAATGGGGCATCATTTCTTCTTTCTGAAGATCCTGAAATATATGAAGACGATTTGGAATTGCGCTTGTCAATTTTAGAGGAGCTTAGAAGACAATCAGAGCCTTATTTTATTCGAACTGCACATCAAATATTCAAGGCTCAACAAAATGACCTTATCCCCCATGTCACAGCGTTACTTGAAGAAATGGCAACCACAGAAGCAGTTCAATGCTTAAAACAATATGAAAAACAACTCGGCGCACCATTAATAAGACATTACTGCGCGTTAGCATTATATCGAATGGATGAGTCTAGCAGTTCAATCGATTCTTTAAAACGCTGGGTAAAAACTCAAAGTCAAACTGAAATCATTCGATTTCGACCGATATCTGGTGAAATGGGCTCAGGGACTTACTCACTAACACCTGAAGAATCTTCACAACTTCTCATCAAAGTTTTGGAAGCTTTTGCTATCAAACAAGATAAACAGGGGATTGCTCTTCTTGTAGATGCCATGATATATGGGCATCAAAAAAATAAATATGCGTTAGCGGGTTTACTTCTGAGAGCCACTCAATAATGTGCAAAAAATCTTTTCTCATATTGGTTCTCTTTTTTTCGTTTCAAAGACTTATAGCAAAAGGAATAGAAGACCATTTGCCAAAAATGACTGAAGCAAATCTTCCTAATAAAATCACTGCTGACTTGCGTGAGCCAAGTTATTCTGATGGAGTACTGTCTACAGAGAAAGGTGGGGTCATTTTTGGCCCAAATTTGCGGATTCAAGCGTTAAAAATCAGATATGTTAGGAAAATTGAAGAAAAACAGATCACTTCATCTGTTGAGGCAGAAGGTTTACTAATTGTAGAGTATGGGTCTTACCTCTTTGTTGGGAGAAAACTTCATTACGATTTTACAACATCTCAAGGAGTGATTGAAGACGGGAAAATGGGATTTCTTCCTTGGTTTTTTGGGGGGGATAGAATTGAACTTAAATCCGACGGCACATTTCATGTTTCTCATGGGTACGTGACAACTTCAGAACGAGATCCACCCGTATGGGGAGTATATTCAAGCGTCATAAGCCTTGATCCAGATAAAAATCTTGTTGCTAAAGAGGTGAACTTTCGGATTTTTAATCAAAAGCTTTTTTGGTTTCCCACCTTAAAATCAAACTTAAACACTATTTTTGATTCACCCATTAAATATAGATTTAGATGGGGAGGGAAACAAGGTCCGAGATTGGGATTCACTTATGAGGTATTTGATTGGGAAGGATGGAAAACATATCTGCGATTCGACTATCGAGTCACACGTGGGCCGGGTGGGGGGGTAGAAACATCTTATGAATCCAAAGATAAACGTACTGTTTTTCATAGTACCAATTATCTTTCAAAGGATTCTGCAATCATCAAGCCTCACGAAAAGGCGCGATATAGATTTGAGGGAATGTATAGAAAATATTTTGAGAATGACAAAACATCGATTTTAGCCACATATGATAAGATTAGTGATCGAGATGTGCCTGGAAATTATTATGATCGAGATTTTGAATTTGATATTTCAGAAAGGACACAGCTACTTATCCGTCATCAAGAAGAGGATTGGATTAGTCATTTTTATTGTCGAGTCCGTCTCAATAGTTTTCAAACTGTTAAAGAAGAACTTCCGACTTTCTCAGTTAACTTTAAGCCCTTTGAAATTTGGAAAACAGGAATTCTATTTTCTAATTCCGCAAGTGTGGCATTTCTTGATTTTAAATACTCCAAACATATTCGTCATTACCACAATTACCAATCGACACGTTTTGAATATGCACCACTTCTTTATCGACCTCTTAGTTTAGGACCTTTAACGGTTACACCACAAGTGGGTGCTTATACCATTTGTTATGGTTCAAGTCCTCAGCATAAGCCAAGATGGGTCACTGTTGGAATTCTTGGCTGCGATGCAGTGACACAACTTTACCGCTATTATGGACCATTTAAGCATTCTATTGAGCCTTATGTTTCCTATCGTTTTTTTTCCAACCCCTTGAATAATCCCTCTAAACATTATATTTTCGATATCACCGACGGTTGGGCACTGTTAAATCAACTGGAGTTTGGTGTGCATAATAATATATATTTTAAAACAGCCTCAGGCACTATCAAGCGATTTATCTCTATCGATCTTTTCTCTTTTGCTTTCTTTGACCAACATAAAATGCAACAATTCATTCCTAAGGCTTATTCTCGGTTTGTATTTTCCACACTCCCATCGTTGCTCCATACGATAGATTTCGTCTGGAATATTGAACATAATCAAGTTGATCAAATTAACTGTCGCGCTGACTATACGCTAAATGAAAATTTTGCTATTGGAGCAGAGGTGCGACATAGGGATGCGTATTGTTGGCGTAAGGTTGATCAATTTAATTTTTTTCTCGATGTCTACCAAAATGAAAAACGACTGCTACACTCGACCTTATCCGATCGTAGAGATACCTTATTAGTACATTTCTTCTATCGCTTTCATCCCAACTGGGCTTGTGAGTTTTCTTCAAGACAGGGTTGGAATCGTCGCTTTCAACCCTATTATGGAGAATATGAATTAAACATTTTTACGACGATACAAAGTGCTTGGCATGTTCGCATCTCACTACAGCATCAGGAAGATGAAAATAGGGCTGCAGTGTACTTAAATGTGGGCTTAAATCGACCAGAGAAGGCTCAACCATGCGCAGTTAGGTCTGTATTCTATTAACAATTCATTTCCTTACCCAAGCAGGCATCCTATTACCCATATTTTTGGGATCCACTATACGACGGGTGAACCTAAAGGGGCTCTCTTTTTGGATCTTTGCGTTTCAATTGGTTGCGTTAAGGGTAAGGCGACTAGCCCCAGACTAGTTAGCCTGGGGTTTGCCTAGAGAATTATTAACTGGAGCTTGATTCAGAGGAGGATTCGCTTAAAATTAAGGTTTCATTCGGCAAATAGCTGTAAATAAGAGCCTCTTTTATAGTAGGTCCTCTAGCAAAAGGTAAGGTGAAGGTCAGAAAACTGACCGACCCATCTTCACTATTTAACACCCCAACAACTCCTTCAACGTTGGTCATTCCATCATTAGTCAACAGTTGAAATGTGATGATATAAGGTCCTACCAGAGCAGGTGCTGGAATGACAATGGTTTCATTTGCAGTGGAATTTAAAATTGGACTGACAATGACAGTCTGATCGGGCTGTGTAATATAGACTTGATAGGTAATACCTGAACCTATTGTCGGTACGCTAGAAATTTCGAATGTTAATGAAGCCGGCCCGCGACGGATAAATAGAGGATTGCCATCAGGACCTGTAGATCCTACAGACCCCTTATGACCTTTTTTAGAGCTTGTAAGCGCTGCTCCTACAATTCCGCCTATGAGAGCTCCTACTGCTCCAACTCCTCCTAATATCATTGCGTTGTTATTCTTAGAAGAAGATCCATCATCATTGCTCACTTCTTGAAAGTTGTATTCAGTGTTATTTTGTGCAAAACAAGATATGGAAGCAGTCAAAAAAATGAGGATGAACGCTCTTATATATGTGTAAAATTCATGTAAGAAATGCATATGTATCCTTATGTTAAATTTATCTTTAATCGTTAGTGTTGTCCTTAAGGAGTTGCTAATGCATCTGAATAGACAAACTCAGCGGACTGTTCTGAACCAACCTCTGTAAGTGGATCAGGTGGAAATGAAAGAGTAAAGGAAATAAGAATTTGAGGATTAGCATCAATGCCGACTAGGCCTATAATATCAGGGTACACGCTGGGGATGTCGATAGATAACACCTTTAATGTAACGATATATGCTCCCTCTTGATTGGGAGGCGGCAGACGAATGATTGTTGGGTAGTCTCCCATAGTGTAAGGATCAAAAGTGAGCACTTGAAGATCGGGAAGGATGACATAAGGTTGAAGGGTCAGTTTTCCATTATTTCCTCTTCCAAAAGTAGAGGAAAAAATGATTTCAATCCCAGAATTACCGTTTGGAATAATTGGGCCAGATCCTTTACTTCCTGTAGATCCGCTATGTCCTCGGTGAGAGGAGTGATTTTTTCCGATCAATGCACCCACAATTGCTCCGATAGCTAAACCCGCTCCAGCTGCGCCGACAATGATGCCTGTATCAGAAATTTGGCATGGCTCCTTTTCCTGACAGCAATATGAAGAACACCTGATAGAATTATCTATTTGAGAAGAACAAGGATAGGCGAACGAAAGGAGTGGAATTAGGAAAATCCCAAGTACTTTCTTTAAGTTTTGATGAATCATGGTAGTTTCAAAGCCTCTTTAGGTAGTTTTTTTTATTAAGGAATAGTATAATCGACGATAAACTGATCTGATTGATTGGCCCTTATGCCGTTACACTGCCCCATAAGTCTAAGATAGGGAGTCCCGTTTACAGTTATTGTTACATCGTTTAGGCTATCACCGCTAATGATTGTTAAAACAACTCTATAATTTCCCGATTCAATAGGAGGGCCTAAAGTATAAGATAAAACATCTCCTTGATTGAGGACACCAACATCAATAATTGTTCCATCGGGTTGAATAATCTGAGCTGCAAGTTGAAGAGGTGTGGTTGGTTCTGTAGGTTCGCAAACTGGATCTAGGATGGCAGAAAAGGTGACGTCAAGTGTTCTGTCTACAACGGGAAATGAAAATGATGGTCCTGATGTCCCTGATGAGCCTGATCGTGAATGCCGTCTGTTTTGCTCTCCAATATACCCGCCTGCAATGGCTCCAGCAATAATTCCCAAAGTTGCCGCCCCAATAGCAAGAGGTGTTAATGATCCGCACTCCTCACAGTCTGTAGTGCAGCTCTGCGCTTTTAAAAAAGAGGGCATTACGACTTGCCCCATTGTCAAGCTGAATATTAATGATCCATAAACTAAGAGCGATGACCTATATTCAAAAAATCTTGTGAGCATAGCTTTTCCCTCATCCTGCATTTTAAATTTAACTTGAGCAATAATTACTAATCATTTCTACATTAAATAATCGAAACACGGTTTTTTATCAATTTTTTTTTTAAACCTTAAAAAAGTACGGAAAAATTTCCATGTGGGGTATACTCTCTTTCAAAGTTAAGATGTAAAGTTAGGTGTTGATATGGAGCTAGTGATTATTGGAACAGGATATGTAGGGTTGGTTACGGGGACGTGTTTTGCAGAAATGGGACATCATGTCATCTGCTTAGATATCAACGCTGTTAAAATTGCTGCATTACGCAAAGGGGAAATCCCTATCTATGAGCCTGGCTTGGAAGAAATGATCAAGCGCAATATGAAAGAGGGGAGGTTGTCTTTTACAACAAGCTACTCTTCTTCAATTCCCGGTGCCAGTGTTTGCTTTATTGCTGTAGATACCCCGATGAAAGAAGATGGGCAGGCGGATGTAAGTCAAGTCTTGCGCGTTGCTGAGATGGTAGGCGAGCATTTAACTTTAGATACACTCGTGGTGACCAAATCAACGGTTCCTCCAGGGACCACCGATCATGTTCATCGCGTCATCGCAGAAATATTGATGGAAAGGGGGATTCACTTACAAGTGGATGTAGTTTCTAACCCTGAGTTTTTAAAAGAAGGCAACGCTATCCAAGACTTCATGAAGCCTGATCGAGTCATTGTTGGAGTCAGGAGTGCACATGCTGCAAGTGTAATGAAGGAGATCTATTCGCCTTTTATGTTAAATCATGAAAGACTCCTTGTTATGGATGTCATTTCGGCTGAATTGGCGAAATATGCTTCTAACGCCATGTTAGCGACTCGTATTTCTTTTATGAATGAGTTATCACAACTTTGCGAGCAAATAGGAGCAGATATTAATTGGATTAGAAAGGCGATGGGAGCCGATGAGCGCATCGGCAATAAGTTCCTTTATCCAGGTGTAGGTTATGGAGGGTCATGCTTACCGAAAGACGTGCGCGCTCTTGTTGCCCATTCCGAGAAACAGGGCGTCCCTTTAAATCTTTTAAAAGAAGTGAACCTAGCAAATCAGCGCCAAAAAAACGTGATGGCTAAGAAACTACATCAGTATTTCAATCAAAGAGGTGGTCTTTCTGGGAAATCAATAGGACTGTTAGGATTAGCATTTAAACCCGATACCGACGATATGCGGGAAGCTTCTTCACTCGTGCTTATTCAAGACCTTTTAAACCAAGGGTGTTCTCTACGTCTTTATGATCCTATTGCTACGAAGAAAGCCCAAGAGATGATTGATTCTCCTCTTATTGTTTGGTGTGAATCTGAGAAAGAAGTTGCGGCTGGAGTGGATGCTCTAGTGCTGATGACAGAATGGAAGCAGTTTCGATTTCTAGATTTTAATACACTGCTATCTGTGATGAAAGGAAACGCTTTTTTTGATGGAAGGAACCAATACGTACCTGAAGATATGGCAAAAAGAGGATTCGATTATATCTGTGTTGGCAGGCAGCAAGTTTTTGCAGAAAATTATAGTCAAGTACATCATGCTGTCAATTGATAGTATGTGCAAGTTTAGGAAAGCTATGGGAGATATTTCTGGTTATTTAAAAGCAGCAGCAGATCTTATCGAGCAGCGGCTAGAGCAGCTTGTTCCAGTACATCATGGAGCCGACTTCTTGCTTTATGAGGCTGCACGCTATAGTTTGCTTGGAGGTGGAAAACGCCTTCGACCCATTCTCACATTGGCAACTGTTGAAAGTTTGAAGGGGGATATCGAATCATCTCTGAATGCTGCCTGTGCGTTAGAACTGGTGCATACCTACTCACTTATCCATGATGACCTTCCTTGTATGGATAACGATGACTATAGGCGAGGAAAGTTATCACTCCATAGGAAATATTCAGAAGGACACGCAGTTCTTACAGGTGATTTTTTAGTTACGAAGGCTTTTGAAGTTATTGCAAGTGATCTCGCATTAAATCCAAGTCAAAAAGTTAATTTGATTTCACTTTTGGCTAAATCTTCTGGTGGAGAAGGAATGATTGGAGGTCAAGTAATGGATATTGCTACTGAAAATAAGGGTATTGCTTTCGAAGATCTTAGTCTACTACATCGTAAAAAGACAGGAGCCCTTATTGGCGCAGCTATTGAATTTGGATGTGTCATTGCAGGAGCTAGTTCTAGTCAGACAATGGCTTTTCGAAATTTTGGGGAGGATATTGGACTTGCTTTCCAGATTATTGATGATGTTTTAGATATTACTTCAAGCGAAGCGAAACACGGGCGACTTGTTGGATCCGATCTAGCCAATGGCAAAACAACTTTTGTAACCCTATTGGGTATTGATCAAGCAAGGGAATATGCGAATCGTTATTTATACTCAGCAATCAATTCTCTTAAGCCATTAAACTTAGACACCACCAAGCTTGTTGCTTTAGCTAACTTTATAGTTCAACGAAATCATTAGGATTCAGGTAGTTATGGATTTTTTTACATCAAATACTATTCCTATTAGGCATCGACCTTTAAAAAGATTATTTGATATTCTATTTAGCTTATTCATTTTAACCCTCGGTTTTCCTATATTTTGCCTCATTGCAGTTTTAATCTATATCACTTCTAAGGGGAATCCCATCTATGCACAAAAACGTATAGGGAGGGCTGGAAAAGAATTTTGGTGTTATAAATTTCGTACAATGCATCTAGGGTCAGAAAAGCGATTAAAGGAATTATTGGAATCGAGTGAGGATCTTAAAAAAGAATGGGAAACCTCTTTCAAATTAAAAAATGACCCAAGAGTTACCTCTATTGGTGCTTGTTTGAGGAAAACTTCTCTAGATGAGTTTCCTCAATTTTGGAATGTCCTTAAAGGTGATTTGAGTATTGTTGGTCCACGTCCAGTTGTGGAACAAGAAATTAATCAGTATTACAAAGAAAAAGCAACAAAGATTCTATCAGTCAGACCAGGGGTTACAGGTTTATGGCAAATTTCAGGTCGGAATGATGTCGAAGATTACCAGAAGAGAATACTCCTCGATGAATTCTATATTGATAAACAGTCCTTTTGGTTTGATTTGAAATTAATTGCAAAAACAATCCCAGCAGTCTTCTTTTCAAAAGGAGCCTATTGATAATTCTAAGATAAGCTAGGAAAAGGAAAAAAATGTTATTTCTATTTTTTTATACTATTTTTTTGGCTACGTCCCTACCGATTTTAATCCCCTCGATCCAGATTTTTTATTTTATCCCTTTACTATTACTTTCACTCAATTTTTGTACCCTTGTGGGCTCGTTATGGCTTGCTTTATTTACAGGGTGCTTTATCGATCTTCTTTCTGCTAATACTCATTTTGGCATTCATGCATTGACCTATTGTGTCTGTATCTATTCTATAAGGGCAATGAAACCTTATTTTTTTGAGGATTCTATTCTGACATTACCTACGATGACCTTTTTATTTACTGTAAATGTCAACTTGATGTACAGTCTTTTGAGTTCTGGATTTGGACCAGGAACCTATAATAGTTGGCAATCTATAGTCCCTACTTTTATTGGAGTGCCTCTCATCCAGGCCTTCTATGCTCTAATCGCCTTTTCTTTACCGGGTCTTTTGTTACCAAAAAGGAGAATGAGAAAAACACGCGTACTTTTTTCAAAGGCAGATTATTCATGAGTTATAAACCTCTTGCTGAAGTTTTACGTCCGAGTCGTTTAGATCAAGTTGTTGGTCAAGATCACCTTCTTAAAGGCAATGGACTTATTGCACGAGCGATTCAATCAGGACACCCTCTGTCAATTGTTTTATGGGGCCCTCCGGGAAGTGGAAAGACATCCATTGCTAAATTATATGCACAGGCGTTTGATCTCCATTTTGTTTCTATGAGTGCAATTTTTGGCGGTGTGGCTGAGTTGCGACGTATCATTAAGGAGGCTGAGGAGCATCCTTTATTTCATAGAGGAACACTCCTTTTTGTTGATGAAATCCATCGGTTCAACAAAGCTCAGCAGGATGCATTTCTGCCCTTTGTGGAAAATGGCACCATTGTTCTTGTGGGGGCCACAGCAGAAAATCCCTCGTTCTATTTGAATCCTGCTCTCCTTTCACGCTTAAGGGTTCTTACGTTAAATTCTTTGGATGATCATGCCCTGAAACACCTTATTGAAAGATATGAGAAGGAGTTTCATTCCCTTCCACTTACTGAGGATGCAAAGCGATTACTGATTCGATGGGCTCAAGGAGATGGGCGGTATCTATTTAATCTCATTGAAAATTTGGGTAATATTCCTCCCGAATCGATCGATGAATCCACTTTAGCTGATGTTCTTCAGAAAAGGCAGGCTCTCTTCGATAAAAAAGGAGATCAACATTATAATTTAATTTCAGCACTTCATAAATCAGTTAGGGGATCTGACCCAGATGCAGCACTTTATTGGTTTACAAGAATGCTTGAAGGGGGCGAAGAGCCTCTTTACTTGGCACGAAGGCTTATCCGTATGTCTGTTGAAGATATTGGGTTAGGTGATCCAAATGCCCTACAATTAGCAATTGCAGCTAAAAATGCTTATGAAATGTTGGGGTCTCCCGAAGGAGAATTGGCTTTAGCTGAGGTCGTTGTTTATTTGGCTTTAGCTCCTAAAAGCTGCTCTGTCTACCGTGCCATGAATGAAGCTAAAGGTTTTGCTCAACAAACAAGTCAATTCGCCCCCCCTCCTCATATTTTGAATGCCCCCACCGGTTTTATGAAACAACTGGGCTATGGGAAAAATTACCAATATGATCATGACATGCCGGACGTTTTTTCAGGACAAAACTATTTTCCAGAATTACTCGAAAGAAAAAATTTCTATCGACCTGTGGAGCAAGGTTTCGAGCGCGAACTTAAAAAACGATTAGATTTTTTTCAAAAGCTCAGAAAAAAAAGGGAGGAGGAGCCTTCTTAAGGCGACGGCGGGGGCGGGGAATTTTTTGGTATGATTTGTTCTTTACGGATGCAATCTATAAATAGCTTACTTTTAGCAACTTGAATATCGTCTAACATCATCTGTGTCTCTGGTCCGGCTGTCATTCCATATTTTTTTAATGTGTCATTGAAAATTTCTAAAAGGGTTTCGCGATATATCTTTAGTGCGATATCTCTTTTTCCCAGGTCCTTAAATGGATTTGATGTTAGTTTTGCGGCCTTTTCCTCAACCAATTTCTCTAAGTCATTACTTCGTTTAGCAAGCTCGGAAGCTATTTTAAGTGCCTCTTCTTGTGGAATTTTATGTTGGATTAAGACTCGTTTAACTAGCTGAGGGGGGAAATAGCTCATTAACTCTTCTTTCGTACACAAATTTGGTTCACTTGTCTCTGTCTCTGCAGAGGCTGCAAAAATAAAAGGGGAAGGCGAGGAAGTGAATAGTGCCATGCAACATAAACAAAATAATGTTTGTCTCATAAAAATTACCTCAGTATAAATAATTATAGTTTAATGGGGAGGCTGGTTTTTTTCTTCATTAAAGCATCGGTCCCAGGCTAGTTTTTGCCTGGAAAATATATAGTCAAAAATAAAATCAGCTGTGGGTCTTTCGTTGACTTGATAGTCACGCATCGTCTCCATAAATACATCGAATAAGACCTCTTTTAAAATAAGTGCTGTAGGCTCTTTTTGGAGAGGGTATTCGATCGGATTTGGAACCATACTAGCAGTCACTTTTTTCATCCGATTAGGAACAGTTATACTTTTTGTTGATAAACTTTGTGTAATGGGCACCCAAAGCGATTGGGGAATCTGAAAGGAGTTTAAGGCTTCATTTACGATAGCGGGTTGGAAAAAATTAACTTCCAGTTGCATGACGCAAGCAACAGGATCAGGATTTACTGACCAGAGGGGAATGGAACTCGAGAAGAACATAATCAAAGTGATCCACTGTTTTAGTCGATACATGACTCCTCCTTTCTCAATTTGAGCTATAACGAGTATAGGCGTGCCTTACTCAATGTTCAATTTATAAACTAACCACCAAGAGTGTTTTTTTCCACAAAAAAGCAATGCTTCTTCTGGAAAATTTTTTGATTGATCAGATATAATCTAAGTTTTAATCCGCAAGCATCCAATTAGGCAAAATGATTATAAACGGCAAGACCATTGCTCAGTCAATACAAAATGATCTCCACAGAGACATCAGGCAGATGGGGGGGAGGACTCCTTGCCTTGCCGTGATTTTAATTGGAAATCATCCCTCCTCACGCCTTTATATTACGCGAAAAACAGAAGCTTGTCTTTCGATAGGAATCAATTCAAAACTCCTTGAATTCCCAAATGAAATTCAAGAAGCAGCTCTTCTTGATGAAATACAAAAATTAAATTTTGATGATTCCATTGACGGAATCCTAGTCCAATTACCTCTTCCGCAGCATATTTCGACTTCCCGAGTCATCCATGCTGTGTCTCCTTCCAAAGATGTCGATGGATTCCACCCGCTCAATATCGGAAAATTATTACTTGGAGAGACCGATGGCTTTGTCCCATGCACTCCCTTGGGGATCCAAATGCTTCTTAAATATTCAGGTGTAAGTATTCCTGGAAAACATGCTGTCATTATTGGAAGAAGCGCAATAGTCGGTAAGCCGCTCGCTGCATTGTTAATGCAAAATTCTCCATATGGTAATGCTACTGTGACTATCGCACATAGCCATACAGCATCCTTACAGGATATTACATGTATGGCTGATATCTTAATTGTAGCTACAGGTTCTCCTCGATGGGTTAAGTCCAATTTTATCAAAGAGGGCGCGGTCGTCATTGATGTGGGAATCAATCAGATCGGAGATGCCCAATCTAAGTCCGGATTTCGTATCGTTGGTGATGTTGACTTCGAAGATGTAGTTGATAAATGTTCCTTAATTACTCCTGTTCCTGGTGGGGTTGGGCCGATGACAATTGCAATGCTTTTACAAAATACCTTGTTAAGCTATACAAAACGGATCACCTCTTTTCTATGAAACGTTTGGTTCAGATTGTTATAGGTTTGGGTATCTCTTTTCTCCTTTTTCAGAATCTCCCTAGAGCTGGCGATGAAGTTCCTCTTGAAATCACAGGCTTAGCTATGGGGATCTCCTATAAAGTCCTGATAGGACATCATCAAAATCAGGTTCAGATTCAAAAAATCAATAAAATTCTTGCAGAGACTTTCGCGGAAATAGATCAAACATACAATAAATGGAATCCATTTTCGGAGGTGTCTGAATTAAATCGACTTCCTAAAGGAGTGCAAAGAAAATTATCTCTAGACCTCTACGCATTTTTAAAACGGATGAACATATTAGTCGATTTATCGGATGGACGCTTCGATCCTACCATCGAGACAGCTCAAGCTTTGTGGAAGTCTAAACTCAATCAAGGTCTCATTCCTTCTCTTGAAGAAGTATGTGATCTCAAAAATAAAGTGGGGTGGCAAAAAATTCATTATGATCAGGGATATTTTTATAAAGATCACTACGCTATTCAACTGGATTTTGGAGGTGTAGCCAAGGGGTTATGTGTTGATTTACTTATCGAAAGATTGATGGAAGCCGGGTATAGCAATCTATTTGTTGAATGGGGAGGGGAATTGCGTGTGAATGGAGAACACCCTTCGGGTAGGTCTTGGAATATTTATGTGAGTCGTTTTGAGAATCCAGACCCCTCAGTTGCGTTAGTGCATT
Source organism: Chlamydiota bacterium (assembly GCA_041691035.1). Lineage (GTDB taxonomy): Bacteria > Chlamydiota > Chlamydiia > Chlamydiales > Parachlamydiaceae > JBEPVL01. The sequence goes on from JBEPVL010000002.1 coordinate 42,150, forward strand.
TCAGTTTAAATGAAGGAGCTATCGCTACGAGTGGAAATTATTTTCAATATTGGACCGTTAATGACCCGAGTGGTTCTAAAATTACCTATACACATGTTTTTAATCCTAATACATGCATGCCTTTAGTTGCTAGACCTGACTCCATTGCAAGCGCATCTATCTTCATGCAGTGTTGTGAAACAGCAGATGCTTTAGCAAAAGTTTTTCTTACTTTCGATCATGTAGAGGAGGCTCAAATTTGGGCGGAAAAGGTTATTGAGTTATTTCCCCAGAGCGAATATTGGATAGGGATACGCTCTGAACATGGTAAGTGACTTTAAACCCGACTTGCATGCCTAAATTCATGCGTGATTTAGGGGTGCAAATCGGGTTTTAACTCAGCTTTTTAGTAAGATGATATCGAGTATGGCTGCAAATCCCAAATTCAAATGATCTTCAAGAGATTTATGATTATAAAATCGTGCGCGCTTCTGGTGGATATAGTCGTCAAGGGGTTCTCCTTCTTGATTTCTTTCATGCTCAAAAAATAAGAAGGCGGATTGACTCACTGCATTCACAAGATGTTTTTCTTCTTCTGAAAGTTGGTAGATGGTTTTTTTTTCTTCTTTTGGATTCTCTCTCACATCTTCCTCTCTATAAACTCAGGTTATAAATGTAACTTATCTTTATCTGTTTTATTTTTACAGATTTTTTTAAATCACTAATATTTAGAAGTATTTCTGATAAAAAGAGATTTTTTAAATCAGATCATACAAGAGATTGAATTAGTTGTTGACAGTATGCAAGCGGATCGGTTATCCTACGGCACCAGTTTAAAATTGCTATTACGGCGTTGTGGGGAGATATGAAATTTATTATTTCAAGTTTAGAACTCAATTACATCATCAATAAAATTCAAAATGTCGTCTCCTTAAAGCCGACTATGCCTGTTCTATCCAACTTTCTCATCGAAGCTTTCAATGACGAACTGATTTTTATCGCCACCGATCTTATGGTCGGAATCCGGTGTTCCACCGAAGCCAACATCCTAGAAGAAGGATCTATCACATTACCGGCTAAGAAATTTGCACAACTAGTGCGGGAATTTCCAACACTCAATGTTGAAATTTCATCTAACACGAAAGATATCGTCACTATCATTGCAGGGACTTCTCGCTTTAAACTCAATGGGATGGATGCAAAAACTTATCCCGTTTTACCCGACTTCACTCAGGCGTATTCATTTAAAATTCCACAGAAAGATCTGAAGGACCTCTTATTCCGCACTGCCTTTGCCGTTGCAAAAGAGGAAAATCGTTATCTCCTCACTGGGATTTATGTTCAGATTGCCAATAAAGTCGCAACCTTTACTGGGACGGATGGCAAGCGGTTAGCTAGAGCCACCATTATTTTGGATATCGACCCCTCTTTTTCTTATCAGGCCATCATTCCCTTAAAAGCAGTAGAAGAAATTTTAAAAAATTTACTGGATGACGGGGATGCAGTATTTTACTTATCGCCCGATAAAATTGCTGTTGAGGCTAATCAGATGCGCCTTATCACAAAGCTGCTGGTTGGGGATTATCCTGACTTAAATCGGATTATTCCTGATAAAGCCGATATCGTCGTCAGCCTGCATCGGGAAGAACTCATGACCCTCCTTAGACAAATTTCTCTTTTTATGAACCTAAAACAGCTGTCTGTTCGCTTTTCCTTTCAAGAAGGTGAACTCCATCTAATGGCAAATTCAAATGAAATGGGTGAGGGGAATGTAAGCATGCCTGTAGATTACCATGGAGCACAATTTGAAATTGCGCTTAATCCAGTATTCTTTATTGATATGATTCGTCATTGCAAGGAAGAAGTTGTCACCTTAGCATTAAATGACCCATACAGCCCAGGTGTCCTTACAGATGGCCTTAAAAATTCTCCACCGCAATCCCCTGTCGCATCCCTTTTTCTCATTATGCCGATGCGCCTTACTGAAGGCTAAATGAGGTTTATGGAGATTCGCTCACTTTATTTACGCAATTTTCGTCGTTATAGAGAAGCTTTCTTTGAATTTAAACCAGGGATTAATCTCATCCATGGAAATAATGCTCAGGGCAAAACAACGCTTTTGGAGGCTCTCTATTGCTTCTCCGTAGGGAAATCCTTCCGCACACCTGCTTATAAAGACCTCATCTCTCATGAAGCCCCCTCTTTTTTTATTGAAGTCGAATTCGTGCATCATCACATTCAACAAAAAATTCGCTTTTTCGCTGATCCCCATCAAAAACGAATATTTTTAAATGAAACGCTTCTCTCAACTGTTTCCGCTTTAATCGGAATTATCCAAGGAGTCGTCATCACTCCTGATGATATGAGCCTGATTAAAGGAACCCCACTCACCCGACGTCATTATCTTGATCTTCAGTTATCACAAGGGGATCGAACCTATTTATATCATCTTTCTCGCTATAACCGAGCCATGAGGCAGCGGAATCAGCTGTTAAAAGAGCAAAATTTGCAGACCATTGAAATTTGGGAGCAAGAAATGGCTGTTTCAGCTGCCTATATCACCAAACAGCGTTTAATAGCCATTCAAGAAATCCAACGCTTTGCCCAAGGATTTTACCTGGCCCTATCAAAGGAATCAGCCTTATTGAAGCTTGCGTATTCTATTGATTTTTCACCTAATAGCTCATTAGACGACTTGAATGGCTATTATCAAGAAAAATTTCAAAAAAATCGGGAGCGTGAAGTCCTGTTGGGTTATACTCAATCTGGTCCTCATCGACATGATTTACATATTTTTCTCGATGACAAAGAAGTGAAACACTTTGCTAGCGAGGGTCAACAGCGCAGCTGCATTCATGCGCTCCGTTTTGGCGAGTGGACACGTTTAAAAAAATTGGGGACACAGATTCCTATTTTCATGATAGATGATCTTGGAATGAGTTTAGATGAGCACAGAAAAAGTAACCTATTTGAGCAGCTCACACAACTAGGTCAGGTTTTTCTAACAGCTACCGATCCTTCCTTGGTATATCCTGAATTAATGACTCGTCATCTCATTTCTCTTCAGGAAAAGCATTTGCTAGTTTGATTTTCTATAGATTGTTTTTAACCTTAATAAGATGTACAATCAACCTCGATACGACATTTACTTTTAAAGAATCCTATGAATGAAAAACCTTCCGAGTTAGCCAGTAATCGACGGGCTACTCACGATTATGAAATTTTAGATACCCTAGAAGCTGGCATCGTTCTCCAGGGCACCGAAATAAAGTCTATTCGCTCTCATGGCGCAAGCCTTCAAGAGTCATACGTTAAGGTAATTAAAAATGAAGTGTGGCTGGTGGGATGTCACATTGCTCATTATAAATTTGGCAATATCCACAACCACGAAGAAAGACGAGACAGGAAGCTGCTCTTACATAAAAGAGAGATTCAATACCTTAAGTCATCGACTCAAGAAAAAGGATTAACGATCATTCCTTTGAGTTTATATCTAAAAAAGGGAAAGATTAAGATTCGAATTAGCTTAGGAAGAGGAAAAAAAGCTCCAGATAAACGCCAAGATATCAAAGAACGCGATGTCAAACGACAAATGCAGCAGGCGCTTAAGAGAGTAGATTAAATGCTAAGATTAAAAATTTTTTCTGTGGGGAAAACCAAGGAGCCTTGGCTAGAACAGGCGTTTAGCGAATATCAAAAACGTTTGAAAAGTCAGGCACACATAGAGTGCCTATGGGCTAAAAATGACGATCAGCTCATGGATTGGTTGGAAAAGGAACAAGATATTATTGCCTTAGATCCGCTAGGAAAACAGTTTACAAGCGAGGAATTCTCCACATTTCTTTCACATTGCTGGCAAGAGGGTGGTGCCCGTCTCTCTATCGTTATCGGAGGCGCGGAAGGTCTACCGTTGCTGTTGAAGCAGAAGGCAAAGCTTGTTAGTCTTTCCACCCTAACCTTCACCCATCAAATTACACGTCTTATTCTCATAGAACAAATCTATCGGGCATTGGAAATCCAAAAAGGATCCCAGTACCATAAATCCTAACATGTTTTAAAAGACCACCGAGCTCTGTGGCAAAGTGGTCATATTAAGCGCGGGTCAGAGGTTATACCGAGTTATTCCTGAGGGGTATCTGATGCTTTCAATAAGAACTGAGAGATCGCCTGTCTAAAATAAAGAATAGCTCCTTGAATAAGAGCAGCTCCTACAGCGACATCAATAAATCCTCTGATATCTTGAGGGGTGAGACGAGCAAGAAATCCTAAAAGAACCATCCCCAATAATAAAAAATAATACTTCTTTTCATAGATATTGAGGATACTTGTCGGATTAGGTAGGCTTAAAATGCGTTTAACACTTCGGTTAACTGTTTTAGAGAAAATCAGCCTCCCTTTTAATAATCCAACTCCCAATCCAAGAGCTAAAATGACCATCATGGATTGTTCAAGACTACCAGTGAATTTAGCTAAAAATTGCAAAAAGGGATGGTATAGAGTTTGATTGGCATCTAAGGCAGATGCAATTAAAAAATTTGTTCCCATTGAAAGCAACATAATCCCAATGCCTAGCCAGATGAGTCCTGAAATAGCAATTAATAAGGGGTGACGAACGCGTAACATGTTTAATTCTCCTTTAAAAATCTTTGAAAAATAATTCTATAATAAAAGGCATCACAATACCAGTCATTTATTAGAGTTCTTGCGTAATTCCTCCCCCCTGCTTCTGCCTTTATTTTGCCCTTTGCTTTTGCCCTTGCCCTTGCCCTTGCCCTTGCCCTTGCCCTTATTTTGCCCTGCCTTTGTGCAAAAAAACAAAAAGACCATTTTTCTTAATTCAATTTTTTAGTTGAAAGCTTTATACCCAGCTGACCTTGGCAGCTGCTTATAGGAGAGAATCGATACATAAAGGGGAGGAATTATTGATTGATATGGTCTTCATGCTGATTAAGATGGCCCAGAAACAGTGTTAATCGGGCAAGGGCAGGGGCAAAATAAAAGCAAGGGCAAAGGCAAAATAAGGGCAAGGGCAAGGGCAAAGGCAAGGGCAAGGGCAAGGGCAAGGGCAAAGGCAAGGGCAAGGGCAGGGGCAGGGTTTTTTAGGGGTAAAAAAAAGGCAGACTTCCATGAAGTCTGCCTTAAGTAACAACCGATATCTTTAGAAGATTAGTTTACGATGAGACTTTCTTCTTGTGTTATTGGTGTTCTAGTAGAATCTGAACTCAACGACACTTTAGGACGAAGGTCACCTTGCGCATTCGCTTTTACTGTGACGTAGTACTCAAGTGTTTGTCTTGGAGCTAGATTTGGATAAGGTGCAAATGTCACTGTTTGTCCATTCAACTGAGCAGAACCAGCGCCTGATGCATTTAATGGCACTAACTCAGCAGGGAATGTAGCAACGACGTTAACATTTGAATCATACTCTTGTCCTTTATTCTGAACAACGATCTTAAAGCGTGTTGTTTCTCCCACGCAAATTGGGTTGTCAGAGTTGGTTACGCACATTTCAAGAGCAGGGCGTCCTTTCCAATGAGTTCCAGCTTCACAGCAAGAAGTGCATCCTTCACATGTTGTGACATTAGCACGATTTGTGAAGTAGCCTGGAGTGCATGTTGTCAACTGAAGATTGAAAGTGACGTTTTCGCCTGGCTTCATTTCTTTCAGTTTCCAAACAGCTTGTTTTCCACAAATATTAGCACCTGGAGCCGCAACAATTGCAGTGGCTGATGGAGCTGAATCGGTGACAACAACTTCATGGAGAACTTTATCGCCTGTGTTTGTGACTGTGATTTGGTAATCAGCATTTTGTCCAACTAGAACTTCTTTTGGTCCAGTTTTCTGACACTCTACACCACAGCAGCATACACATGTGGAAGCTTCGCACGATGTTTGGTTTGCATTGCATGCAGACACAACAACTGTATTTGTGACGGTTCCTCTTTGACAAGCTGTCGCGCAGAAATCAACTTTCTTAGTTTGGCAAGGTTCTAAATCGCCAAGTCTGAAAGTTAATGATCTTTGGCAGCCAGCAGCTTCTACACCAGCTGGAAGATTGTCAACAGCGACAACTTCTTGAGCAGTGCAAGTACCAATATTTGTTACAGTTACTGTATAGTGGATTGGGTCGCCTGGGCAAACTTCAGCTGTTGCTGTTTTTTCGCAAACGAGTACAGGTTTCGCACAAAGAAGTGCGCAAAATGCTACTGGTGTTGCTTGTACACAGAAACATGTGCAAAGGTCGCCTTCTCTTTCGCATTTTAACCAAATGCGAGCAGGAACAACTTGTCCTTTATTGATATGACCAAATTCCCAGGTTACTTTTTGTCCTTCTACTTTCGCTTCAGGTTGGCTTCTCATAAATGAAACGCCATCAGGAAGTGTAGTAGAAATAACTACGGAGCAAACATCTGTGCAAGCAGCGATTTCAATATCTAAAGGATACTGATCACCAAGCATACACATTTTTGGGTTTTTTGCTCTTACTGTTACGCCGTTGCAACAGCACTCACCTTGTGGAGCATGCTTACAACCTTTGAGAGGCGCTGCACATTTAGGTGGGCAGAACTCTGGGCAAGGTGGAGGACATGGTTGGCAAGGTGGAGGGCATGGTGCGCATGCTTTTGGAGGACAAGGACAGGGTGGTGGGCATGGGCATGGTGGAGGACAAGGACATTGTGGTGGACATGCTTTTGGAGGGCATGGCGGACAAGGTGGGCATGGCGGCGGACATGCTTTTGGAGGGCATGGTGGCGGACATGGCGGACAAGGTTGATATTGTGGTGGACATCCCATCCCTTGCGGCATTCCTTGTGGCATTCCTTGTGGTTCACATTGTTGGTATGATGGCTGACATGGTGGTGGGCACATCATTCTTGGCTCACACACAGGTGGGCATATTTGTCTTGCTGGCTCGCAAACAGGAGGGCAAGGATCACAGCAGCCGTCGCTGTAACGGTTTGAACCGGAACAGCCCGTCCATAGGAGTGCGGATACACTCAGACAGATCAACGAGGCTAATATTCCCAGTTGTTTTTTCATTTAAAGACTCCTTGGGTTAAGGTCTTGTTTTACGAAATTTTCTATGAAAAACACGCTTTGAATGTTAATTTTCAATCAGTCCCTAGTACCCTTGACCTCGTGGATTCACTCAAACGGGCCATATCCTTCTCATTTTCAAAGGGGGTTTACTTTCCGATGGATTCGCTCATATCACTCTCTGAATCCTTTATACTAGAGAAGCTTTTCATTCTTGCTTGATCTCGAATATTCTCTTAATTATCAAGTGACTATTTGAGCAGATAAACTTTTTATCTAAATTTCAGCTTTGTTTCTCTTATTTCACACAAATACAGAACAAAGGGGCAAACCCCCTTGTTCTAGATAACGCTTGTTAGCAAGCGTTAATCTTAGTAACAGCAGTTATTGTCAAAATATCTTGGCTCACACTGTGGAGGACAGCAAGGCTGTGGACAGCATGGTTTTGGCTGACAACATCTTGGTTTTGGAGGACATGGATCGCAGCAAGGATCACGATCACAGCAGCAGCTTGAAAGTGATAGAGCTGTAACGGCCATGAACATTAGACCTAAAAATTTTTTCATAACAATCTCCTATTGATTTTAGAGCTTAAACACTATTTTAAATGTCTCTTGTTTCATTTTTTACCCTTGCAACCGTACTAAATCTACATGTTTCACACGTTGATGAACAGTCGATTAACAAAAAGTATTTAACACTTTAAATACCCCTTACGCAATAAATCTTCCAGAGAATTTTTTAATTTTTAAGTGACTTTTACGCGTGATTGCGTAAGTTTTTGATTTTTAGTCGGATAAAACAGATAAAAAATAATAATTTTTTTTCTAAAATGGATTAAATTTGAAAATGATACGCAAATAAGAAAGATTTTTTTTATCGAATTGTCAAACTTTTAGCTTTCCTTGCCATCCAAGTTTTTCTCTAAGTGTAGAAAAATAGCTATGACGTGTTAAACTAACTAAACAAAAAAATTGTTCTGACATAGTTATCGTTAAAGTTTGATCTGTGTGCAGCGAAAAATTAGATATCCCATCAAAGGTAATTTCTAATGGGAGAAGATGGCTTAAATAGTTTACTTGAATTTGCTTTTTGGGAATGAGTACGATTGGACGATTAGAAATGGTATGCGGACAAATAGGAGTTAAAACAAAAGCTTTTAGTTCAGGAGTGACAATAGGTCCCCCTGCAGCCAGCGAGTACGCTGTTGAGCCGCTTGGTGTTGAAATGATCATCCCATCAGCTGTAAAAGTATTCAAGTAGACATCGTCCACATAGATTGCAAATTCAACTAAGCATGGGTTCTGAGCTCGGTGGATGACGATTTCATTAACTGCAAAAGAACGGTCCCCATTCGAAGTGGCACCATCCATCTTCATTCTATCCTGAATCAAGTAATGTCCGTTAAGAAGATCTTCTAAACTCGGATAAATATCATGAAGAGGAATATCAGCCAAGAAGCCTAGACTTCCAAGGTTAATGCCAAGTAGAGGCGCACGGATGTTCGGGTGTCTATGGACAAGCCGAAGGATAGTGCCATCTCCCCCTAAAGAAATTTGAAAATCAATGGTTTCTGGATCTATTTGTGAAAGCGGAATAGCTTCTTTTAAAAAAGGAGTATGACGATCTTCCGTCACAACCTGAATGTGACGTGAAAGTAAAAACTGACATAAATCTGATGCGATAGAAAGGGAAGATTGCTTACTTTCGTTGGGAAATAGTGCAATAATCATGCAAGTCAAACCTTATGAGGATGATAAAGAGACGGATATTCAAGGCTTTCTTTTTCTGGAAGGAAGCTGAAATGATGGAGAATTTGTTTGGCAATCTTTGGAGGCGTCAGGCCTAGCTCATTCATAATTTCCCCATGACTACCATGCTCAATAAACGACTCGGGTATTCCTAAATTCAATATTTGTATTAGCTGACAGCTATTTTTAACAATAAAATTGTTGATGATTGATCCAAGACCACAGATGACAGAGTGCTCTTCTAAGGTGACAATTTTTTGATGTTTAACGAAAAGACGTGCCAGTTGTTCAGAATCGAGAGGTTTAAGGAATACAGGATCAAATACAGCTGTCTGAATACCTTGTTCCTCCAATATAGCTTTTGTCTGTAAAGCTACACTATTCATGTGTCCTAAGGCAATGATGAGAAGATCGTTCCCTTCTGCCAGCAGATCTCCCTTGCCGAGCTCTCTCTCCTGTAATGGGGCTGTGCTATCGTCCGTCACCATATTTGGATAGCGAATGGCTGCAGGCCGTTTCCAAGAAAACGCAGACTCCATCAGCTCTTTCAAAACCTGCCCATTTCTTGGTTGAGTGATGATCATGTTGGGCATTGCATTGAGAAAGGAGATATCATAGACTCCATGATGGGTGGCTCCATCAGGTCCAGAAATTCCTGCACGATCGATCGCAAAGATAACAGGAAGTTCTTGTAAACAAACATCATGGAAAAGGTTGTCGAAAGCTCTTTGAAGGAATGTTGCATAGATGGAAACAACAACTTTCATTTTTGAGCCATAAGCAATCCCACCCGCAAAGGTCACCGCATGAGATTCCGCAATTCCAACGTCAAGACAGCGATCGGGAAATTTCTTCATGAATTCATCCAAACAAGAACCTGCTGACATTGCCGGGGTGACGGCAATCAAAGAAGGGTCATTTTCAGCCATTTTTAGCAAGTGGGATCCAAAAATTTTTGGAAATGTAGGCTTATTAACAGGGGTTGGAAGAAATTTACCAGTATCGCGACTAAATGGCTTAGCACCATGGTAGGAAATAGGATTTTTTATTGCCTCATCCATGCCTTGACCTTTACGGGTTAACACATGGATGATGACGGGCCAGCTCGAGTCCTTTACACCTTCTAAAATGGCAATCAACTTCTTAATATCGTGACCATCGATAGGACCAATATAGGAAAGGCCATATTGCTCAAAAAAGGGAGCTGGACTCACAAGATTTTTCAAAGACTCGGTAATCTTATGCCCTTGGTGAGAAAGCATAGGACCATAGCTTGGAATTTTAGAAACAATGGTATCGAGTTCTTGGTAGATTTTATTTGTTGTAGGATTGCTCAAAAGTCTGCTTAAAATTTGTGTGATGGCACCAACATTTTGAGAAATGGACATCGCATTATCATTAAGAATAACTATAAATTTCTTAAGTTCACGTGACATGTTATTCAGAGCTTCTAGTGTAAGCCCACAGGTAAGCGTGGCATCTCCGATAATGGGAATAATGTATTCTTGTCGTTTTGTTAAATCTCTGTTTTTTGCGACCCCTAAAGCAAGAGACAAAGCCGTTCCTGCATGGCCTGCATGAAAATGGTCATGTGGGGATTCTTTGGGATGACAAAAACCACAGAGTCCTTTGAATTGTCTAATTTGATGAAATCGATCATTGCGTCCAGTCATTAACTTATGTACATAGGTCTGGTGGCTGACATCCCAAATCAATTTATCTTCGGGTGAATTAAAAACGCTGTGAAGCGCAAGTGTTAATTCAACAATGCCTAAGTTTGAGGCTAAGTGTCCACCGTTAAGAGATAAGACTTCGATAATTCGATGCCGAATTTCCACTGCAAGCGATTCAAGCTCATGTAATGAGAGTGTCTTGACGTCATCCGGGGAGTTTATCTTCGAAAGAAATTTATAATCCATGCTTGCAAAATCCTATCTATCCTGAGAAATTTCAAAGTGGTTACGAATCAATGAAAAAAATGTGACTTATGAAGTGGGAGGTGTCGTTGAGCCAAAATTTTGCATGACTGGCTTGTCGTCAGCTCCGATTGTTAAGTCTCCATTCCGATTTTTCATTAGAATAGACACTTTTTTTTCAGCTTCGTTGAGTCTCTTATTGCAAATAGCAATCAAGCCATCTGCCTCCTCATAAAGGAGTAAGGACTCATCTAAACTCACCGTGTTGGTATTCATTTTCTCGAGTATTTCTTCTAGCCTCTGAAATGCAGCTTCAAATGTTATAGGAGAAGTAGTGAGCTCTTTATTTTTGTTCATCTGGGGTCAATTGATTAATTGTAACAATAGCTGCGCCATCGGCCATTAAAATCTTAGCTTGATGTCCGACTTCTAATTCATATATTGAATGTATAACAACAGGCTTATTTTCCGCAAATACAATACTATAGCCCTTTTTTAAAAGATTTTTTGGATCTATTGATTTAAGACTAGATGAAAGATAATTGATTTTTTGATGCTTTGATGAAAAAACGTTTGCTAAATAGCGGTCAAGCTCTTGAAAGAATCGTTTGGGTTCAAAGATGCGGTGTCTTGAAATTTGAAGTTTATCCCAATAGTGGTCAAGTTTTTGATTAACATCTCTAAGCTTGTTTTTTTGTTTGTGCTTGATTCCGATCCAACTCTGATTCAACCGGACGTTCAAATCGATGAGACGTTGTTGGTAATGCGAGATTTGGTTGGATGGCTTTTTTGCTTCAGTTTGTTTAGAAATCGATTCAATCCGATGCTTTAGAAATAAAAATTTATTCTGCAGGCACTGGTTAATTTCTTGAAGGATTCCATCGACTTTTTGCATATGGAATTCGATTTGTGCAAAGGGATTTGAGAGGAAATGATGGCGTTTCATTCCTTCAAGGCGAAATTGGTTCTTGTGAATCAGATGCATGAGGGTATTTTGCAGTCTTTTTTGCTTGAGAGCTAGTCCCTCTAAAAGCTGTTTCTTCTCAGCAATGACAATTTCAGCAGCAGCTGAGGGGGTAGGAGCGCGTACGTCGGCTACATAGTCTGCAATGCAGTGATCGGTTTCATGCCCTACAGCACTAATAATCGGAATATGACTTTGATAAATCGCTTCGGCAACTATCTCATCGTTAAATGCCCACAAATCTTCAAGACTTCCTCCTCCGCGACCCACAATTATGACATCGACCAGATTGTAATGGTTGAATGCGTGTATCGCCTGTGCAATCTCCTGAGCAGCTCCTTCCCCTTGAACCTTAACTGGATTAAGAATGAGATGAAATCCAGAAAATCTTCGAGTCAGTACGTTTAAAATATCTTGAATAACAGCGCCTGTTGGACTAGTGACAACACCAATTTTTTTGGGGAGGTGTGGGAGTGGCTTTTTTCTAGCTTTTTTAAACCACCCTTTCTGGTGAAGCTTGATCTTTAACTCCTCAAGCCTTAGAAGAAGTTCTCCAAGTCCTACATACGAGAGCTCTCTCACAACCAGCTGATAATTGCCTTTTGGTGGGTAAACGTTAAGTTCCCCTTTGACGATCACCTGATCTCCGGTCTTAGGAAGCATTCTTAGAAGAGAAGCATCCGCTTTAAACATGACAGCAAGGATTTGAGAATGTGCGTCTTTGATTGAGAAATAAAGGTGACCCGATGTTTGTTCCTTGAAGTTTGTCATTTCTCCTTGCAGGTAAACAAAGGAAAAAGAAGATTCCAAATTAAGCTTAATGGCTTGTGTCAGTTGGGATACAGTCAGTGGTTTAGGGATATCCGTTTGAGGTGTCATGATTTGCTCGCGTAAACTTGTCATTAATATCCCTAACTGTATACCAATTAGACTTGCAAAGATGTAAAAAAATGATAGACTGGGATTCACTATGCTCTAATTTGAGGAGATGAAATGGATACAACTGAAAGACCTGTCATCATTACAGGGAATTGGAAAATGTATAAAACTATTGAAGAGGGAAGGTCTTTTCTAGAAAAACTCATCCCTTTAATGGAAAATGCATCTGCTGAACCTTGGTTGGCTGTCCCTTTTACATCCATCTATCCATTAGCTGAATTAGCTAAAGAGTCCCGTGTCATCATTGGCGGTCAGAATATGAATGATGCTTCAGAAGGTGCTTTTACAGGAGAAATTGCCGGAAATATGTTGAAAGAGGCAGGAGCTAAGTTTGTATTATTAGGCCATTCTGAAAGAAGAAAGTTTTACAGAGAGACAAATCAAGGAGTAAACCAAAAGTTAAAACGGGCATTGGAAGCAGGATTAAGACCAGTTGTATGCGTAGGGGAAACTGAACAGGAAAGAGAAGAAGGGAGAGAACATGCCGTTTTAGAATCCCAGTTGACTGAATGTTTAATGGATATTAGTAAGGACCATCTAACTTCCCTTATTGTTGCTTACGAACCGGTTTGGGCTATAGGTACGGGAAAGACAGCGTCGCCTGAAATCGCTCAGGAAGCACATGCTCACTGCAGGGAAATTTTAAAAAAAATTCTTTCCGAATCCCTAGCTAATAAAATCGTCATTCAGTACGGGGGCTCTGTCAATCCATCCAACGCCTTAACCTTGCTCAATCAATCCGACATCGACGGACTTTTAATTGGCGGTGCTTCACTTTCTCTTGAAAGTTTTTCTCAAATCGTTAATGATATAAAACCAAAAGTTCAATCTTTATAACCTGTCAATTTTTCAGGAGTAAGTTTGCCGATGACAATTCTTTATTTTTTCACAATTATTCTTTTCATGATTCTCTGCATTCTCCTTTGTAGTGTGATCCTTATGCAGGAGAGTAAGAATTCAGGTCTTGGCTCTTCCTTTGGAGGAGAGGCGAGTGACTCCTTGTTTGGGACCTCTACCGCAGATGTCTTAAGAAAAGTTACGGCTTGGCTTGCACTTATTTTTTTAGTGACTTGTATCCTCCTTTCTCTGTGGACTACATCAATGGGAAGAGCAAGAACGAATGCCCCTGCTTTTACAATGGAAAACATTGAGCCTTCTTAAGAAGGCTTAGGATTGGGCTTGGTGTTTCTTTTTAATAGCCTTAAGTTTGGCTTCAAGGAGTTTCTTCCTTTTGGGTGCTATGCGGTCAATAAAAAGAACGCCAAGAATATGATCATATTCATGTAAGATCACATGAGCATCAAATTCTGTAAATTCTTCTGTAAAAATTTTTCCTTCTAAATCGGTCGCTTGGATCGTCACCTTATAAGAGCGCTCGACCTCTTCTTCAATGCCTGGAATTGATAAACACGCCTCATCGCATGACCAAACCTCCTGACTAAAACCAACAAGTTTAGGATTAATAAAAACTTTCAACTGACCCGGCGTAACTGAATCGTCATCATGATATTGAGGGATGCATGTGATGAAAAGTGCCAAAGAGACGTTCACTTGCGGAGCAGCCAATCCGCAGCCATCATGATTGTTCATCGTTTCAATCATGTCCCTGACAAGGTGTTTGATAGTTTCATCAATTTCACCGATTTTTTCCGCTTTTTTTCTTAAAATCGGGTCTCCATAATAGACCAGAGGCAACTTCATACAACCCCTAAAATAAAATCATAAAAAATAGGATAAAAAAATTTGTAGTTATAAAATCACTGCAAAGAAATACTATACCAAACGAAAGGAATAAATCTCAAGCCAAGGCAGTCGAAGTGTCAAATCTAGAAACACATCAGAAACAATGTTCACTTTGTCAAACACCCATCCATTCGACAGTGTATTACGATCAAAATCAAGCTTTTTGTTGCACAGGTTGCCAGACAGTTTACTCCATCCTAACAGCTCAAAATGTCGCGGAACATTTCAAAGATCATCCTGTATTCAAACAGGCATTACAATGCGGTATCATCTCAAATCCCACTCTACTCGAAGAAATGCGCGCCAAGCAACAAGAAAAAGAGGGTCTAAAGGATTGCCAAAAGCTATTCCTGGAAATAGGGGAGATGTGGTGTCCTTCATGCGCACGACTGATTAGTCTCTATTTAGAAAGGCAAGCCGGCATAAAGCAGTGTCATGTGGATTATTGTACCGATTACGCTTCTATCGAATATACGCCTTTTCTCATGTCTAAAGAAAAAATTATACGACTGATTCAACATTTAGGGTATCAGCCGATCTCTATTCAAACTGAAAAAATTCAGGCGGTGAGTCGCCCTTTAGCTCTCAGATTTATTGTTGCCGCCTTTTTTGCTTCAAATATCATGATGTTCTCTTATCCTATCTATACAAGCTATTTCCATGAGCATACACAAGAGTATCCTCTGCTATTTGCATGGTTATCCTTGCTTAGTTCAATTCCAGTGATGACCTATTGTGCTTGGCCGATCTGGAAAAGATTTTGGAATGGTTGTAAAGTGGGAATATGGGGAATGGAGACGTTGATTCTCATCGGTACCTTTTCAGCTTTTGCTCTTTCCATTGTAGAACTTGTTCAAGGAAGTCCTTACGTTTATTTTGATTCCATGAGTGTGATCATTGCATTTGTTTTACTAGGAAAAATTTTCGAGTCCAAGGCTAAATTTTCTGCCAAGGATTCTCTCCTAAATTTGGTGAAAGCCATGCCGAGAAGGGGGAGAAAGAAAAGCTCTACTGGTATTGACTCTTTTGTTCCTTTAAAAGAAATTCAACAAGGCGATACACTTATTGTTTTGGCTGGGGAAAAAATTGTTCTCGATGGATGTGTTGAAGAGGGAGAAGGGACATGCGATGAATCCTTATTGACAGGGGAGTCTTTACCGATTTTCAAAAAATCAGGCGACCTTGTCCTAGCGGGCACTTTGCTTCAACAAGGATATTTGTCAATTAAAGTGACTTCTAAACCCAATGAGACTGCTCTCTATCAGATTTATGAGATGGTAGAGGTCGATATAGGAAGAAAAAATCACTCAATCAGTTTTGTCGATCAGATTGTAAAGTGGTTTGTTCCGTGCGTTATCGTTCTTGGAGTCTTAACAGCCTTGTATTGTTTATTTATGCAGGTGTCGGATCAGACACTTCAGCCTTTGCAAACGGGAATATTACGCTTTGCCGCCGTTTTATTGATTTCCTGTCCCTGTGCCATTGGAATCGCAGCCCCCCTAGCAGAGTCCTATATCATCAATGCTATGGCCTCTTATGGCGCAATTATTCGCAATAGACGTTGTTTGAGTCTATTGGGTCGTGAAGATGACATGGTTTTTGATAAAACAGGAACCATCACAGAAGGAAAATTCACTGTTTGGAAGGGATTAGAAAAGCTTTCATTTCAAGATCAACGATCGCTTAAGGGTCTTATTGCCTATTCCAATCACCCTCTCTCTGTCGCCATCAATCAAGGATTGTTCTGCCCCCCTTATCCTTTTGATCGATTTGAAGAATTGGCGGGAAAGGGACTTCGAGGATATCATGAGGATCAAATTTTCTTGCTAGGCTCCGAGATATTCCACAAAGAAAATGGGGTCAACGGGGATTTTAATGATGATGAAGAGAGCGACTATTTTACCCCTGTTTATTTTGCAAAAAATCAGCAACTCCTCACGAAAATTTTGTTGGGGGATCAGATACGTCCAGAGTCCCTAACCCTCATCAACCACTTAAAAGATGTTCACACGTTTTTAGTATCAGGAGATGCAGAAAAAGTGGTCGCATCGGTTGCAAAGCAGTGTCACTTTTCTGATTGGAAAGCTAGAACCCATCCTTTAGAAAAGCGAGAATTTATTATTGGTCTTCAGAAAAAAGGGCACATTGTTTCAATGGTTGGGGATGGGATGAATGATGCCCCAGCATTAACAGCTGCTGACATTGGTATTTCGGTGATGTCGGCTTCGGATATGTCAGTTCAAGTTTCCGACATCCTCCTTACACAACCTAGATTGGATAAATTAATGACACTGAGGCGAATTGCAGTATTTGGAAGAAAAATTATTTATCAGAATTTATTTTGGGCCTTTTTTTATAATTGTATTGGAATTGGATTAGCGATGTTTGGGTTACTGACCCCTTTATTTGCTACATTTGCGATGATGATCAGTAGTGTAATTGTTCTTTTAAATACCTATAGGATAAAAAATATTTCTTGATCACCATCAATAAGTCATGAAAATTATTTGTAATTAAGTTGCAATTTGATTATCATTCTTTTTTATTATTAATATTATTCTTATAACCTATGGTGAATACTATGGAATCAAGTTCAAATATCCCTCTTTATCAACATCCCTATAATTTTTCAGAGATTATTTTGGGCTCTGCAGAAACTTTGATTCAGAAAAAATTAGTAGATAGCCATAACAGCATTGTTAATAAAGTATTTTCAAGATGTGCCTACGGAATGCTCATTCCTGTATCTCTAATAACCAGAAGTGTCGACACCTGTGTAGGATTAGCCACATGGACATTTTGTGTGCTTACATTTGGAAATAAAAAGTTATGCACCTTTACTGCCCATGAACTTTACAGCTCAAGGTTTCTGCTTGCTGATCCTTTTAAATTCTCTTTAAAAACGTACACTCCAAGAAGTTCATTTACAATAGAAGCAGACGGAGAGTCTTCTTTAGTAAAAGAAAAAGTTGTGGAAATCCATACTTTATCAGATAAAAGTGAGCTGAATGATTTAAGAAAACATCTTCGTTTGCGAATGGATTTTGCAAAATTAGTAATAGAAAGTATTGTTCTGGCTTTGTTAAAAACAGCTTTTTCAGTTTCTTCAGTATCTCTGGCTTTCTATACTAAAGGAGTTGATGGAGATAACAACACTTTAGCTTATAATATGTTGACAATGACTGGTGTTGTAGATGATTTATTTTTCACAACAATGAGAGTTGTCAATCCTTGGGCTAAAATTCCAAATATTCGTAAAGCCAAATATTGGTAAAGCAAGCACTTCCAAGCAGGAAAAAAAATTAGCGTAGTCTATCCTATCTTTTACTTATTAAGCCCAATTGAGAATTACTTTTCCTGTTTTTCCTGTAAACATTGTCTGAAAGGCTTCTTCAAATTGAGTCACATCAAAATGATGGGTGATAATGGGGTCTAAATCAAGTCCGCTTTGGAGGAGATGGGTCATTTGATACCATGTGGAAAATATCTCTCGACCATAGATTCCTTTTAGTTCCAACATCTTGAAGATGACGAGATCCCAATCGATAGCTGTGCCGGGGGGAAGAATGCCTAAAAGAGCAATTTTACCGCCATGCCTGACGTTTTCAAGGAGAGTATTTAATCCATTCGGATGACCAGACATCTCCAACCCTACTGTAAACCCGTATTCGATATTTAATTCTTTAATTAGATCTGGAACTGATGCATTTTGAATATTTAAAGGATGTGTCGCTCCCATCTGTTTAGCAAGTTGAAGACGATACTCATTAAGATCTGTGATAACAATATAACGCGCTCCTGCCTTTTTAGCGATAGCTGCAGCCATAATTCCTATGGGACCCGCACCAGTAATAAGGACATCTTGACCAACAAGATCAAAGGAAAGTGCTGTGTGAACTGCATTTCCATAGGGGTCAAAAATGGCGCCTACATCATCGGAAATGGAGTCGGGTAGGAGGAAAACATTTTCAGCTGGAATCACAAAATACTCAGCAAAACACCCAGGTCTGTTGACTCCTAGTCCTTTAGTATTCATGCACACGTGCTTTTTTCCCATGCGACAGTTTGGGCAGTGACCACAAGTAAGATGCCCCTCTCCACATACTCTATCGCCTTCCTTTAATCCAGTTACTTTTTTCCCAGCAGCAGCAATTTCTCCCATGAATTCATGACCGACAACCATAGGAACGGGAACGGTTTTTTGAGCCCAGGCATCCCACTTATAAATGTGGAGGTCAGTTCCGCAAATCGATGTCTTTCGCGTTTTAATTAAGACTTCATCTTCGCCATATGTAGGGATGGAGATGTCTTCAAGCCAAAGACCGGGCTTACTTTGTGTTTTTACTAAAGCTTTCATGTAATAATGTAGGTTATTGGGTTCATGTCTTGTTATTAGAGCAAGAGCGAGAATAACGCAAATTGTCGAAAATAAATAAATGCGTCCTACATTGTATAGCGAATTCTAAATGATTTCAAGTTCTTTTCCTACTTTTGCAAAGGTATGAATGGCCTGATCAAGATGCTGTTTTGTATGATTAGCACACATTTGAGTACGAATCCTAGCTTTCCCATGAGGGACAACAGGATAGGAAAAGCCAACCACATAAATCCCTTCATCGAGAGCTCTAGCAGCAAACTCTTGTGCTAAGCGTGCATCGCCCAACATAATGGGGATAATAGGATGATTTCCGGGGTGGAGATTAAAGCCGAGAGCGCTCATTTTAGTGCGAAAATAGTGACTGTTTTTTATAAGTTGTTGTCTGCGATCATCGGAGCTTTCAATCAGATCTAAAACTTTTAAAGTTGCTGCAACGATACTTGGGGCTAGCGTATTTGAAAATAGGTAAGGACGTGAACGTTGTCTTAACCACTCTATAAGAGGTTGTTTCCCAGATGTATACCCACCTAGAGCTCCTCCTAAAGCTTTTCCTAATGTACCTGTGATTAAGTCAACACGACCCATGACTTCACAGTATTCTGAAGATCCTTTGCCTTTGGCGCCTAAAAATCCAACTGCATGGCAATCATCGACCATCACTAGAGCTTTATAGCGATCGGCTAAATCACAGATCGCTTTTAAATTAGCAATAGTCCCATCCATTGAGAAGACCCCATCAGTAGCTATAAGCTTATATCTACATTCCTTTGCTTCTTTAAGTTGCGTTTCAAGGTTTGCCATGTCATTATGTTCAAAACGAAAACGCTTGGCTTTA
Organism: Chlamydiota bacterium; assembly: GCA_041691035.1. Taxonomy (GTDB): domain Bacteria; phylum Chlamydiota; class Chlamydiia; order Chlamydiales; family Parachlamydiaceae; genus JBEPVL01. Next base: position 61,693 of record JBEPVL010000002.1, read on the forward strand.
CAAAGGCGGATTCCATCTATAATGCTTGCATGATTGAGCGCGTCGCTAATGATCGCATCTTCAGGTCCTAAGAGAGGTTCGAAAAGACCTCCATTAGCATCAAAACACGAACAATAAAGAATAGTATCTTCCGTACCGAGGAATTTTGAAAGGCGATTTTCCAATTCCTTGTGGATTGATTGGGTTCCACAAATAAACCGAACCGAAGATAAACCAAATCCATATTTCTGATAGCTGTCAATAGCAGCTTGGATAACATCAGAGTGATTTCCTAGTCCCAAATAATTATTAGAACATAAGTTAATAACTTTGCGTCCATCAGCCACTGTGATAGTGGCGTCTTGAGGAGAGATAATTTCGCGTTCTCTTTTATAAAGACCTTGATCGATAAGTTCATCAAGCTGTTTTTGGATGAATTCAATGTAATTTTTGTTCATGAATATATCTGCATTAGAGGGTAAATATTTTCAATGCAAAGCATTATCCTATTGAAATGAAGCTCAGATTTTAACCCTGATTGCAGAATTGTTTCAATTATTTTTTCGGATTTTTTTAGGACTTCATGGAATCAATCGCTTTAATGATTTTTTCCTCACTAATTTCGTCTCTACCCTCCATTTTGACGACTTTATTATTTTTTGTATTCACAATGAGAACCGTCGGGGTTGAATCCAGATCATATTTACTGACGATTTTGTCAAAGTAATCCATGCCGGCTTTGATATCTTTATAGGGAAGTTCACGAAAGGGGATCTGGTATTTTTGAGCGACTGCAGCGACATCTTCATCGGTTGGATTTTCATTTTTCCCCCCTAATTCTGCTAAGGCACGTCGTGCAAGGAAATACTGATTTTTGCTATTAATCATAAAGGAAATATTATAGGGCACAAAGTTAAGGCTGTTTTTGTGGATAGAATAGTCGATAAAATAAATGGCTGCTTTAGGGTAGACTTTAGCGACAATTTTTTCAATAACCGGCTCAAGTTTATTGCAAGAGGAGCAGAACCAATCTGTTACAATATACATTTCAATGGGGCTTCCATGGGATCCAAAAGCTATCTTATTCTTTATTTCTTCTATAGCTACTTCTGCAGCATCAATTTTTGTTGTTCCAAAAAAAGCAATGAGGAATCCGATAAAAACAAACAAAACAAAAGTAGAAGCACTTTTTAAATGATCCATAATAGCATCCTTATTGTGTTTTTGAATGGCATAAATAAGTTCCTTAACATAAGGCACAAATATGCAAGTCGCCGCTAATCCAACGCAGGCTGCAATGCTTAGGCAAACAGGGCACCAGTGTTTAATTTGATACCTTTGAATTTCGATGAAGTGAGATTCTGCTCCAAAAGCCATTGCGATTCCAAAATTGACAAGCGTTTTCGACAAAGCAGAGCATTGAGAATAAAATTGAAGAAAGACCAAGAGACAAAAAAAAACAATCCAACATAAGCAAAGGGAAGACCCAGTAAACGATAGTTTAAATTTGCAGAACAATGTTCGATGCAAATTTCTAATTGAGAAATAATGGAGAGTATAAAGCCTAACAAAAGAGCAACCGTCGTTCCCCAATAGTATGGGTTAGATCTAAGTGTAGAAAGAGAAGATTGTGAGGTGAGCATGAATCTCCGAAGGATTAAAAACTATTCTCTGCTCATATTTAGATTTCCTTTGCGTAAAGTCAAGAATAATTTTTTTAATTTTTCCGGGATTAAACTTGTATGAAAACATAAAAGATCTAATATGCAAGTATAGCGGTCTTACCAAAAAGGCGTCCTTATGAAACAAAATTCCCTTCTTAATCCATGCAATTCTTTGGCCTCATTAAAAAATCATAAAGACCTCTATTATTACTCATTAAATGCTTTAGAAGATCAAAATTTAGGCAAGATTTCTCGCCTTCCTATTTCAATTCGCATCATGCTTGAATCTCTGCTCAGAAACTTTGATGGGCATCTGATTAAAGAAGATGATATTAAGCGTTTATTAAATTGGAATCCCCGTCAACCCTCAGGTGACGTTCCATTTGTTGTTTCTCGTGTCATTCTACAGGATTTTACCGGCGTTCCTTTAGTTGTTGATCTTGCCTCAATGCGTGATGCAGTTGCAAAACAAGGGTTTAATCCAAGCTTAATTGAGCCAAAAGTTCCAGTCGATCTCGTTGTCGACCATTCCGTACAGGTAGATAGATCAGGGACAAATGACGCTTTTCATTTTAATCTAAAAATCGAATTCGAACGTAATTCAGAAAGATACGAGTTTCTGAAATGGGGTCAAGACTCTTTCAAAACTTTTCAGGTTATCCCTCCCGGTATAGGCATTGTTCACCAAATCAATATTGAATATATCGCAACCGTTGTTTCCACTCAAAAGAAGGGTGGGGTGACTATCTGTTTTCCAGACACCCTGGTAGGGACAGATTCTCATACAACTATGGTCAACGGATTAGGTGTTTTAGGGTGGGGGGTGGGTGGTATTGAAGCCGAAGCCGCAATGTTGGGTCAGCCATTTTTCATGCAAATGCCAGAAGTCATCGGAGTGCATCTAAAAGGTGCGCTCAACGAAGGAATCACTGCCACTGATCTCACTTTAAGAATCACCGAATTACTAAGAAATGAAAAGGTTGTCGGAAAGCTTGTCGAATTTTTCGGAGAAGGGGCCGCCTCGCTCTCGGTAGCGGATCGCGCAACGATTGGAAATATGGCTCCAGAATATGGAGCAACAACAGGTTTTTTTCCTGTTGATGAGAGGACGTTGGAGTATTTATTGCAGACAGGAAGATCCAAAGATCACATTAAACTTGTTAAAGACTATTTAGTGGAACAGAAAATGTTTGGGATCCCTCTAAAGGGTCAGGTTGATTACACTCGTGAACTTGAACTAGATCTGTCCTCTATAAAAACATGTGTATCTGGTCCAAAACGTCCTCAGGATAGAATCAATCTTCCTGATGTCAAAGAGAAATTTCATGAGCTTCTTTTTAGTCAGATTGCTGATGGAGGCTATGGAAAGCCCCCTGAGGAACCTATTCCTAAGATATGCGTGCATCCAGAAGGAACATTTTCGATTCATAAGCATCATATTACTGGTGGAGTGATGTTTGCAGACCGCAGACACTTTTCAGGCTGGAGCGAAGAGGAAATGGTGACAAACAGACCTCTTACTGACACTGTAATATCGCCTGGATACTCCGATTCAAATGGGGGAGGTCCCGCCGAATGTGAAATGCTCCTTTCACATGGATCTATTGTGATTGCAGCTATTACGAGCTGTACAAATACAAGTAATCCAAGTGTTATGATTGCTGCTGGGTTATTAGCCAAGAAGGCTATTGAGAAAGGGCTAAAAGTCAACCGTCTGATAAAAACAAGTTTAGCTCCGGGTTCTAGAGTTGTGACAGACTATCTTAATAAGACAGGGCTGCATCAATATTTAGATCAACTAGGATTTCAACTTGTTGCATACGGGTGTACAACATGCATTGGAAATAGTGGCCCTTTAGATGAACGGATTGAAAAGGCGATTAAAGAACACGATCTCATCACTGTCAGCGTTTTAAGTGGTAATCGAAACTTTGAAGCACGTATTCACGCCTCGGTAAAAGCTAATTTTCTGATGTCGCCTCCTCTCGTAGTTGCTTATGCACTAGCAGGAAATATCAACGTCAACTTGGATACAGAACCGCTTGGCTTCAATCCTGAAGGCGTGCCTGTCTATTTAAAGGACGTTTGGCCCTCAGATGAAGAGATACGTGAAACGATCAGTAGGAATATTGATCCTCTTATGTTTCACAAAAGATATGAACATATTCGCAATGATAATGAGGTCTGGAATCATATTAAGGTATTGAAATCCTCTCAATATCAATGGGATGAAAAAAGTAGTTACATTCAACAACCGCCTTATTTCGAAAATTTTCAATTGAAAATTAATCCAGAAAAAATCACTCAAAAAATGCGTGTCCTCGCTCTTTTTGGAGATTCTATATCAACCGATCACATCTCTCCTGCAGGAGGGTTCAGAGCAGATACTCCCGCAGGTAAATACCTTCTTTCTTTAGGGATCCCCGAAAGAGACTTTAATAGCTATGGAAGTCGACGCGGGAATCACTTGGTGATGATGAGGGGAACATTTGCGAATGTCAGAATTAGAAATCATCTTGCCAAAGGAAAAGAGGGCGGGTTTACTCAACTTCTTCCCGAAGGGGAGATAAAAACGATATTTGAAGCTTGTGAAGTTTATCACAATAGAAATGTTCCCTTGATTGTCTTTGCTGGGAAAGATTATGGAATGGGGAGTTCCCGTGATTGGGCTGCTAAAGGAACTGCTTTACTCGGAGTGAAAGTTGTGGTGGCTCGAAGTTTTGAAAGAATTCATCGAAATAATCTAGTCGGAATGGGAGTGCTCCCTCTTGAATTTGAAGAGGATCAAGATTGGAAATCATTAGGGATTACCGGAGAAGAAGAATTTGTTTTAGAGGGAACAGAGAACGAGCTTTCTGTAGGAATGAAGGTGAGATTAGTAATGATACCTTTTCATGGTCCTCATCGAGAAATAAGCTTAAAAGCTCGTTTAGATACACCCATTGAACTGGATTACTACAAACATGGGGGAATAATGCCCTATGTGCTGCGTCAAATTTTAGAGAAAGAGAAAAGTGTTAAGAATTGAATGAAATGCATTCTTCTGTTATTCTCATACGTTTCCTTTTAAAGAATCTCGGTTAACTATGCTCGGAATTTTTTTAGATATCGAAACAAGTGGCTTAGACTGCTACAAACATAAAGTTCTTGAAATTGCATTCAAAATTTTAGACTTGGATACGGGGTTAGAAAAAGCCTCTTATCATTGCATTGTTAAGCATCCTGCCAGCGTTTGGGATCAAGTGGATCCTCTTAGTATATTGGTTAATGGGTTCTCATTCGAAAAAATGCTTTTAGGGAAGGAAGAATCCGTTGTTGCCCAGGAAATTATTCACATCTTTCGCGAGCAGGGGATTAAAAAAGGGCAGTCTGTTTTTATTTGTCAAAATCCAGCTTTCGATCGCCCTTTCTTTTCACAGCTTGTAGATTCCTACCAACAAGAACGAGAAAATTGGCCTTATCATTGGCTGGATCTAGCCTCAATGTTTTGGGCAATAGAAGCAAAAAAAAGGCACCTACAAGGACAGCTTGGTCCCGACGAAACAAAACTTTCCAAAAACGCAATTGCAGAGTTTTATGGATTGCCGACTGAGATCACGCCACACAGTGCTTTCAACGGTGTCAATCATCTCATCCTTTGCTATAACTTTGTTGTCGGCTTTGAAAACCAAACAACAACGCTCTTATAACCCTATGAACGTTCTTTCTAATGATCTGCTCATCTTGTTATAATGGATTTTTAACTCTTATTATTTTTAGGATGCCTTTTGCAGAAGAATCAAGCTTGGCGCATTGCGTCGATTTAACCATCGATGGAAGCAAACACTCCATTTATCAACGGGGAGTCCTCCAAGTAGATCTAGAATAGCATCCTCCTCTCTTTTTCCTTCTTCATGACCTGGATAACAGGTAATGCTAATCACCCCGTTTGGAATAATCAAATCTTCCGCGGCTTTTATACTTTTAATGGTTGTGCTCACTTCTGTTGTTTCACTTTTACATCCCCCAGGAAGATAACCTAAATTATAGACGATGAGTTTAACCGAATTTTGCTGAATATCTTGGGGAAATGTAGAATGGCAGCGTTGCTCAAGCTTCCATTTGCCGGGTAATCCTAAAGTAACAGGAGTGAGTAGCTGAAATGTGTGATCGATTGCTTCTTTTTGTCGATCAAATCCATAAACGATGCCAGTAGGAGATCCTAGGGCAAATGAGCAAAGGACCTCGATATCTTTGCCATTCCCACAGGTGGCGTCGATGACACAGTCGCCAGGGATGACAATCGTGCGCCAATAAGAATGAGCCAAGTCTAAGTGTGATTGAAATAATGGGAATTTTGCTCTCATTCGCATGATGGTAGAATAGAGTTGGTTTTATTGCGAGAAAAACTTTTAATTATTAACAATTTAGTATTTAATTAGGTTTTTATTACTAATAACCAGAGTTTTGGTTTTTTTTGTCCTTTCGGCTAGCGTGAAAGTTCTTCAGGATGCTAAATAATGCGGCTTTGACGCAGCTCCAAGGGTAAAAAATCCAAAACTCTGGTTAATATGGGGAGTCCATGTGAAGATAAGAGATGTTTTAGTTCTTGGAGCTGGAATAGCTGGCTGTAGCGTCGCTTTAGCTTTGGCTAAAAAGGGAGTTAATGTTGCCATTTTGACTTCAAGCCTCGATCAGAGAATTTATCACTCGACGTTTGTTCAGCATGACGATCTTGAAGCAAAATTAAAATCTCTTCAAGTGGGCCCCCTTCCTGATTTGTGCTGCAATCGTGCTGCTGATCAACTTATTAACCATTCAAAACGCTGTGTCAACGAATTATTAGAACCTCACTACCTAGTCGATCGAAATGGGAATATCGATATTCATCGCTGTCTACAAGAGCAATTAAATCAATTGCCTAATGTAGAATGGTTGCTAAACTGTAGTTTAATTGAATTGATGACGCTGCATCAGCATTCAGCAAAAAACAATGATGCCTATAAATCTCCAACGTGTATCGGTGCAGTTATTTGCCATCAAAGTTCATTAGAAGTAGAGATGATTCTTGCTAAGGAAACCGTTCTAGCAACTGGTGGAGGCTGTTCTCTTTACTCCTTTTCTACTCATCATCCAATGGTTAGGGGTGAAGGATTCGCCATTGCCGAAAAAGCAGGAGCTAGATTATTGAATGTAGGGGAATTTGAATTTTATCCTCTTGGACTATTTAATAAAAATAAACCCTCCTATCCTATTCCACTAGAACTTCTCAGTTTAGGTGCTGCAATTGTTTCAACACCAGGAACAGCGCCCTTGGAATTTACAGAGGAGGAACCCCTCAGCCAGCAGATCTATCAACAAATTAGTGCACATAAACAGGAATATTTATGGCTAGATCTCACTTCGTTGGATTTTGTTAGGATAAAGGATCAATTTCCTGCTTTAGAGGCACATTGCATGGGTCTTGGCTATAATATCGCCAAAGACCTTTTGCCTATTATTCCTGTTGCCTGTTATTCCTGCGGTGGGGTAGCAGTCGATAAATGCGGACAGACAAATCTACACCGTTTAAGAGCTGTTGGAGAAGTGTCCTGTACGGGTCTAATCTATGATTTTAAAGACGAAACCTTATCTATATTAGAAAGTCTGACTTGGGCTATAGGATGCGCTGATGATATTTTAAAGTTTCTTCCCAAGTTTGTGTATTATTTTCCTGATATTAAAAAAGAAAGCATCCCTTTACTCGAAAAAACACCCATAATTGAGGAAGACTGGATGATTCTTAAACAAATTATGTGGCGCTACGTGGGTATAAAACGAGATACCCCTCGCCTTGAAAGAGGAAAACGGTTGATCCAGGACCTCATCTCCTTTATTGAGGAAGAGAAAAGCCACCATTGCTCCTTAGAGTTAATCCACCTCGCAAATGCACTTCACGCTTCAGCTCTCATCTGTCAAGATGCCTACAGGAAAAAATTAAGCTTCAGCAGAACTAAAGCAAAAAACAAGGAAGTTAAAATCTAAGATCTCTCTATTCATTAATTTTTAGCATACACCTATTGATTATCTAAAACTCATCGGCATACTCATCTGTCAACGGCGACACTGCCTCATGAGGGCCAGAGGGGTTTCCTCCGCTATTTTTTGTAGGCTCTTGTTCCGTGATGACGTTTTTAAAAATGACGTGGATAGAGGAAACATGCAATCCTGTGAGTCGTACAATTTCTTCTGCCACTTTTTGTTGGATCTCTTCCGCTTTTCCCGGTATTCCTATCCCATATAAAATGTTCACTTCAACTTTGACATTGACGCTTTGATGCTTTTCATCCTGTTGAGCATAAATTCCCTTAACTCCCTCTGCACTCCGCCCAAATATGGTGTCAATGAAGTTCCCTTCTACAAGGCGGATTCCTTCAATTTCTGAGAGGCATTGTAAGATGATTGATTGAAATACTTTGTTTTCAATATCTCTTATAAAAAGAGTTTCAGGAATGTCAAACTCCTTAGTGTCTACTTTTATTTTTTCAACTTTTTTCTTCTGTTCATTCATAATGATGCTCCTTCAGTTTTATACTGTGTCATATGGAATACAATGCATAATTAAAACCCTTTTATAGCCCAATGTCTGATAATTCAACAATGAAATTTATTCGTTTGAAAAATGATTTGCAAGGCCCTGTTTCCCATGCTAATATGGCGAATAGATTTCGTGAAACTGATGGAGCATCATTATGAATGAACAGAAGAAAAAAGTTGAAAAAATAAAAGTAGACACTGAAGACAGGGGATTTGACTGGGAGCAGGTAATGCATGTTCCCTTTCTCCCTAAGGAACACCTCACTCCAAGCCCTCAAGTTCTCCATTTCTATCCGTATGGAAAATCCGTTTGGAATCATCCCACAACAGCTGCCTACATCGAAAAAAAATTACAAAACGTTCAGATTTTTGAAAGTGATGCTGATCACCTCCGCTTTGCTGTAGATTCCATCACACTGGAAGGAGCTGTTTTAGAGTTTGGGGTGTGTACGGGTCGTTCCGTCAACTTTATTGCAGCATTAAAACCAAGGGCCATTGTACATGGGTTTGACTCTTTCGAAGGCCTTCCCGAAGACTGGGAGGAGCGTGGCATCGCTAAAGGGACATTTGGGTTTACCACACACTCATTCAGACCGCCTGTCCTTAATAACGTCAGAATTTATGCAGGGTTATTTGAAGATACACTGCCTCAATTTAAATCTCAGGTCTTAATGGAACAAACGATCGCGTTTATCCATTTTGATGCCGATCTTTATACATCAACAAAATCTATTTTCAAATACTTAGGAAATAATATAAAACCAGGGACGATCCTCGCTTTTGATGAATACTTCAATTATCCCGGTTGGGAAAATCATGAGTTTAAAGCTTTTCAAGAGTTCATCGAATCTTCAAAGCTGTCATATGAATATATCTCCTATAATTCTCTTCATGAACAAGCAGCTGTTCGAATACTGGCTACTTAAAACGTGAAATCCTTGATATTTTAAGAAAAAAAAACTAAAACTCAAATTATAGCGATTTAGAGTAGGGCTATGTTTTAATGCAAAATTAAAAGGAGTTTCTTATGCCCAATAAAGCAATGATGGAGAAAGCTATCGACTTAAGCAAAAGAGGATCTTTGATTGAAAAGGCCGGTGGTGTTTTTGGCGCTGTTATTGTGAAAGATGGGAAAATCATTTCCGAAGGTTACAACCAAGTCATCAAACAAAATGATCCGACATGGCATGCTGAAATGCAAGCGATTAGAGAGGCCTGCAAAAAATTAGGAACGCACCATCTTGATGGATGCGAACTTTATACGAGCGCTGAGTGCTGTCCTATGTGCTTATCAGCCGCTTATTGGGCCCATATTAAACATATCTATTACGGAGCTACCGTAGAAGATTCGCTTAAGTATGGTGATTTTCAGGATGTCGATATTCTAACCGAATTGCGAAAAGATCCAAAAGATCGAAAAATTAAGTTTACAGAGTTTCTTAGACCAGAAGCCGTTGAGATTTGGAAAGAATTTTCAAAAATGCCCGATCGTCCTCATTATTAAACTTGGGTGGGCTATGCCAGATCTTGAAATTAAATCGTCTATTTTAAGTTTAAAGATTAAGCTAGATCCAAATCATCATGCAGACTTTGTCATTTGGCAAAGTCGACTGAATGAAGAAATTACCAAATTTCCTGGGTTTCTAAGCTTGGAAATCATCTCACCAACAGAAAAAAACTTAGGTGAGTGGGTGATTATAGAGCGATTTAGAGATTATTCAGATGCAGACGTTTGGCTAAAATCCAAGATAAAAGCCGATCTGACGGTCGCTCTCCACTCTATTTTAGATCATGATCATTTAAGTTTTATAAAAGAAGAGGAGCTTTCAATTGCCAATCTGAAAGGGATTACTGAAGTCTTTGTGACTCAGGTCAAGCCAGAGAACGTTAATGCTTATAGAAGTTGGCTCGCTAAGATTCATCAAGCAGAAGCGAAATTTCCCGGTTTTAAAGGGATGTATGTGCAGGCTCCTTCGGATCAAAAAAGTATAAATTGGATTACTTTTCTTCAGTTTGATAGCACAGATCATTTAGATCATTGGCTAGCTTCTGCAGAAAGAAGAGAAATATTGCGAGAGGCAAAAGGGTTAATCTCATCAATGGAGAGTCATCGAATGATTTCTCCCTATGCAGGATGGTTTTCCTCTATTGGTAGAAAGGAAGGTATTCCCCCCGCATGGAAACAAACCATGATGGTTCTTTTGGTTCTTTTCCCTATTGTGATGTTAGAGTTCAAATTCCTTTCTCCTTTAACAAAATCTCTTAATCTCTCCCTAGGAACATTTATCGGCAATGCCATTAGTGTCAGTCTTGTTTCCTGGCCTCTCATGCCTTTTGCTATACAGCGGTTAGCATGGTGGCTCTCTCCATCGGTAAAGGATGGTAAATTCGGTTCTAATACCAACACAATCGGACTTTTTATTGTGTTAACTCTCTATCTCATAGAGATCGCAATTTTTTGGTTTTGGTTTAAATAAAATTCGTGGGATTATGTTTAACACAATCCACACGAATTAGACTAGTAGTTTATGTCGTAAATATTATTGTAGAGAACAAGTCTTGGGTTGGTTTTTGTATAGGGAGAGAAGATCAAATTGTACCCATGCCCTAAACGCATAGAGAGCTCAGGTGAATTGGTTACATTTGAAAACATCAAGTAGCTCTCATCGCCAATCCCTAAGGATAATACCCGATCTCCATTCGAAGAGACAAATAACCAAGATCCATCTCCAATAGGGAGAAATATAGATTCAACATTAGCTGCGCTGATAAATCCATTACGGTCGTAGAAGGGATCGTTATATCTACCACTCCAAGCAATCTGTCCGTTTTCATAATAAAGAGCTGTTGAGCTAACTGATGCATAGTTTTTTGCAAAATTTCCTCTCCAAGCTATTTCTCCATTACTATGATAAACGATGCAGTAATCGCGCAAAAGAGGTTCATCTTCTATAGTAGCCCCTTTCCAAGCTATTACTCCATTGGCATGATAGACTGAGCAAGGATCATACGAAAAATTGCAGTCTTGATATAAATACCCTTTCCACGCTAGTTTCCCGTTATTGTGAAATATAGTGCAGGGTTCAAATGAAAAGTTAAGCTCATTCTTATTTGCTCCACGCCATGCTTTTTTTCCATTGCTATGGTAAACTGTAGCTAAAGTAGAATTCAAAAAGATGTCTTGAAAGGAATAGCCAGACCAGCACACTAAGCCGGTGGCAAAGTAAAAATCACGCTTAGAGTGTTCAGGACCTCTCCAAGCCATTTGCGAGTTGATATGGTAAAATGGTGAATGGGAATCTCCATTCCAGGCTAGTTTTCCATCATAATGGTAAATTGGAGGATTATTATCATACAGTGTGTTAGGGCTGTAAGCAGACACCTCAGTATATAATGAGCTAAGAATGACACTAAAAATACATGTGAACAATAAGTAATATTTAGAAAATAGGGTCATATTTATTCCTTTCTTTATTTTCTTTTCTCATAACGGTTTTATAAAGTTATTTATCCGCCCTTAAGAGATAAAAGGAAAATATCATTTCGACCCATTTTTCTCTAGAGATTTTTGGGAGGTGTTCGTTATTTATTTTTAACAAGATATGAGAGAGGTTTCCCCCTCCCAATAAAGAATAAGGAGTCTCTATCTTGAATCAAGACTCAGCGGGCCAGATCCAAAATAAGCAATTAACAAAGCTGCTCCTATAAGCGCCAAGTTCTTTAAAAACATAATTTGTTGAATCATCGCCTCAATAGGTCCTTCAACATTCCAAAATCGATGCATCATAAAAGTCACAGGCACTAAAAAAATCACAATAAGCCAACCTCCAATTCTTGGTTTATATCCAAGCAAAATGCTTAACCCCCCAAGAAGACAGAGAATTCCCGACAAGGGGACTAAAATAGAAGGAAAGGGAACCCCTTCACTAGCAGCATACTGGATGCTTTCTTCATTGAAATGACCTAGAGACGCTAATATAAAGAGGATTGAAAATAATATTCTTCCAAGCAAAGCGATATAAGGCATGGTGTTTCCTTTTTTTAAAGTGGTTTCAAGCTAATAGCATTCATGTTTAATTCATATAATTGGGTTTTTTATTATTTGTAAAATTAAATGTAAAATGTTATTATCCCTGACTTCTTAGTAAGTAAAGAGATTTTGAAAGAAGTTTAATGCACCACTAAAGAAAATAAAGGAATTATGCATACTTCACGTAAAGTTGCTTGGATGGTATGGATCATCGGATCGATATTTTATGCCTATCAATATATCCTAAGAGTCATGCCCAATGTAATGTTGGAAGATATGATGCAACAGTTCCAAATTGGAGCTGGTGCGTTCGGTCAGCTTTCTGGGGTATACTATATTGGTTACTCTTTGATGCATCTTCCAATCGGAATCATGCTCGATCGATTTGGTCCAAAAAAAGTCATGACTGGATGCATCCTCATGACTGTTGCCGGATTGATCCCTCTTGTTTTTGCTGAGTATTGGATTTATCCCCTTATTGGTCGAATTTGCATCGGCATGGGTTCATCTGCAGCCATTTTAGGAGTCTTTAAAATCATTAGAATGACTTTTTCTGAAGAACGTTTTCCTCGTATGCTGAGTCTTTCTGTAATGATAGGTCTGATCGGGGCTATTTACGCAGGGGGTCCCATGAGCCACATGAGAACTCTTATGGGCTATCATCTTGTTGTAGAGTGTTTTGCTGTCCTTGGTCTCCTTCTGGCTGCTCTCACTTACTGGATCGTCCCTAATGTGAAAGAAGAACAGCAAACTTCAGTTGTTTCTGATATCAAAGAGGTTTTAAGTAACCAGCGTGTCGTGTTGTCTTGCATCTTTGCAGGGTTAATGGTGGGTCCTATTGAAGGTTTTGCAGATGTGTGGGGAACTGCTTTTCTTAAGCAAGTTTATGGCTATGATTCCACAATGGCAGCCAGCTTGCCTTCTATGATTTTTATCGGAATGTGCTTTGGGTCCCCTGTTTTAAGTTTTATCGCTGAAAAACTTGGAAGTTATGGAGGAACAATCATTGGAGCTGGCATAGGGATGACTTTATGCTTCTTAGCTTCACTTGGATGGATACTAAGTCCCAAAATTTTAAGCATTAACTTGATTCTTCTGGGGATTTGCTGCTCCTATCAAATACTGGCTATCTATAAAATTTCGACGTATGTTCGCGAACAGGTTGCGGGCTTAACCACAGCAATTGCAAATATGATTATTATGATTTTTGGTTACGCGTTTCATGCTTCCATAGGAGGCGTTATTAACTACATGGGAGGGCCAGCCCTTTCTGATGCATTGCTTTATGGTGTCGCAATTATTCCTTTAGGTGTTTCGATTGGTACTTTGGGCTTTATTTTAATCACTCTTTCAGAAAAAAAGAGGAAACAACTTCTCTCATAAACCGCTAAAAGATGTCTTAGCTCCACTCGCGAAGATAAAGCAGCTTAAGTTGGCCAGCTGTTTGAATTAATCCTTTGTTATATGTCTTTTTGGCATACTGAGCAATAGATGTGATTTCAGGGTTTCTCTCGTGCCAAAGATAATCTTTTTCTGGGTCAATCAGTCGAATTTTTTCGGCGATGTTTTTTGATTTAGGAGTAATGAAACAAGTTTTGGACTCAAATGTAGCGACGAGACTCTCAATGGTGATGACTTGAGGAGGACTTGACCAAATATAAGTATCATTCACCAAACAGCCTTGTTGAATATAGACACCGCCTAACTTGGCATCTATAAGCGAGACAAAAGACTGATTCTCTTCTTCAAGGACATAGCCCACTAAAGATGGAATCCCCACAAGGGGAATATTCCAACTATAAGCGAGCGCCTGAGCAATAGAAGCTCCTACACGTATTCCTGTATAGGATCCAGGTCCAATTCCAACTCCAATAAAATCAAATTGTGCGGGGCTATCGGAATTCTTTTTTAATTCTTGCGCTAATTGAGGCATTAAATATTTTGAATGATCCAGCCCTAGAGGAAGATGATGGACAAAATGGGGGATATCCTCTTCAAAAGAAGCGATTACACTGCGTTCACTACATGTGTCAATGAGGAGGTAACGCATCTAAAAAAGTTCAATTTTTGAAGGGATAAGTATTTTTTCTAAAGTGCGTACGAAATAAGAATCGGTCATACCAGCGATATAGTCAATCACCATCTGAACTGAACTTGTTTGTGATTGATAACTCGAAAAGCGTTTACGGACAAAATGGCTCCAAAGATAGCTTTCTTGTTGTTTATCTTGAAAATCATTCAAAAGCCATTCAAATAAAATTCGGAAACTCGACTTAATTTTAGCCGACTCTACCTTTAGAGCGGGATGATGATAGATGTGCTGAAAGTTAAATCGTCTTAAAGTCCTCAACGCTTCAAAAGCAGCATCAGAAATAGCGATAAAGTCTTGTTCATAGCTATTTTGGATGATGTCACCAGCTAACGTACCGAGAATATCCCGGTTTGTCACGCCTAAATGAGTTTTTGGAATATCTTCCCGTTTGATAATGCCGAGATTAATTGCATCTTCAATATCACGTCCGATATAACTCATTGTGTCACAAAGTTTAACAAGGCAGCCTTCAAGAGTGCCTGGTAAAATATTGGAATCAGGATGGAGTTGTTTTTCTTTTTTATCTTTCAAATGGTCTTCCATCGTTTTGCCAAAGCGGGGATTCAAAACTGTGCCACTCATCCCTCCGTCGTGACAAAGAAATCCATCATAAACAGCCAAACCTAAATTGAGGGGTTCTATTTCGGTGAAAAGTCTGCAGGATTGTAAAGGATGAGAAAATGGACCGTTATCATTTTCGATCGATAGAGCTGAAAGATGCCCTTCTCCTTCGTGTCCAAACGGGGCGTGGCCTACGTCATGGCCTAGAGATATCGCTTCGACTAAATCTAAATTCAAACGCAATATCTCTGCGATTCCTCGTGCAAAACTACTGACTAGTTGAACATGTAAGCTACGGTGAGTGATGTGGTCGTTATCCACGAGATAGATGACTTGTGTTTTATCAACATAACGAGAGTAGGCTTTTGAATGGAGGATGCGATCGGTGTCTCTTTTATAGGGAAGTCGATGGTCATGTTCAGCACCACTGACGCGTTGATGATCTCTAGAAAAGGCCGCATTTCGATAAAAGGTTGTCAGCTCCCTTTCTTCTGCTGCCTTGCGATATCTACGAAGCGAGTCTTCTTTTTGATTACTGATTTGGATTGATGACATAAACTTTCCATATTATTGTCTTTAATGATGAGGAAGGGATGGATTTTTTGCAAGAAATACTCAATCAAAATCTGATGTCAAATGGATTAGTGATGGTGACTGATTTGGCTATACATATATCTTTTAAGAAGATAAGATTTTCAGTTATTATGTAATCAAGTTAATTTTTCATTAACACTAGACATCAAGAGGTGTGAGATGACGCTTCCAAAATTCCAAGCCTGTAATAAGCTTTCCCAATTAGCAAAAAAGTCAGCAAATCTTAAAGACCCCCATTTTCTAACCCCAGAAAGGCTAAAATCCTGCGTGGCTGAATCCTGCGGATTTAAACTTCTCTATGGGACAGAAAAAATTTCGGACGAGGTCTTAGCAGCTTTAATCGAGCTAAGAAAGGAAGCTTCTTTAATCGAAAAAATGCACGAAATGCAAGACGGCGTTAAGGTGAATTATACCGACGGCGATCATACACCTGCAAGACCTGCACTCCATACTGCTGTAAGAGATTTTTTTGATCATCCTAATCCCAATCCTGTCGCACGGGATGCTGCCTTTTTGGCTAAAAAAGAGGCGGATAGACTAAAAGAGTTTATAGCTAAAATTGAAAAGGAAAACGTCTTCAATGAAATGATTATGATTGCTATCGGAGGCTCCGATCTTGGACCACGTGCACATTATCTCTCTTTAGAATATCTGTTAAAGCCAAATCGAACAATCCATTTCATCTCTAATGTTGACCCAGATGATACCGCTCACGTCATTAGACAAGTAAAAGATTTTTCAAAAACACTTGTGGTGGTGGTCTCCAAGTCGGGAACGACTTTAGAAACTGCAACAAATGAAGCTCTTGTTCGACAAGAATTCAAACAGAGAGGACTAAATCCTAATGCTCATTTCATCTCTGTCACTACTCCTGGAACCCCTATGGATAATCCTAAACTTTATATGAATACTTTTCATATCTGGGATTGGGTGGGTGGTCGTTTCTCTACTAGTTCTATGTGTGGCGGAGTCGTATTGTCTTTTGCCTATGGATTTGATGTTTATTGGGAGATGCTGAGGGGTGCTCATGCAATGGATAGAGCTGCTTTAAATCCAGATATCCATTCAAATATTCCTCTTTTAGCAGCTTTAATAGGGATCTGGAATAGAAATTTTCTTGGATATCCTACATTGGCTTTTATCCCATATTCTCAGTCTCTCTTCCGCTATGCTGCTCACATTCAACAAGTTGAAATGGAGTCGAATGGGAAGCTTGTCAATCAACAAGGTAAGTTCATCGATTTCCAAACAGTTCCTGTTGTATGGGGAGAGCCTGGAACAAATGCGCAACATTCGTTCTTTCAGATGCTTCATCAAGGAACTGCAATTGTCCCCATGAGCATGATCGGCTTTAAACATAGCCAATATGACCATGACTTAGAGATAGAAGGAACCACTTCCCAAGAAAAACTTCTAGCGAACTTGTTCGCTCAAAGTTTGGCTTTAGCCACAGGACAAAACTCTGACGATCCAAATAAAGTTTTTCCTGGAGATCGTCCTTCACATATTATTTTAGGAGAAAAGCTCACTCCGTTCGCGCTTGGTGCACTTTTGGCATTATTTGAACACCGCGTCGTCTTCCAAGGTTTCTTTTGGGGAATCAACTCTTTTGATCAAGAAGGGGTTCAACTTGGAAAAAATCTCGCAAACCGAATCGATCAGCACTTTGCTGCCTTAAGAGGGCATAAAAAGGAGGCAAATCCTTATCCGATTGGAGATGCTTACTTAGAACATCTTAAATCCTTTAAATCCTCATCGAATTCTAAAATTGAAAATAAAGATTTTGCACTTATTCGCTAGGTGAATTTATGAATAAGAACGGTATGAATATTGTTGGCTATTTTCGTGCAAATTTAGGTTTGGGTGGTTCAGCACGTCTCGTCGCACGTTCTCTCGAAGAGGCTGGTCGCCCCTACCATGCCCTTACCGCAGATCATCTTGCAAAAGCTCATCAGGTGACAGCAACTGCAAAAATACAAGAAGCAGATTGCATCTATCCTACAACTTTGTTTTGTGTCGATGCGATGCACATTCCGATTATGATTTTTCAGTTACGCAAAAAGAAAATTCATGAAACCTACCTTATAGCTCTTTGGTATTGGGAGACAACAGAGGTGCCTGCAAATAGACTTAGAGCACTCGATTCCGTTGAAGAGGTTTGGGTAACAACAAAATATATGTTTGAACATCTGCAAGGTAGAACAAAAGCACTTGTTCGCTTGATTCCACAACCCGTAGAAGTGCCTACAGCAAGTATTGGTAATAAATCCAAAGCTGATTTCGGATGTTCCGATGCTTATATGTTTTTTTTCTGTTTTGATTGCCATAGCAGTTTTGCTAGAAAAAACCCCAATGCTATTATACAAGCCTTTCAGCAAGCTTTTCAAAATAATGAAAATGTGCAACTTGTCATTAAATCTCAAAATGCAAATCACTATCCCCACTTGCTTCATCCAATTTTAAAATCCATTGAAAATGATCCTCGGATTAAATGGATAGATGCCTCTTTAGAAATAAATAAGCAATTCGAATTAATAAAAATTTGCGATTGCTATGTCTCCCTGCATCGTTCGGAGGGATTTGGACTATCCTTAGCAGAGGCCATGAAACTAGGTAAGCCGGTCATTGCGACGGGCTATTCTGGAAATATGGATTTTATGAATGTGCAGAATGGCTACTTGTGTCCTTATACTCTCATACCTCTTAAGGGGTGTGATGGGCTTGGACCCTATCCTCCTATAGGCTCATGGGCCGATGTCAATGTGACTAGTGCAGCGCATTGGATGAAGCATGTTTTCTATAATCCTGACGATGCAGCACAGAAGGCAAAGTGTGGACAGACATTAATTGAAACTGCA
The DNA here is from genome assembly GCA_041691035.1 of Chlamydiota bacterium. Lineage (GTDB taxonomy): Bacteria > Chlamydiota > Chlamydiia > Chlamydiales > Parachlamydiaceae > JBEPVL01. Next base: position 80,026 of record JBEPVL010000002.1, read on the forward strand.
CATTGTCCCAAAGTAGTTGGCGAGGCTATTGTTAAGGAGTTAGAAAGAATTGAAGAAGGAATCCACATTGGAGAGAGCAGGGGACTTAGATACCGAAAAGGAATCCTAGTTAAGCATTACATTAAATCGATTTTTCGCCCCTACTATCTTTTCATCAAAAAAACTTACTTAGCGTTAAAAAATCCAAAAAAATGGATAGAAAAGAAGAAGAAAGAATTTTTTTGATCCCAAGCGTCGGTTTTAATTGACGAAATCCCTCGCTTTTCTTATAGTGAGTATTCATTTTCCTTGCCCAGGTGGTGAAATTGGTAGACACTCCAGATTTAGGTTCTGGTGCCGTAAGGTGTGTAGGTTCGAGTCCTATCCTGGGCATATCCGCGGACGCTTTCCCGAAAGGGAAGCGTCCTTTATTATTTTAAAGGGTTCTTGCAAGGTTATAGAGAGCTTTTTCTCTTTCAATTCCAAGTTCTGAAATACGAAATTCAACAATTGCCGTTTTTCCTCAACTTCAGAACTCTCAAAGATTTCCCTAGAGCGTCGAGCCAAGCTTAAGACCATATGGGTTGAAGATACAAAAAAACTTTTGCAACAATTACCTGTACTAACACAGCAAATAATTATAGCGCACGAAGAAGCAGGGTCAACAGACTCTCTTGAATATCAAGACGCAAAAAAATCATTCAACAATCTTTTATGTCGGCTGGAATCGGATCCCGAAAATCTTCAGTACTCCTTAAGCCACTCAAATGCTGAAATTTATCAAACTATGTGGGGCCCTAGCGAATTTAAAGTGACAGGTAATTTAAAAGATTTTGAGCGTATGAATGATCTTGCAAATTTAAGTATACCTACGCTAATTACATGTGGACTTTTTGATGAAGCGTCTCCGCAAACTATGCAAAAAGCACAACAAAAATTACCAAATGCAAAGCTAGCTATTTTTGAAAAAAGTGCTCATGTACCACATTTGGAAGAGCCGGAGGATTATTTAAATACACTAATAAATTTTTTGGATGATGTTGAAAAGTCATAATTTATCAAATATGAAAAATCCAAACATTAATACTTCTGATTGTTCAATGAATACGCATTACTTAACCAATCAAAAGCGGGTTGTGGAGCACCCAAATACTTTTGAATAATCTCTGAAATAACTGGAAGTCCATTTGAACTATTCGTAAACACAATAACTGCTTTGTTGCAATTTCTAAATCCAACAATAAAACTTTTAACTCCTTTATTATCACCCCAATGCCAAAATGAATCACCTATTCTAGTGCGTTGAAGTCCCCATCCTAATCCCCATGAAACGGAATCTGACAAACGACCTAAGCACTTGTCAATAGAGGTAGTGCTTCCTTCCTGAACTTGCACTTGAAATTGAAACATTTCACCAATTGTTTCAGATTTCAATCCAGTTCCTTTGAGAAGCGCTATAACAAATCTCGCATAATCCAATGCGCTTGTATGCAAAGTGAATGCAGCATTTGGAGGTTCTGTGCGGCTTTCTATTTGAGAGCCATCAGAATTATGACCCAGTGCTTTTCTATTATCAGTTACCCAAATAAAAGTGCTGTGATCCATATTCAAAGGGATAAATACGTTTTTCTTGATAAAGTCTTCTAATGATAATCCTGTGATATATTCTATAACTTTTTGCAAATAGAGGAAGCCTTCTCCTGAATAGCTAAATGTTTCCCCTGGTTGAAAGTGAATTTTTAAAGGTTCATTTTTTGGTCTCCAATTTGGAAAGCCACAAGTGTGTGCTAAAATCATTCTAGCGGTAATAAAATTGACTCTTTCATCATCTTTGATATCAGTACATGGAAGATATTCAGCTAGAGGTTTGTCTAAATTTAATTGACCCTTTTCTACCAACTTTAGAATCCCGTAGGTAAAAACAGGTTTGCTAAGAGATGCCACTTCAAATAATGTTTCACTGTCAACAAAGTCTTTAGCTTGTGAATTTTTTATACCTAATTCTAAATGCATGGCAACTTCAGCATTTTCAATAATTACTATGGATAAACCAGGTATTTTCTTTTCTTTCATTAATACTTCAAGCTCATATCTAGTAGGAAAATTTTGTGCAGCGTCCATCTGATTTCCTTTAATTAGTAAAAATAAGAATTGTAATTGTTTTTACATCATTCATTTTCAGTTAATTCTATTTGAATTTTTATTCTTTTCATGGAAATATTAAAGCAAAGATTGTTGATTAATTTCTTAAGCTAAATTTCTTTTGAGGATCAAAGGGGCCTGTAGAAATTTCAACAAGAATCCCTTGTTCACACATTTTTTTCAGTCTTGAACTTGTGGTTCTTGAAGTGACATCCCATAGCTCTTGTGCTTTCTTCGGCAATATTTCTTTATGCATTTTTAAGTATGCTATGATTTGCTTTTGCCATTCTTCAATCCCAACAAATGTGTTAACACCGTGATATAAAGTTGTGCGAAAAAAATTGCCTAATTCTTCAAATTTGGGGAGAGGCATGCCTTGTTGCCCACAAATATTTAGCATTCGTCCAAGTCCAGACCCCCATTGCTCGATCAAATTTAATTCCCTAAACACACGACCAATCACACGATTACGTAGTTGAGAGATGCCTGAAAGAGCTGCCTCAAAACTTAATCCAAAGGGTAAACAGCCAGGATTTGTTATTTCTATACGATCCTCAAAAATTGCTACTTGGATCGAAGCTCCTTTGATAGAATAATCAGTATGCAAAAGAGCGTTAATCACAGCTTCTCTAACTACAGCAGGGGGATATTGAGGGATATCTTTGCGTCTTGTTTCGCCAATTTCAGCAGCAATTGAAGTATGGCGACGAATAAATGCGATAATTGGTTCTAAAGCTGTTGAAATAGGCACTTCAAGAGTCTGTTGATCAATAATCTGCGATTTATCTATTCCTGAAAAACGTCCTAGCCGGATGATTGCGTCTGGAAAGAAATCTTTATAATGATCGGCAAATAACAATACCGCTCCATTTGACGGCAACTCTTTAGCATGATATTGAACAATAAGTCCCAATGATTTAGCCGTGCGATCAGTCAATTTCTTTGCAATATTGGCAAATAATTCTTTAGCCAAATCAAAATTGATTTCATTTACGACGCAGTCAAAGTTAGGTTGTTCATCAAAATATTTATGCTCTCTTAATCTCTGGATTTCAAGAATGGTGGTGGCATCCGCTAAGCGATTAGTTGAACCAAATCTAATATAGGTACCTTCTTCTATCCCTTTTGATTTGATATAGTACGGGCCAAAACCATGAGGAACTGAGATAAGAAGCAAGTCTCTATCTCTCCAAGTATGAAGTTGTAATGAAGGAATTAACAAAGGCGAAACTGAATCTGCAATTGCATTAGCAATACGTTCTTCTTCTTCTAAAACATTTGCAAGCCCAATCACGTCTTTAGTTTTATCTTTAATGCCAATAACTAAAGTGCCTCCTGCTGTATTGGCAAAAGCCACAATCGTTTGTACAATTTTTTGCAAAGATTTAGTGTTTTCCTTAAACTCCAGTGTTTTCCCCTCTTCTTTGGTCAACAACTCTTCAAGCATAACAATCCTTTTTATTTCTTTACCCAGAAAATAACCCAGAAATACTAAGAAGTCAAGATTTTCTGGGTTGTTTTCGTAGTCTGAGTTGGGTGTTTTTGACCAAAACCGCGAAATGTCAATTAGGGGCTTTTTTACCGCCGTTGATCTCCTCCAACCAATCCACAATCGCAGAAAGATCAATGTTGCTAGCGGCATTCAGAAAGTCGTATTGCCCATAAAAATTAACATGCTTCCAGCTCACAGGACTAATGCGCTTGATTTGACCGGCTTGCTCATGATCCCCTCGCTGTTTTGCGCGCTCCAACAATTCAGACAGTATGCAAGCGTTGTAGTAGATGATGCAATTGGCAAGTAATCTGGAGCATTCGGCCCAAATCTGTTGTTCCAAATCCGTTTTCACCCGGAGACGACCAGAATATGCGTAGGCCACTGCACGCCTGAGCTTGTGATATGATTCGCCCCGGTTTAGTGCGCGCTGGACGTTTCGGCGCATCGCCAGGGAATCGACGTAAGTCAGCAAGTATAGTAGTTTAAAATTTATTTGATAGTCTGGTATGTTGATCTCTTTAAACAACCCAAAGAGATGAAAATGCCTAAATCTTATTCCGTAGA
>JBEPVL010000003.1:0-81877 GCA_041691035.1 Chlamydiota bacterium
AGAAAGATAATATTTTTTATTTAAAAAGTGAATTTATTTTTTGGAAATGGTATCAGGTCTTTCTTTTGCCTATGTATTTGTTGATTTATTGCCAGAGTTAGAGAAAGGGCAGCCGATACTCAAACAGACATTCGATCCTTTAGTTCCCTACCTAGATAAGCATGCTTATTTAGTGGCTCTTTTAGGTGTATTGTTTTATTACGGAATACACACCCGATCAACGGGGCATGGAGAGCGGAGCTTTTGGATTTCAACAGCGGGTTATTTGCTATTTAACTTTTTTATAGGCATTACTCTTTCGGATAGCTCTGACCCTGAAATTCAACCGTTAATCCTTTTTACTACAGCTATTGGAATGCATTATTTTATTCGCGATCATAATGCGAGTGTAGATAATGCGAGCATATACGAAAATCAGGCTCGTTGGTTACTTGTCTTTGCCTTATTTGCTGGATACATTTTTGGTTATTTTAGTCATATTCCTAACGCAATCATTGCTTTGACCGTTTCATTCATTGCTGGAGGTGTGCTTTTAAATGTATTACGTTATGAATTACCCAAACGTGAGCAGGTGGGTTATTTTTATTTTTTATGCGGCTCGTTGGGTTATACGGCCCTTATTTTAAGTATAGGACAAAAAAATTAGAATCAACTCTTAATGCAATTATAGAGGGGTTTTTCGATGATTATAGGGATTCCAAAAGAAATAAAGAACCACGAATATCGAGTGGGGGCTACTCCCGGCATGGTCCGTCTCTTGGTAGAATCTGGCCATCAGGTTTATGTTCAAAGTCATGCTGGGGATATCATTGGATATCCTAACAAGTTGTTTGCTTCCGCTGGCGCTAAGATTGTGAAAACGGCTGACGAAATTTACGAAGCAGAGATGATCATCAAAGTGAAGGAGCCTCTTGAGAACGAATATCCCCTTTTAAAGGAAGGTCAGATTCTATTTTGCTATCTTCACTTAGCTCCAGATCCTATTCAAACGAAGGAGCTTATTGAGAAAAAAGTGGTGGGTATTGCTTACGAAACAGTGACAGATATTCATGGTCGCCTTCCTCTCCTCATCCCCATGAGTGAGCTAGCAGGCCGTATCGCAATTCAAGTCGGAGCTATGAGTCTTCAATTAAATCACGGAGGAAAAGGGCTTTTATTAGGCGGTGTTCCGGGTGTATCGCCTGCTAATGTTGTTATTATTGGTGGTGGTGTGGTTGGGACTGAGGCAGCAAGAATGGCTTTGGGATTAGGGGCTAACGTTATTGTGATCGATCGTGATTTGAACCGTCTCCGTTTTCTGGATGCTTTATATGGGCCCGCATTAAAAACACTCTATTCTACTCCTACTGCAATTGAAGAATCTTTATCGCATGCTGACTTGGTGGTGGGCGCTGTATTGATCCCCGGAAAAACAGCTCCAAAATTGATTACACGCGAGATGGTCAAAAAAATGATGCATGGCTCTGTGATCGTCGATGTCGCGATCGATCAAGGAGGGTGTTCTGAAACTTCGAAGCCAACCTCCCATGCAAATCCAACATATGTCGTATATGGTGTCGTTCATTATTGCGTGACGAATATGCCTGGAGCCTGTGCACGCACTTCAACGCAAGCATTAACAAATGCGACGACTGACTATGCGTTACTAATTGCAAATAAAGGATGGAGGAAGGCACTAATGGATCATGTTGGCTTAAGACACGGACTTAATGTCTGTTATGGAAATGTCACGAATGAATCTGTTGCCCATGATTTGGGCTATCCTTATGTTTCTCCGGAAATGCTTCTAACCTAATCTTTTATGGGACTGAAATTGACTTGCGATTAGCCATTTGAGTAGGTATAATGGAGAGATTAAATTTGAGGATTCCATGCGTTATATCATAGGGATAGATTTAGGAACTACCAACAGTGCTGTAGCTTTCATTGACACTAAGCAACCCTATTCTTCCATTCAATTTTTCTCTATTCCGCAGTTCACCTCTTTAGGTCGCATCGATTATAAACCCACACTCCCTTCTTTTTGTTATTTGGTTGGACAAAACGAATGGCCCAAAGGAGTCTTAAGTCTTCCATGGAAAGAAGAAGAGGTTTCTTTCGTAGGGTATTTTGCAAAAAATCATGGATCCAAAGTGCCAAGCCGCCTCATCCAATCGGCAAAAAGTTGGTTATCTCATGTGGGTGCAAACAGAAAAGATAAAATTCTGCCTGTCGAGGCTCAAGATCTCTCTATTCGTATGAGTCCCGTCGAAGCTTCCTCCACCTATCTTATTCACCTTAGGGATGCTTGGAATGCGATCAAAGCGAAGGGCGACGTAGAGGCCGAATTTGAAGATCAAGAGATTATCCTAACCGTTCCGGCCTCTTTCGATGAGGTAGCCCGATCTTTAACAGTGGAAGCTGCTCGTCAAGCAGGTTTAAATCATCTTATTTTATTAGAGGAACCACAAGCAGCCTTTTACAGCTGGATTTCTCTTCATGAAAAAGAGTGGCAGACGAAGTTTCAGCCTGGGGAAGTGATTTTAGTCTGTGATGTGGGTGGAGGAACAACGGATTTCAGCTTGATAGATGTGGGCGATCATGAAGGGAAGCTCCGTTTTCAAAGAATGGCAGTAGGAAATCATCTCCTTCTGGGTGGAGATAATATGGATGCTGCTCTTGCTTATTTTTTGGAGTCTAAGCTTAAAGAAGAGGGCTTGCCCCCACTTGAAAATCATCAATGGCTTCAGCTTTTAGCAGAAGCCAGACAAGCTAAAGAGGCACTTCTTCATCCCGAGGCTTCCGATGATGCTATCTATACAGTGGTGTTACAGGGATCTGGTTCTTCTGTTGTGGGAGGGAGTACATCTTTTTCTGTTGAGAAGAAAGATGTGGAGCAGTTTCTATTAAATGGATTTTTTGGCGTGTACCCTAAGGATGAAGCGTTAAAATTAAAGCCTACACGTGGAATCAGAACAATGGGTTTGCCATATGAAGATGAGCCCTCTATTACTAAACAGTTGGCACACTTTTTAAATCAGTCTGGTCACTTTAAAGAACCCTCTCGAATCGACTACCTCCTGTTTAATGGAGGGGCTTTTAAACCTAATTCTTTTAAAGAAGCAATTAGAGAGTCCTTAAAGCAATGGTATGAAGGCCGTGGCCCTCAAATTTTAGAGACATCGAGTTTAGACCTTGCTGTGGCAAGGGGTGCAGCTTATTATGGAAAAGCACGCAAAGGAGAAGGTGTCTCCATCAGGGGAGGAACGCCTCGCACCTATTATATTGAAGTAGAGGTCAAAGACGAAGCGGGAGGGAATGTTCCAAAGGCGTTGACGATAGTGCCAAGAGGTTCAGAAGAGGGGATGTCATTTTATTCCTCACATTTTTTTTCCCTTCGTGCAAATCAACCTGTTGTTTTTCATATTCTTACCTCACATGTTCGTCTTCATGATGGTGTCAATGACTTGATTGCAATCGACCCTTCTGAAATGCATCTTTTACCCCCTATTCAAACGATTCTTCGATTTGGTAAAACGAAGAGTGAAGATTCCTCTCCCATTCCGGTACGTTTAGGAGTTAAATTGACGCCTCTAGGAACCCTTGAAATTTGGTTGGAATCAAAGGATACCCAACATCGATGGAATTTAGAGTTTCAGCTAAGATCGGTTTCTGGACAGGATGTGAACACACAACAGATCCTCAAACAGCAAGATGAGACGTTCACGAAGGAGTATTTTGATGATGTCAAGCTCCTTATGGATCGGTTTTTTCTTCATGCCGTTGGTTCCGTTAAGTCTAATCGGCTCATGGAAAGCTTAGAGGAAATTCTTGGGATGTCACGTCGAGATTGGCCTCCAACTGTTTTGAGGGCTTTGGCCGATCATCTTTTTAAAATTTCAGATAAACGTAAACTAACAGCTGAGCATGAACTAAGATGGTGGAATTTAATGGGGTTTTTATTGCGACCTGGTTATGGGTATCCCTTAGATGACCATAGAGTAAAAGAGCTTTGGAAAATAGTTTTAGCTGAACTAAAAAATCCAAAATCGCTCGAATTAGAGTCTCAGATGGCGATATGCTTAAGGAGAATTTCCGGAGGATTAAATAAGGGACAACAAAGTCAAGTAGGGAGTCAATTTCTTAATCAAGTCATGAGTAAGCGGTCTGGGAAAATTGAAATCAAGCACCGTAGTGAGGAATATCCTTATTCGGAAAGAATCCGTGTTTTAGCAGCTTTTGAAAGACTGGATTTACAAATTAAAATTCAACTAGGTGAAGCCTTAATTGAGCGAATTATCAGCGATAAAGGCGAGCATTACGACTTCTGGGCTTTGGGTCGTATTGGGGCTCGTCATCTTGTCTACGGATCTGCTGGACAAGTAATCCCTAAGAATATATGCACAAAATGGGTGGAAGCCCTGCTTCTAAAAATGGATGATAAAAAAGCCGATGTTGCCTTTGCTTTAAAGCAGCTCTGTAGAAAAACGGATCATCGCGAATTAAATCTATCAGAAGACTTAGTTGGTAGAGTGAGGGAACAACTCTCAGATGAAAATTTCGGAAACGAAGTGGATGGTAAAGATGAACTCTCCTCTTCCGAACTCGAAATGGTCTTGGGAGATCGCCTCCCCCCCGGCCTGGTCTTAGAAACAAATAAACTCTAATAAACATAGACACATGAACCCTTCGTTAACTTTATTTTTAGAGAAATATCAAGAAATAGCTGAAAAGTGGCTTGAAAAGGGAGCGATAAAGGAAATTGAGTTTTCTGGATCCACCTATCAGGTTTTAGTTGAAGAAAAGCCAGGTGGTCCTTCCTACTGGGTCTTTCTTCAGTTTGAAGGTAAAGGCGAGCTCAGAGATTTTTTTTGCTCTTGTGAACAAGGAGCTCCAGATGTGGGATGTATGCATTTAGCTACTGCCTATCTAGGAATCCATCATTCTCATACTCTCCCTTTGCATCAACGGTTTGCACGATCGCTATGGAATCACTTATGCAGATTATTTGAAGAGCGCTTTGGTGGGGATTTATCTATATTGCTCAGTGAGGATAAAGGTTATTATCAAATCCTCTCAGAAACAAGTAAAAGATTATTTGAAGTGAAGGGGCTATCTGCAAAGGGGATAAAAATAATTGAGGGGATTACCCACAAACACATTGTAGAAACAGAAGAAACCTCCTTGAAGTTTTCAAATCTTCTTCCAGAAGAGATTTCATTATGGCGTGAAGGAAGACCCAATCCTCAACTGAGATACGATCTCTCTTTTTGGAGTGATTTTGCGAAATGGTTGATGCAGTTAGAAGAAAGTGGAGATGTCTACAAAATCACCTACAAACATTCAAAGCGGGGACTGCCCAACTGGATCTCAATAGAATTTCCTGATGTGATGGCAGGATTTTACATCTCTGAGGCGAATTTGCCTTTAATTATTCCTGCTTTAAAAAATGTTAAGAGTGCGTTGAAGGTCTACAATGACTTTGATGAGGGGATTGATCGCATCACTTACGATAAAATGACAGGTGTGCTTCATGTAGAAGAATCTCCATCACTTCATGAGAAACGATTTATGGAGAAATCTTCTGGGGGAATTGCCTTTGCCGAATGGCATTATGTTCCAGGCGAAGGGTTTTACACTCAAGAACCTCATATTTTGTTGCAGACACCCTATCTAGATGGCCATGAGCTTTCTCATGTATTAACCGAACATGCTAGGTCTATTTCAACGTTTCTGCAGGATTATTCCATTCATAAAGAACCTCTCTCCGTTCATTATCATCTTTTTTTTGATGTAAGCTGGAATCTTCATATCACAACATATCTAGAGGAACCTAGTGACCTCACCTCTAATTGTAATCGTATGATTGGGGATTGGGTATTTCTGGAAGATGATGGGTTCTATCCTCTGGAAGGAAAACGTTTTGAGGAATGCGAGACGATCATCCCCTTCTCCCAGGTGGCAGACTTCATTTCACAAAATCGTGGTTGGTTAAATACCGTTAATGGGTTTAGGACCCATGTCAGAAGTATTGAATATCAGTTAACGTACCGCATAAATGAAAGAAATCGGTTAACATTCATTCGAACATTAGTTAAAACTAAAGGGGGACCACGTACTAAGGATTTTGGATCTTGGGTCTTTATGGAGGGGTATGGATTTTATTCTAAATCTGCAGCTTCCTTTCAGTATCTTTTAAAGCCTGGTGTTTCTTTAAGTAGTGAACAAATTCCTCTTTTCATCCGCATGAATCATGATGAGTTAACGCTTATTCCAAATTTCTTTTGCTTTCAATGTCCCATTTCAAAAGCTGGCGTTAACATAGAGATAACAGAGAAAAAACGGATTCGCGTCTCGCCTGTTTACCATATTTTGCCTTCTTTTCAAGATAAGAAGATGAGTCATTTTGATGAGTTTATCTATATCGAAGATCAAGGTTTTTTTGAGCTACCTCCACAGCTTCGTCTTCCTGAACCCTATCAGGAGGTTGTCGAACTAGAAGGGAAGGAAATAGATGAATTCTTAGATAACAAAATAGAAGCGTTAAACAAACATATTTTAAAAATTGATGAGAAACTCGTTAGACCTAAAAGCATACAACTTTTAGCAAAATCTATTGTTGAAGATACTTCTAAGGGAAGGGGGTGGTATCAATTTGAGCTTTATCTAGAGACTGAGAAAGGGGTTATCTCTCTCGATGATTTACACCGGTTTCTTAGCAAGAAGCAATCCTATGCATTCTCTGAAGCAGGTTTAATTGATTTGAGGGATCAACAATTTGATTGGATTCGCCGTTTGAATAAAGATCGATTCCTTCCTGAATCCAATTCCCTTCTGATTTCTGCTCTTGAATTTATGCGTCTTCATGCCATGTACACGATTCGTTTTGATGAGAAAGATGGAACTGCGATAGCAATAAAGAGTCGTGAAATCCTTGAGAATCTCACCCAGTTAAAGACCCCTGAAGACCCAAACTACGGAAAGCTAAAAGGGCAGTTGAGACCCTATCAGGATTTGGGAATCAAATGGCTTTGGTTCCTTTATCGTCAGCAGCTGTCTGGGTTACTATGTGATGACATGGGACTTGGGAAGACGCATCAGGCGATGGCATTGTTGGCAAGTGTAAACGAATTATTTCTGTCGTATTCTGAAGGATCTCACCATCACTTTTTAATTGTCTGTCCCACTTCAGTTATCTACCATTGGCAAGAGAAGCTGGAGAATTTTCTCCCCCACTTAAGAGTATGCACATTTTATGGAACAAACCGGAGTTTAGAAGAATTTCATCATAAATACGATATTTTGTTGACGTCTTATGGAGTGCTTAGAAATGAAACAGAACTGCTTTCACAAGTTCCATTTGAGATTGCTATTTTCGATGAAATTCAAGTGGCAAAAAATCATTTTAGTCGGGTTTACGCTTCTTTGAAATTAGTACGTGCTCAAATGAAGCTGGGACTTACAGGAACTCCTATTGAAAATCAATTGAGAGAGCTGAAATCGTTATTTGATATTATCTTACCTTCTTATATGCCAGGAGAATCGGAATATCGTGAATTCTTTGTTAAACCGATTGAAAAGGAAAGAGAAGTTCAGAGAAAAATGGTTTTAAGCAAGATGATTCGTCCTTTCATCTTACGACGGAAAAAAGAAGATGTGTTGATAGATCTTCCTGAGAAATGTGAAGAGGTTGCCTATTGCGATCTTTCATCTATTCAGAATACTCTTTATTCAGAAGTGTTGGAAACGCGTCGTAAACATCTCATCGATGAGTTGAGAGACCACACTGTTCCCGTCTCCTATCTTCATATTTTCTCTCTTTTGGCTAGTTTAAAACAGATTTGTGACCATCCCGCTGTCTATTTAAAAGTTCCTTTGGATTATCAGAAATATACTTCTGGAAAGTGGGAGTTGTTTATAGAGCTGGTAAGAGAAGCTCGTGAAAGCAATCAGAAGGTTGTTGTTTTCTCTCAATATTTGGGGATGTTGGATATCATTGAACATTACCTATCCAGCCAAGGAGTGGGGTTTGCATCCCTTAGAGGTTCAACTCAAAATCGAAAAGAGCAGCTTCAAATGTTCAATCAAGATCCTAATTGCGAAGTATTCGTCGGATCTCTTCAAGCTTCTGGGTTGGGAATCGATTTAACCGCGGGTTCCGTAGTCATTCACTACGATCGCTGGTGGAATGCCGCTAGGGAAAATCAGGCAACAGATCGGGTGCATCGTATAGGCCAAAAACGAGGAGTTCAGGTTTTTAAGCTAGTTTCTAAAGGTACATTCGAAGAAAAAATTGATGAAATGATTACCCGGAAAGGAAAATTAATGGAAGACGTTATCGGTGTCGATGATCAGCAGTTATTAAAAGTATTTACACGTGAAGAGCTTTTAGAGTTATTGGAAGCTCCTTTAACCAGCAATTATCTTGAAATTTCTGATGCTGAGTAATACCAAATCTAAAATTGGTTTGAGGTTTTTGTTATAATGATTATTGAAAAATTGATGGAAAGCGAAAAAATTCTAGCGCTTCAGAATGCTTTAAAAAATAAAGACACCATTCTTATCGAAGAGCTGTGGAATTCGTCTAAAGCTTTTATAGCATCTCTAGCACAGCGATTAACTGGAAAACATGTTTTGATTGTCACTGGAGCAAGTCAAGAAGAGATGCGGCTATTTCATGATTTCTCTCTCTTCACTGAAAGAACCATCGTCGACTTTCCTTCTTGGGAAACAATTCCTTCTGAAAACATCCCCCCAAGCCCTGATATTGTTGGGGAGCGGTACCAAGTGTTGAAGGGGATTTTATCCTCCAATGAACCCCATATTGTTTTGACCAGTCTACAATCCTGTTTGCAAAGGTTAATTGCGCCTAAAAATTTTCTGAATATGTCGATGACTCTTGTTAAAGGACAAGCCATTCCTTTTGAAGAACTTCTAGATAAACTGCAATCCAGTGGGTATAGACGTTCCCCTACTGCAGCAGATAAAGGGGAATTCGCTGTTCGCGGAGGGATTATCGACGTCTTTCCCGTCTCTTCACCCGATCCTTTCAGACTAGAATTCTGGGGAGACGAGCTAGAGTCAATTCGGATTTATGATCCTATTGGACAATGTTCCGTAAGACAAGTTGATTCTGCTGAAATTGTTGCTGCCTTAGAAATGGAGATGCTGCCTCGATTTGAAGAACATGCTTCGCTCCTAGATTATCTTGGGCCTAATACCCTTGTTATCTTAGATGATTTATTAGCACTTGAAGATCGTTACGCCACACTTATTAGCTCAACAGAACATAATCCCTATTTTTCTTCTATTGAAGAGTTTTTAAATCGTTTACAGCCATTGCAGAAAATATTATGGGCCCACAAACCTATCGAAGAGCTCGGTGAGATAAAAGATTTAGAAATACGAGATAAAGGGTTTTATTCTCAACAGCATGTTTTTCATAAAATTCAATTTGAGATGTTTAACCGTCAGTGGGATGTTCAGAGATGGACCCATCCATTTCTCTCCGTTCCAGACTATCTATTTAGTCCAGAAGAAGAGGTGACGACAGACGCACTTTTGCCGCGCTTAGCCTCTTTAGATCCGAATGCACATCTTTTTCTTCTTTGTTCTAGCGAGTTGGAGGAGTCGAATCTTCATCAAAGATTAATTGGAAGCGGAATTTCTCTTCCAAGTCATGTCCACTATAATATCGGCTATCTTTCATCGGGTTTTGTTGTTCAAGATGTCTCCACTATCATTTTCCCCATGACTGAATTGACTCGACGTTATAAAATTAGACGTCAAAAGCAACGCAGCACGTACCATACTTCACCTGTGGAGACTTTTGATCTTACTCCAGGGGAAATGGTCGTTCATATTAACAATGGAATTGGACGTTATTTAGGACTAGAAAGACGTTCCAATCACATGGGGATCTCGTCCGAATTTTTTGTGATCGAATATGCAGAACAAGCAAAGTTGTATGTTCCTTTAAATCAAGCAAACTTGATCAGCAAATATATTGGAGCTCACGATACTCTTCCACGTATGCATACGCTTGGGAGTACGCGCTGGAAGAAAATGAAGGAGCAGACCGAAAGAGCAATCCTAGGTTATGCTGCAGACCTCCTGCAAATTTATGCTAAAAGGGAAATGCACCCTGGCTTTATCTATCCTGAAGATAGCACAGATCTCATTCAATTCGAAGAAGAGTTTCCTTTTGTTGAAACAGAAGATCAGCTTGCAGCCATTTCAAGCATCAAACAGGATATGATTCTTCCTCAAGTGATGGATCGTTTAATTTGTGGCGATGTCGGATATGGAAAGACTGAAGTTGCGATGCGGGCAGCCTTTAAGGCTGTATTAGATGGGAAGAAGCAAGTCGCAGTCTTGGTACCTACTACCGTGCTTGCAATGCAGCATTATGATAGTTTTGTGGAAAGGATGAGTAACTTCCCGATTAAAATCGAAGTCCTCTCCCGTTTTCGAAGCGCAAAACAGATCAAGGAAGCAATCGAAGGCCTCGAAAAAGGATTAGTTGATATAGTCGTTGGAACGCATCGACTCATTAGTGACGATGTTAAATTTAAAGATCTCGGCCTTGTGATCATTGATGAAGAGCAAAGATTTGGTGTGCGAGCTAAAGAGCATTTAAAAAAGATAAAGACAGGTGTAGATTGTTTAACCTTATCTGCCACCCCTATTCCTCGAACTCTTTACATGTCTTTAATCGGTGCTCGGGATATCTCTGTGATCAATACCCCCCCACAAGATCGCCTACCCATCAAAACCATTATCACCGAACCAAATGATCAAACGATAAAATCTGCTTTATTACGTGAATTAGCACGTGGTGGTCAAGCTTTCATTATCCACAATAGAGTGGAAACAATATTTTCTATGGCATCGCGTATTAAAGCTCTCCTCCCTCAGGCGAGAGTTTTAGTTGCG
This sequence comes from Chlamydiota bacterium, assembly GCA_041691035.1. Taxonomy (GTDB): domain Bacteria; phylum Chlamydiota; class Chlamydiia; order Chlamydiales; family Parachlamydiaceae; genus JBEPVL01. Next base: position 10,915 of record JBEPVL010000003.1, read on the forward strand.
CATGGTCAAATGGATGCAGAGGAAATAGATGCTACCTTCCATGCCTTTAAAAATGGAAAAGCCGATATTCTCATTGCAACGACGATTGTAGAAAATGGCATTGATATTCCAAATGCAAATACGATTTTAATTGACCGTGCCGATACATTCGGACTAGCGACTCTATATCAGTTAAGAGGTCGTGTGGGACGATGGAATAGACGCGCCTACGCTTACTTTTTAGTTCCAAGACTTTCTACTCTGCCTGAATTAACACGAAAACGATTAGAAATATTGGTAGGTACAAGCGGATATGGTGGGGGAATGGAGGTGGCTAAGCGCGATTTAGAGTTGCGAGGCGCAGGGAATATCTTAGGGGAGGAGCAATCGGGTCATGTGGCTTCTATTGGATTTCATCTTTATTGTAAACTATTAAAACGAACCATGGATACAATGCAAGGGAAGATTCCTAGCGTGATGGCTGATACAAAAGTTGATTTAGCGGTCGATGCTCGTATCACGGAAGACTATATCAATGAAGTCAGCCTCAGAATGGAAATTTATCAGAGAATGGGCGAAGCTTCCACTTGGGAAGAAGTGGATATCTTGTGGAATGAAATCCTCGATCGCTATGGGACTCCTCCTGAACCTGCATTATGGTTATTCCATTTAACAAGAGTCAAAGTTTTTGCTTCACGGAATGGCTTTATACTCATCAAATACGAGAAGAACTCAGTTCAGATTGAGAAGAAAATCGGTCAGGAAACAATCACGCGAAAAATACAGGTCACCCCTTTTAAGACACCTCAGGAAATGGAGAAAAGACTACTTGAGGAGATGGAGAATACGACAAAATTAAACGAAAAGAGTGTTGAGAGCCAACCTGTTAAAAGCAAAGCTAGGAATTATCCTAAGACCTCTTGCTTAAGAGCACCGACAAGGAAATGAATGATGCAAGGAGTCTAATTACTAACCCGGAGAGGAAAGCTTCTCTTGAATTTTGTCATATCTAAGTGTATAGAGTCTATAAGCATGCTCTGCAAACACCTTCAGGACAGCATAGATGGGAGTTGCTAAGAGAAGGCCAAAAAATCCATAAAGTGAGCCTGCTGCCAATAAAATTAACAAAATTGTTAAGGGATGGATGTCAAGTTTATTTCCAATCACTTGCGGGGAAATGACATTCGATTCAAGCTGTTGTACGACTAAAAAGACAAGAGCCACTTTAAGAGCCATAAACGAACTTGTGGAAAGGCCTACTAAAAATGCTGGTAGAATAGCTAAAAAAGGACCTATAAAAGGAATCGTTGTGACAAACAATGCAATCACAGAAAGAATGAGTGCATATTTTAATCCGATTACAGAATAACCAATAAATAACATAAAGCCTATCGCTGAAGAAATAATCACCAATCCATTGAGATAACTTGATAATGTCGAGTCAAGATCTTCCAAAATTTCAGATGCGTTGAGTTGAAATGCTGTAGGAACCTTTTTAATAAAGCCTTTAGCAAAGTTATGGCCATCTTTTAATAAATAAAAAACAATAAAAGGAATAACAGCAATTGTTGTTCCAAGCTTAGTGACAAATCCAATGAGGTCAACAAAGTTCTGTCCCAAAAGGGTAGTGAGTTTTTGTGCGATTTCAACAAGATTTTGTTCTATTTGTTTCCGTATATCTTCGGAAACATTTTGGGTAATGCCAGAGGTGGAGTGAAGTTTAATCTGCTCTAAATAATGCATGATGGCACCTGTAAAAGCAGTGGCTTGTTCTGCTAGGACAGATCCAAAATAGGCAAAGAAAAGAAATAGAAGGCAGAATATGGTGCAATAAACAATTAAAATACTGAGGATGCGGGGAACACGGATTTTTTCTAAATATTCTACAGCTGGCCTTAAGAGATAATTAAAAAAAATAGAAATAACAATAGGAATAAAGAGATAGGAAATAAAATGAGCAAAAGGGGCTAGCAGGAATGCTAGCTGATAGCACATAAAAAAAACGCCTTGCACTAGGAGTATACCACAACTATATTTAAAAAATTTGTTGTAATACCAAGGCGAGGAGGGTGTTTCGTCAGTCAATTCTTTATTTAGTTCCACCATTCACTTCTTACCTGTCTTTTAAATGTGAAATATTACTTTCCCATTCTTTAATGTAACTTAAAAGCGATTCTTTTGATGGTTTAGAGCATAAAAAGTCAAGAGATTGGAGTTGATGACTAAGATGTGCAATTTTCGCTAACAAATGCAGATGACGCTTGTCTTCACATGCAAATAGGAAAAATAATGTATGAACAGGCTGATGATCTAGTGCCCCATAATCAAGCGGTTGATCAGGGAAGACAACAACAACGACATCATGATGAGCATCCAGAAGAGAATCTCTTGTATGAGGGACCGCTATTCCATTATTCAGTGCTGTAGACATCAGCTTCTCTCTATCAAGCAATAGTTCAGTCATGATATCAGCATCGACATGGAGTTGCTTAGCCACTTTCTTCATCGTGTTTCTGACGATCTCATTTTTAGTTTTTCCACTGATCGAATGGAGGACATCGCCCTTGTGAATCGCCCGAAATAAACTAAATTGTTTATTTCCACCTGCCTTATTGGGTTTAGAAATAGGATGGGATAGATCGAGTTCTTTTTGATGAGTAAAGGGGGAAGATCCATGGGTCGTAATCAGTTTGTGAGAAATCACCCAATTTTCAATTTCTGATCGAGAAAAATAGTAATGTTGGTTAATGCGGTATGAGGGGATTTTTCCTTCCACTATCCATTTTCTTATTGTCGTTTCAGAAACATTCAATAGATCAGCAACATCTTTAATTTTTAAATCCATGGGGGCGCCTATGATAAAGCGTGGCCATCCAAGGGGAAAAGCCACGTAGGGTTTCGATTGAAGACTGAAGAATGACTTAGTTAAGGAAAAGGTAAATGTCTTCCAACGGATTGGGTGTGGTGGTGTCAGAAAGAGCAGAATGGATAAATACAACTTTGTATTATAATCGGTCCTCAAATGCAAAAAAAGAAATTCATTCAGTTGTTATTACGATGTAACAAAATAAAGAATATTCGTAAACAACTTTTGTGATCATCGTTCAGTTGGCATAGCGAATTAGAAATTCAAAGGCGCAGAGAAATTTGTAGCGTACACTTTAGAGGTAATTACGGAATCACCTCTAAAGTGTACGCTACAAATTTTAATTTATGCTTCACCATAAAGCTTTGTTGCTAGCCTAGATAACGAATAAAAGCTTTAGCAAGTTCATTGATTTTATGTAATGCAACACGACTCGTGAATGTAGTACAGAATGCCATTCTGCGAACAAGCGAGTCGGAGAGCCAGCGACGATCATCCTTAAATTTATTAATCTGCAGTCTTCGAATTTTTCTACATACCCACTCGATACCTTTTCCGGTAGTTAATGCCATAGAGGGTAAGGCAAGTATAAAAGCTGCTAAGCTGACGATATGTCTAGGGTGCCATGGGTTTTCTGAAAACGTGCGATTGGGTCCAAATAGATGCTCTTGCTTCTCGGCAGATAGTACGAGGTTGCTAAGATGAGAAAAAATTAGACATCCATACTGAGAGATTGACCCACTTAATACGAGAGAGAGTTTCGAGGATAGAATCGATACATTTTCTACTTTTTGAAGCCATTTCGGTTTTTTATAGCCCTCTTTTAAACGGCTCTGAGAGCTAGAAATTTCTGAGGAAATGGGCCGTGTTCCAGCTGCTATCCCGTAAAGATCGTAAACTGCAGCAGCTCCAAAGAAAAATGGGAGCTTTCCAAATACACTTTTTAAACGTTCTTTAACAACAGGTTGGTTTGCATAGTCGACAGCACCAGATATAAAAGTGCCTGTCCTAGAAAAAAAGGGGCTCATAGAAAATCCTTATGTAAAGTTTTTATGTTAAGCATACAAAATAAATAAATTTATTAAAAGAAAATTTCTGATATTCAATACATTCAATTTACAATAGGATTATATAAGTTGATCTGTTACTAGTTTTTTATGTTGATTTTATTTTTTTTATCTGTTACAGTCATTTAATAATTTTTTGAAAAGGTTGATGGTTTTATGTCCACTTCTCCGCTTTTACCCCAAATCCCTGGATGGGTCTCTGATCTTTGTTCAGTTCCTGCTGTTATGGCGATTTCATCCTCTGTAGAAGGCTTTTTCTATGCAAATGTAGACGGTGTTAGTGAAAAGACCCCTAAAGCAGTGAAGTGGATAAGAGGAAATTGTGTTGCTCACATCCATAAAATTCAAATGGTTTTTAATTTTATTAATACATCATTCATTTTTTATAATGCGCATAATTTAGTTAAAGAAATCTATACTCCAATGGCTGAAAACACGGGATTCATCTACTTTGCGAGCTTAGCTTCGGGAATACCACTAAAAAACGTTGATTTTTACTTAATAGTGGCTTTGGTCGTTGGAGGTGCTTTCTCTTGTGCATTTATAATGAATGGGTTGAATAAAGAAAAGTCGATATCTATAACTAATGGTGCGTTAGGCATATCAAATAAGCCCCGTCTGGCACAGACAATCTCGAAATATGTTCTTACAACAAAATTAGTTCTAGATATTGCTTCGTTCATTTTCAAAGATAATAAGATTGCCTTTACATTAGGAATGATAGCATCGGGTTATAATTTACTTAAAAATAGTCAGATTGAATGGTACAACTATTCTCGGGCGTATTACCACATCGCCAATGGATTTCAGGACAACATGATCTTATTTACATATAATATGCTCCAATTGAATGCTTTAAACCATGTGGAAACTGGAAAACAATGTTGTTTGTGCTGTTCAGAAAACACTAATCAGCTCTATTGTATTAATCACAGCCTTCATTCACAGTGTATCGAAAAATTTATAAAATCTAAAGGGGATGAATTCGGAAATTTTGAAGATATCAGGAGACTCGAAACACCTCATTATAATCAACATGGACATTATACTTATAAAAGTTATGCATATGAGATTAGAATGAAGGAAAGCATAGTCCCTTTCTGTCCTGAATGTAATATAAATCCTTTACAAAATCATTTTGAAGTAAAATATTCTGACAAGCAATTGAATAAAACCTTTGATGCCAATATTACTTTTACAGACCCAAAAAAACGTGATAAATCTGAACAACCATTTGATAGACTTTATGCTGCTTATAATATTGTTCAGGCAGGACTTACATACTTGCAAAATTACCCCGAACTAGCGGGTACCCTATATAAAGTCCAAGAGTTTATGATTGTATTGGATTGCGTCGGTCTTTATATTTCTTGTGGATCTTTATTAGAGAAAATTAAAAAGAAATACGCCGTTGATAAGAGTAATTCTAAAAGGTTTTATAAAATAGCTTTAGTTTCAGGGGGAGCATTTACGGCTCTTTCTTGTTTGGCAGTTTGGAAGTTAAATTCCTTTTTAGCTTCATCCATAGATCTTAACGATGTCATATCTAAAATGAATCTTCCTCGCAATTTTTTAAAAGATCTTGACGTGCAGTGGGCTTCACCTTGGTCAAAATATCTGATGCAGACAGTCCTCATTCATCGTATTGCAGTGAATTTAGGTCTGGCTTGTTTCTTAGAAAATAGAGATGCAAATTTGATTAGCGCAGCTGCCCAAAGCGCAACCCTATTCAAAATTTCCAATTTGCGTTGGATTAATCTCAACCAAGTGGTAAGGGATGCCCAAGTGAGTCCTTTAAGTATTCAATCCATGTTCATGGTAGACCCAGCCTGTGCTAAAGATAAATCTTATCTTCAAGACTCATTGAATGTCATACATAGATATCTTAGTACCCTTTTGAAAGACAGTCGGTTTGAGAGTTGGTCTTTAGATCATTACACGAATTATGTCTTTACGCATCGAGAATATTTTTGGAAGGCATTTCTGAAAAACCCTGTTTTAGCTCCTTATGAGCCCTATTTGCGTAATTTGTCGATGAATGTGCTTTCTGATAGAGTAGAAGTCATAATGTAAAGTAAATGTTGGTGTTATTTAAAATAATAAAATTAGGTTGAATTCAGATGTCAGTTACCCTTGCTCCGCAAATGCCTCAGTTTGTTTCGAACCTCTGTTCAATTCCTGCTTTTATGGCTCTTTCAGCTTCTATAGAAGGCTTATTTTATTCAAATCTTAGAGGTTTCAATGAAGAGACACCAAGAATTGTGAAATGGATGAGAGAAAATAGCGTTGCTTATATTCATGAAATTCAAACAGTATTTAATGTCACACATACATGTGGGAATTTATATAGTGCGTACACCCTTATTAAAAGAATTTACACCCCGGTCGATCAGGTTGCAAATATAAGGATGGATGCAGCTTTGTTGATTGCAGGTAGCGTATATTGCCTGTTTTTAATATCTATATTGAATGTAGGTGAAGGGAAAGTTAATGAGCAACTAAATGAATTCACTAAGAAAGAGCATAAAAATCAACAACAAATTTTAACAAACGGTGTTCTTAAAACAAAATTAATTCTAGACTTTGCTTCATTCATAATTAAAGAAAATAAATTTGTTTATGCATTTGGAATGATTGCATCTGGTTATAGTTTGCTTAGAAACAATCAATTGGAATGGAAAAGTTATTCTCGAGTTTTTTACAATCCTAATAATGGATTTCAGAACAAAATAAGGTTTACCTATAAAGTGCTTCAATTGAATGCTTTTACACATTTAACAGGCATTCCAAAAAAATGCATGATTGCTGATTGTAGTAATGAAAACAAAGAACCGGATCTGCAATTTTGTGTTCGACATGTCTCTCATTCAGAATGTATAGATACATTTATAGAAAAAACAAGCATAGGTTTTTCCTCTTTAGAAAGTATCCATAGAATGGAAGTACAACATATAAAGGATGGTACGTATACGCATTCTACCTATAATTATCAAATTTCTATGCTAGAAAAAAAGCTTCCTCATTGCCCTGAATGCGATTTACCTCCTCGACACAATGATTTAAAAATAACTGTTTTTGATCAAGAGTTAAATGGTGACTATAAGGTTACCAATACCCTATTAAATAAAAAGCCACGGCCAGAATCTGAAAATCTAATTGAAGCGCTCTATACAGCCTATAATGTTGTTCAAGTAGGGCTTGCTTACCTACAAAGTTATCCAGAGTTAACGGGTACGATTTATAAAATCCAAGAGATGATGCTTGTGTCAGATTGTTTTGGACTCTATTTTTCTTATCAATCTTTATTAGAGAAAATTAAAAAGAAATATGGCATTGAAGAAAAAAATAATATGATGTTTTATGCAGCAGCAGTGATCTCAGGTGCGGCCTTGACAGCACTTTCTTATTTTACAGTTATGGGATTAGATGCTTTTCTAAAACCTTCTTTTGATCTTAAGAATGTCATGGAAAAAATGAATATTTCTCCTGATTTTTTAAAAGATATTGACGTGCAGTGGGCTTCACCTTGGTCAAAATATCTGATGCAGACAGTCCTCATTCATCGTATTGCAGTGAATTTAGGTCTGGCTTGTTTCTTAGAAAATAGAGATGCAAATTTGATTAGCGCAGCTGCCCAAAGCGCAACCCTATTCAAAATTTCCAATTTGCGTTGGATTAATCTCAACCAAGTGGTAAGGGATGCCCAAGTGAGTCCTTTAAGTATTCAATCCATGTTCATGGTAGACCCAGCCTGTGCTAAAGATAAATCTTATCTTCAAGACTCATTGAATGTCATACATAGATATCTTAGTACCCTTTTGAAAGACAGTCGGTTTGAGAGTTGGTCTTTAGATCATTACACGAATTATGTCTTTACGCATCGAGAATATTTTTGGAAGGCATTTCTGAAAAACCCTGTTTTAGCTCCTTATGAGCCCTATTTGCGTAATTTGTCGATGAATGTGCTTTCTGATAGAGTAGAAGTCATAATGTAAAGTAAATGTTGGTGTTATTTAAAATAATAAAATTAGGTTGAATTCAGATGTCAGTTACCCTTGCTCCGCAAATGCCTCAGTTTGTTTCGAACCTCTGTTCAATTCCTGCTTTTATGGCTCTTTCAGCTTCTATAGAAGGCTTATTTTATTCAAATCTTAGAGGTTTCAATGAAGAGACACCAAGAATTGTGAAATGGATGAGAGAAAATAGCGTTGCTTATATTCATGAAATTCAAACAGTATTTAATGTCACACATACATGTGGGAATTTATATAGTGCGTACACCCTTATTAAAAGAATTTACACCCCGGTCGATCAGGTTGCAAATATAAGGATGGATGCAGCTTTGTTGATTGCAGGTAGCGTATATTGCCTGTTTTTAATATCTATATTGAATGTAGGTGAAGGGAAAGTTAATGAGCAACTAAATGAATTCACTAAGAAAGAGCATAAAAATCAACAACAAATTTTAACAAACGGTGTTCTTAAAACAAAATTAATTCTAGACTTTGCTTCATTCATAATTAAAGAAAATAAATTTGTTTATGCATTTGGAATGATTGCATCTGGTTATAGTTTGCTTAGAAACAATCAATTGGAATGGAAAAGTTATTCTCGAGTTTTTTACAATCCTAATAATGGATTTCAGAACAAAATAAGGTTTACCTATAAAGTGCTTCAATTGAATGCTTTTACACATTTAACAGGCATTCCAAAAAAATGCATGATTGCTGATTGTAGTAATGAAAACAAAGAACCGGATCTGCAATTTTGTGTTCGACATGTCTCTCATTCAGAATGTATAGATACATTTATAGAAAAAACAAGCATAGGTTTTTCCTCTTTAGAAAGTATCCATAGAATGGAAGTACAACATATAAAGGATGGTACGTATACGCATTCTACCTATAATTATCAAATTTCTATGCTAGAAAAAAAGCTTCCTCATTGCCCTGAATGCGATTTACCTCCTCGACACAATGATTTAAAAATAACTGTTTTTGATCAAGAGTTAAATGGTGACTATAAGGTTACCAATACCCTATTAAATAAAAAGCCACGGCCAGAATCTGAAAATCTAATTGAAGCGCTCTATACAGCCTATAATGTTGTTCAAGTAGGGCTTGCTTACCTACAAAGTTATCCAGAGTTAACGGGTACGATTTATAAAATCCAAGAGATGATGCTTGTGTCAGATTGTTTTGGACTCTATTTTTCTTATCAATCTTTATTAGAGAAAATTAAAAAGAAATATGGCATTGAAGAAAAAAATAATATGATGTTTTATGCAGCAGCAGTGATCTCAGGTGCGGCCTTGACAGCACTTTCTTATTTTACAGTTATGGGATTAGATGCTTTTCTAAAACCTTCTTTTGATCTTAAGAATGTCATGGAAAAAATGAATATTTCTCCTGATTTTTTAAAAGATATTGAGGTGAGTTGGGGCGCGCCTTTGTCAAAACAAATTATGCAGACAGTATTGGTCAATCGCATTGCTGTGAATTTAGGCCTCGCCTATTTCTCAGAAAATAAAAATGCAAATTTAATTAGCGTTTTTGCACAGTGCGCAACCCTCTTCAAAATTTCCAATTTACGGTGGATTAAACTCAATCGGATTGTTTACATTGCTCAATTAGGTTATTCAAACATTCAATCTATGTTCATGGTTGACTCTGTTTGCGCTAAAAATAAAGCTCATCTTCAAGCATCATTGAAGGTCATACATGGATATCTTAGTAAGCTTTTAGATGGCAGTCGATTTGAGGAATGGTTTGAAGAAAAAAATGGATTCCGTACATATTTTTGGAAGGCAATTTTAAAGAGTCCTACTTTAGCTTCCTATGAGCCACAATTACGTAAATTATGGATGGAAACCACTTCTAAAAGAGTAGAAATCGTAATGCAAAGTAAATAAATATAAGTAAACAACTTCTTTGATAATCGTTCACTTTGTAGCGCACACTAAAGAGGTGATTTAATTACGGAATCACCTCTAAAGAGAGAGTTGCAAAACTCGCTTTGTTGCTAGACTAGATAACGAATACCCACTCGATACCTCTACGCTAGTTTAATTAGTTTTTGAAATGGATTATGGTTTTATTTATGTCCCCTTCTCCTCTCTCTCCACAAATACCTCAATTTATATCTGCCCTTTGTTCTGTCCCTGTAGTTATGGCTTTATCCTCATCTTTAGAGGGTTTCTTTTATTCGAATGTGAATGGATTTAGTGAAAAAACTTCTCAAAGGGTAAGGTGGATAAAAGAAAATTGTGATGCGCATATTCATAAGATTCAATTGCTGTTTAACGTTGTCAACACTTCTAGCATTTTATATCATGTCTATACTTTGATTGAAAAGGGTCACAGTCCTATAGATAGAAGTTCTTATGGATATATGAGGATTACTTTGGCTGGTCTAGGTGTTTTAGGTATTGTAGCTATGTCTGTTTATTTGAATAAAAAGGAGTCTATAACCAAAGAAGATGGGGAATTAAAGATCACAAATCAGGAAAGTCGACAACAGATGATCTCAAAATATGTTCTTACAGCGAAAGTCATTTGGGATTTTGTTTCTGTTCTATTTAAAGAAAATAAGCTTGCATTTGCGTTTGGAATAGTAACATCGGCTTATAATCTTTTCAAAAATAGCGGGCTGGACTGGCTAAATTATTCCCGAGAGTTTCCTCATTCCTATAGAGGGTTTCAGAATAGGCTGACTGTCACGTATCAAATGCTTAGAGTCAATTCTCCGCCGGGTGTTAATGTTAGAGTGGATTGCGTTTATAGCCGAGGAAGGACTGGACCTGCACAAAAATTTTGTATCGATCACTTTTACCACTCAATCTGTTTAGAAGACTACATAAAAACTAAAAGTGAAAAGTTTAATCAATTGGAAAAGATTAAAAGAATTGAAACAAAACGCTATAATCGACAGGACGAGTACATTTGTACTGACTATCACTATGCCATTTCTATCAAAGAAGAAATTATACCTTCTTGTATACACTGTAACGAAAAGACCATTTTACAGAATACTCTGGAAATGAACTACTTTGATAGTGAGTTGAATAAAACTTGTGACGTTGTCATCACTGTAGTCGATGCTAAACCTAGACCAGAATCTGAAAAACCATTTGATAGACTCTATGCTGCTTATAATGTAGTTCAAGCTGGTCTTGCGAACTTACAAAACTATCCAGAATTAGCTGGCACAATTTATAAAATCCAAGAGTTCATGCTTATAACGGATTGCTTTGGTCTTTATTTGTCCTATCAATCTTTGTTGGAGAAAATTAAGGAAAAATACACAATAAATGAAAACAACAGAAAAATGTTCTATGTTGCTGCAGCTGTTGCAGGGGTCGTATTAACAGCATCTTCCTATTTAGCTGTTAAGCAATTGAATGTTTTCCTTGAATCTTCGATTGATCTCATGCAGGTCATGAAAAATATGAATGTCCCAGCTGACTTTTTAAAAGATCTTGATGTCAAATGGAATGCACCCTGGTCAAAATATATTCTCCAAACAGTGTTGATCAATCGCATTGCAGTCAATATAGGCCTCGTCTATTTTTCAGAAAATAAGGGTTCAAATTTGATTAGTATCTTTGCTCAGTGCACAACCTTATTTAAGATTTCCAATTTACGCTGGATTGAACTAAACCAAATCGTAAACTATGCACAAGTAACTGGTTTAACTATTCAATCGATGTTTATGGTCGATCCCTCTTGCGCTGGAAATCAATCTTATCTTCAAGCTTCATTAAAAGTCATTCATAGCTATCTCAGCAGACTTTTAAATCATGGTCGATTTGAGTATACCTATGAAGATACAAGAGATGATAAATACGGAGGGTATGATCGAGAGTATTTTTGGAACGCCTTCTTGAATAATCCTACTCTAGCTCCCTATGAGCCTTACTTACATAAATTGATAATGCACGTAGGTTATACGCCAGTAAGAATCAAAATGGAAACAGCTTAAGTTAACCCTCATAACCTCTCTGTGATCTCTTGTGGGCTCTGTGGTGAATTATGCAATTAGAGAACAAGGCCTAATAAAAGTAAGAAGAGATCTGTGTTCTTTTATTGTCATTCGCACTCTATATGGACTGAGAGATTACATGTTCAAGTATGAGATTTTTGACAATCAAGCGTGCCTCTTCAAGTGAATGAGAAGAAGACTCGAACAATGCAAAGCTATTCTTTTTCATTTCAGCAACGACATCAGATCCATTCACTAAGACCTTTTCAAGAAAAACAAAAGGAGGAAATTTGAGTGAGAGACTTCCTTGATGGAGAAATCCTTTTTTTGTACGTCTTTGCGCGGCTCCCACAGCCTTTTTATCCGCTATAACAAGATCATATTGAGTGGGCTTTGCCATACAAAAAGAACAAGTGATGTCTTTATTATCGTTTTGTTGACTTTGATAAAAGGTGGGTATATTGTTGAGGATGAGGGGAGAGATGGTTTTGGCAATTAATCCATTAATCAATTTATAATTCTCAAGCGTGTTAAGAGAAAATCTAGGGTGCGATGAGGGGATCAATACCGAAAAGGCAAAGTCAGTTAAATGAAATATAATTCCCCCTCCCGTTGGTCTGCGTGCTGCTTTCCAGTTTAATCGATGAATCTCATCCATTTTTAGGAAGTCTCTAGGGTTAGTGAACCATCCATATGTTAAAGAGGAAGTTTGCCATTCATAGAAGTGAAAAATGGGCTTACTGTGACTGTCAAGGGTGCCAAGGAGAAAGGTGTCCTTTTTCATAATGACATCTGGAGGCAAGGAGCCGGAGTGAATGACTTCCCAATCCATCAGTTGACCTTAACGATGAATGATCGGATGAGAGCGATCGTTCAGTCGGTCGTTATAAACGAACCCTTGCCTTTTTAGGTATGAACCGTGTGGATCTCCCGTTTGCTCAATATAGTGAGAGATATTTTGGGCGAAGACGATCAGATAATAAGTACAATTGGGATGAAGAGTGATTTGGCGACGATCGAATTCTGTATGGGTATTAATAAATACGGCGCTTCCAACTGATTTTGGAAATAGGTCATCAGGTGTGGTATCGTTTAAAATCGTCTGCTGTTCTTTTTTGGATGTATGTGAGAGACAAAGGAGTATTCCGCAAAGAGTGTTATCAATGCAGCTAATTTGTTGGAGTGTTGATGAGGCATTTATGAACTGAAGAAAGGGGCTCGAGAGAGAGGAGTGGTCATGTGATGATTGGAGGGGGGGAAGATAAAAGTCGAAGCCTAAGCGTAAAGTGCGTTTTCCAATAAGTTCAGAGACGATGGCTCCAAATTTTTTATTGGAGATGACCTTGCGTAGATTTTCGCTGGTTCGCCAGAGATCTCGACTTTGGGAGAAAATCTGTTCTGGATTCAATTGCGCTAATAAAGAAGGGGGGAGTTCCAACCTCTTGGAAAGAGCTTCTTCGATCCCTTGCTTTAGAATGACAATCTGTTCTCCTGTGAGCAAGTCGTCGAATTCAATCCACCCATGCTTTTGAAAAAAGTCTCGATGTTCTTTGGCTAAAGCATGGTGCATACAGATGAAAGCTCCAAGTAGGACATATTGAATGTTAATTTTAAAAATGGTAGCAAAAAATCTATTTGTTGACTACACTTCTTTCTTATGTATCAGATCGATTCACTTATTCAAAATACTTCTTGCATTGAATCTCTTTTGGGATATCAATTTAAAAACCCCTCTCTTCTTATTCTTGCCTTCATTCATTGTTCCTATATAAATGAAAATAAGGATGTCAAAGAACATAATGAGCGATTGGAATTTTTAGGTGACTCTGTCCTTGGGTTGATGGCTTCAAATTTTCTTTACTGTAACCTCCCTGTTGAAACGCCTGAGGGTGATTTATCTTATATTCGGTCACGCTTAGTTGAGGCTTCCTCTTGCGCACGTTATTTACAAAAGCTTTCTGTGGCTTCCTATCTTCTTTTGGGAAAGGGGGAACGGAGAAACGATGGAAAAGGAAGAGAATCCATTCACGCTGATTTATTTGAAGCTTTAATTGGTGCGGTTTATTTGGATGGGGGATTGGAAGCTGCAGAACGTTTCTGGTTATCTCATTTTTCAGAGGAAATTAAAGCGATAATAAAAACTCCTTTACGAAACTGGAAATCGCTTCTTCAAGATTATTGCCAAAAAAAATTCCATCAAATTCCTTTCTATTCCGTCGTAGAGGAAACTGGTCCACAACATAATAAGCAATTTAAAATTTCTGTGTTAATACAGGATCAGCAGATTGGCTTTGGGGAAGGGACTTCCAAAAAAGAAGCACAGCAGGCTGCTGCTGCTAACGCATGTGAGCAATTAAACTGTTTTTAGGTAGCACCAATGGTTAAGCAAAAGAGTGTTTGGTATTGTTCCGAATGTGGTCAAAAACAGGCTAAATGGGTAGGGCAGTGTCCGGGATGTAGTCAATGGAATTCTTTGCATGAAGAAGTTGAAATGCAATCCCAGTCACGTAAATTCGAATCCCAAAATGTGCGCTCTAGTGTTCCTGTTAAAATTAAAGATGTGAAGCTTTCAAATACTCCCCGGTTTTGCACCCAGATAGGAGAATGCGATCGTTTAGTTGGCGGAGGCATTATCCCCGGCTCTCTGACTTTAGTGGGGGGTGACCCTGGCATCGGGAAATCAACACTCATGCTTCAAATTTCAGACGCTTTGGCAAAACAAGGACTTATCGTATTGTATGTGTGCGGTGAGGAGTCTGTTGAACAGACTTCGATGAGGGCGCAGCGTCTTGGTATCATTTCAGATAATCTTTTTCTCCTTTCAGAGACCAACTTCACTGTGATTAAAGCGCAAATCGATGCTTTAAATCCTGACGTTTTGATCGTCGATTCTATTCAAATTGTATATAAGGCCGAAATTGCCTCTGCCCCAGGTTCGGTGACCCAAGTGCGTGAAACAACAACCGAATTCATGCATCTAGCCAAGGGCCGTGGGATAGCGACATTTCTCATCGGTCATGTGACCAAATCTGGTGAAATAGCAGGACCTCGTGTTTTGGAGCATCTTGTGGATACTGTGCTCTATTTTGAAGGGGATAAGCAAAATCACTATCGCATGGTGAGGGTGGTGAAGAATCGATTTGGTCCCACAGATGAAATCGCAGTCTTCCAGATGAAGCAAAATGGATTAGTTGAAGTTCCAAATCCATCAGAGATGTTTTTGGAGGAACGAAGAAAGGAAATTGCTGGATCCGTCATCATCCCCACCTTAGAGGGAACTAGGCCGATCCTCATTGAAGTGCAAGCCTTGGTAACGGAAACAATTTTCAGCACGCCCTCAAGAAGATCTGCGGGATTGGATCAAAATCGATTAGCGCTTTTGCTAGCTGTTCTAGAAAAACGGATGTCCTACAAACTTCACAAGTGTGATGTCTTTGTTTCTGTTGCGGGTGGATTAAAAATTTCGGAGCCTGCAATCGATCTAGGAGTGCTATTAGCTGCCGCTTCATCGATGCGTAATCAAATCATCGATCCCGACACGTCTATCGTAGGAGAGGTGGGTCTAGGAGGCGAAGTGAGAAGTGTTCCTCGATTGGAAAGTCGCTTAAAAGAAGCAATTCATATGGGATTCAAGAGGTGTATCGTTCCAAAACGAAATTTAAAAGGGCTTTCTCACGAGCTTCACGCAAAAATAAAGATAGAGGGTGTGGACTTTGTGGAGCAAGCAATAGAGCTCCTTTTTCAATGACGGTGCTTTTAAAATCATGACACCACTAAGCATCCCTTGCAAAAATTTCCTATTCGCGATCTAATAAGTCTTGATATAACCCTTTAAAAAAATGGAGAAACTTTATGTCTAATTCTCAGCAACCCATTTATAAATATGAACTTCCCCCGCTTCCCTATGATTTCTCTGCTTTAGAGCCAGCTATAAGTGGTAAAATTATGAATCTTCATTATACGAAGCATCATCAAGCCTATGTGAATAATCTAAATAAGGCTCTCGAGGAATATGTCGAAGCAGAAAAGAAGAATGATATCGCGAAGATGATTGCTACGCAGTCTGCGATTAAATTCAACGGTGGAGGCCATGTCAACCATTCTATATTCTGGACTAACCTGGCTCCTAAGTCAAAAGGGGGTGGCGAACCTCCACAGGGTGAACTTTTGGCTGCTATCAATGAGAGATTTGGTAATTTCCAAGCATTCATCGACCAAATGAGCGCAAAGGCTGTCGCTATTCAAGGTTCAGGGTGGGCATGGCTAGGTTTTGAAAAAAATAGAGGCAAAGTCTGCTTAGCAACTTGCGATAATCAAGATCCCCTATCGACAAAAAGTCTGATTCCTCTCCTTGGAATTGACGTTTGGGAGCATGCTTATTATCTACAATATGAGAATGTGCGTGCGGATTATGTCAAGGCGATTTGGGGCGTTGTGAATTGGAAGAACGTCGAAGAGCGCTTTCAGGCTGCAAAATCCAGTAAGTAATGGTTCTGCCACTGAGTCATTGCTGTCAATTGCTCAGTGGTTTATCTCCTATGATAACACATACTTAACAACTCCTTTTATTTTTGTGAGGTATATTACAAATCTCTTGTTTTATTCCTTTCTATTGAATATGATATCAGTTTTGTTTCTTTATTAATTATAAAAAGAGTAAAAGAGGAATTCATGGGGTTATTTTCCCGAGATAAGCCGAAAATAAAGATACAGACGACAAAAAAAGATGGTTATAGTGGATGGCTTAAGTGTGTGCACTGTAGCGAGTTGATCCATGCCAATGAACTGGAGCGCAATAGCAATTGCTGTCCTAAGTGCGACTATCATTATCGCCTTTCTGCTGATGAAAGAATTAAAAGCTTAAGCGATGAAGAGACATTCTCACCCTTATTTGAGAACATCCAACCCGTCGATCCCCTCAATTTTAACGATACCGAAAGCTACTCCGTAAGATTAACAAATGCTCGAGAGAAATCGGGGCACACCGAAGCCGTTATGGTGGGAATCTGTGAGCTTTATGGGACCACGATTGCTTTAGGTGTTTTAGACTTCAACTTCATGGGCGGTTCAATGGGTTCAGTCGTGGGCGAACGATTGACTCGGCTCATAGAATTGGCTACGGAAAAAAAACTTCCTTTGATCATCGTCTCCTCCTCAGGAGGAGCCCGTATGCAAGAATCAATTTATTCCCTGATGCAGATGGCAAAGACCTCAGCTGCTTTAGCTAAATTAAACGAAGCAAGCATCCCTTACATCTCTGTGCTGACAAATCCAACAACAGGTGGTGTCACTGCGTCGTTTGCCTCTCTTGGGGATGTCATCATTGCAGAACCTAATGCTTTAATCTGTTTTGCCGGTCCACGAGTGATCGAACAGACCATTCGACGGCAGCTACCACCAGGAGCCCAGAAATCCGAATTTTTGTTGCAACATGGTATGATTGACTGTATTGTCACAAGACACAATCTTAAAGAAACATTGGGGCGGGTGGTCAATTTACTGAAAGGAAATCCTTTAGTGGATATGCAAAACCATCAAGATTTTAAGCACTCCAATTCAAAAAAATCCTTGTCTTAAAAGGAACCGGTGACCTATGAGCTATAGTGAACAGAGCCATGTGATTGATATTCCAACTCAAATTGAAAACACAGAGCACCTCCCTTTTTATGGAACGAGTGGGGCTGCAGGTGCAGATGTGATGGCAAATTTGAATGAGCCCTTGATCATTAAACCAGGGGAATCAGCTCTTATCCCAACAGGCATGAAGTTTGCCATCCCCGATGGATATGAGATACAAGTGCGTCCAAGGAGTGGTTTGGCATTAAAAAATTCCATCACCGTGCTCAACACTCCAGGAACAATCGATGCCGATTATAGAGGTGAGGTGAAAATTATTTTGATTAACCACGGAAAAGAGTCATTTACTGTTTTGCCTGGGATGAGAATCGCTCAATTAGTTTTGGCTCAAGTCTTTCGTGCGAATTTTGTCTTGGTTGAGGAGTTGACACTTACTCATAGAGGGGAAGGTGGGTTTGGTCACACAGGTCATCAAAAATGAACAATTCCCTTGCTCATTATATGAATCCGAAGTTAATTGCCTTTTTGAACGTCAACTCAAGAGATGAAGCACTTTCTCAACTCGTTGAATTTATCTTTGATGCTGGCGCCATTGCGGATAAAGAAAGCTTTTTTAATGCTATCTTAGAAAGAGAAAGAATTGTTTCAACAGGCGTTGGAATGGGGATTGCAATCCCCCATGCAAAGTTGCCTTTCTATAATCATTTTTTCATTGGCATTGGAATTTTACAGAAAGCTGTGGATTGGGACTCCCTAGATAACTCCTTAGTAAGGCTTGTCTTTATGATTGGGGGTCCTGATGATAAACAGACAGAGTATCTTCAAATTCTTTCAAGCCTCACACAGACAATCAAAGACGAAGACCGTCGTAAAAAACTTCTGAGTTCTACAAAACCATCTGAAGTGATCCAGCTCTTCAAATAAACTCAGGTTATAATGCTTCCACTTGAAAGTTGAAATTTAAGCCAGCTTTCAAGCGGAAGCAGTGTATACTTGTTACAGTTGTATTTCAGGGTGGAGAGGATTGAGGGTCAACGTTGAACCCGTTCGTACATCCTTAATAGAAACCGTTCCCAAAACACTGTGATAGGAAAATTTTTCATTGTCATATAATTCTGCTTCTTCATCGTAAAATGAATCTATAGGAGAAATTGTCTGTTGATTGAAAAGGTGAAGGAGACCCTTTTTCCAAAGATTATTATCTGCAACAGGGTTGGCATATTTGTGGTAGATTCGCCCCTTATCATCGTAAGCAATAGTCACAATGACCGGTACCCCATCTAAGCTCCCTGAGAGGTGGAACACTTTATTTCCTGCTCCTTCTAGTTTGGGTTGATTTGTGTAACGTTGGATAAATTTTTTATCTCCAAGCAACCTTTCAATCCGAGGAAAGCAATGAGCTTTCAAAAGTGGTAATAGCTCTTTATTAGTTTTAGCTTCATAGCCTTTAAATGAGCGGATACTTTCAAAATTCTTTCCAACTTGGTCCCAGCGTGTTACTCGGCTTTGATATTTTGTGGGCACCACTCGGTGAGTGAGACTGATTTCTATCGGATCTAAGGTTGGAGTCGGAAGATTTTTTTTGGCTGTTACCTTGGTTTTTCCTTTAGATTCCGCCTTAGTGGAGGCACTACTTGAAGCAACAGTCTCTGTCTCATCAGCATTTAAAGAAGAGGGCAAGGAGGTAGTTGAAACTTGACTTTGGTTTGAAGAAAAGCTCAATTCTGCGGGCTCATGTTTTGTTGCTTTGGCTTTTCCATTTTTTGAAGAGGAAGTAGAAAGAGGAACCAAATTCAAAGAGTTGATTAACGAGGCCACTTCCTCTTGAGAGGATCCAGAGGATTCTTTTGTGACAGAATAATTTTCTTTCCTGATCTTACTCTTCCCTTTTTCAGGGCTTTCCGAAAGCTCTTTAAGAAGAAGGGTGGTTGAGGAGGAAGAGGACGGATCCAAAGAGTGGGTTTCTAAGATCTGCTCACTTTGACTAGGTGGCTTGGTCACTGTTTTTTCTGCTGCTTTGAAATTCCCTTTTCTTTTAGATGAATTTTGTGATTGTTTGAGACGATCAAGGCGATTTATTTTTGAAGCAGTTATACCAATGAGTTGGTTTTGGCGTTTTTGATAGGATTGCGTAGAAAACTCAGAGAGAAGTTTTTGTGCGGCTCCCGTTTGGACTCCTGGACTTATGTGGGTATAGATTTCCATCAAACCGGGAGTTAAACGGCCAAAACGTTGCCCCAAAGCTAAACATTCTTTTTGCACGAATTCCGCAGCGACAAGGCAAACTTCGCGCATTTCTTCGTTTACTAATCTTTCGATTTTAACTGTTACTTTGCTTAATTCTATGTGTTTTAAAAACGCTGAACAACAATTAATGACATCTGAATCTTTTGAATTTTTTATGTAGAAATACAAGGTCTGCAAAAGGGGATATAACTTTTCTTCAGAAGGGATGTTCTCTTGGACAAGCCGATCGAGAACTGATTCTTTTGGATTATCAATGTGAGGAAGTTGGAAGGCAGCAAGAAGAGCATTGAATACAACCCAACCGTCTTCTGTTGACGGAGCAATCTTGATAGAATAGTGTGTAGCATATTCCGTAAGATTGAAGGTGACATTTGGTATGTGATAGAGCTCTTTTACTAATTGCGTTCTATCGGACTCACATTGATGAGTTTCTTTGAATAATTTTATTAATGTTTTTTCTAATTCTAATATATTTAATATGTTATGTGGGTTTGCA
This sequence comes from Chlamydiota bacterium, assembly GCA_041691035.1. Lineage (GTDB taxonomy): Bacteria > Chlamydiota > Chlamydiia > Chlamydiales > Parachlamydiaceae > JBEPVL01. The sequence continues at coordinate 31,127 of JBEPVL010000003.1, forward strand.
TGTTGGTTATTAATGAGTTCTTCAGCTTGAACAATAGAGAAGAATGGTCTTGTAGTAATTATTAGTGTCATTTATTTTAAATCCGTTGTGTTATTAAATAAAACTTACTTAAATTATATATTATTTATGATTAAAATTCTATGGATTTCTATTGTGGTTTCTATTGGGTTTTTTGAGTGTGAGGTAGAGAAAATAACTGAAGAGGATTGCTAAAAGGAGAATAATTATGGTATCTCCATCGAGATTGGATTTCTCAAAAATTGAAATACAATATTCGCTGCAAAAGTAACCAAGTGATAAAAAGAGGGAAGCCCGAAGAATTGCACCTGTAGGCAAATAGAGCAAATTGATTGAAGTCTAAATAAGTCATTCTGATTGAAAAGCCGGTGAAATGGCGAACGCCTGGAATAAAATATCCGAAAAGTAGTGTCCATTTTCCATACTGTTCAAACCAGCGATGAACTTGTTCCATTATTCGCGTATTTCTTGCATTTAAGAGGCTTCTAGTTCTAGCTCAAGCACTTAAAAAATTCGCAGATTGAATTACGGAATCACCTCTTTAGTGTGCGCTTGTTTTTGTCGGATTTATCCGACATTTTTTAAGTTACAATTATTATTCTTTTTAAACATGACCACAAAGCCATATAGATCGCTGAGTGGACGATTATCAGCCCAGGAAATCGATCATTCCTATCCTATATGTATCCGACTAATTATCGCAGCCCTACAGGCTGTAAATTTGTAACTGATTAATACCCAGGGCGTTGCCATTGGTTATTGCAATTTAAGCCCTTTGGGCTATAGCTACAATAGATATCTAACCGACTAATACCCAGGGCATGGGCAAGGAAATGTATTATGCAAGAAGTTTAATGGACAGCAAAGATGTCCATTCAGTCTATCAATCCATTAGGTCCTACTGAAAAAATCAAAGAAAACCAATTTTCTAAACAATCGAGCGATGATGTAAAGAGGTTGAGTCATACGAAATAACCAAGAGAATACTCGCTTTGGCTTTGCAGGAGACTTTTCTGGAATGGAGGCTATATCTTGAGCCAATATAACAACAGTTTTTGGGGAATTTTCTGAACCCTCTTCCTCCTCAAAGCTATCAGCCATTAATCCTTTTTGCGAACAGAAGTTTTCAAAATATTGAATGGCACAATCGGGAAGAGAATCTGTAGGTAAATGTTTTGCTCGGATAACTATTGGCCTGATCACATTTGAATTGATTTGAAATGTCATGCCAAATTTTTTGGAGTATTCGGATTCATAGCCTTCGCGTCTTTCTTCTAAGATTTCGACTGTTTGATCGATGGTAAGCTCACCAACATTAAGCATCTTAAAACGCCTCGTCAAGGCTCCTAAACTAGATGCACTCCTGAGACAAGCCTCAAATTCCGTAGATGTTATTGCACCAATTAAACGGATATGACCCTCTGCTAGTATAGGTTTGAATAGTTCAAAGAGAGAGAAGCCATTAATCTGAGCCTGAAATAACAAATGAATCTCATCAATAAATAAAATATATTTACCGGAATACTTTATAGCGCTATCGATAAATTGAGTAAGAGCAGAGAGAGATTCGGAGCTTTTCTGGGAAGGATTTAATAGTTCATTAAGTTTTAAACTCAATAGAAGTTTGTTTTTTAAAAATTTAGGGACCTTATTTAAGGACATTAGTCGAGCTAACTCTTTGACAACAGCTGTTTTCCCTACACCAGCCTCGCCACATATAATGACATTATTCGTAGATCGATTGACAAGAACACTAATCATCTGGTTAATCGGTTCCTCTCTATATTTGCATGGGGCGATAAGTCCTTGAAGAGCTAAGTTTGTGAAGTTTTCTGTGAATCTAATTAAAGCTTCAGATTTAGGGATGAGTGTATTTGTGATATGCGATTCGGCTTTCAGTCTTTTAAAGTGCTTTTCGATGTCGCTTTTGGTTTCAGTATGGACACCCATTTGTGTGGGTTTGATAAAAAATGACTCGATAAAGCCATAAAGGTCATCAATCGTTACTTTAATATCCAAATTTTTTTGCATGATTGTTCTTGCTTTAGCTCCACATGCTGAATTAAGCAATTTAGCAGCGGAAGAAGGAAGATGTTCTTCGGGTAAGTAGTGCTCAGCTAAAAATGAGGCAGCCTCTAAAACAGCCTCATCGATAGAAAATGTACAAAAAGTGGATTTGGTATAGCCTTTCTCAATAAATTCCTTATCTCTTTTCATGACTTCAAGTGTTTGAACAGGGGTGAAAGTTTGTATCGATTGTTCTGTAAAGCGTCGCTTCAATGCTTCATCCGATTTCAGGATTTGGGATTCTCCCGTTGTTGTCATTCCCACAGTACGCATTTTTCCACGAGCTAAAACTTCTTTAAATTCATTGGATATGTTGTAGTTTGAGCCTTCTGAACCCCCAACTCCAACGATTCTATGGATTTCGTCAATAATAAGAATAAAAGTGTCTTCATATTTCATCACACTCTCTAGGAATTCACTGATTTTTTCTTCCAATTCACCTCGATGTTTTGTGCCACCCAAAAGTTTGCTTAAATCTAGTAACAGAACTTGCTTATCATGTAGGGAAGTAGGAACTTTTTCAAAGGCTATTTTATAGGCTAATCCTTCCGCTATTCTGGTCTTTCCACAGCCAGCAGGGCCTATTAAAAGAGGATTATTAGATTCAATTGCGCAAAGGATTGACATCATATTTTCTGTTTCAATATCTCTACCATAGGCGGGAGGAAGTCTTCCTCTCTTAGCATCAAGCGTTAAATTTCTAGTATGTTTAGCCAAAGATTCTGAAGCGGGAATAGGGGATTTCATTGCTTCAACTGAGTTTTCTTTAAGATCAGCCCTGACTTGAATTTCATTACCCACTTGTAAATCTTCAACAAGGAATTCAATAATATCCTCTTCAGCGATTTCTATAGTTTGAAACCCTTTTTTTCCTTGGGGGACATATTTCTGAAGCTTGCGTACGCAAGCGGGATCTAAAATTTTAGAGACTCGATCAGGTAAAAATTCTTGGGGTACATATTTTTTGGACAGCTTTACAGCAGCTTCAATCGCAGAATCCTGAATTGTAAAACTAAATGAATTTATGTAGTTTTCAAAAGAATCTTGTATTTTTCTTTCTATTGTAATCTTTTTTTTTTAAAAGCTGCAATAGCATCTTTGCTCGACATTTCATTTATTGAATAAATGAAAAAACGTCTTTTCCAAGCGATGTCATCTAAAAAGTAGTACGCTCGGTCTGTAAATGCAATTAACTTAATGCGATCAGATCCAATATGTGTTTTTAGAATTTCTGTTTGCGTGGAGTTTTCCTTCGCCGCATTTTCAGTTGCTCTAATGAATGCATGGGCTTCATCTACTACAAAAATGATTTCCTCATTGTTCGAACTTACAAGGGCCTCGAATAATTTAATTGAAAAGGTTTTAATAAGCAGAAGTCTCTGTCCTTTTAAACCCAAAGGAGCCTCATCACGTATTATAAGATCGGCTAAATGACTAAATAATAAAGTTTTACCGACACCCGGAGCACCTTTTATCAAGACAGATTTTTTTCCACTGCATAGCATGCGGTTGGCTATAAACTCAACAGCTTTTTCTCTACCGTAACAATCTACGGGTTGTCTTCGTTTACCAGACTCTATGATGTCTTCTAAGTGACCTGCGGTAATCAATTGAGAGATATCATGTGAAAAACTCTCTAATTGTTTGTTCAAGTTGTTTAATAAATTCATTACAATCCAATATTATTTTAATAAAAAAACGTATTCATAAATAATAATGTGATTTTTTGTTTAAGTCAATAAATAATTAGATTTTATTATATTTAGAAAAAAAATTGTTCAACTGTGATCTGAGTCTGGGAGTATCAGCTATTTTTCAATCACATCAATGGCGGCTTTTTGAAGTGAGGGTTTTATTGGCTGCGACACAATCCAATAAGCAAAGCCTAAAGCAGCGATGATGGCGCCCATTCCAAAAAATTGATAGAGGGGTGTGTGTTCATAGTCGAGGATGATGATCTTTCGTGCAATTGCCATCAAAGCTGTGGCAATGACAAGGCGAAGGTGTCCTATATCCTTGCGTAAATAAAGGACGATATTCATGAAAATCTCAATGGCAATCAACACAACTAAGAAAGAGCCAAAGCAAGCCAGAAGGTCGTCCATAGTCACAAGAAAATAGGGAGGCTTTAAGGCTTGAACATATAAATTGATGGTGACATCGATAACAGACCATATCACGGTAAGCGTCATCAATACAGCTAATACTTTAATACTCCAAGTGATGATTTTTTGAAGGTAATTAATTAAACGGCTATTGACGTCGATGGGAAAATTATTTTCATATTCTTGCATAGAGTCTCACTTTTCCTTACTGATTTTTTTGAATTTGATAGGAATCTTCTATCGCGCGGTTAATGAGCGCTATGTTAACTGTAGCGGCATCTTTAAGATAGGTTAGGCGCTTCATTTGCAATTCGATTTTCATCAAAGATCTCTCAACGGTAATGAATTTCGATCTTAAAGACTCAATATTTTGAATTTCTTTCAGATGGGAAAATTGAAAAATTTGACTAAACATATCCAAAATAGCCCAAAAACCACACTCTTCCTCAATTTCCGCTTCAATCAAAGTGATCGTCGTATTATGTGTGGTGTTCTCTGGAACCTTATGGGAAATTAAATCAGCTTTAAGTAGCTTGAGCTCGTTGGTGAGTTTATCAAAGTTAGTGATAATATGTTCTAAACTTGATCTTAGAGTAATCAAGATCTCTTCGATTCTTTCGCCTGATATGTGAGCAAGTGATGCATGTGCACATGCCTGTTCGATTTTTTGTATTAATGGGAATGTAGATATTAAGTGTTGTTCAGAAACAGAATTTAAAGTCATATTTGGAATGCCTTCAAAACCTATTCCAGCTTCCGATGCGTTTATAAATGTAATATCCGGATGATTTTTAGCATAGTCAGAAATCCAGGTTGACTCTATCACCCACTTCCACAATGTCTTTATCGGCTCCCCATAGATATCCTTACGCATTACGGGAGCGTCTTCAGAAGCGATGCTGTTAGAGAGGTCTTCAGCGGTTAATTGATGCTGTTCAATGACTTGATTTGAATAAATTTTCTCACCCTCAAATGCAAGGTCGCATCCAACAAAAATAATAGGATTACAGCCTAAGACGCGTGCAATTTCGACGCACAAGTTGACGACATTATTGCCTTCGTCAAGTAGCTCTCCGTGAATTCCCAGTTGTTCATCGACCCATTGACCGGTATCATAGCCACCGCTTCCAGGTAAGTAGAGTTTGGGTCCATTAAGTGCAAGGAGACCTTCGTGATTGAGTCGATTTCTATAAAAAAAAGGGAGATTGTAAGGTTTTGCAACGAGGATACGATCGGCTTGCCATTGATTCGGATCGATACCAGCTCCAAAGTGAGGAATGATCCCCTTAGGGATAAGGGCCGATAAAGCCGATCCCCCAGCAAAAATGAGCGCTTTGTCCTTAAAATTCTTTAAGAGATCTTGATTTTTATCTAGCGAAGGACCTGCACCGCAAATGAGGGCAGGGATTTGGTTAAATTTCCCAAACAACTTGGTCCCATCGTAAGTAGTAGGAAGTTGAAAAAGGTTGGGATAGAAATTTCTATAGAAAGGAACTCCATATTGGTAATACTCATCGATAAAGGCATTTCGTTGGATGATGGCTTCGACTAGTGTATCTTTTACTCTTTCGACTTGTTCGGAATTAAATTCTTTGTAGAGTCTTAAAGCAGTGAAACAAAATTGGGTGTTAATATAGCGCCAAGAAAGTTCTCCAAAGTCCTTTTTGCAATCCTCAGGGGATTCAAAAAAAACAAAATCGACCTGAGTGTCATTTAATAGTGTTGTGGCAAGTTCTGTTCCAAGAAGAAAAGTGAGAACAGATTTATCTTGTTCGATAAATACAAGAGAACGCTGGGGATCTTCTCTTAACCAATCCTTGGCTGCCTCATAAAAATACCCCAAACCTAATCCATAGATAAAAATCACTGAAACTTGATCGAGATTTAATGAGTCAAACCATTCTTTAGTTTCTTTTCGAATATCTAATTCTGAGTGATAGTAATAAATCTGACCATTATACTCTCTATAAAGGTTATATTCTCCCTTTTTACTTTTGCTCCAATTCAATTCAGAGCTATCGGTAAGTCTAATTTGAAAGGCTAATTTTGAATTTGCTAATTCGAGTAAGGATAAATTTGTCTCAAAGACGTCTGAAGAGTTCATTATGCCTCAATTATAATTTTTTACATTCCAAACATGTTGGTTGATTTGTTCGTCGAGCAGATTGCGATTTTTTTCCATGATTTCTATGAGAGATTTTTTATGTTCTTCCAGTTCCTGGATTGATTTCTTAAGCAACGCGAGATCGTTTTGATTGATATGGGCAGCATATTCAGGTTGGTTCATTTTATCTAGATCGCTAAGCATCTTTTGAATGCTGGCTTCAAAATCTTGGATTCCTTTTTCAGTATCCTGGTAAGTCACTGTGAAGTCTTCGATGCCTCGTTTAAATTCTCTTATTACTTTGCCATTAGAGTCCCAATTTATTAAATCAAAATCTCTCGGATAGTTGTGGATGACTGATTTTTTGATGACCTTGCCTCTAATATCTCTTAAGTAGCCTTCTCCAACAGGAATGCCATTTTCATAGTTGCATTCCATAATCAAAGTTCCGTCTTGCCACATCTTTTCAGTTCCGTGGCGTTTCCCATTAAGATAATGGAGTTCTCGTTTTAATCTCCCAAAGGGATCTTGCACGGAGACTACACCATCAAGATGCCCCTGTTGAAATTCTAATTGAACATTTAAGGTGCCGTCAGGATAGAAAAACTGTTGCTTTCCATGGAGTTCTCCTTTGAGATATCTTCGCAACGAGAGTAAAATTCCTGAAGGGGAATATTGCCAAGTTTTTCCTTCCTTTTTTCCTTCGATATACCAACTTTCAGCTAGAAGTTGACCGTTTTCGTGAAAAAATCGGCTCGGTCCATGGATCTCATGTTCTTTGACCCAATTTTCTGATTTCAACTGTCCATCAGAGTAATAAGTACAGAATCTATCTTTGGTGGTATCAAGGATAAAATTTGTTTCTATATGGATCCCTAATTCAGCATCATCGATCAGTAATTGATTATCGATAAGTTGGTACCCTTCGTGAATTGAAGGAAAAGGGGATAAAGAAGTTTGATCATTAAAATTAACATGGGGTTTTTGCAGAAATTTTAAGACAGCACGATCCATATAGAAACAATTCTCTTTGATGGCATCCTCTAAGAATTGAAATTGATAGCGCTGATTGTGAAATTTTACTGTAGCAAGTTCTTCATCAATTTGGCAATTTTGCCTCTTTCCTATGAGGTCAGATAGATTTTTGAATAGAAGCGCAGACTCCATTTCCTTGAGGAGGTGCTGATAAACAATTTCACCATTAATAGATACCTCTTCGAGGATTGTCGGAGTGTCGAAAAAGGGGGGGGTTGGAGAGATGGAATGGAGCTTAAGAATCTTGTGTGTGCTGTCTAAACATCTAAGAAAACTTGATTTAAACTCGTAGAATTTTTTTGTCAGCAGTGTTTGCTTTACTCTAAAAGTACAGTTTTGTAGTTCTGCATGTACCCAGTTAAGCAAATCATAGCTTTTTTCAAGATATTTGCTATGGACTTGCGCTAAGGTCATGTTTTCAGCATTTGAAAATCCGAGGCCGCCCTCCGTAGCATTAATAAAGGTGTTTTCAGGATGATTCGATATAAAATTATTCATCCAATTCGATTCCTCAACCCAGGGCCATTGGGTAAGGATAGGATTTCCATAAATATCAACTTTTTTGACCACTTCTTTGTTTTCAATCATATAAGGAGGGTTACTGTCAAGATATAAAGGGTGTGAGCCAATCCCTTTAGCATAAGGTTCGGTATTTGTATAGGCTAAGTCTAAGCCAACAAAAATAATGGGGTTGCATCCTAATCGAATTGCAAGCTGCGTTTCTAAATGGATGACATTATGCCCTTCTTCGATGAGCTCTGTTGGGAGTCCAAGTTCCTTTTCAAACCATTGAGCAATGAGATTAGGGGCTCCAGAAACATAAAGTTTGGGGCCTTCAACCGATTGAAAAGCCCCATGTGCAAGGCGATTTCGGTAAAAGAAAGGGACATAAAACGTATGATTCGTAAGGAGTCGATTATACTGTTCGATATTGGGATCAAGGCCCATTCCGAAATGGGGGGTGATTCCATAATAGCTCAAGATATTGAGGGATGATCCTCCACCAAAGATGAGGGCTTTATCGGTGAGTTGCTTGAGAAGGAGAATGTTTTTTCCAAATGAGGGGCCAGCTCCACATATAATGGCAGGGACATTTTTAAATTTGTTAAAGAGCTCGTTAGCAAGCAATGACTTAGGAAGATGAAATAAATTGTCATAAAAGTGATTGAGAAGTCCTTTCTCCTTTAGAATAAACTCTAAGACTAACTTGGAGATTGTATCTGACTCGTTTAAGAAAAAATAACAGAGTGAAATAGAGCGTATTTCTCTAAATTGCGCATAATAGGGAAGCACTAAAAATCGACGATGAAGAGCTAGATAGGCCGTTTGAAGGGCATAAAACTCTAAATAATTTGCGGTATATTCCTGAAAATAGAAAATGAGGACTTGACGATCATTTAAGAGGCGTGTAGCCCTTTCGGTATGAAGAAAATAAAAGATGACTTCTAGGTCATCTTCAAAAAAGATCAGATAGTGATCCGGTGCAGCCCTCAGCCAATCGACTAACTCATCATAGATATAACCTAAGCCTAAACCATAATGATAAAAAACTTGCGTGCTTTTTAAATCTTCAGATGCGGTTTGGAGTTTTGCTTCCTCTCTGGCGTCTTCTTGAGAATGATAGTAATGTTTGATTCCAAATCTTTCGGCAACAAGATTGTCTTCTCCTTTTTTTGTGAGGCAAAATTTGAGTTTTTGATCCCTTAAAATAAAGGAAATTTGAAGACCTGCAAGGGGATAGAATTGTGTAAATTTTTCAATGTTTTTATCAAAATTGGAGAGGTAGCTTTGTGGGTCCATTACAGGGTTATGTCCTTTACTAATATGTGATTCGGATACCAACACCGCGCACGTTTTGATTGATTATTTTGGTAAATGCATTCGGTAAATAAAGCTCCACCAGGGTACCAGCTGCGATCCGCACCTTCTCGCTGATTTTTAATGAAATAGAGCATCCTTTTAATATTTCCATTTGGATAATAGAGTAGCACACATCCATTTAAGAGGCCCTGTTTGTAGGAAATATGACTTTTTATCTGTCCATTAGCATAATAGGTTAACTGTGGGCCTTGAAACTCGTTTTCTAAGTTGTATGAGAGGACACTTTCTATATAACCTGATTTGTTATGGCGAATGCGTTGAGTTGTATTCTTGGGGAAAGTAGGGAGTTCGATTGCAATGTGATTTTCTATAAACTCTTGCTTTTTATTGTTTGCTAGAGCGTTTTCTATTGTTAAAATATTAATATCTAATGTTTGTCTAAGAAATTCAAGTCGGCGCAAAAACAAGGACTTCTCAACCTCTTTTCTTTCCCTCACTGTTTCTAATCGTTCAAGGTTTTGCTTCTCTTTTCTATAATAATCTTGAATAAAGTTGTCAAATCTTTCGAGGAGAAACCGATAGGCAATTGAAATTTTTATTTCTTCGAATTTGCTTTCTTGTGATTTTAAATTTGTTTTTTCAGAGTTCTGTAAATTAAGAAGAGAGCTCTGAATAAGGGCTAAAGTATGGGAAAGGTGACTTTTAAATGTTTCCAACGAAGATTTGATTTTATCATAGGAAAGTGTTATTCCTGGATCATTTTGAATGCATGTATCGATCATTGCTTCTAAAGGATAGGGAGTCGTGCAGTAGGTTTCAAGTGTATTTGAAAGTGTTTCATTGGGGACTGAAAAAAAACCTATTCCATCTTCTGTTGCATTAATTAAAGTGACTTCTGGGAAGGTTTCAGAAAAACATTCAATCCAGTGAGCTTCAGCAACCCACCTCCAATAAGTATCCACTGTCTCCCCATGAATGTCTTTTACTTCAAAGGGTTGGCCGAGTTCCAATTTGGCATCACTATAAGGATAAAGAGGATGTCTCTCTATCCCCTTAGCATAATGTTGGTCTTTTTTTTTGCTTAAGTTCATTCCTATCAATATTATAGGATTGCAACCTAATCTTCGTGCTATTTCAATCGAAGTGTGGATTACGCTATAACCCTCAATTATCTTTTGAGTAGGGATATCGAGTTCATTTTCAAACCATTCTGCTGTTTGATATAAACTAGCCCCAGGGATATAGATGCGCGGTCCATCTATCGCTTTGGTCGCTTCGTAGTAAATTCGATTCCCAAAAAAAATGGGGATAGTAAACCCCCGACTCATCAAATAGCGCTGATAAGTATCTGGGTTTGGATCGATATTTACTCCAAAATGCGGCCAAATTCCCTCCATTGTTAAAATATTTGCTGAGCTCCCAGACCCAAAAAGGAGAGCTCGGTTATTCAGACTTTTTAATAATGGAATAGGCTTGCTTAATGAAGGTCCAGCTCCACAAATGATCGCTGGAATGCCTTTAAATTGATTAAAAAACGACGTTGATAACAAGAAGGTAGGGAGCTCAAAAAGATTATTATAAAAATTTCTGTAGTAAATAGCTCCAAATTCACTAAATTCTCCATAGCGAATAGTCTGTTCCGTCGACTCAAAATGAATGAGCTCGCATAGTTGGCTATAAGTTTTTTTTCGATACTTTTTGTACGAGGGGAGGGCAATGATAGCATAAGGACGTAAAATGGTGTTTTCTGTGATTTCATGAACACATTCAGTGTCAGTTTCAAAATCAGAAAGATCATAAATCGAAACTTGCGAATCCTTTAAAAGCTCTGTCGCCAAATTGGTTTGTAGAAAAGCTTGTAATGCTTCAGGTGAATCTTCAAGAAAAACCAAATAATTGCTGGGACTTTCTTTTAGCCAGGGTTTAATGACGTAATAAAAATAACCGACACCTAGTCCATAGACATATAAAACATTGATTTGTTGAAGAGGAATGCTTTTGATACTGTCAATAAGTTCAGTATAGGGATTCTCTTCTCGATGGAGGTAATAAGGTTCCTTTGGGTCGTCAAATAAGATATTCAGAAACGAACCAATCGGAATGAGCTTATAAAGCGACGCGACTACATGTAAAACTTTTTGAGCAAGTTTAGGAGATACTTTTTTTATGAGCTTGAGATTAAATGAAAGAAACCTGGAGCCAGATCGGAGATCTATGATTGGATCCAATGATCTCCCCCTATTTTTTTAAATTTTTTTCTCCTTTCTTTCATCTGCTGTTTTAGAGGATCATTTGCAGGCTTTTTACTTTTGGTTCCTTTCTTTTTGGCTTTTTCTTCAACCCTTTTATAGGAGGCTTGTAGACCTTCTGCTTCTTTTTTAATTTCTCGAATTTTTTCAAGCAGGGCTTTGTCATTTGGATCGGTATTCGGAGAGTTCAAAAGGTCCTCTTCGACCTTCTTAAAGTCAAAATTGCTTTCAGCATATGTTTTGTCATTATAATCTAAAAACACAGCCATATTTCTTTGAAGTCGCTCAATTTCTGCGGAAATTTGAGGGGTAATAGTGATGCGATCATGATAGTTTTCTATTTTTTCTAAAAGTCCATAGGCTTGATTAAGGAGAAGCTCAATTTTTTCTCGACTTACCATATGACCCCCTATAGTTTGTATGCGATTAAAAAAATTCTTATACAGCATGCAACCTTAATTTGAAATAAGCTTGTCGAGAAAGCTCTTAACTCTATAAAATATCAATTTTTAGTTGTGTGAAATAACAAGAAAATAAGTTTTTTATACTTTCTATTGGTGTTTTTATCCTGCCGAAGAAATCGATCCTGCTCATCTCAATATTTTTATAAAAATTACCACATAGTCACTAATCATTGACTGGAATGAGACCAAAGAAAAAAAATGGTTATCGTAGGGATAATGTAAGGATAGGCCTAGACTTTATAATTCAGGCCTTTGGGTTTGTTGATCGAGGAAAGTGGAACATCGCCCAATTTTTACGCTCCACCTTAAAAGCAGAGGGAAGAAGTCTTTTTTTTATGAATTGAGCCCATGAGGGATCAATTTCTCGAACTTTGACTTCAAATAGAGCTTGTGTGATTAAAGACTGTTTTAAAAGCAGTATCGATTCTTTTAGAAGATAAATTCCTGTCCCTAAACATTGAAAGGAAGGTTCAGTATATAAGCTCCTGTAACAAATAAGATTGGGCTCCAGAAGATGTGTGATGCACCAACCAACAATAGCTTTTTGATATCTAAGGCCCAAAGAAAACCGATCATCAACTAAATCTTGTTGATGAAAGGGAGAAAGATAAGAACGATGCCACATCTGCTCGCGTGCTGTTTTAATGTAGTTTTTTTCGCTTTCTTTCAAGGAGGACCAAAAAAAGAGCTCAGCCCCTTTCGGTAATTTAATAGGTGAATAGAGCCAGGAAGGATTAAAGGTCTGAGGATTAATAAAGCATCGTAAAAGATAGAAGTAAGGTGTTGGCCATCCACATCTATGTAAAATCTTTTCTAAACTTACACTATCCTCTAGTTTTTTATCATATTCCAAGCCTAAAGCATCTATGTGACAGTCATCAATAAGATGGTTTTGAAGAGTACTCATGAGGCGAAATCCGATCCCTTGCTTTCGATATCCTGGAAGAACAAAAATAGAGTAAATTTGAGCAGTTTGTTGTGTAGGGTAAACTTGAGCTAAACAAAGCCCGACAAGTAGACCTGATAGTCGAGCTAAAACAACGATTGAATATTGATGTTCTGTAACAGATTCCGAGTAAAGAAATTGACTCGAAGGCACTGTAAGCAGCTTGCACTCCGATATAACATCAGGAGGACAAGCCGCTAAAGATGTGACCTGAAATGAACAGGTTTCCATTAAGCAATTTTCTTCTCCGAACGGATAATTGTAGGTTGCTTGTTTTCTGTGACCGCTTCCTTATCGATAATGATCTCTGAGATTGTATTATCCGAAGGGGCCTCAAACATAAGTTCGCGCATTAAGCCTTCTAAAATAAGACGAAGTGCACGGGCTCCTGTTCCTGCTTCAATAGCTTTTTGGGCTATAGCGGATAATGCTTCTTCCGTAAATTGAAGCTTAATACCCTCAAGTTCAAACATCGCAATAAACTGCTTAATGACCGCATTTTTGGGTTCAGTCAAAATAGCAACCAAATCGGGGAGGGTGAGCTCATTGAAGTTAGCGATGCTATTAAAACGTCCCACAAATTCAGGGATCATCCCAAACTGAATGAGGTCTTCTGGTTCTACTTTAGATAGGAGAAGGCTACGCTGTGTGGAATCGATCATTTCTTTATTGTGGCTGTCAAATCCAATAGTGGTTTTGCCTAGACGTTTTGCAATGATTTTATCCAAATTAACAAACGCACCCCCTACAATAAAGAGGATATTTTCGGTGTTCACGCGAATATATTCCTGGTTGGGGTGCTTTCTCCCTCCTTTAGGAGGGACATTTGCAATGGTTCCTTCTACAATCTTTAGAAGAGCTTGCTGAACACCTTCTCCAGAGACATCTCGCGTAATGGAGACGTTCGATGTGGTGCGGTTGATTTTATCGATTTCGTCGATATAAATAATTCCCTTTTCTGCTTTAGCCACATCATAATCGGCTGCCTGTAGAAGTCGAAGAATAATATTTTCAACATCTTCTCCAACATAGCCCGCTTCAGTCAATGTCGTCGCATCAGCAATAGCAAAAGGAACATCTAGGATCGATGCAAGTGTTTTTGCAACAAGAGTTTTCCCAGATCCGGTAGGACCAAACAGTAAAACGTTAGATTTACTGAATTCAATGGGAGGCGCATCAGTTGTGTTTGGAGCTGTTCCGGTATCTGATTTCAAAGAAATTCTTCTATAGTGATTATAGACAGCAACAGAAATCGTTTTCTTTGCATTCTCTTGGCCAATGATATATTCATCCAGTTTTTGCTTAACTTCTTTAGGCTTTAAGATTTTGAATTTAAGTTTGGATGGCGGTTTTTTATCAAGTATCCCAATGCACAACCTGACGCATTTATCACAAATAAAAACGCTCGGTCCAGCGATGAGTTTATCTACGCCTTCTTCAGTTCTTCCACAAAAGGAACAGCTGGCCATAGTGCTCTGTGTGTTTGCTTTTTTTGCCATTTTTCTATCTATGGGTTAGGAAATCTTAGAGTTACTTTGTTGCTGGTCTTTTAGGGACTACAACTTCATCAATAAGCCCATATTCTTTTGCTTGATCGGGGCTCATGTAATAATCGCGCTCAGAGTCTGCTGTTACGCGTTCTACGGTTTGGCCAGTGCTTTCTGCCATAATCATATTCAGGCGCTTCTTCAATTTAAGAAGTTCTTCTGCTTGAAGAGCAACATCGGCAGAAGTTCCTCCCACACCACCATAGGGTTGGTGGATCATGATACGACTATTGGGTAAAGCGAAGCGTTTACCTTTCGTGCCTGCAGTTAAAAGAAGCGCTCCCATTGATGCTGCCTGACCGATGCAATAAGTGTTAATAGGACATCCAAGGTATTGCATCGTATCAAAAATGGCCAACCCGGAAGTAATATAGCCACCGAGCGAGTTGATGTAAATATGGATGTCTTTTTTTGGATCTTCCATCTTTAAAAAAAGAAGCTGGGCCACAACGACATTAGCAACTGTATCTGTGATTTCTGTCCCAATAAATATAATACGATCTTTAAGCAAGCGAGAGAAGATATCCATTGAGCGTTCACCACGGCCAGTATCTTCAATGACGTAGGGAGTGAGAGAGTTCTGTGGTCTGCGTTGTTGATCCATCATAGCATCCTTATGTTGATGTTATAAAACAAAGGTTAACACATAAAAACAAATAGATCAATAGGCCTAACTCATAGGAGTAGACGCACGTTTGGATTCATCAAAAATGAGTTCCATCGCTTTTCTTCTTTTCGCAAGGAATTGAAGCCTCTGTGCTGCTTCATTTTTATTCATATCGAAAGAAAATTCTGCAGTATAATTGGAAGGAGGATAAGTTTGAAAGTTGATTTCGTTGAGTAAATCACTTTCATTAATTTCAATTTTTCTTTCATCAGTAAACTTGTTGATGAGATAAGAAAAAATGTATTCCTTTACTTTAGAATTGAGCATCTGTGTTTTAAGATTTTCAGCTAATTCTTGAGTGATGTGCTGGTTGCTATGAGTCTCTTTGAATTCTGCTAAGGCCTCTTCATATTCGTTTTTAAAACCTTCTAAAATAACATGAGTGGGAAGATCGAAGAAGTATTTGTTGATCAAAATCTCTTTAAGTTGATTCATATTGTTTTGATATGCAAACAAAAATGCTTCGCTGTTGAGTCGCTCAGAAATTTTTGTTCTAAGTTCTTGACTATCTTTAAGTCCATTTTTTTTCGCAAACTCTTCCATATCAGGGTAAGTTCCATGCTCAATTGCACAAATGGTAATACGATAATGCATTGGGGTATTATCGCTTTTTGGAGATTGGTAGATTCCCTCCACAGTGTCGTCAACATTTAATCCGATTAACCGTTCTTTGATCTCATCTGGAAAAACTTTTGAGGATAATAAAATACGTTTAGAGCTGTCTAAAGATTGTAACCAATCTTTCTCGTCAAAAGAATAGAAGAAGTTTACCCGAATCGCATCATCTGACTCAACGGCTCGATCGGCTATAGGCTCAAAAGTAGCTGCAGACCATCCCACATGATCAATTTCTTCTTGGATTTTTTCTTCCGTAATCATCTCGGGTAGAGATTCTTGAATTTCAATGCTTGAGGGGTCAATTGGCGGGATGACTGGGTAAGTGTCGTAACTGAGTTCAATATGCGCCCCTTTCTCTGTGTCGCAATAATGAATCTTCGGTTTGCCTGAGATTTCATTGTTGAGGGGGCGTATATTCGTGGCTTTAACAATGTATTGAAGAGTTTGTTCGAGTGAGAGTGTCAGTAATTCAGAATGAATGCCCTTTTGAAATTTTTCTAGTATGAACTCTTTTGGAGCTTTTCCTTTACGAAACCCTGGGATGCTCACCTCTTTCGCCACATTTTTGAGAGCTTTTTCATGGAGTGTTTTTATGACCGAGGGGGGCAGGGTAATGTCAAAATGAACTTTGCAGTTAGGGCGGTGTTGATAGCTTAGGTTAAACTCTTCTGTTTGAATAGTTTTTGTTTCATTTGCATTTTCTTGGTTTGTCACAGAATTTACCTCATCTTTAAAGCTTAACGTCACGAATAACAGTGAAAAATAGATTAAACTGGAAAAGGAGCTCCACTAAAAAGCGGGCGATGAGGTTCGAACTCACGACCCTCACGTTGGCAACGTGATGCTCTACCACTGAGCTACGCCCGCATATAGTATTGAACAGATCCTTTTATAAGTAGCGGGTGGTGAGGTTCGAACTCACGACCCTCACGTTGGCAACGTGATGCTCTACCGCTGAGCTACACCCGCACCTTGCCTAACGAAAGGAAAAAATATAAATTGTTTTGAGATTTTGTTCAACTCTTTTTCCTCTCCAAAGGATGTAATCTTCTCGATGAGGCCAATTAAGGTGTGGTATCAAATAGACATAAGAATAGACCAGGTCTTTGGAGTGCCAGAGCTTTAGCTCTGATTATTGATCACCTCTTTAGTGTCGATCAATAATCAATTAATTTTAACTCGACACTAAAGAGGGAATTGCAAAAAGCAGAGCTAAAGCTCTGGCACTCCAAAGACCTTCGGTCTAAGTATGTGAATCGTTCCGATCTTACTTTCTTTTTCTCTAATAACCTGCAACACCCGTTATTCTTCCTTTGGGGTCTGTGTTTTTTCCTTTTTTTGCAGGAGCGAGAAAACTTCGCTATCAATGATTTTAATTTCTCCATTTTCGACGGTGATTGTGCATCGACGTCCTTCAGTGGGGTGAGCAAGGATTTTTTCTGCAAGTGGATCTTCCAGATATTGCTCAATGGTTCTGCGCAAAGGTCTAGCTCCCATCTCGGGCTGGAAGCCTTTCTCTACAAGAAAGTTCTTCGCTTCTTCTTCCAAAGTAATATAAACTTCTCTCTTACCAAGACGCCTTTGTAATTTTTCAATTTCAAGAGAGATGACATGGAGGAGATTTTCTTTGTTCAGCGGATGGAAGATTACAATGTCATTTAAGCGATTGAGAAACTCGGGTTTAAAACGTTTTTTGACCTCAGCTTCAATCTTTTCTTTGATGTGTTCGTAATCTAGAGAGCCCTCTATGACCCCAAAACCAATCTCTGTCGACTTTTTAATGAGGTCTGCACCTAAATTGGAAGTCATGATAATGATGGTATTACGGAAATCTATCTTTCGTCCAAACGAATCAGTGAGCCGTCCTTCTTCAAGAATCTGTAAAAGAAGATCCATGACATCAGGATGGGCTTTTTCGACTTCATCGAAAAGAACAACGGAATAAGGTCTTTGACGAATTTGTTCCGTGAGCTGTCCTCCTTCCTCATGTCCGACATAACCAGGAGGGGAACCTGTCATGCGGCTAACGGCGAATTTTTCCATATACTCAGACATGTCGACTTGGATTAACGAATCCTCTCCACCGAACATGTTAATGGCGAGTAAACGGGCAAGGAGAGTTTTTCCTACTCCTGTTGGCCCTAAAAAAAGGAATGCGCCGATGGGTCTATTTGGATCCTTAATGTCTGCCCTACTGCGTCGAATAGCTCTGCAGACAGTTTTTATGGCATCTTCCTGTCCGATAATGCCTTCGCGGAGAATCTCTTCCATTTTCAAGACCTTTTGGAGTTCCCCTTCAGTCAAGCGATTCAAAGGAATGCCTGTTTGTCTTGAAATGACACTAGCTACGTCTTCGTCTTCGACAATCACCTCATGCTCTTCTTTATTTGTTTCCCACTCTGAGCGGATTTTCTGGAGTTCTTCCCTAAGATTTTTTTCTTTGTCGCGAAGCTTGGCTGCCTTTTCATATTCTTGTTTACTGATCGATTCTTCTTTAGCTATACGTGTCGTCTCGATCTCAGCTTCAAATTTACTGATATCTTGAGGTTGATTCATCATCGAAATACGCATCTTGGCTCCGGCCTCATCAATAAGGTCAATCGCCTTATCTGGTAGAAAACGACCATGGACATAACGATCTGAAAGGACAGCTGCAGCATTGATGGCTTGTAAAGTAAAGATGACTTTATGGTGCTTTTCATACTCAGGTTTGAGTCCCATCAGAATTTCGATTGTCTCTTCAACAGACGGGGGAGCGATCATAATTTTTTGAAAACGACGCTCGAGTGCCGCATCTTTTTCAATGTGTTTGCGGTATTCATCAATCGTTGTGGCTCCAATACACTGCAATTCCCCACGCGATAGAGACGGTTTTAAGATGTTGGAAGCATCGATAGCTCCTTCAGCTGCACCAGCTCCTACAATAGTGTGAAGTTCATCAATGAAGAGAAGGATATTGCCATTTTTCTTGATTTCATCCATCACGGCTTTAATGCGCTCTTCAAATTGTCCCCGATATTTTGTTCCTGCGATCATCAGAGCGAGATCTAACGTGATGAGTTTTTTCTTTCGAAGTGTATCTGGGACGTCTCCCCTTACAATAGCTTGCGCTAAACCCTCTACGATGGCTGTCTTTCCAACACCAGCTTCTCCAACAAGCACAGGGTTATTTTTCCTTCTTCTGCATAGGATTAAAATCAGTCTTTCAATCTCATCCTTACGGCCAATGACAGGATCCATTTTTCCTTCCCTGCACATCTCTGTGAGGTCATGTCCATAAGCCCTGAGCGCTGGCATTTTATCATTTCCAGCTAAAGGAGAAGCCTTATCGTAGGAGGAACTTTTGCCTTGGGGAGATCCAAGTTGACCCGTAGGTGGTAGACCACTTCCAGAAATGGGGGGAAGTTGAAGATTGAATGTCTCTAGTTCTTTTAAAACTTCTTTACGCACTTCTTTCAGATTAACATTGAGATTTTCAAGGACTTGGGCAGCGACTCCGTCAGTTTGCCTAAGTAATCCCAAGAGAAGATGCTCGGTTCCAACGTAGTTATGATTTAAATTTGCTGCTTCTTCATTTGCATATTCGAATACTTTCTTAACTTTCCCTGTTAAAGCAGGATCTCCATAGACTTGTATCTCTGGGCCGTAACCCACTAACTTTTCCACTTCACTTCTAACGGTCTCGAAATCAATATTTAAATTCCTGAGAACGTTAACTGCGACGCCCTGACCCAGTTTTAAAAGTCCTAAAAGAACATGCTCTGTTCCTAAGTAATTGTGGTTTAGTCGTTGAGCTTCTTTTTTTGCTAGCTTGATGACTTGCTTCGCTCTGTTGGTGAATTTATCAAACATTGTGGACTCACTTTTGAAGTTTTGGGCTACATAGAAGGTTCAGTTGAGAGAAAGTGCTGTTGATTCTCAAGGATCATTCCTAACTTTCGAATTTAGTATTCAACTCAATTTTTTGCAAAACAAAATCCAATGAGCCAAAGAATTGGTCATCTCCCATCCACCTTGCCTTTGCTAAAATAAAAAAAATTCTATGGAGGAAAAGCGCTATATAAAGAGATCAGAACTCCTGATTCGTATAGTAATGATGCTGGGTTAAGAGGGCACAAAAACAATGTTAATGGGCAAAGGCAAAAGGACAGGCAAGGAATGAATAATCTAGAATATTTATACTTTTATTTGGTAAATTCCTGAGCAAATTTTTTTGCTTGATAAATGCAGTCATTAACTCCTACCCCATAAAAAGAATTCCCTAAGATTGCGATTCGTTTATTTTGTTGTGAAAAAGATTCCGTAGACGCAACGACTTCAGCATGCTTTAAAGTATATTGGGGGATGGCATTAAATGCGGATTTAATGTGGATTTCATCGGGGGATTTTTTTATTCCCATATAAGCATCCAAATGTGCGAGGACATCCCCTAAACAGTTTTCATCAGTAGAAGTGACGGTTTTGGGATGTAATGTTCCCCCCATCATTACGGTCATTCGTGCATGCGTTGAAGAAGTATTCTGTTGGGGGAAAATAAGTGAATCCCAGAGACACCCTAAAATAGGTTGATTTTCTTTGGGCGGCATCAGATAGCCGAATCCTTCATACTCAATTTTTAGATTGTGATACCCCAAATTGATCACTTTCATGCTTGCTTGAGGAATCTGAGTTAAATTTTTTCCTATCATCTCGTTCAAGGGGTGGAGTAACATCCCAATTTGCGAGCTTGGCAAAGTAGAAATCAAAAAATCTGCATCCAAAGTTTTTCCTCCTTCTAAAACAACGGCCACCTGATCCTGATAAAATTCTAGGGAAGATGGGGCCGCATTTAAATGGATTTCAGCCTCAAGCTGAGTGAAGAGAGCTCGTGGTAGAGTTTCCATCCCCAGTTGAAAAGAAAAAAGCTTGCATTTTTTATGGGATCTTACAAACGCGCTTTCCTCCAAATGCGTGGATTTGGTTCTCGTAAGAGATCCTTTCAAGAGAGATCGGGATTGATGCTCTAATTGCCATAGAGTGTTTAGGCAACTTTTCATAGATAGCTCTGTAATATCACCTGCATAGATTCCAGAAATCATGGGAGCAATAAAACGCTCTGTCCATTCTATACCTATTCTCCTCTTAAAAAAAGAGTGAATCGTCTCTTCTTGATCTGTTGCTTTTGGAGCTGTTAAATCATGATAAAGAGCTCTCATCCATCCGTTTGCAAGGGGGGAGAAAGGGAACCTATACCATTCAGGAAAGGGAATAATGCGGTCGCGATAGCAAAGATAGCGTTTTTTTGCTGCAGGCGATGCGGAGAGGAATGAATCCTTTAACCCTAGTTTTTCAATAAGATCGAGAGTGTGGCATCCTTTTCCTGCTACTCTACAGCCACGTGGACCTTGCTCAAAGAGGAAGCCGTTTTGGGTGTGGGTTTCAATCCACCCCCCAAATCGACTCGACTTTTCAACGAGAGTGATTTCGATCTCGTTCTTAAAACGTTGTTTTAGATACCACGATGTCGCAAGACCACTGATTCCTGCTCCTAGAACGATGACACGATAGACCATGCAATCCTCATAAAATGCGATCTAGGATATCTTCAACTGTAAATCCATATTCTTTAGCTAACGCGCTTGCAGGAGCAGATGCCCCAAAATGATCGATAGCTATTGCGATTCCATTTGATCCAATATACTTATGCCAACCGAATTCTACACCTGCTTCAATGCTCACTCTTTTACCAATATCGCCTCCGAAAACAGACTCTTTATACTCAACAGGCTGCTGTTCGAAAATTTCCCAGCAAGGCATTGAAATGATACGGACCGATTTTCCTAGCTTTTCAAGTGCAACGCCCACATCACAAGCTAGAGAAAGCTCTGAACCTGTACCTATTAAGGTGAAGTCTGGCTTAGATTTCTCCTTTTTGATGATATAAGCACCCCTACCCATTCCATCAGAATAAGGGATGTGGGTTGATTCAATATCGGGGAGGTTTTGTCTGCTCAAAATGATGGCCGTCGGACCCTGGAATCGCAGTGCTGCTATCCACGCCATGCAGACTTCATGTGTTACTGCTGGGCGGATTACTTGCAAGTGGGGAATAGCTCTTAAAGCTGCAAAATGTTCTATAGGCTGATGGGTAGGACCATCTTCTCCCAAAAAAATCGAGTCGTGAGTAAATTGATAAATCACATGAGCATGTTGAAGGGCAGCGAGGCGGATCGCATTGCGCATATAATCGGAAAAGGTGAGGAAGGTTCCAACAAATGGAATGATCATGCCGGTTTGATAAAGGCCTGTTGCTATCGTTGCCATTCCAAATTCACGTACACCAAATTTAATATTTCTTCCCTGAAATAAACCTGGGCTGATCAATGGAAATTTTTTCATGAAAGTCATGTCGGAGGTCGAAAGATCCGCAGAGCCTCCATAAATTTGTGGGAGCTGATCAGCAAGGAAGTTGATGACATCTTGAGAGGCTTTTCGTCCAGAAACTGGTGCTTTAATAACAAGATTATTGAGTTCTTGTTCAAGATTAGAGGGGATTTGATTTTTTATCATTTTCTCAAACTCTTCGAATTTAAGAGGATTTTGTCTAGCCCAAGATTCAAAAGTTTTATTCCAACGCTCTTCACCAATACTGTCTTGAGAAAGCTTTTTTTGGAAAAAATTTGCAACAGGTTGGGGAACATAGAAGGGATCTTGGGGGATTCCAAGAACTTCCTTTGCCGCTTTCACTTCTTCTGCTCCAAGTGGGCTCCCGTGAACTTTGTATGTGCCAGCTTTATTGGGTGATCCTTTTCCAATCACTGTATGAGCAATGATTAAGCATGGGCGTTTTTGTTCTTGTCTTAGATTACTAAACGCTCCATCAATGGCATCCAAATCATTGCCATCAATTTCAATGACATCCCATCCATAGGCTTCGTAACGCATCCTTGTATTTTCTGAACAAGATTCTGCTAGTGGACCGTCTAAGCAGACATGATTCGCATCGTAGATGACAATAAGGTTATCCAGCTTCAAATGCCCTGCAAACGAGGATACTTCAGAAGAAACCCCTTCCATGATGCATCCATCGCCTACAAGTGTAATGACTTTATTTGAAAAAATTTGATGGGAGTCTGTATTAAATTTATTTGCTAGTATTTTTAATCCCAATGCCTGACCTACCGCATTTCCAATTCCTTGTCCAAGTGGTCCCGTCGTTGTCTCAACGCCATCGGTAAAGGTGGACTCTGGATGCCCAGGTGTCTTTGAATGGAGTTGACGAAAACTCTTAATATCTTCCATAGTCAATGAAAATCCTGAGAGAAAGAGGCAGGAATACAGAAGCATAGACCCATGGCCAGCGGATAAAATAAATCGATCTCGATTTAACCATTTGGAATTTTTTGGATTTAATTTAAGATAATATCCATAGAGATAGGCGCCTAATTCCGCACATCCCATTGGTAATCCAGGGTGTCCTGAATCTGCCTTCTGCACTGCATCCATCGAAAGCCCTCGGATGGTATTTGCAATTTTTGCTAAGATGGCATTGAGTTCTGGATCAAGGCCGCTCTTCCTTTTTGATTCTGGTGAGGTTCCATTAGGGTTTGTGCCTGGGATGACGCTAGTCATAATAGTGATTTCCTTGATGTTGGATTGATTTTTCCATCAGTTTAATTCGATCCCGCAAATGGCGCAAGAAAAAAGGCCAAAAGTTCTATAATCCATTTGAGGAAACCTGGTTTCAATGATTGATAATAATAAGATGCACACAACGATTCTCGAGGTAGCATTGGAGAAGTCGCCTCAATATGTCACGCTCCCTTCTTCGATAAAATTGGTTGTCAAGATTTTCACCTATATGCATGAGACCTACCATTCTATAAGAACTTATGAACTTTATACGCGATATGCTTCACAGGGGGGGAAACCTATCCCATTAGCAATTGCAGCTTTGGGTGTTCATGTTGTAGGTCAATTAGATACGACAACAAGCTTAGCTATCGACATCACTTTATTTACGAAATATGTAGATGAACTGTCAGAAAGATATCATGACTTGGTTAACCGCTATAGATGCCTGATTTCGACTTTTTTTAATCGGTATCCAAGAGATCTTCATATCGATTGGGATGAGTTAGAGAGTGGATACTTTATGGGAAGTTTTATTTTACAGCAGGAAATGCAGTGGAAGCAAGTGTGCGATCAAACCAAAAGGATGATTACGGCTTTATATGAACTGATGAAGAGCGCATTTCTTCTCAGTATGTGTTTAACTGACATCTGCCTTCTTTTTAAAGGGGATGAAAGAATGAAAGCGACAGCCATGACGGAGCTAATGCTTAGTTGGGAGTCATATTATGTGCGTTTAAAGGGAAATCAAAAACTTTTAATGGAAGAGATTGCTCTGCATCAGGATACGAGGAAGCGGGTGTTAAAAAAGTTGAAAATAGAAGAATCCTTGCATTTGGATCCCAGATACGAAAAGCTAGAATCGATGGAAAAAGCCGTTGCAAATATTGCTAAAGATGTCTTTTTTGATATGGTGGAAAATATCAGCCAGATTTTTAAAGGATATGACATCTTGCCTTTTGAAGTCTCCTTTAAATACAATTCAGTAGATACTTGCTTACCACCGGAAACACGCTACCCTCCCTGGCCCAATGAAAACCAAAAAAAATAAATGAACCTGGCTTAACACCAAACATTAACTTTCTGCGAAACATAAAAAGTATAATTTATTAGTTTATTTATGTTTTTGAGGTCATTTATTGTTATTGGAGCTAAAGTTCAATCTATAAACGTGAAAATGATAATTTAATTTTCTTTAAATAAATACATTGAAGAAAAATAAAAGTAATGGTACGATTTCTTTTTTTAAATGCAAATAATAAAAAGAGGATTTATATGCAATCTACCAATTCGAATAATAAAGAGATATATAAGTATCTTACCGAAGCAGAAGAAATAGTAAACAATAGACATCGTTTTAATCTTGATAGTGTTTCTATGGATCATTCAGTTTTCAAGGATGAGTATCATGATTCGGAATTCACAGGTGATCTTAAGAAGCTAATAGGTAAAATTGATACAAATATCAAGCAAGTTAAGGCTCGAAATGATTTTGAAGACTTTTTAATAGATACTTTTATCAATACGCCAATCGAGTATTGTATTATAAAGCCTATCGATCATTTTATCATAAAGCCCATACAGCTTTGCGCATTTAAGCCTCTTATTTTTTTTGTTTTTCGTCCTCTTTCAAAGTGGGTATTTACACCTTTATTCAACAGTAGACTAGGCAAATATTTTGTTAAATCCCCTAAATTACAAGTCGCTTTTTGTTTTTCTTATTGTGCAGCGGTGGGCTATTTTTTTGTTGAGAAAGCTAAAGTTTATGTATTACCCGAAATCAAGCGCATTTTAGAAAGTCCTGATGAGTTGAAACAAGAAGCCATTAAGGCTTCCAAAAGTGTTGGGATAGGCATAAGCACTAGTTTAGTAACTTTTGGATTTCTAATGCTTTGCGGTAAGATTAATTCCTTATACAAGTATAGAAATCTTGCAGCAACCAAAGAGGACATTGTTGTAGCAAAGCGTTTTCTTGGGATCATTGATTCCTACGACAAACAGCGATCGGAAGGCGATCGGAAGTTAACAAAAGCAAACGAGGAAAAAGCTTCTTTGGAAAATTTTTTAAAAAAGGAAAAGCAAACCACTGAAAATCTTAAGAATCAGGTTTCGAGTTCGAATACTGATGAAAGGAAGTTACAAGACAAAATTTCTGGAATCCTCTCTGCGCAGGAAAAAAACTTCAAAGAGCAGTCTAACGAGATGAAAGGTGGGTTTAAAAAAGAAATTAAGACTCTTGAAGCTGAATATAAAAGCACTATCGATATACTAAAAGAATCGAAGAAGCCACTTCAGGATAAAATTAAAAAACTCGAGGAAGAAATTGCCGCTAATAAAGAAAAACAAGACCAACTTACAGGCAACTATAAAAAATCATTACTGGAAAAAATAGAAGCCGATTTCCCAAATGAGAACGAGTTGGTAAAAGCACATCTTCTGGTTGCTATACGGGAGGCTTCTTCTTTAGAGAGTATCCTAAGTGTTCTGAATAGACAAAAACTTTTTTCGCCTCAAGTTATAAAAGAATTAATAGAAAATGATAAAGGGGAACAAGGGAATTTAAATGAATTAAATGAATCATTAGTGCAACTTCAACAACAGATTGAAGGACATCACATAGAGATTGATAATCTAATTAAGCTTTATAAACCACAGTTGGAAGAATTAACCAAACAAAATAAAGCTCTCGAAGAGAAGCTATCTAATCAAAGTCCTCAAGCCCCTTCCAATAATAAAAAAACAACACAAGATCAGCTCAATAAATTAGAATCTACAATTGCAAATCTAGAAAAAATAATTGATCAACTATCGCAAGAAAGATCATTTGAATTGCAATCGAAAGAAGCTAAATATTTTTTAAAAAACGATCCAGATTTTGCTATAAGCGAATTAGAAAAGCAGGTGGAAGACTTTAAAGTGGCGATTCAGGGCCTTACTAGTAAAAATTTAAAATTGAAGCCTCTAGATAGAGAAATTGGTGCCGTTAGATTAGAATTACGTGAAAAAGAAACGGAATTTAGGGCTCTTAAAAAGAAACATGAAGCTTTGATTGAAACAACAAATCCTCTTTTAGATCGTGAATGGCTTGAAAGTAACCAAAGAGACCAATTAGAAGAACTAAAGAAAACCAATAAACAATTGCTTTTACAAATTAAAAGATTGAAAGCCGCAAATGAATCAGAATTTGTAGAGAAGGAAAACTCTAATGAGTTACTAAATTCCCTGTCAAAGTCACTGGTAAATTCCGAATCAGGCTCAAACGATCTGTTAACTTCAGCTGAGCAAGAATCAGAAGAAGATCTTAGAAATCAGTTTGATGAATCTTTCCAAAAAGGTGTAGAAAGTGGAGAGATAGATCCGAATGAGAATAAAGAGGAGCTATACGAGCAATTTCTTAAAAGCAATAACAATGATAATGCAGCGTAGACTTTAGAGGTGATTCCGTAATTCAATCTGCGCTTGATATTGCCAGATCGCAGGTCTTTGGAGTATTAGAGCTTTAGCTTTGACACTTTAAAGGCCTGCGGTTTTTCCTATCATATGAAATCTAAGACACCTTTGTTCTAAGGTCTACTTTACATTCTTAGTGATTGAACGATTATACATATAGTCATTGCTTAAATACCCAGAAAGAATCATATGTAAAAATTCATTCCTGTTTACTCACGTCTTATTTGGTTGGTGAAATGTTAAAATTGATAACAGTTTGCTTACTAGTTTTTTTCTCATTGTGCACGACCCATTGTTGGTCTCAAGAATGCTGTTTTAATTCCCTTTTGCGCTATTTTGATCCCTATGAAGAGCCTTTTTTTAATCGGGTCACTCTTGAACACGTGGAAGGAAAGGGACTAGGATATTCAACTGGCTATACGTCCTTGGATCTATTTTTTGCACAACCTTTACGTTGTGGAAGTTTAAGTCCCTTTATTGACTTGCGTGGCCATTTATTTAATGATGGGAAAACAGCGGCGAATGCTGGATGTGGTTTGCGTTGGCTTCCTGAGTGTTCCGACGTTATCTGGGGAGTCAATGGATACTACGATCATTTAAAAACTCCTCATCGAACATATCAGCAGGTGTCTCTGGGATTGGAGGCAATGGGGAAGTATTGGGCAATCCGAATCAATGGATACCTTCCGATAGGTCGAACAAAACGTCCGTTATATGAATTTAATTATGAGAATCTAGACCCCCTCTCCTTTCTCCTCAAAGGCAAAGAACAGTTTGCAATGAAAGGTGTTGATTCAGAGTTCGGTTATTATTTCAATCATATCCCTTTTGTCTACTTGTATGCTGGTTTAGGTCCTTATTATTATTGGGGGCGCTCTTCTGCAACAAAAAATGTGTGGAAACCTAAAAATGAATATGCATTAGGGGGAAGAGCTCGTATTCAAGCCTATTTCTTACGTTATCTATCCTTAGAAGGGATAGCGACATATGACGCTCAATTTAAGTGGACAGGTCAGGCTGTCATTGCTCTTAATATCCATTTAGGCCACCTTTTAAAAAGCTTTGTCGGAAAGAGTGACTGCAAGAAAGATCCAAGGTTTTATCAGCCAGTGTTACGCAATGAAATTATCGCTATAGATACGATTCACCGCTTCTCCCATGATCCTGAAGTTTTGAATCCTGAACATAACCCTTAATGGATGTTCTTATGATGACTTTGAAAAGAAAAGTTGGGTTGATTCTTGCTTTCATAATGATTTGTTCGATGGTGAAATTGCCTCAAATGAGCGCTTCTCATTCAGCGGATTATATCGTTATTGGTGTGGGAACAGCTGGTGGGCTTCTTACTAAACGCCTTTCCGATGATTGCACTACCTCTGTCATTGCTTTACATTCCGGTAAAAATTTTACCGATTCGTTTCTCATTAAATATTCAAAAAATACCCCTTTCACTGTTTTAGCTGGTCTTTTAGGAGCTAACCCTCTCTTTGATCCAACATCTTTAAATTTACCCGCTAACATTGTGACAGAATTACAAAGTTTTTTTCAGCTTTCGAATAGTAATGCAGATAGTCTTTATCAGAGAGGGTTTTCAATTCCCCAGCCCAATGCGAATGATCGAGAACTATTATGGGTCATTTCCCAGCCTCTAGGTGGGGCAACATCCATTAATGCGGGAGCTTGGTGCCGTGGTACAAATCAATTATATGCGAAATGGGAAGCAATTGCTGGTCCTGAATGGTCTGTTAAGCGTGTTCTATCCATTTATAAAGGTTTGGAGAAATATGTTGGGAAGACACCAAATCCTCAAGCTCGAGGCCATCATGGACCACTGAAAGTGCTTCAAGATAATCCGGTATCTAAACTATCCAAAAAATTTTCTGATGCAACCATTGTTGCAACGGGAAGTCCTTATGTTTTGGATTATAATAATCCCAATACCCCCCTGGGAGTCTCTCCTCAGATGCAGCTCACACATCGCGGAAATCATGGATTCTATCGTGTAACCAGTGCCACGGCTTTTCTTAATAAGGATGTCATGGATTCAAATGGGATGGGTGTAAATGGAAGGAAATTGAGAGTCCATTTCGATAGCACTGCTTTGAGGACTCTGTGGGATGGAAATAAAGCTATGGGAGTGGAGTATAGTCAAAACGGGGTGACTAAGCGTGTCTATGCGAAGAAAGGGGTGATTGTTTGCGCGGGATTATACAGCAGCCCATTTTTAATGCATTCTGGAATAGGGTCTGCAAGTTTATTGAGTTCGTTAGGAATCCCCGTAATCTACGATAACCCCAATGTAGGACAAAATTTGGCCGATCAACCGCATGTTGTGACAGCCTATACTTCGAATCCTAAAGATTCATTCGGAGGGTCGAATCGAGTGTTCAGTCAGATTTCCTGGTTGCCTGCACCGAGTGGAAGTCCCACTGGAAGACAAATCCGCATCACTACAGCTGATGCGATCCCAGGGTTGACCCTTTCCATTGTAGATCTATGCCAACCTAAAAGTAGAGGCAGCGTGTCGATAAGCAGTGCAAACCCTCTCGACCCTCCGGTGCTCAATATGGGTTATCTCTCTGACCCAAGTGATTTGAATCTGTTTATTCAAGCTTTCCAAATTTACGTTAAGGAAATTAATATCCAAGTTCAGAAAATTGATCCCCAATACGAATTAATTTTCCCCCCACCTGCTATTATAGATGACACAGCTTTATTGACAGATTTTATTCGGGAAGAGATTGGGGCAAATATGCACTTCCAAAGTCACTGTCGTATGGCTCCTCTTGATCAAGGAGGCGTTGTCGACTCGAGAGGAAGGGTTTATGGAGTGCAAGGCCTTTATGTTGCGGATAATTCTATCGTTCCTCAATGCATGGACGGAAGTCCCATGGCTTCAGGTTATTTGATTGCAGAGAACATTGCCCGACTTTTGGGATATTAACGGAGATCGAATAGGAGCGCCATGTGTATTTTGATTGAAATTTTCGTCAAACAGCATTAAATTGTATAGTCTACTTAACCCATGATGGAAGACTATGATCACTCAAGCTATTAGACGAAATTTCTTAAAGTACTTTAAAGATCGAGGACATCTGATTGTCCCCTCATCTTCAGTTGTTCCCCACGACGATCCCACTCTTCTTTTTACCAATGCAGGGATGAATCAATTCAAAGATGTGTTTTTGGGTAAGAGTACTCGAGACTATGCTTGTGCTGCGACGAGTCAAAAATGCATTCGCGTAGGGGGGAAGCATAACGATCTTGACAATGTGGGTCATACTTCTCGTCATCTCACTTTTTTTGAAATGTTAGGAAATTTTTCTTTCGGAGATTATTTTAAGATAGAAGCTATTAAGTTTGCATGGGAAGTGTCTACAGAGGTTTTTGGGCTTGACGCTAACAGAATATGGCCCACAGTTTATCGAGATGACGATGAGGCCTTTGAGTTGTGGACGCACTATGTTCCAGCTGAAAAAATTACCCGTTTTGGCGAAAAAGAAAATTTTTGGGCGATGGGCGATGTAGGGCCTTGTGGTCCTTGTTCGGAGTTGCTTTATGACAGAGGTCCTCATTTTGGTCATGCGTCTAAACCAGCAGAAGATTTATCAGGGGAACGCTATCTAGAGTTTTGGAATCTTGTGTTTATGCAGTATAATCGCCTCTCCTCAGGCCAGCAGGAGGTGCTTCCAAGACCTTCTATCGATACAGGAGCTGGATTAGAACGGGTAGTGAGTTTAAGGATGGGCGTGGAAAGTCTTTTTGAAACAGATGTATTGCGTAGTTTAATTGCACGCACCGAGGAAATTTCTAATCAAACATACGTAATTAATGATATTAAAGCGCCAGCTTTTTGTGTCATTGCTGATCACCTCAGGTCTCTTTCTTTCGCCATTGCTGATGGAGCGCAACCAGGCAATGTAGATCGAGGATATGTTTTGAGAAAGATTTTAAGAAGAGCCGTTCGTTATGGACGCCAACTGGGCATGGATCAACCCTTTTTAGCACAGATTCTCCCCCAATTGGTGGGGACGATGGGCGGGGATTACCCCGAATTGCAAAAATCACAGCATCGCATTGCAGAGATTTTAACTTTAGAAGAAGAATCATTCATTCGCACTCTTAAGCGAGGGGGAAATCTACTTAGTCAGGTTATTGAGAGGTCACAAGCGTCTAATCATCTCATTTCTGGTGATGATATTTTCAAACTTAAAGACACCTATGGAATGCCTTTTGATGAAATAGCGTTGATAGCTAAGGATGCGAACCTTAATTTGGATCAAGATCGCTTTATGCAACTCGAAGAAGAGGCACGTCAACGATCGAAAAATGTGCATAAGACGACGCACCAATTGGCAGAAGAAACGATTTTTGCTGAATTTGTTAAGGAACATGGCCCCACTAAGTTTTTAGGATATTCGGAAAATGAAAATGTTGGAGTCATTTTAGGTTTAGTGAAAGATGGTCAATTTGTTGATTCGCTATCGGAAGGTGAAGAGGGTTTTGTAATTCTATCTCAGACGCCTTTTTATGCTGAAATGGGTGGGCAGATAGGTGATAGCGGCTCTTTAAAAGGTGAAAATTCCTATTTCAATGTAAAAGATTGCCTTCACCTTTATAAAGGCTTAATTGCACATCAAGGTGTTGTCGAGGCAGGGATGCTTCAGGTGGCCTCTAGTGTTATTGCCAGCATTGATAAGGTCAAGCGTCAAAAAATTGCAAATAATCACACCGCAACACACCTCCTCCATTGGGCTTTATACGAAGTGTTGGGACAACATATTAAACAAGCCGGTTCCGTTGTTGATGCCGCCCGCTTAAGATTCGACTTCAGCCATCATAAACCTCTTTCTGTGGAGGAAATACGCCAAATTGAAGATCTCGTGAATCAAAAGATTCGAGAAAATAATCAAGTTGAAGCGTTCGAAATCGGTTACGAAGAAGCTCAAAAACACAAAGATATCAAGCAGTTTTTTGGCGAAAAATATGGTTCTCTCGTTCGTGTCATAAAAATTAGCGATTTAAAAGAACTTTGTGGGGGAACACATACCACTGCATCAGGAACGATAGGGATTTTCAAAATCGCGAAGGAAAGCAGTATCGCAGCAGGAGTGCGGCGCATAGAAGGTGTCACAGGAGAGGCAGCGGAATTACTTGATCGAGAGAGAGAAGATCAGCTTAGCGAAGTTGCAGAGCTTCTTAAGGCTCCTGTTCACTTAGTGAACGATCGCTTGAAGAAATTGCTGGAAGAAAATAAATACTTAAGTCAGCTTCAAAAAGAGGTCAAGGCGGATCAGCTTAAAGCCCAGTTAAAAGCTTTAGACCAACATATTAAGAAAATTGCGAATATCCCCGTTGTGATGGCCAAAGTTTCAACATCTGCTGAAGAACTGAAGCAAGCCGTTGAAGTCGTATCTGATTTATTTAACCCTTCCCTTATCATTTTGGCCACAGATGCTTTAGATAAGTGTCAGGTTATTGTAAGTGTTAGCGATGACGGGGTAAAGAAAGGGATCTCTGCTCAAGAGATCATCAAGTTGATGATGCCGCTCTTGGGTGGAAGTGGAGGGGGCAAGCAGCAGCTTGCTCAGGGAGCTGGTAAAAATAGCGAGATGCTCCCACAAGCCTTCGAACAGATTGAAAAATATCTGAATAAAATACAGTTGTAGCCTATTGTAGCGTAGGCTTTAGCCTGCGCTTGTTATTGCCGGATTTATCCGGCACAGTCAAGAAAATAAATTTTTAGATCAATAAAATTCTTATTCTACAATAAGAGAGAGGAAGATTCTGCCGGATAAATCCGGCAATAACAAGCCTACGCTACATATAAGTGCGTTTCTATTTCATTTCATCTTCGTTTTCAAAGAGGTAGTCGCTGTCATCGTTTTCATCAGAATACAACTCAGTT
Organism: Chlamydiota bacterium; assembly: GCA_041691035.1. Classification (GTDB taxonomy): domain Bacteria; phylum Chlamydiota; class Chlamydiia; order Chlamydiales; family Parachlamydiaceae; genus JBEPVL01. The sequence goes on from JBEPVL010000003.1 coordinate 63,737, forward strand.
GTGTGTTCTACGTGCTCTTTTTCTTCTTCTTCTTGCTGATGAGGGTGGCCGATTTCTTTTATCAATTCTTTAGGTTTATCTCGTTTTTCCTTGCCTTTAAGATGCATGACGATAGGCACACCTGTAAATTGGTAGACATCTCTAAATTGATTGTAAAGATACTTTTTATAGGTGTCGTTCATCAGATTCGGGTAGTTAACAAAGAGAATAAATTTAGGAGGCTGAACGTCAACTTGAGCCATGTAATAAATGCGCAATCTTTTTCCCATAATCATTGGGGGATGATTTCGTTGTAGGGCATCAGCAACAAATTTATTCAATTGATGCGTCGTAATTCGCTTGGTGGAATTGGCGTAGATATCTTGGATGAGAGGGAAGATTTTATCCACATTGCGTCCGGTCTTAACAGAAAGAAATAGTTTAGGACAATGTTTGAGAAAGGGGACTTCTTCTTCGATTCCTTGTAAACAATGCTCCATGCGGAATCCTTTGACCAAATCCCACTTATTCAGAAGGATCAGGCAGCCTTTTCCTGCTTCTTCAATAGAATTTGCAATGCGTTTTTCTTGTCCTGTCATCCCTTCTTGGGCGTCGATCATTAGAATGCAAAGATCTGAACGTTCAATAGCTCTTTGGGTGCGGATAGCAGCAAACTTATCGACGACTTCATGCTCGGCGCGTTTTCGTCTAATCCCAGCCGTGTCGATAAGGGTATATTGTTGACCATCTAAGGTAAAGGAGACGTCAATACTATCTCGAGTCGTTCCAGGAATAGGACTTACAATACAGCGTTCTTCATCAAGTAAATAATTAACAAGTGAAGACTTTCCGACATTAGGGCGTCCCACAATCGCAATTTTTATAGAGGGGTCTTCTTCTTTCTCAGATATATTTTTGGGGACATCTTTGAATGCAACTTCGAGGAGCTCTGCGATCTGCCAGCCTTGAGCAGCTGAAACGGGAACGATGTTAGGAATTCCCAGGGAATAGAAGGAGTGAATTTCAGATAAGAGGCCATGGTGATCAATTTTGTTTACCGCTAGGCAGACTGGTTTTTTAGATCTATGTAGAATTTGTGCGACTTCATGATCTAAGTCTGTCAGTCCAATTTGTCCATCGACAACTTGGATGATCGTATCTGCTTCTTCGATCGCGATTTCAGCTTGTCTTTTGATCTCTTCGTTAAAGAGAGCTTTTGATCGGGAGTTAATTCCGCCCGTATCGATCACTTGAAAAGAGAGCCCAAAGAGCTCGCTTTCAGCGTAAAGGCGGTCGCGTGTAATGCCTTCTGCTTCATCGACGATAGCTATTTTCTGTTTACAGATGCGATTGAATAAAGCCGATTTACCGACATTAGGTCGTCCTACAATCGCCAGTTTGGGAAGCCGTGACATAAAAAATCCTTTCAAAAGTGCTAGGGCGTATCCTAGTGAGAGCGATGATACCTGTCACTGGAATAAAAATATAGTCATTTTAATAGTAATGTTGTAGGAGGAAAACAGATATCTCCAAAAAATTAATTCCCTGAGGGTTTATGTTACAATTAAGAAGCGGAAGTACTGGTCATTTAACCATACATAATCACCATTCGCCTCATCAAAAGAGAGAGACACTGAATCCAACCGAATTAAACATCTACTTAACAAAAAATAATATTGAGAAAATTCTCAGTTCAAATCCTTTATTTTGGGATTTATTTTGTCAGTGTTATGCAGCTCAACTTTCTGAAAAGGAGTCAAATTCCTTTCAGGTGAGGTGTTTAGATGGTAAAATTCACATTACAGGCATAAAAGAAACATACGATGATATTAAAAGAACAGTAAGAAAAATCCAAGAAGCCTTCTACATAAATTTTAAAGACAATGAGACCTTTAAAATATTTGCATATATACAAGAAAAACAATGCCATTTGAACTTGTCTAAAGATGCATTATCAAAAAATTTGGAAGATTTATTGTTTGTTCCGAAAAATGATTCATACACCACCTATGTTAAGCCTATTCTTATCGAACTAGGGAAAAAACTCTGTGTACAATTGAGTGAAAGTACAGAAAGTATTAAGTATAAACAACCACCAGATATTTTTTTGAAATTTTCTAAGGTGCAAATCGATCAAGGCACTAAAGTCATGAATGAGCTTGCTTCTCAAAATATTGAAGTCCTGACTTTTAGATGGATGAGTCATGCAAAATTTTCTTATCATATTGACCCAATTCCCATTCCAAAGAGAGTGATTTACGATCAAGATAAAGTGATGTATGAAAAGTGGCTTTTGGCTAAAAGAGGGTGTGATGTCACCTTGGTTTCTAAAGACGATGATGAATATGCGGTTCATTCCTACATCCTTTACGCTCATGGTCATGAACTGGGAGAGGAAATGGAGGAAGCAGTTTCTGAAGGGGAAAGTTCTCTTAATCTAAGATTTTCTAGTCAAGCGATAGAAGCATTTATCCTTTATTCTTATCTTGGTTCGGATGCCCTGTTAAATGAGTATGCGATTAACCCGGACTTCATTAAACCAGTGATAGAGGAGCTTTTAAAACTTAGCTATGAATACACTATTCTTACTCTTATAGATGTTTGCGTAAATATTTTATCGATGTCATCGGAGAGGAGGACAGCTGAAGAGATCAAAAAAATAAATGAGGATTATGAAAATCCCCATTTAGAAAAACTATATAAAGCACTCTCAAAGAAGTTAGACTAATTCTGTCAATAACTTCGAAGTTTTAAGATTACTAAATCGAAGATCGATTGAACAGACTTGCATAGCTACTTTGTCATTGAGAGTAAACTTGATTGGAGCAAACTTGACATTTTCGGCGCCTACTTGTTCGAGTCCCAATTTAACCCATTCGATCTTTATTTTTAGGGTAAGGTAGAAGGAATCATGTTTGCAACGTTCATCAATAGTAACTGTTGTTTTATTATTTTTGGCAGATAAAATGATCTCTTTAATAATCTGAGAAATTTCATCTTTTGCGTCTCTAATCATTGTCTGATACTTGGGGTCCCCAATACTGCAGGCAAAATAATTTTCTATTTTTGAATTCAAACCCACGACACTTAACATTTTCTACCTCTGAATAAATTTATCATTTCTTTATGACTTCATTATACAAGGCAAATAATTAAAAAGATATGTCAAAATATAGTCTATTAATTAAGGTTTTGGCTCACTTTTAGAACGGTGAATTAAATAGATTTTTTTAATACTCCATGTTGCTCCCATTAATATCAAAGGAATAGCAAGCGATCCCGCTGCCATAGCTGCGGGATGGAGGCCTAGGTTTTGATGAAGAACAGTAAAATCATTTGGAATAGGTGAATTAAGCTTTGAAGTAAAAGCTGCAGTAAGGGCATATGTAGCAGTTCCAAATACTCCAACAAGTCCTGACCAAAAGACGTAATATCCGATTTTTGGGTATTTGGGAATGAGAAATTGTGAGGCGATAAGCTGGATAGTCGAGACTAATTGGATCAGAGCAGGTCCAGCAGCAACTGTGACTAACCATGCATTTTTTTGACCTAATTGTGTGCCTATCTCGCTTAAATCTGCTATGTTACCATTGAAAAGTGTGTTTCCGCCAATAAATGGAATATCGTTAATAACGGGATGATTATTCTTAAATAGAATTTTCATAGCAATGAAATGGCCAAGTTCATGAATTAAAACCTTAAGTGTTGGAATGTCAATGAGAGAAAAGAAAAGACACTGGACATGGAGACAGAGGGAGCGAAGAGTTCCATTGGACAAATAGGGGTTCATATCCTTGTCGGTGTCTTTGATCCAGGCTTTATTGATGAATCTAAATCCAGTATTGATGATAGCAACACCTGCTGACACAACGGGGATAATATAGCGTTGTGAAGCTTGAACAAAAGGTGTGGACACAGCATTTAAAATGGCGAGTGCAATCGTTTCAGATGAGGATTGAATGGCTATGGATCGGTAAATTTCTGATGAAGAGGGGTCCTCAGTTTCACTATAAGGTGAGCTGACAAAAAATAAGGAATTCATGGAGGTTCCTCAATAAATTAATTAGAGTCTATTCATCTAAATAGAAAAATATGACTTTATTGGGAAATGTTATTTTGAGTAATTTCTGCAGCTCGAGTGAGTCGCTCACGGATGGTATTCCAGAGTCCATTGGAAGGAAAATCCATATCTACCCAGGCTTCTTGTATTCCTTCTAAGTCAAGTTGACGTAGCACCGCATAGAGGTTTTCAGCTACTTCTTTTGGCTGATCTAAAGAACCTAAGATAATGAGGGGATTAGTTTTGGGATAATGACCTTCCCTAAAACCAATGATGCAGCACTGATCTTTTAAAAGCGCAAATGAACTTAAATGAAGTCTTGCGTGGGGGGAATAGTGCTTGAAATGCTGACCTGGACATTTGGGTTGTGTCGAAGAGAATAGCTTCGGAACATAACCTAGTATAGGCTTGAATTCTTCTGGAGAAATAAAACCTAAACGTCCTAGAAGCCATTTTTCTGATTCGTGAATCAAAATTGTTGATTCAACCCCATATGTACATACTCCTCCGTCTAAAACAGGAAAATCTAGACCGAAATCAGCTTCAATATGTTCCACATGGGTTGCGGATGGTCTTCCGGATAAATTCGCTGAAGGCATTACCAAAGGTCCCGTTAAACTTAAAATTTCACGAACAAGGGGATGAGAAGGAATGCGGAAAGCGGCTGTTGGTAAATTTGCACGAATTATGGACGGGATCTTCTCTTGTTTTGCAGGTAAAATCAGTGTTAGAGGACCCGGCCAAAAAGCTTGAGAAAGGGATTCAAAATCAGTAGGAATGATTTCTACAAGATCCCTAATTTGAGCTGAGTCTGCCACGTGAATGATTAGGGGATTGGAACTCGGTCGCTTTTTAGTTTTAAAAATAGCTTCGATAGCTTCTGGTTGATGGAGACTAGCCGCAAGGCCATACACAGTTTCTGTAGGAAGGGCAACGACCAAACCATGATTCAGTAGCTCTACTGCTTTTTTGAGGGTGATACGCATAGTGTCTATTTTAATTGAGCAATGGACTCTTCTAAAGCCTTACAGAAGCTATCAATTTCTTCTGTGGTATTATAGAAAGCAAGAGAAGCTCGAATTGCAGCAGGAATTTGAAAAAACCGCATGACAGGCTGGGCGCAGAAATGCCCAGTACGTACCGCTATGCCTTTCAGATCTAGGAGTGTTCCTAAATCAAGAGGATGGATGCCGTCAACTGTAAATGTAATCAAAGCTCCTCGTTTCTGAGGGCTACCTAAGATCTTCAAGTGATTAATTGCGCTTAATTGATCGTAAGCATAGTCCTTGAGGTAGGTCTCGTAAGACTCAATTGACTTGAGATTGATTGCATTAAGGTAGTCGATCGCGGCTCCTAATCCGATTACTTCAGCAATCATAGGAGTTCCAGCTTCAAACTTAAGTGGAAGGGTATTATAGGTTGTCGATTGAAACGTGACCCATTCAATCATATCACCGCCACCTTGATAAGGTGGCATTTCTGTTAAGAGAGACTCCTTTCCATAGAGGACACCAATTCCTGTAGGGCCAAAAAGCTTGTGACCTGAAAAAACAAAGAAATCAGCATCTAATTTTTGGACATCGATTGCCATATGAGGCGTGCTTTGAGCTCCATCAATTAAAATTTTGGCTCCGTTGTCATGGGCCATTTTGATCATTTTCTCAATAGGGTTAATGGTTCCTATTGAGTTAGAAATATGCGTGAGGGCAACGATTTTTGTTTTAGGATTGAGCAGTTTAGCGTACTCTTCGAGATTGATATCCCCACGTTCAGTCATAGGAATCACTTTTACAATTGCTCCACGATCCTCACACATAAGCTGCCAGGGAACAATATTTGAGTGGTGTTCCATGGCACTAATTAAAACTTCATCTCCGGGCTTAACAAAAGCCTTTCCAAATGAGTAAGCCACTAGATTAATCGATTCTGTTGTTCCACGTGTAAAAATAATCTCCTCATTCTTAGCGGCATTTAAAAATAATCTAACCTTATCACGTACATTTTGGTATTCATTAGTCGAATGCGCTGCTAACTCATAAATAGCTCTATGAACTGTCCCGTAATGATTTTGATAGAAATGAGTGATTGCATCGATCACAGATTGAGGTTTTTGGGCCGTTGCGGCAGTGTCAAAATAAATCAAAGGCTTGTTATGCATCGTTTTCGAAAGCATCGGAAAGCTTTCACGTACAGATGTAAGATCGAAAGCAATCATTTGATCCATGGGTTATCCTTCATCTAGTGAAAAAGTGTGATTCATTCTGGCGAATAGCTCAGCTTTTAGTGAAAGAATGGGAATTTTATCCAACACTTCTTCACAAAATCCTCTGATCAACAGTTTTTTTGCATCAGTTTCCTTCAGCCCTCTTGTCTGCATATAGAATAGTTGGTCTTGGTCAAGCTGTCCAATGGTTGACCCATGGGATGCCTTCACATCATCAGCAAAAATTTCAAGGTTGGGTTTACTATCAGCATGCGCATGTTCGCCTAATAAAAGATTATTATTGACCTGAAACGCGTCGGTCTTTTGTGCCTCTTTTCTAACCAATATTTTTCCCTCAAAACTCGAGCGACTTAAGTCATTTAAGACTCCCTTAAAAAGTTGATAGGAGCGACAATGAGGAGCTTGATGATCAATGATAATATTTGTATGGGATTCTCGTTTGTCTGATAGCATCCAAACCCCATTTACGGAGGCTTCAGCGTTTTCACCACTTAATGTAACGCGGATGTCATGGCGTGTTGTCGATTGATTTTCATTCACGTTGACACTAAGAAAAGTGGATCCACGTTTTAAATGAGCTCGTATAGCATTCAATGACCAAGAATTAGGATGGGATTTAGACTGAACTTCTACGTACCGAACATGAGCTTCATTTTCGATAGCAAATTCCACAACGTCATTGGTGAGTGTTTGAGAGTGTGTATGGTAAACCTTAGTTTGTAAGAGTGTAACCTCAGAGTGGTTTCCGACATACACCGTTGTTCTTGGTAATAACAACGTTGCTTCATCTGATGAATCAACAAGATGAAGAATCTGAATAGGGGAATCGATTTTCGTGTTAGGAGGAATATAGATAAACACACCTTCAGGATGAAGTGCCTGATTGATTGTCACAAAGGGGTCTGTTTCTTCTTTAAGTAACTTGCCCCAAAAATTTGTCAAAAAAGTGCCGTATGTCTTCATGGCTTCATTCAATGAACAGACAACAACCTGTGAGGGGATACCCGATAAACGCGTTAAAATTGGACTAAAATGACCATTCACACAGACGATGACGGATTCATGAGACTCCAGATAAAAAAAAGGAGCGATTTGATCAAGCGTAGCAGGATAGGGTTCGGCCAAAGAATAGGAGGGAGAGAATAGTGGCTTAAGTCTTAAACTTCGAAATTGCTCTGTTTTCCGTGTGGGTAATCCCAGAGCTAAAAAGCGTTCCCATGCCGTTGCCCTTAATTTCTGCAGCGAATCACTCCCCCGGCGTTCTGTAATATGCTTCTCGAGGAAGCTTTGAAAGGTGGATTGGTCTTGTTCTGCTGTCATGAACATGCACATTCTCCGCACTCAGAGGAAGAAACCAACCAGTCATAACCCTGTTCTTCTAGTTTTAAAGCTAGTTCGGGTCCTCCTGATCGAACGATACGTCCATCGAGCATGACATGAACAAAATCCGGTTTAATGTAGTCGAGGAGTCTTTGGTAGTGGGTAATGAGAACGAGCCCCATATCAGGATTCATCAAATGATTCACTCCACGAGAGACAATCTTCATGGCATCAATATCTAATCCGGAATCAGTTTCGTCTAGTAATGCAAGGTCAGGTTTAAGAACGGCCATCTGCAAAATTTCATTCCGTTTTTTCTCACCGCCAGAAAAATTCTCATTGACATTGCGTGTTGCAAACTCGCTTTTGACTTCAATTTCCTTCATTTTTGTCTCAAGAAGCGATTTAAATTCCTCTTCGCTCAGCTCAGGTTGTCCTAAAGCTTTTCTTTTTGAATTGAGTGCAATCCTTAAAAACTGAAAGTTGCTGACCCCTGGAATTTCTACGGGATACTGAAAGCTCATGAATAGCCCTTGGTGAGAGCGATTCTCGGGTTCCATCTCAAGCAAATCTTCTCCCTTAAACCACACCTCACCACCCGTCACTTCGTAAGCAGGATGGCCAGCTAAAACTCTAGCTAGGGTCGATTTTCCAGCTCCGTTGGGTCCCATAATGACATGGACTTCACCAGGTCTAACAGTTAAATTTACGCCCTTTAAAATCGGCGTTCCTTCCACTTCGGCGTATAAATTTTTAATCTCTAACATCTCTGTCTCGTCTACTCTTTAGTGTTTAAGTGGTATTTTACCCAACTGAATTTTCCAATTTGATTGCCAATAATTTCAGTGCTTCAGCGGCGAATTCAAGGGGAAGTTCCTTAATAACTTCTCGGCAAAATCCATTGACAATCATGTTCACAGCGTCTTCTTTTGAAACTCCTCGGGATTGAAAATAGAAAAGCTGCTCTTCATTTAACTTCGAAGTAGAGGCTTCGTGTTCAACCTGACTTTCGGAGTTGCTGACTTCAATCACAGGAAAAGTGTTTGCAGAGCATTGATTTCCAACTAACATAGAATCGCATTGGGTGTAATTTCTAGCGCCTATCGCTTTAGGTGCAATTTTAACAAGTCCACGATAGCTATTATGTGAATGATCAGCCGATATTCCCTTGGACACTATTGTTGATCTTGTGTTTTTGCCAAGATGAATCATTTTTGTTCCGGTATCCGCTTGCATATAGCCATTAGTTAAAGCAACAGAATAAAATTCTCCGACAGAATCATCTCCTTGAAGAATGCAACTGGGGTATTTCCATGTAATGGCAGCGCCTACTTCCACTTGAGTCCATGAAATTTTCGATTTGACTCCAGCGCAGCGCCCTCGTTTGGTCACAAAATTATAAATTCCACCTTGACCGGTGAGGGGATTTCCTGAATACCAATTTTGAACCGTGGAATATTTGATTGATGCATGATCGAGAGCGATTAATTCGACAACGGCGGCATGAAGCTGATTCGTGCTGAAAGCGGGGGCAGTACATCCTTCAAGGTAGCTTACAGAAGAACCTTCTTCTGCAATAATTAACGTTCGTTCAAATTGTCCAGATTCTTGATCGTTAATTCTAAAGTATGTAGAGAGCTCCATCGGAGATATTACCCCTTTTGGAACAAAAACAAAGGAGCCATCGGTAAACACAGCGGAATTCAATGTAGCGAAAAAGTTATCTCCAATAGGAACGACGCTTCCAAGGTATTTTCTAATTAAATCGGGATGTGTGTGCATCGCTTCAGAGATGGAGCATAACACAACGCCGGCATCTTCGAGTTTCTTTTTGAATGTTGTTCCAATTGATACAGAATCAAAAACAAGGTCGACAGCCACATTACTCAGTCGTTTTTGCTCTTCAATGGGGATCCCTAACCGTTCAAATGTACGAAGGATTTCCGGATCCACTTCGTCCAAGTTGCTGAGGGAAGGTTTCCTTTTTGGCGCAGAATAATAAACAATATCTTGATAATTGATGTTTGGATATCTTGCATTGGCCCAATGAGGCTCCTCTTCCTGAAGCCAGCGTCTGTAGGCTTTCATCCTGAAATCAAGCATGAAGGCGGGTTCATTCTTTTTTGCTGAAATGGCCTCAATAGTCCCTTCATTTATCCCTTTTGGAAGGGCATCGGTTTCAACGTCAGTGACAAAACCATATTTATACTCATTGTCGACATGGCTATAAAGTGTGGACTCAGCTGACATAAAGATTACTTATTCTCCAAATTTTATTTTTAGGTCCTCAGCGTAACAGAAAATTCTCTAAAGTTCAATCGTTATCGTTCAGTCTCTCCTTGTTATTTATGAAACCTACATCAGAAATCTTTTAACCAGTCATCTGCTTTGTTTTGGGAGTTTTGATTATTAAAAATATTTTCAAAACTATAGGGTGGTCCACTATGAACATTTGTAGAAAAAAATAACTACTATTTCGAATAAAAAAAAGTTAATTTTTATAAATTGCTCCAACCCTATCGATATGAGCGAATCCAGAACATCAAAGAAATAGGGAGAGAATTGGACTTCTAAGCCGTGATCTTGAATGGTTAGAAACATGTGTCCTTTAAAATGTAAATTCTAATAAATGCACTAAAATCGGCGCCTTGAGTGCAGCGTCGCTTTTCAATTTCAGCTATTTACTTAGAAAAAATGAATGCGCGTTTAAATTTTTGAAATTTTTGGTCTCACCTAATAGCGTTTTGCATCTGTTGTCCCTGTTTACAGGCATTCAAAGGACTTGTTATTGAAAAAAAATAGCACTTTTTTCTGTCACATGCAGTTGAAATATTTGGTAAAAAGTTCTCACGAAAATAGAGATTTTTGCTCTCTACACTGTATGTGCCTGCTAATCCGTTCACTATCGCAAATGTGATAATTACTCCAAAATGAGGCTGAGCTCATTTTATGACTGGAATATTTTAGCCAGCTATGTTATGCTTTTTAAAAGCTTTTTTTAAGTAGGATAAGCTCAGATAGATTTATTTGTTCTGTAACAGAGGTAACGTCAGTTTCCATATGAACTATTTTTTACTTTGCATTTTCACTTTCTTAATCTCTTCTATAAATGCTTCTGAAGAGCAGTCCACTCAATCTGCATCAATGGAAGTAGATATCTCTGAATCATCAAGTTCAAATAATGAGTCGGATGAGATTTTTTGGGAAACATCAAAATATTTATCTAGACTCAGTACAAATTGGGAAGATCCTATCGAGGATCAAGAAAATCTATATGAAGCTGTAGAGTAAATAAGATATGATTCAAATAGATAATTTAACTTTAGCTTATCATGGGGAGCCTTTGTTTGAAGGTGCCTCCTTTAGCATTCAACCTGGAGAGCGCTGTTCGCTAGTTGGACGGAATGGCTCCGGAAAATCTTCTCTTTTCCGTTTGATCATTGGCAAAGAATCTCCCGATAAGGGAACGATCTCTAAAAGAAAAAACTATACTATAGGCATCCTAGATCAGCATATCGTTTTCACCCGCCCTACACTTATCGAAGAGGCTGCTTTAGGACTGCCCCCAAAAGAAAAAGATTGCATTTACAAAGCAGAAACAATCTTATTTGGGCTAGGTTTCAAGGAAGAGGATTTAGACCGCTCTCCGCAGGATTTTTCTGGAGGATATCAACTCAGACTTCACCTTGCTAAGGTTCTTATTGGCGAGCCCGATTGCTTGCTTCTCGATGAGCCTACAAACTATCTTGACATCGTTTCAATCCGCTGGTTTACAAAATTTTTAAAAGACTGGCAAGGTGAGTTTATACTTATTTCTCATGATCGTGAGTTTCTAGATAGCGTCTCAACTCATACAATGGGGATTCACCGTCAAAAAATAAGCAAAGTCAAAGGGGATTCGATCCATTTCTTTGAACAGCTGATGCAGAAAGAAGAGATCCATGAAAAGACCCGTCAAAATTTAGAAAAAAAACGCGAGCATCTTCAGGGTTTTATCAATCGGTTTGGGGCAAAAGCTTCAAAAGCAACTCAAGCACAATCTAAACAGAAGCAGTTAGGTCGAATTCCTGTTTTAGAAAGCTTGAAAAATATCTACGAACTTGATTTTCAGTTCAATCCAGCTGATTTCCCTGGCAGGAAGATGTTGGAGGTTCATAATCTTTGTTTTTCCTATAATACGGCCTATCCTCTGATTGAGCATCTTTCTCTTTCCATAGAAAAAGGAGAAAGAATAGGGATCATCGGTAAAAATGGTCGAGGTAAATCCACCATCCTTCGTCTGTTAGCGGGAGAACTTTCGCCAAATAAAGGGTCTTCTAAATATTCCGATAACCTTGCAATTGGCTATTTTGGACAAACCAATATTGACAGACTTAATCCACAGCACTCTATAGAGGAAGAAATTGCCTCTGCAAACTCTAAACTTAATTTGACACAAATCAAAGGGATTTGTGGACTCATGATGTTCAGTGGCGATAAATCAAAGAAACTCAACGCTGTCTTATCCGGAGGAGAAAAAAGTCGAGTGCTCCTTGGAAAAATTGTCGCCAAACCTTGCAATTTATTATTATTAGATGAACCTACACATCACCTTGATATGGAATCCATCGAAGCTCTCATCGATGCCATTGAAGATTTTGAAGGGGCTGTTGTGATGGTGACTCATAGTGAATTGATTTTAAAAAGAATGAATTTAAACAAGATTCTTGTGTGTCATGAAAGAAAACAGCTGTTCCATCTGGGAACTTATGAAGAATTCCTCGATAAAGATGGCTGGCATGACAAGTAGAATGGATTATCGAGCTGAAGTCTTTCATCCTTCCCACCACTAAGTTCAAATCAGTGAGTAAGAAGAGTTTAAAGAAAGGAACTATGCCTCCCAATTTCAGAAAGTCTTTCTCTAAATAATAGCTTTTCAAAACACGGCCACTTCTCATGAATATTTTGTTCACACCATACTTATAGAGGCTTTCTCAAGATATCGAAGCACTCGTTATTAACTTTTGAACGGAAAAAATGTATAGGCTTTTACATTAAACTAATTAAGTGTTTTAACAAATCCTTATTTTCTGGATATTCATTTCTAATTTTACATAGAAAACTAAAGATATGAAATTTTTCAAAATTATAATTTTCTTCATTACCAATAAATCGAGTCCCGTAAGAAAGCTTTCTTATTTTAAACAGTATTTTTGGCCATTCTTTGTTAGATTCGCCAGATTCGTTCAGGGCTATTAGATCAAAGGAAAGTATTAATACCTCAGGAAAATTTTCCGCTAGATGGGCTGCAAAAGCAAGCTTTTGCTCTTTCGGAAGAATTGCAAATAGAGTTGGGGCACAATTTTTTCTAAATTTAGGAAGAGAAATAATATTAATAGCGAGCTTTTTTGCCATCTCAACAATAAGATTTTCTTCCATAAATTCATCAAGTTTCACAATTGAATCACCGCTGCAATCCAAATTTTTGATAAAATAATCGGTATTTATTCTATTAAAAAAATAATCCATAGCTTTAAACTTTTTAAGCCTTTCTTCCAAGCATTCTTTATGACTTTTAAGTCTTTGCTCTAAGTAGTCTTTAACTATTGTTTGGACATCCTTTTTTGTATCTTCGCATCCATTTAATAAAAAATTAAAACAGACGTCAGAAAGCCAATCGGGTTTATCCAAAATGACAAGTTTTGCAATTTCAACTCTATTTGCATAACTAAGCCTATGTATTTCTAAACTTTTACAAAAATCAAAGAAGTCGGAATAAGAAAGCCCCTGTATTTTATTTGCCAAATTTTTTATTTGTTTATCATCCAAATTTAACTTGTCGAAAGAAAGAGGATAATGATTATTAAATATTAGATATTCTAATTTTAAATTATCATCAATTTTTTCCGCGCAAACTGCAATTTGCAATGAACTTGAATGTTCTTGTCTTGAAAAAATAGCATTCGATGCATTTTCCAATTCAAAAAACCAAGAGCCATCTAGTCGATTTTCTTTATTTGCAAGGCTAAGTAAGTGGAGTAACAAATCTTTATTTTCAGGATACAAATTTTTTATTAAAATAAAAAAATCAATAAATTCCCCTCTTTCTAAGAAGATTTCTTTTAATCCTAACAAAATTTTAGGCCATTTATCTTGAATTCTCGACCATTGATCTTCCATGCGACAGCATGATAATATCTTAAAGTTTTTTATAAAATTATTTGGATGATAAATGGAGAGAAATTCTCCAAAGTCTAGTTTCTGTTTTTCCGTAAAAGTTTGATAGATAACTGACATAGAATCATTATTGAAAAAATCATCAATATTTAGCTGCTTGGTCATTTCAAGAATGAGATCTTCTTCATTGGCTTCGCTTGGAGTTCGATTCCATGTAACATTATGATTGCTGAGCAATTGTTTAAGGGCGCCGTTCGTTAATTCTTTAACCTCTTTTTCACAAGTTTTTTCATTAGCTGCGTTAGCTTTTAAAATCTTGTTGCAAATTAAATTGAGTAAGTAAGGTGTTCTTAAAATAACTTTTTTGGCAATTTTAAATCTCGCTTCATAAGTGAGTTCTTTAAATTCAAATTTTTCAATAAATACTTTTAATTTATAATCATCAAATTTTCTTAGGCCGATTTCTGCTAATATTTTTATTTGTTTTTGATCGAAGTTAAAATCGGTATAATTACGAAAATCATTTTTATGTCCAAAATAGCCATTTTTAAGCAGTTCTACTACAATGGAAAAATTGTTTTTTTTACTTAAATTGCATTTAAGTAGATCCATGAATAATAGGCTTCCATTTTTTTCATAATTTTTTTTTACTTCCTCAAATCTTACTTCTTCGGTCAAGTCATCAAGATTCGAAGATTTTGGATCTTTTAATTGAAAGTTAGATATTTTTCTTGTTTGATTTAATTCTATTTTTTCAAAAAATCTTGAATTTAAAATATTCAAAATATTGACAATATTCATTTTCAAAATTGCAGAAGTTTGAAAATTTCTGCTAGTGGGCCATATAAAAAATGGACGATGATGAATTAATGCTAGTGTATTCATTTTTTTCCTATATTTTAGACTCTTGAAAAATTTTACTGCCCTCGGTTCGCACCGAAAAGATATTTATTTAAACACTATGTTGTAAGTGAAAACGATATCATTAGCAACATTAAAATCGAATTTTAACCCTCAATTTTGCGAGAATTCTAAAACAGACTTATGCAGGATTTCGGGGGAAGTCGGGTTTAAATATAAGGATAGATTATAAAATCAAAATTCAACTATAGATGGTGAATTGCAGTAAGAGCTCAATCAAAATTTAAGGAGAGACCGATGTTGATTTTAAAAAATGTCTTTAAAGGTGTTATATTTCTATTTTTGTTTCTGTCTACGCCTTCAATAAATGCTAGCATTGAGGTTATTGAGAACGCTCTGCTCAATCATAGCGTCCTAAAAGAAGAAAAATTAGTTAATAATTCGGAAAGGGGATATTGTAAAAAACATCAAAAATTGTCATATTATTTATACGTAGCCGATTTTATAAGTAGTTTTATTGAAATACCTACATCCAATGTTTTAGTTGATAGCTCCACACTTTCCTCTAAATATTTGGCAGGAAGAGCTCCTCTCTACAATACCCACAATGAAAAAGCAGGAAACTGTTCAGCTTCCTTTCTATGCATGCAAAATACAGATGGCATTTATACAGATATCTCCAACTATTTATCAGTCGATAATGGACTCGTCATCTCTTGGTTCACCCCTACGACTTTAATCAATTTAGAATTAGATAGCATCGTCCATTCGATGGTTACTGAATGTATCGTCATAGCATCAACTAAAGTTGGCTTTAATCCTTTTTATGGAAAAAAATTCAATATGATCGTTTCGTCTGATGGTGAAAAAGTGTATTTCAAGCTAACAGAAATATGAAGACTTAAGATTTCCTAGCTCAATAATTCTAAAACAGACTTATGGATAATTTAAGAACGCAAGAGTGCTTTAAGGAGGACTAGTGGATCATTCATAACTGGATTTGTCTTTGCTTTAGATTAATTTGACTCAAATCATAAATGAAAGATCGGGTAAAACTCGCTTTTTACGAAATCATTCTTAGGGAATAAAATTATTTTTTTGATAGATATTTAGGCCTTTGGCGAGCACTTGTAAAAAAAAAAATCTGTACTTTTTCAAACGATTATTATATCTGTGGGATTTAAGTTAATTTCAATGTTTCGGAATGGTGAGTCATCATTCCGATACGAATATAAGACAATAAAGAAAGTTCAAAAAAAAAAGGAGTGTTATGATCGGCAAAATATTACCAAAATTGTGTTTATTTGTTACATTAGGAGTCGTTCCTTTATTCGCGAATGTCGAACAATTGGAGACTAATCCACAGGTTCAACATTGTGGCTTTATTAGAAGACAAACCAGTACCGCTGCTGCTTATGGAAAATTATCAGCATCAGCATCCATCCCAACTTTGATCATTGCTAGTCCACAAGCATCTATACCATCTCTTACAGGTTGGCAACCATTTCCGGTAGATACTTTTTCTACTTTCTCAAACACAAGTAGTCCAGACCCTACCAATGCTACAATTATAGTTGAAAAATCAGGTACATATTTACTTAATGCCTTATTAACTGTGGCATATCCAGACCCAGGCACAGATGGTCCAGCTGATTTGACAAACTATGCCATTGGAGTAATCATCAATGGTGTATTACAGGCTGATAGCATTGGGTCCTTTCACATTAGCACTGAAGCTGGCCAAGAGAATCCAGGGCTATTGTTTTCTGCTTCTTTAAGTGATCTTGTGACATTGACAGAAGATAGTACTGTTCAATTTGTGGTATCTGGGGGTTTAGGTTCCGCTGGTCCTTCCTTTTTGAATGTGGTTTCAGCTAATGCAACTGTGACACGAATAGGCCTTTAATTTAGTTCATAAATGCATGTTACGATCTAAGTATTTTAGGGTTAACATGCATTTTTTTTTATAATTTAATCGTATCTCTTTTTGCCACTTCATTAGTTTCGGTGACGGATTCCCAATCTTGGATATCACTAACGGCCGTAATCGCATCGAGGTGTCATCACAGTCTCGGCAGAGCTCTTTGATAGCTGGCAAATATTCGCTGAAGCCACGGAAACCTACTGGGGCAGAAGAAATTCAACCTGTAACTTTCTCGGTGGCATAAGCTACTCCTGAATTCAGGTGCACTCTTCAGAAGGTGGCCGTCGATGCTGTTTCTTTTTTGAATCCCTCTTCTTCTTTTCCAAATTCTTATTTTTTACAGAAAGGGGTGTGCGCGTAGCGATTCGTTTGGGTTTCCTATAATTAAGCTTGGAGACTTTATTGCGCAGCTTAGCAATGCACATCCTCTTGTTTAGGTATTGGCTCCGCTGCTCTTGGCTCGTCACGATGATTCCTGTGGGGAGATGCACCAGTCTGACAGCACTGTTAGTGACATTGACATGCTGCCCTCCACTTCCAGTAGAACGAAAAGCTGTCACATGACACTCCTTTAACAGGTCATCGTCATCAAGAGGCAAGCTAATTATCTTCATTTTGAGATCAACATAAATTTTTCCAGACGTGTCATTTTTTTTATAGCACTTTCTCGTTTGGACGCTTCAGAGCGATTGGGGTGTGATTCCGAAAAGATCATTTTTTGAGGAGGTGAGAAGCGAAAAAATTTAGCCCCTCCACATTGACTAGAGTGAGCCTTCAAGCGCTGCTCTAGACAATTTGTAATCCCCGTATACAATTTTCCTGAATGTGTCTGAATGATGTACACAGTCCATGTCGTCTTCATCAAAATTGTCCTAGAATTGCTATTTGAGGTTGAAAACAGAATACCCATTTCTAAAAATATTGTCAGTAATTAAGCCTAAATCTATATGTCACATATCCCGTATCATTCATAAAGGAAAAATACGCTGAGAGAATTCAGTTTATCGTAAATAGATCTACACTAAATCAGAAAGAAAAACATTGATTTGCTGTTGTCAAGTCATAAAGAGAGTAGGGTTTAAAGAATTCCAAAGATTGCCCCAGCAACTATCGCTGTAGAATGCGCTGCAACAAAATTAGGGAGTACTGTTCTTGCAGCTATTACTAGGCTTGCTGCCAACAGTAGTTTAGCTGTTCCCTTAAACACTAATGCGGGCTCTTTCCATAAAGGGGGAATGCCGCACATATTCTGCAATCCATTTTTTATGACGCCAATCAAGCCGATATCATAAAAAGGGATTTTTTCTTTCGAAAGCAGCACAATTTTGACATGAGTAGGGTTTTCTAGGTTAGAAATGTCGCATCTTCTTATTTTAAGTGTTGGAGTAAATCCGGCTAAAAGAGAAGTCGTTATAACCAAGAGCTTCATCATGTAGTTTTGATTTTTAGTTGAGAGTCTTTTGAAAGTTGATATGCACTTTTGTGATGTGGCTAAGCTATACATTAATGTTTTTTTAAATAAGTACATAATAAAACCTCTTTCAAGAATCGGCATCATCATTTTACCCACATTCCGCGGGTTAAGCTGCGCTTGCATATATTTTTTCAAATGGCGGA
>JBEPVL010000004.1:0-74185 GCA_041691035.1 Chlamydiota bacterium
TTGTGCTCTAGAAATTGGGCTGTATTATGAATTTATTTTTTGGAAATGGTATAAATTCATCATGTATACGTAATCGAGGTTTTCTATACATGACGCATTTATCATGCATACGATTTCATGATTTTCTGTGCATGATCTATGCATTATGCCTAAAAAATAGCCGTTCTTTGCTTATATTTTTTAACCAACTAATCAAGAAGCGCGATATCAAGCAGGCCGTCATGCAGCAGCTACTTACCGGCACGCAACGTCTCCCTGGATTTAGCGATGAGTGGAAGATGAATTATATAGGAGAGATATTTCAGTTTTTGAGCACTGCGAATAATCCAAGAAGTGACCTCAAAAGAGAGGGAGCGGAAGTTGGGTCTTATGCAAGACGTCAGTTTCCTGGAGGCGTATTGATCGATACTTTAGATATCGATCAGGCTCTCAACGAAACGAGACAGGAAATTGACCAAGGAGCTCTTGCTCTATTTGAAGCAGCCTTCATGGCACAAGGTGTGTTAATCCGGACAGATATTCTTACTCGCACATCAATTAATTCCCCTTGGCAGCTCTATGAGGTTAAAGCAACAACGTATCGATCAATAGATACTTCTTCTAAGAATGACCATAGCCGAGACCTCGCAATTCAAGTATGGGTTCTGCAGCAATGTGGAATTGACTTATCCGGGGTTTTCCTCATGCATCTCAACCATGAGTGTACTTTTCCGGACCTGGACAAATTGTTCAATTCCATAGATTACACGAAGGAGATTGCTCCGCTTTTAGAGCATATCGATACAGAAGTTCTGTCGTTACAAGGGGTTTTGCTATCTGAACAGCATCCTAATGTGGGCATAGGGCAGCACTGTGAAAAACCTCGTGAGTGTCCATTTAACGCTATCTGCTGGAAAGACATTCCAACATACAGCGTGTTTAATATTCCCAGGGCACTCAACAAGTGGAAGCTACACGAAGAGAACCGCTATTCTGTGGATCAATTGATTGAAGCTGATTTTAATTCCGATAAGCAAAGAAGAGCTCTTCGATGTTACCAAACCAATCAACCGTTC
Source organism: Chlamydiota bacterium (assembly GCA_041691035.1). GTDB lineage: Bacteria > Chlamydiota > Chlamydiia > Chlamydiales > Parachlamydiaceae > JBEPVL01. The sequence continues at coordinate 1,056 of JBEPVL010000004.1, forward strand.
TATGACCTTCAGGCCGCTCATGCCTTGCTAGAGACTTGGACATACCCAATCAGCTACTTTGATCTCGAAGCTGTTAGTTATCCCATTCCAAGATACAATAAAAGCCGTCCTTACCAGGATTTACCCTTTCAATTCAGTTGTCACATTCAAAGGTTTCCCGAAGGTGAAGTAGAGCATCATGAGTTTTTATTTGATCAAGATGCTGACCCACGACAACTATTCATCAATGAGATGCTCAAAACTCTCCCCGCAGAAGGGTCGATTGTTGTTTATCACCAAACTTATGAAATCTTCAAACTCAAAGAGCTTGCAAAAGACTTTCCTGAATATGCAACTTCAATCAACTCTTTACTACCTCGTATCGTCGATCTTAAAAAAGTGATCGAGGCAAGCGTATATCATCCGGAATTTCTTGGCAGCTACAGCATTAAAAAGGTTGCACAAGTGCTTTTAGGGCAAAATGTAAGCTATGATTACCTTGCTGTTTGAGATGGTATGGAGGCTGTTTGTAGATACCAGGAGCTTATCAAATTAGCTCATCACGCCCTGAACTACGTTGAGATCCGTAAAAATTTATTAGATTACTGCAGGCAGGATACTCTATTGATGGTTCGATTGCATGCATGGCTCTCTGCCAAAACTCGATAACAAGTTTTTCTAAGTGATTTTTTTTCCAAAGAAAAATCCCACTATGGTTCCAATTATCGGCAGTATGCTCGTGAGATATTCTTTTGGCTCAATTTTTGTATCAAAAATGCAGATGATAGGCACATTCAGTATTAAAACTAACGCAATTAGTCCACAAATATTAAAGGGCGCGTTACCTTCAGTTCCAAAAAATTTTCCTAATTGGCCAGCCTTGAGATCCATTTCTTTCACTTTTAAGGCTGTTTTGTCTATGTTGCTTTTTGAACTAATGTTAATGGGACCTTCATCAGGAGTCATCCTGTTCCCCCTTGTCTTTCGAAGGCAGGAGTTGCAATGGTTCCAAGGCATGCAGAGTAAGAAATCCACAGTTTGAACAAGCGATGATGACACTTGGAATCATAGGGCCACCGATTAGAAAAAGATTTGGATTGTCATTAATGGGAAGAAATGTCTGGCCAACAACTTCAAAATTCTTTGTCCCACAGCGGGGGCACGGCAACTTTACACCTTTATTCAACAAGGCATTTGCCACCTGCGTTTTTTTTTCTTCATCCATATTGCTGCTCACTTTAAAGCGATGTTATACCATGTGCAAAGCAAACCTTTCAAGAAGAAGTTACATTATCAAAGATTTCAAATTGTCAGTAAATTGTCCTTTGTCTTATCTTCATAGCTTCTTAACAGAACTACCGCAAAAAAGATAAAAAATTATATGACTGCTTTTCCCCGTTGGCTTTTGGCAATTTTTACTTTGTGTCTATATCTACCTGCTCTGTCAGCTGGTCAGTTACAACTTGTGTCTACAGAATCCGACCCAGATGCCTTCATTCAAAATAGCGTGAATGTCATCAATGGCGATTATTGCGAGTCTGTAACAGATTTGGTGATTACAGGGCCTGACGCTTTGGTGTTACAGCGTTTTTATAGTACAAAAGACGCTATTACGGGGGTTCAAGCGGGTGGATGGAGAATACTTCCTCAACGATTTCTTGTCGTTGGCAAGGATGCTTCTGGAAAATCATGCACCGTGGGTAAAGATCGATTTGAATGGACTTCTGCTTTTACGGGTGAACGTTCGGGTGGAATTCTTCCTTATAGCGGTTGGAGAAATACGAATGGATCGACTAAAGACCCACTCAAAATTGATGTCTTAAACAGTGCCACAGGGCTAGTTAATACTTACACTCAAGAAATCAATGGACAGACCAATCATCAAAATAACCTTCTCCATTGCAAAGGTGATACATGCGAACTCAGTTTAGGTGATGGGACTAGGCGCATTTATCAACGTGTAAACGACCTACCTTCACAGTTGTTAGGAGAAGAGATAACTCCAATCATGGCAGCTCAGGTCATAGATCCTACTTACTTTCTCTTGATACAGGAAGTACTTCCCAGTGGTAATCGGCTGTTTTTTTCGTATGATGAAGAGCATCATCTGATTGCGATAGAGATGAAAAATCCTTCCGGCAAACCCCTCTCTTGGATCCATTTTTCCTATGAACTTGCCGAAAATAAATCTCAGGTTTACATCACGACAAGCGATAATAGAGAGCTTACCTATCACTTTGTTGCCAATCAATTGATCCAAGTCAACGGCTCTCACTCTATTCCGGTGACTTATGAGTACGACAGCAATTTACTAGTTAAAAAGGTATTGCCGGAAGGGCGCTTTGTTGAAATTGCCTACCAAGATGGGAAAGTTCAGGCCCTAAAAGGACCCCATGCTCAGTCCGGCAAAGAAGAAATAGCACATACTTTTTCTTACGGCAAAGATTATACCGACGCCGTTGATGCCATGGGAATCAAGACGCGCTATATTTACGACAAACGCTCTCAACTAACGACGATTGAACGCTATGATCATCTAGGCAAACTCTATCGAGTCGAGCAAAAATTCTGGGGTAAAACAAAGTCCGATGCTGGTCTTCTTTTAGCTAAAGCAATTGGCGATGGAAATGGTCGTATTTACTCGTACCGCTCTTTTCTTTATGACAAACCAGGCAACGTCATAGAAGAAAGACTCTATGGCAATCTAACAGGCAAACAAGAAGTTTCTTTGCAAGTTTCTCCTGATGGCAAGCTCTCAAACTCAGATGAAGAGGAGTGTCATCTAAAGACATTCGGCTATTCAACGGATGGTTTTAATCTACTAACTAAAATGGGCGATTGTAAAGGCAATCAAACACTTTATACCTACAAGCCAGGAACTAATCTTCTGTTAAGAAAATTGATCTATGACAAAGGTAACATCAAAAAACGCACCTTCCAGTCTTATAATGAGGATGGAGTCTGCATTAAAGTGATTGAAGATGATGGTTCCCAGGAGGAAGAATCTAAAATTTATGGTTGGAGCGTTACCGAAAGACACATCAAAGAAATTCAACCAAAAGCAGCTTTGCCGGGTGTCGGTCTTCCAGAAGTTATTCAGGAAAAAGCGTTAGATTTGAAAACAAAAAAAGAAATTTCGATCAAAAAATTGGTTAACACCTACGATGCGCAATCCAATTTACTCTCCTGCGAGACCTATGATGCCAATGGTGAATATGCATTCACAGAAAAGAGGACTTATACTCCCATAGGAAAAGTCGCTTCCCAAACTGATGCAGTTGGAAGAGAGGTTCTTTATACCTATGACGGAGCCGGCAATGAGATTTCTCGCTTCATGTCTTACGAAAACAGATCCATAAGCACGACTTATGATTTTCACAATCTTCCAATTCAAATTGTCGAAAACAACTCTGATGAATCAATCACTCTTTATAACTCTTACGATGTTTTAGGCAGGAAAATCGCCACCACTGATCGCTTTGGTCAAACAACTCATTACGAATATGATTCTTTCCACAGGCTAACAAAAGTCATTCATCCAGAAGTTTTAGGTGAAAATGGGCAAGTCTTTCACCCGACTTTCTATTATGCCTATGATATTTTTGGCAATGTGTTGGAGCTAACAGATGCCAAAGGATTTATTACGACGAAATCTTATAACTTAAGAGGAGATCCCACAAGAATTCACTATCCAGATGGCTCTTCCGAACTTTTTAAATATGATCCGGAAGGAAGTCTTCACAGGTCATTCACTCGAGAGCAAATCATCACTGTCTATGAATATGATTATTTAGGAAGACCTATTTACGAAGAGAGCTCAACCGCTGGAGAAACAGGAGTCTCTGGCTTTTTAAAATCTAAATCTTATCAATACAATGGGTTTCGCTGCACTTATGAAAAAGATGATGACCAGATCAAACGCTATTCTTTTGACGCAGCAGGAAGACTTGCCACTATTACACAATATGGTAGCGGACAGAGTGAAAAAAGCCCTGATGCAAGGGTGACAGAATTTATCTACGATTCATTTGGCCGAATACAGCAAAGTAAAGTGTGGTTCGATACAGGACCGCAAGATTATGCGTTAGAATGTTATTCTTATGATCTTTCAGGTAACATTACTGAAAAACGGATCGAAGATGCTACAAATGCCGTTCTCTTGCAAAAATACTACACCTACAACTTACAGGGGCAATGCGAAGAAGAATATACTGTTGAAAATGGCACAAAAAAAACTCTCGTTAAGACGATTTACAACTCTCAAGGAGAGGCTATCTCTTATATCGATGGACTTGGGCAAGAAACTAAAATCATCATCGATAATCACTATTCCAATATTCTGGGTCAAACTGTCTTAAAGAAAACACTGATTAATCCTTTAGGCATTCAAACAGAAATGGAGTTTGATGCTCTTGGCAGGCTTTACTCTCTTTCTAAAAAAGACCCCTTTGGCATTTTACTCTCTTCGCAAAAGCATCTCTATGACGCCCTTGGCAATAAAGCTTCGGAAATCCACGATCAGGTCATCAACGGTAAAATCGTGGGCTCTCAGAAAACAGAATGGGCCTATGGACCTATGGGAAGAGTAGAAGAAGAAACTCAAGCAGCTGGTTCTCCTCTTTCAAAGAAGATTTATTATGAGTATAACACTCTCGGAAAGCTGACTAGTAAAAATCTATCCGGAACTCCCATTCAGTACACTTACAACAAGGATGGCAATCTACACAAAATCGAATCTTCCCATAGCAAAAAAGAGCTGCAAATTTCCAATAGCTATTCTTATGACCGCAAAGGGAATATCACTTCTGCTTACTCTCTTCAGGGAAAATCGGTCCAAAAAACCTATAACCCCTTTAATCAAGTCAGTAAAGAAACAATCAAAGATGGAGAAGGCTCTTATATCCTCGAATATTCTTATGATCGCAAAGGACGATTGAAAACCATAACCCTTCCTGACCAATCAACAATCGCCTATACCTATGATGCCGTATTTGGTCGAGAAGTTAATCGAATGTCTTCTCAAGGAGAGATTCTATACACCCACACTTATGATTCTTACGACCTCCAGGGAAAGCTAATCTCAGAAAATCATATTGGGTATGCAGGTTCTCATGAATATACATATAATTTGAATGGTCAAAAGACCGCAAGCAAAAGCGACTTTTTCAACGAAGAGTATGTTCGAGATATTTTAGGACGGATCACAGAAGTCAAAGGAGAAAAGCCTGAGCATTACATTTACAACGACCTTTCGCAGCTGATTTCTGAGAAAAAACAGTCCCACACCTATGATTCGCTAGATAATCGCATTCAGACCAATAATGATGAACTTGTTTACAATGCACTCAACCAATTAATTTCCCACGCAAATAGAGAATTTTCCTACGATGCCCAAGGCAATCTCTTAAGAAAAGTACTCGATGGAGAAGAGACGCGGTTTGAAAGCAATATCCTCTCTCAGCTAGCTTCGATTGAAAAAGCAGATCAAACAGCTCTTACCTTTTCTTACGATCCCTTCGGCAGGCTATTAGTCGAAAAGCATCTTGACGTCAAAGGAAGAAATAAAAAGACTCTTACAACCACACGCTATCTTTATTTAGGCTACCAAGAAATTGGCACTCTCTCTTCAACAGGAACCATTGAAAGTCTAAAAATTCCAGGATTACATGGAGATGAACTTTCTCCCAAAAGCGTTGCCTTTGAAATCAAAGGAGAAACTTACGTTCCCCTTCATGATATTGCCGGAAATGTTGTCCGCCTCATCGACCCTCAAAATCGACAAGTTATTGAAAGCTATGAATATACTGCTTTTGGGCAAGTATCAATTTTTAATGCAGAAGGTGTACAAGAAGACACTTCTATTGTTGACAATCCTTGGCAATTTGCCGAAAAGAGAATCGATGACAAATCTGGTCTCATTCTATTTGGACTTCGCTTTTATGATCCAGCTACCGGCAGATGGATTAGTCAAGATCCTGCCGGAGGCTTTGACGGCCCAAATTCTTATGCTTATCTTCACAATAATCCTTTAAACCACCTCGATCGATTTGGCTTAGCCACTGAATCTAATTCGGATAAGTTCGATGGATACATGTATGGTGAGGTCGAATCCCACTGTTATTGCGAAAAGCATCGCACTTGCAAGCGGGGTGGGGATATTGGAAAAACTGCTGGCTCGCACCTTCCTAAGGTTACGCATAATTATACCTTTGAGAAAATTCATAAAGACTACTATAGCAATCATCTAGTCATAAAAGATTACTATGATAACTCTACCTATTATGATCTCAGCGCAGATGGTTTACCGAACTTACCCAACGATTTAGGCATAGGCTTCATTAATGGAATCTGGAATGATTTTAAAGGTTCTAAAGAAGGTGCAGAGTATGTTTCAAGGTTAGCTGGCGGATACAATATTCATGCTGTCTACAATGCCACACATGGCAAGATTGATCTACCAGAATGCTTGATGGGTCTTGACTATATCGCCACTGAACCTGTTAGGCAGCTCCATAAAATGTGGAACAGTTTTTTCGAGACGAGCTCTGCAAATGCCAAGTTCTTGATGGTTTGCCATAGCCAAGGTGCCATTCATGTCAGAAATGCTCTCCTGGATTATCCACCAGAACTTCGTGAAAGAATATTAGTCGTTGCCATTGCGCCTGCTGCTTATATTTATAAAGAAACCTGTGCAAAAGTATTTCATTACAGAGCTGAATGGTGGAGGGATTTTGTACCCAGGTTCGATAGAGCTGGAGCTGAAAGAGAAAAGGACTCAATTATTACCCTTGCTTCCGATTCCAAAGCATCTGCTTTTGATCATGAATTCATGAGTCCTACTTATCAAGCAAGGCTGCGACAACACATTACAAACTATATTCAAAGTCAGGGGAAGAAAATTTGAGAATAATTACTGCTATATTATTTTTTTTATTGATTTTCACAGGTTTTATTATGTCAAGTAAACAACCAAATTATCAACTATCAAAAGGCGAGCAACTTGTAAATAGTGTTCTAGCTAAAACGGCAAAAATCATCAAAAGTAAGTTTGACATTAAGCCGTCTGGCGAGGGTGCGGCGATGCCAGGAGGACCTGTACAAGAATTAGCACTATGTTTTGATACAAAGTATCCCTACAATAAAGAACAATTGAGGGAATTGTTAATAAAATCGGCTAATGAATTATTAAATCAAGTGAACGAAAACGAAGAAATTCAAAAATTTCTCAAAGAAAAGCCTTTTACTATCAAAAATATACAAATCATCATCTATAATCATGACAAAGAAGGTCGAGAAGTATACGATCCTGGAATTGCAACTGCGCAAATATCTGAAGGTGTTCTAACCTATCGGACAGTAGACTCTACAGACACTTTCAAATTCAAGCAACAATTTGAAGAATCTTATGAGGAAGCCCTAAAAGCTTTATCGGCTCCTTGAAAATAAATAACTTGGAACACATAAATTAACTCTAAAAATCGGCGTCCATTACAAATGACTCAAGTAAAATCAATGCAACGAATTTTTATGTTTCTGTATTCGCTATTTGCCTGCATAATTCTCATTAATCCTCTTATAGCAATAGCTCCCCAAGACAAGCAAGATGTTAAAAATGATTTACGTATTTTAGAGTTGCTACCAAATCTTTTATGTCCTTTGGCTGTGGATCCTGGTATACCTGCAGATTTTGTTGCTCTTTCTCCTAATGGAATTTTAGATCTGTATGATTTTATTTATTGGGGCCCCAAGAACGCTCTAATAGCTTATTTTAAGGACCCTTCTTCTTTAAAAATCCCTCTTATAAGAGTGAAATTAAGTGAAATAGTGGCTCAGACAGGTCCAAATTCATTTCATAAAAGCTTCATGGAATACCTTAAAAAATTGAAACAAGAAGATCCCAAGGGATTTGCTTCTATTGAGACTCAATGGGGAGATTATCCTGTGCTTGCTATTAGAAGCATATTGGAAGGTCAGCTAAATTTCACGGCTTGGGTAGGTTTAAATGATCCAGAAGCTGGTTGGACTTTGGTATTTGATCTTGTGTATCCAGATAAGAAAGGTCACCCAACTAAGAAGGATCGCCAGCTTTGGGAAAGTTTACTCACGAAAACCACACAATTGCAAGATGGCGATTATTTTAAAGCTTGTGGCCAAGATCTACAGGAAGGGTACACCCTTGTGAATGTTGGCGGAGCAAAAGTGAAAATGATTGCAGAGAAGAGGCAAAGTGATGGAACATTACAAGTTGTTGTCATTCCAGAGAGCCCGGATGTTGAATTCCATTACGTTGACATGATGGAATGCGCGATGGGCGCCAAGTGGAAACAGGGTGAACCGATGGTTAAAGTTTATGGAGAAATTGTGTTCAATGACAAGAACCTCAAAGCTACCACCAATTACGTCAGCTCTATCTTCTTTAAAACCGTACAAGATTTTTCGTTCAAAAAAGATGATGGAAAGAAGTTCTTAATTTTTCAAAAAATTTGTGAAAAGACGGATTAAGGCAATAGTTCGTCTCAAATTCGGTAAACCTTGATTCAGTTATTTTATGTTTTTACGCAATTTTTACGCACTTGGTGGGAAAAGAGTGGTGTAAAATAGCGTAAATGAGCACAATTGGCACTTTAAAAAACCGCCAATTTTACTGTGCCTATGTGCTCTCTTTTACGCTCCTTTACGGAAGATCAACCGACTCATAACCCGCTGGTCGCTGGTTCAAGTCCAGCTTGCCCCACTTTTTATAAAACCCATTCACAACTGTGTTAGAATGTTATCTTAGTGTCTTATCAGATCTGCTAGTATTAGCAATTGTCGCTAGCGCGACACACTTAAAACACACTAAGACCCTACAATCCACAGTACTCTACAGCAAAAGCCTTTCAGCAGTTGCCATCGTTGTTCACTTTTTAACCTTAAAAAGTGGAGATTGAACATGGCTGTCATCCAAGCCCGCAAAAATAAAAAAGGCACAACCTATCAAGTCTTGATTCGTGCAAATGATGGGCATCCTCCCAAATACAAAAACTTTCCTACTAAGCAGGAAGCTAAAGACTGGGCAAAACTCGAAGAGGCGCGCCGTTTAACGGAAACCTATTTTCCTGATCAGGCGAAAAAGAAACACACTTTGCCAGATCTGATTGATCGATACATTGATGAAGTTTTACCCTCCAAACCTAAAAATGCTAGAGATACAAAACGGCATCTTGAATGGTGGAAAAAGAAAATCGGGAAATATGCACTGGGTTTGATTTCTTATGATCTCGTGGATAAATATCGAAAAGAGCTAATTAACAGCCCAACTAATCGAGGTTGTAAACGCAATTCAGCGACAGTCAATCGCTATATGGCCTCTCTATCAGTTGTTTTTACTTATGCGATAAAGCAATTGGGTTGGTTAAAGGAAAACCCTCTCTTTCGTTTTACAAAGCTTAAGGAATCAAAAGGAAGGCAACGGTTACTTACTCGAAATGAATGCGATCGCCTACTAGAGTCTTGTCAACAAAGTAAGAATAAAAACCTTCATTCTATCGTTATCTTAGCGATAGTAACAGGAATGAGGCAAGCCGAAATACTTGGTTTGACTTGGGACAGCATGGATTTAAAGAATAAAGCAATTAGGTTGCAAGAAACGAAAAACGGCCGTTCACGTTCTATACCCTTGATCAATGAATTTGTTCATTTTTTTGAGGAACTTGATCAGAAAAAATTGCCCTATCAAACACTTGTGTTTCCTGGCAGATCAGGGCTTAAAAAAATTTCAATCAGAAAAGCATGGGATGAAGCTCTTATGCGTGCAGAGATATCTGAACTACACTTCCATGATCTCAGGCATGCTTTTTGTACGTACGCCTCGCAAGAAGAAGGAAATCCGGCTCTACTTGCAAAGGCAACAGGGCATCAAACGCTAGATATGCTTCTTCGTTACACCACGAGTCCCTCAATGAACAAATAGTTTTAGAGAATCTGGCTAGCCCCGTTGAAAAGCATTTTAAGGCTTTCATGAAATGCGCGACTCTCTCAGAAAATCCAAAACAGTCACAACCATATAAACCATTACCTGGAGAAAGCATTAAAATAGCTTTAGCGAAAGCAGTTATTTGTAGATACAGCCGAAAATTCGGAACATCGTACGATCTATTTCAATATTGGGAAGAGCAACTCCTGGCCCTTGTTTTTCAAGGCACTAATTGGTCTTTTGAAGAAAAGAATTCCTGCTTTATCCATGCACTAATACCAAATGAAAAAATTAAAAATACAATTCAAAATATGATATAAGAATTCCTTTTCAAATAAAGGAATTCTCATGTCGTCAAAGAACCCGATTTTTTTAGAAAAAAATCAAATACATAACTTTAAACAATTAGCAAAACGTGCAGCTGAAAATTGATGATAAGGATCAAGATTTCTGGTATGATTTCTCTCAATTTAGAGAAGGAAAAGAGAATCATACAAATTATCTTTTTCGGTTTTTTTTAACAGATGAGTAAATAATGAAAAATAAAGCCATTTCCCTATTAGCTGCGATATTTGTCATCACCTGCTTTTTGGGTTCTTTTACGTCTCTTTATGCCACTCAATTTAATCGGGAAGACATCATGAAAGATTACACAGTCATTAAAAAGCCATCCATCAATGTAATTGGAATCGAATGCAGAACATCAAATGCTCCTGAAAATGGCCCTCAAGACATTCCACGCCTTTGGGGACGATTTTATGGCGAAGATATCATTAATAAAATTCCAAACAAAGCCTCTAATGAGGTCATCGCTCTCTACTGTGATTATGAAGGTGATTATACACAGCCATATTCAATAGTGATAGGATGCCCTGTAACTTCTTTAAATAATATTCCCGAAGGAATGGTAGCAAAAACAATTCCTGCTGGATCATATGCCGTTTTTCGTGCCATTGGCGAATATCCCACAAGTCTGATTGAAACTTGGGGAAATATTTGGCAAACAGAATTGAAGCGTACCTATACAGGTGATTACGAATTCTATGGAGAAAAGTTTTCTTCTGGATCACCTCAGGAAGTCGAAATCTATATTGCTATTGAAAAAGAGACTCCTAATGATCATTAGAACAAAACGTTTGATTCTTAGACCTTGGCATGAAGAAGACTTTGAGCTTTTTGCTCAGATGAATTCAGATCCTCGTGTCATGGAATACTTTCCGTCAATACTAAGCCATCAGGAAAGTGATGACTTTGCTAAGCGCCTTTCTGCTAAATTACAAGAACAAGGATGGGGATTGTGGGCTGTATCTATTCCAGGTTTTTCTAATTTCATTGGTTTTATAGGTCTTGCTGAGCCATCTTTTAGCTCTCATTTTACACCAGCGGTTGAAGTAGGGTGGCGTTTAGCTCATGAATTCTGGGGGCAAGGATATGCTACAGAAGGAGCTTTAGAAGTTCTTAAATTTGGATTTGAAAAACTCAACCTAAGCCAAATAGTCTCTTTTACAGCAGCTCAAAATTATCGTTCTATAGAAGTCATGAAAAGAATAGGTCTACATCATGATCCAGTGGATGACTTTGACCATCCTAAGCTTCCGGAAAGCCATATATTAAGACGCCATGTTTTATACCGCTTAAATCGTAACGAATGGATGGAACGATTATGACATGTTCTAGTATGTCTCATGACATGAAAAGAAATATCGAAGTTATCAGATACAATCCACAATGGCCTCAAGTGTTTGAATTAGAGGCAGAACTCATCAGACAAGCTCTGGGAAACAATTGCATCACTATTCATCACATTGGCTCAACCTCAGTACCTGGTTTAAATGCTAAGCCCATAATTGATATCCTGCCTGTTGTAAAAAATATTCTAGAGGTTGATAAAGCGACAAAAGCAATGGAAAACTTGGGATATGAAGCTAAAGGCGAATATGGAATTGCTTTTCGTCGTTATTTTCAAAAAGGCGAAAACATTAGAACCCATAATGTACATGTTTATGAAGAAGGTGATCCCGAAATCAATCGATATTTAAAATTCCGTGATTGGATGCGTTCTCATGAAGATGACGCTCAGTCATATGCAAACCTCAAGATAGAATTAGCCGCAAAATTTCCTCAAGATATCCTGCAATATTGCAATGGAAAAGATACCTTTGTAGCAAATATTGATATCAAAGATGGTTTTGATGGATGGCGCATGGTGCAAGCCTTAACCGATCGAGAATGGCTTACAGTACGCGATTTGCGTCAAAAATATTTTTTCAAATCAAATGAAGATCCTTACACATGGACTTTCAAGCATAAAGATCATATTCATTTTGTTTTCTATAAGAATTCGGACATCATCGGTTACACACACCTCCAACTTTGGCCTGAGAATAGAGCTGCATTGCGAATTATTGTGATCGATGAGAGTTATCGTAATCGTGGATTTGGAAGCCAATTTCTGAATTTGTGTGAGCGTTGGTTATGCCATCAAGGCTTTAAAATACTATTGATTCAATCCTCACCAGAAGCATACAAATTCTATTGCCAACATGAATATGTAAAAATGCCATTCAATGATCCAGATGGTTACGAAACAGACCCAAGAGATATAGAAATAGGTAAATTGCTTGTATGACTGAAAAAACACAACCTAAAATTTCCGTCTACATAGCAATGAGCATTGATGGATATATTGCTCGAAAAGATGGCAGCTTAGATTGGCTTGAAAGAGGCCATGTGGGAGATGAGGACTATGGCTTTAAGAAATTTTTCAATAGCATTGATGCATTAGTGCTCGGCAAGAATACCTATGAGGTAGTTTCTAGTTTTGATAAGTGGCCATATAGCGGTAAAAAAGTCATCGTTCTTAGTAGCACATTGAAAACGGTTAGACAAGAAGCAGAGCTGTTTTGCGGCCAACTGTCAAACCTAGGATCTAGGCTTTATTCTGAAGGCGTCAAGCATGTTTGGGTGGATGGAGGAGTTACGGTATCTAAATTTTTAGAATCTGGACTTGTAGATCATATAACAATATCAGTAATTCCAGTCGTGTTAGGATCAGGTATTCCTCTCTTCAGTGTTATGAATAATGAGCAACTATGTCGCTTTATATCCACACAATCTTATCCTAGCGGTTTGGTGCAATTGCGTTATGAGGTGATCAAGTGACTCTTGAAGCTCAGAAGTACGTAATCAAAAATGATGACACTATTCGTGTAGCTGCTTACCAAGCAACTCCTAAAGTTTCAATTGATGAACGAATGCAGCAAGTTTTGCAAGCTTTAGAGTATGCCGATCAAGAAGAGATTGATTTTCTTTGTTTTCCTGAAGGGTTCTTAACTGGCTATTACGCAGAAAAGAAACTCGCTGAACAAAATTCAATCGCAATTACCAGTACTGAATTTAGAAATTTTCTGGTCCGAGTAGCTTCATTTACAGCCACCTTCATCATCGGTTTTAATGAGAGAGCTGGTGACAAAATTTTCGATTCAGCGGTGATTATCGAAAAAGGCGAGATCGTGGGGATTCAAAGAAAGCACTATCTGTATCATGACTATTTTACCTCCGACAACCACTTTTCTGTCTTTCAAAGCAAAGGGATTACCTTTGGTGTAGTCATATGTCTAGATACTAATTATTTTGAGCCTTCGCGACTTTTAGCTCTTCAAGGAGCAACGATCTTGTTTACTCCTATGTGCAATAAAGTGCCTTTAGATCATCCTTTTGTCAATCGCCCAGCGTATTATAGTCAATTTGTTGCACGGACCCATGAAAACCGTTGCTGGCTTGTAGGTGCAGATTGGGTTTGGTCTAATGATGGGAAAACTACTTGTCCAGGTCATAGTGCAATTTATGATCCAGATGGTCGCGAAATCATACGTAGTCAAGAAGGAAGAGAACATCTCATTGTCACCGACATTTCAAGGGATCGTTTATTTCACGAAAAAGGCCGAAGGATACATGGAAGTCCTATTTTGGCTCGGACATTGAATACACTTCTTGCCAGTGAACAATTTTCCCTAAATCGTTGAACTTAATAAGCATGATTGCATTAAAAACATCCACTTTTCCTTGTAAACGCTTTACTGTGGCCTTTAATGGCATGACGACCGTTGATCCCATGCTGAGATACTCTTGAACCTGATAGTCAATGGTGGCAATGTCTGAACGGAAATTATTAAGAAATTCATAATAGCCTTGATAATTTGTATCATATTTTCTGCCGTTTGCTATAACCACAAATTCAGAGGCAAACAGTTCTTTTATATCATTGACACTTAGTTCAGATTGACTTCTCAACTTCTCTTTATTCCATTCCAATAAACGCTTTCCCTTCGAAATATAAAAATTGGATTCAGTTACTTTACCTGTTGAGGCGCCCAACTTTTCGAGGATAAAATCAACTCTTTCTTTAACGGAAACTTTTGGAATAAGAACTGTCTCATAGCCAAAATTTTTGTACTTAATAAGAAGCTCATCAAATTCTTTTTTTGCAGACTCAAAACTATGCTTCCTCTCTGCATCACATGTGAAAATCTCTTCCCAAGGTGGTACCAAAAATACTAAACGATTGTACCTGAAATTTTTCGCTGCGTTTTGGAAATATTCAGGCTGTGAAGTATTCAACTGAACTGAATCAATAATGCCCCGATCGAAAAAGACTAATTGCTTTTGTTCCTTCTGAGTGTTAAACTGAAAGAGATAACGCGATAGTGCCAGATCAAGAAATTTTTCAAGATTGATCCAAGGTAAGGCGTTTCCATTGATTGCTGTTTGCTCTTTCACTATTTGACGTCCTGGCTCTAGAACGACTGAATAGCCTCTATTTTCAAGCTCAGATAGTAGCGTAGACTTCCCTCCACCAGAACATCCAGAAATGATCACATAATTGTTTTTGACAACTGGAAAATTTGTTTCGTTCAAATAGGTATTTTCTATAGTTTGACCAGATATATTTGGACTCATAGACAAGCACCCCAATAGAATTATTATAAATATTTTCATCTAAAATTCTCATTCATAAACTTTTTCCTATCCACTAATCATCGTCTGAAGCAGCTTGCATGTCAAGCTCCATCCATGTCTCTAAGCCCATCAAAAAAGCAATTTTTCTAAAGTCTGCTTCTGAAATAGAAAAACAACCTCTTCGAAAGGGAAACCCCCACCTTCTATTATCTTGAATGAAATCAAGCTCCTCTATTAAGGGGAGGATAGATATTTCTTTGCATGGCATAAAATTAACATCTCTTCTGAAGGGGGTGAAATCAGAACTCATTTGAAATGAATACGGTTTTCCTTCTTGAATTTGTCCTATGGCTGTAAATGCTTGGCAGGGAGTTTTCTCACCAAATTTTATAGTCGGAGAATAATAAACGATCCAGTCTTGTGACGACATTTGTTTCAAAGGACTTTCTTTTCCATGACAGACTTGAGCAAACCCTCCTTCAACTCCACGCATAACATGCTCTTTGCTAGCGACTCCTATCCAGTAACGCATTTATTTCTCCTGCAATTTAGTCATCTGCCAATTTCTGCAAAATATTGATATATTCATTTGTTGTCTCCAAACCCAATTTGCCAAAAAAATCATCGTCTACTTTTTCAACAAGAGGTATTGCCTGTTCAACTAGTTTAGTACCTTTTTCAGTAAGTCTAGGAAGTTTAGAACGCTCATCACCTTCACGTCGATGTCGTTCAATATATCCTTTTTGTTCAAGAGAGCGTAAAACTTGTGATGTCATGTTAACGTCGGTTCCACAGTGACGTGCAAGCTCCACTTGAGTAACATCGTTATGATGACGAGTTAGCCAGCCAAGACTAGCTAACAAGACGAATTGGGGATGCGTGAGATTCAAGGTAGCAAGAGCGGCTTCAATTTCTCTTCGCCACTTCGTGCTTACTTGCCACAGCAAAAATCCAGGACTTTTCTCTGGCCCTTCAAAGTGACTAATCTTTTTCCAAGCTATGTCTTTCATTAAATGCTCTTTTGCAATTTTAAACTTTCAGCTTTTTTAATCATTGCCTCCATTTCTTGCGGAAGATTTATTTTCATATTTCGTCCTATTACAAAGGCGAAGAAAAAAGCTAATGGGCCTGTCATTTCAATTTGATGAGTCACATGAGTTTTACCATTTGATTCGGTTAAGAAATGGGAGACAATAATACGAGCAAGGGTAAGTTTCGCTTCATCAATGAACAATTTCTTCGGCTCGACAGCCGTAAGCTTAGTGTGCACCAATGGACCACCCTTTGGTTTCAAGGTTCCAGTCGCTCCTGTTTTGAAAGGCCCATCGATAGTGCTGAATTCTATACCATGATCCCACGTATTCCAATTAGTTACGTCCTGCCAAATCTCCCAGATAGCTTCTGGAGAAGCTGTTGTTTTAACGGTATGTTTAATGATTAACACAGTAATTCTCCTCACTCTTATTTAATACGCAAGCATATCATATGCATACATGCAATATTTCGCAAGAGTTGTTTACTAGATTAACTTAACAAAAAAACCCAGTTGATGTTATTGGGTGTTTTTGTTAAGTTAAAGAAAAAGGAGGATACTTTATGAGACCTCAAGCCTGCTTACAGCTGCTTATCCCATTACTCAACCAACCATCCTTTACATCGAAGGAAGCGAAGCTTCTTGGAGTTGCAGCCTCGGTATTAAGCCATTATCTTAAGGCTGGAAAACTAAAAAGGATTCGTCGCGGAGTCTATCAGGCAATTGACTATCAAAATTCCGAGGCTTTCCGCTGGCTAGATCTTATAGAGGTTGTTCATTCTATTAATGGTGGGGTGGTATGTCTGATTTCCGCCCTAGCTGTGTATGATTTAACCGAAGAGATCCCACGTCAACATTGGATTGGGATTCGGCACGGTACTTCAGCTCGAAGTAGCCGTCAAATTAAAATCGTTCGTTTTCGTGACCTCGATTTAGGCAAAATCGAAATCGAACTAGAAGGAACTCTCGTTCCAATTTTTGACAGGGAACGAACCATTATAGATGCGTTTCGGCTCTTAAGTCGGGAAACCGCCATTAAGGCTTTAAAATCAGCCGTGGCACAAGGCGGGAAAAGCCGTATCGATCTAATAAAACTTGAAGCATATGCTAAAAAGCTTCAATTCGACATTTCACCTTATTTACTGAGTATAACCACATGATAAATGAACAAGCGCTTAAAGACAGACTGCAAACCATTGCTAAAGAAAAAGAAATTCCCTTCAATGCTTGCTGGAAGCAACTTCTTCTAGAAAGATTTCTAGCACGGTTAGCGCGCTCTTCCCACGTCGATAAATTTATATTTAAGGGCGGATTTCTGCTTTCCTATATGATGAAAATAGGAAGAGAAACGGTCGATCTCGATTTTCTTTTGACACGTATGAATGCGGAAGTAAAAGGGCTTCAAAAAGTCTTTGAAGAAATTGTATCAATATCATCAAACGATGGATTCACTTTTACCTTTGAGAGCATAGAACTACTTCCTCAGCCGCATATGGAATATCCAGGGTATCGCACAATTTTCAAATCCTCTTTTGCTAAGATGAAAGATAAAATCCATGTGGATGTTGGCGTTGGCGATATCGTAGAACCACAGAATCGAGAAATTAAGCTTTTTGAATATCGTGGAAAACCATTTTTCGAAGAATCAATTTCTCTTTTAGTCTATCCTATCGAAACGATTTTCGCAGAAAAACTGGAAACAGTGCTCTCAAAAGGTTCAAGGAATAGTCGAATGAAGGATTTTCATGATCTGCTTTTACTCCTACGTGACAAAAGCTTACACAGTTCAAAGACGCTGCATGAGGATGTGAAAAAGACATTTGATAATCGAGGCACCGTCTTGAAACCTATCCAGTTCGATGAATTAGGTCAAAAAGCTCTTCAACAGCTTTGGACTGCCCATCTTCAAGGTCTTGGTGATATGGCCAAAGAACTTGATCTACCTGATAACATTGCAGAAGCTATAGCTGTAATCAATTCTGGAATACAACCTGTCATTAGCCAATCTTAAGCGAGTTCAAATATGCGTACTTTTATTGATGAGGCTGGGATATTTATTGATCCTGCCAAAACAAACCTTAACAAAGTCTCAGTTGTGGGTGGTCTTGTTATTCCAGATGATACTTATGAATCGGTTCTAGATTCATTCCGTTTTTTGAAACAAAGATGGGGTGTTTCTGGCGAAGTGAAAGGAAATGATTTAAATGAACCCCAAGTAAACGAATTGATACAGGAGCTTCAGAAGCACAATGTTCTATTTGATGCAGTAATAACCGATGCAAAATTTTTAGATGACTCAACTATTGCAAAACATAAATTGGGTTTTTCAACACATTTGATAAATAACATTTCCCCATATCATCACCCAAATCTAGCGCAACAAATCAGAGGCCTTAGTACAACAATACCTGAGCTTTCAGATCAGCTCTATATTCAAAGTCTTGCGATGACATCTCTCATTCATCGTATTCATCAACATTCTACTCTTTTCTATGTACAAAGATTCCCTAAAGAGCTGTCGCGATTTACGTGGATAATCGATGCTAAACAACAATCGTTAACAAAAGCTGAAAAATGGTGGAAAAATGTCTTAAAACCCGTTCTGCAAGGGATGAGCATTAAAGATCCTCTAATCATGTTAAATGAGGCAGATTACACCCACTACGAGTATTTTGATGCTAAAGACGGTTCGAAAGGCTTGGGCACAGATATCAATAAAGTAATGGCAGATCTTACTTTTTGTAATTCCAAAAATGAGGAGGGACTGCAACTCGCAGATATTCTAACGACATCTTTAAGAAAAGCTCTAAATGGTAAATTTCAAGAAGGTGGATGGAGGGATATGGGAAAAATTATGATCCAAGGAAATGGGCAAAATATATTGGCAATTGTATTAGGAGATGATATGCCAATATCTCAACGAGTTCCCTATTTTCATATAATACATAAATTGAATAGGGTAGGCCGTCCACTTATTCTTGATTGAGGAATCTGTGATGACGATGAATCTCATTATTACCTTTGTTTTCAGGCTTAAAGCCTGATTTTTTCAAACACACCAAAAACACACTTCGACCCTATTCAGGTTCACAAAAACCAGTAATCCACAGTTGAAAGAAAGATGTAAAAAAGTTACTGTATTGCTGTGAACAACGATTGAGTACTGATAGTGGTGCAAAAATCAACGGACTCATAACCCGCTGGTCGCTGGTTCAAGTCCAGCTTGCCCCACTTTTTCCACACATACTTCTGAATGGGTTTTTACACATTACGCAAATGTTGCGAAAACCTCATTTTACGCAATTTTTACGCAATCGACCACAAACAACCAGCGCAATTCAAAGCAATACCTCTTTTTACCGACCGAATTTCCTAAAATCTTTTCCTACTTCCCCATTTTTTCGTGGGAACAGTGGGAATTCTGGGAACGCGATTCATTTACCACTCATTTTCATAGACTTACAGTTTATATAACCGTTCCCATACCATCAAATAGACCATGGGCTCAATGGGAACAGCAAAGAACTCTCTTTATCGGCAAAAGCCGACCAAATCATGCAAAAAACAGTCAAATCTTTCTTGAACTGCGTAATAAGTGCGTAAAAAACGCATATTTTATAGCTCACACACGCTTACAGGCTAATATTTTGATTGATATTCGGCGGAATGACTGTCCGCTGTTCTGGTTTTTTGCCATTTGTGCTAGTGTACTATACTTTATTTTGGAGGTTATATGGGAACGATCCGCGAGATAACTAAAAGGGATGGGAGCGTCATGCATCACGCTGAAATTCGATTGCGTGGCCACCCACCGCAACGTCAATCTTTTCGCACCAAGACTCAAGCGAAAAAATGGATTCAGGATACTGAGGCTGCGATCAGAGATGGTCGCTATAAAGGACTCTCGGCAGCTCGCAAGCATACGGTCGGTGAATTGATTGATCGCTTTATCGAACAATGCGTGTCGCAGCATCCGATCTATTATCCTAAAAAGGTCCAGCTGCTTTTGAGATGGAAACAGGAATTGGGATCAATGCTTTTACGCGACCTCTCCCCCTCGTCGATCGCCGAAGTGCGGGACAAATTATTATCCGAAACCACGACGAAAAAAACAATTCGCTGTCCAGGAACTGTCAATCGCTACTTGGCACTTTTTTCAAGGGCTTTATCGGTTGCATCTAAAGAATGGGAATGGATGGATGACAATCCGATGCAAAAGGTGAGAAAGCTAAAGGAATCAAAGGGACGGGACCGATGCCTCTCGGCCAGCGAAAAGAATGCGCTTCTGAAGGCATGTCGGGAATCAAAGAACCCAGTCCTTTATCACATTGTCAATCTCGCGCTACTCACAGGGATGCGTTATGGCGAAATCGTGAAATTGCGATGGGAAGACATTAACTTTGATCTCCGCTATGCCACCATGCAGCAAACCAAAAATGGCGATAAGCGCGTGATTCCCATCACAGAGGAGATCATCCAGGTTTTAAAGGAATGCCCAACCTACGGAGAGGCCCCCGAGGAATTCATTTTTAAGAGCCGCCGCCTCATGCCTACAAAGCATGGAATTACGATCCGAAAATCTTTCGCAACTGCTTTAAAAGAAGCGGGAATCAAGAATTTTGTCTTTCATATGCTCCGGCATACTGCTGCGTCAGATCTTGCCAATGAAGGAGCTACAGAAGGCGATCTTCAGGAAATTTTTGGATGGAAGACCAAGAAGATGGCCAGTGTGTACTGCCATCGCAGCCTTGAGCGCAAACGAAGCCTCTTGGAGAAGCTTGGAAAAGGATCAAATCATCAAAACCAAAAGGATTAAACATGTTTAAAAACTTACCAGATACCCTGCTCATAGAACGCAGCATGATGCATCGCATGGAGACTTCTGGAGCCGTTCTTCAATACTTGCCTCAATTTTTACAGACTCTTGCCCGAACCAAAGAAAGCGCTCCATCATTTGAAGGTTTTGAAGCCGACTTGAAAAGGCAAGAAAAAATTCAGAGGCAAGAGATGGCCAAATCAATCGAATGGATCACGGAAAAAATCGACAAACTCAAAACATCTCCTTTTGCAACATACCCAGTGGTTGAACACAGCATTGCAAGAGCAGAACGATCCCTGACTTCTAAAGATCAGTTATCACCCGCCATCCTTTTGCATAGCATCATAGTGAATTTACAATTTGCTGTTTCCGCAGTTGCAGCTTTTGGTAATGATCCACTTTTTGAAGGGTGGGTTGAAATTGGGATCGCAAAAATAGACCCAAAAGGAATAGCTCCTAAATTCCCCAAAAATGCGAAAGGTTTGATTCCGGTAGAAAATCGATTGGAACTTGCTGAACAGATAGGTCATGGCGTTGATTGCTGGCAAGTCTCACCTCTATCAATAGGCCCGAATGGCAAGCAATCAACACCTCCTGCTGTCTATCTTTTGTTTGGCAATTTTGAAAAGTTTATTTTTCCATCCTCTGTTGATTCAGTATTTGCGCTTTCAAAAGATATTCGTGAATGGAGAGAGAAAAGGAATACGGATCCGGCAACTCTGTTGAATTTTCTGAAAATTTTATCTCAATATGAGGCTTCTAAAAAACTGTCAGAGCCACCCTTTTTACGAGCCAACACAGTTTTAGAAGCGGAAAAACTTTGCATTGAAGGAGAGATTCGCCCTTATCTTCGCCAATTTTCTTCGACTAACTCAGAAGATCATCCACTTTCTCGCAGCCAATTACTCAATCTCATCGACACCTTCTTAAATATGCTGGACATCAATATTACTCAGGCAATTGCCAAGCGAAAAGAAGCAAAGCTATCGATTCAGGCCGCTGGTCCGAATTTTGATGTCCGTGTGCGCGATAAAGAAATTGCTGTGAAGTGGATGAAAAAGGAATGGGCACAAGACAACCAACTTTCTCAAGATACCATTGTTGATAGGCTTGTTCTAGCTATACTGCAAAATAGAATTGAACTTGAAAAAGACTACAAGAGATCTACCTTTGAGAAATGGGTTGATGAGGCGGATCCTCTTCCAAAAGCAGAAAGGGAATACCGCCCCAAAACTAAAAATCTGAAAAATGGGTAAGTGAGCTTTTTTGAAAGGGGTAGTCAGCTCCATCATTTTTATAGAGAGAAAGGGGTAGTCACTTACCCTTTCGAATTTTCTTCCCTTAAGAAAAAGAGCGTTAACCCTCACAATTGAGCTTTAACCAGAAAACAACCAAGTGAGGAGGTTGCAATGACAGTAAAAGAAGCTCAATTAATCACAGTTAGACAATTTTGTGAGAGGTACTCTTATCCATCTGAAAGTGCTTTGAGAGCAATTATTTTGGATGCCTCGATCAATGGCTTTGATAAGGCCATTTTTCGGGTGGGTCGTCGTGTTTTGGTCAACGTTCCTACGTTTTTTCAAATCATTGAAGAGAAGAATGGAGGAAAAAAAATATGAAAGGAAGACTCAAAAAAATACAGAAGCAAAATGATACCCCGTCCTCAATCAATACGAGGACGAGGTATGAAAAATAAATGTTGGCAATTTAACCGTAAGTCTACAGAGCGGCAACTCGATAGACTATATCGTAAGGACAAGACAAGATGAATATTAGCATGGCAGAGGAGATTTCTCAACAAAATTCGGATCTTGAAATCATCCGACATCGGGTCCGAGAAATAGAAAAAAAATGCGATGAACAACGAGAGAGGGAACTCACTCGGCTTCCTCCTGGATTTTATTTAGATGACACCAGCCTCTGGTATCAGGAACCTAAAGAAGATGAGGATGAAAGCCCTGTCCGCTTACGAATCTGTTCCCGCCTCGAAATTATAGCAGTCACACGCAATCAGCACGGTGAAGATTTTGGACGATTGCTCCAGTGGCATGATTGCGATGGGCGCATGCACACGTGGGCGATGCCCATGTCGATGCTTGCTAGCGAAGGATATCCCTACCTGGGAGAACTGCTATCAAAAGGGCTTGAGATAGAACCTGGAAGAATGGCTCGTCAGAAACTCACGGTATACATTCAATCCTCCCGTCCTACGGCAAGAGGATTATGTACGCCTCATGTTGGCTGGCACCATGACTGCTTTGTCCTGCCTTCGAGGACAATAGGACAGACCGCAAATGAACGAGTTATTCTTCAATCCAACTATCCAGCCGGACATTTTTCAACGAAAGGAACTTTGGAAAACTGGCAACAGATCCCTAAGTTATGTACTGGAAACAGCAGGCTTGTCTTTGCTTTGTCTATGTCTTTTGCCTCCATTTTGTTGACACCGTTAGGAATCGAAAGCGGAGGCGTACACTTTCAAGGCACCAGTTCCTTGGGAAAAACGACAATTTTAAGAGTGGCTGCTACCCCTTGGGGTGGAAAAGACTACGTTCTCACATGGCGAGCCACAACTAATGGATTAGAGGGAATAGCCATGAATCACAACGATACTTTGCTTTGCCTCGATGAATTGGGTCAGAGCGATCCGGATAAGGTTGGAGAAGCCACCTATATGCTGGCTAATGGCTCCAAAAAGGTGCGATCTGATGCCTCAGGTGATTCCAAACCCACAGCCAAATGGCGCATACTCTACATCTCCAGCGGAGAGACCAATCTCGCTGGGCATCTCATGCAAGTTGGCAAAAAAACGCGAGCGGGGCAAGAGGTGCGCATACTGGATATTCCAGCCGATACGGGCAAATATGGAGCATTTGAAAACTTGCATCATTATCCGACAGGTGATGCCTTTGCCAATGCCTTGAATGAGTTAACCACAAAATTTTATGGCACTGCAGCCATTCATTTCATCGAACAGTTGATAGCCAATAAAAGCGAGTACCTGAAATTGACCAAAGAGAAAATGCAGCAGTTTGAACGAGATTGTTTTCCTCCGAAAGCTTCCGGTCAGGTAGCTCGAGTATTGAACCGTTTCGCCATCATTGCTGCTGCAGGTGAAGTAGCAACGGAGATGGGAATTACCGGCTGGCAAAAAGGAGAAGCCTTTCAAGGAGTGAAATCCTGCTTTGAGGCTTGGTTGTTCACAAGAGGAAGTATCGGGTTGCTTGAAAGGGAACAAATTAAAACACATATTCGTCGGTTTTTTGAGTTGAATGGAGAGAGTCGATTTGCCGACATTGCCGCTTTTAAAACCCATTCGGAGGATTCATCCTCCCATCAGGTGCCTTATCAGAAGATAACCAATAGAGCCGGTTTTCGCGAAAGCGAAATGGATGAGACTACTTATTATGTTCTTCCTGAAGTATTTAGCATGGAATTCTGCTCAGGTTTTGACAAGCGACTCGTCGAATCCGTTTGCATTGAAGAGGGTTGGCTGATTCGTGGAAAAGATCGGATGACAATCAAAAAAAGACTCCCTCAAATGGGAGCGAAATGGGTCTACATGTTTACCAATTGTGTGTTGGGTGATGAAGATTAAGATGGTAATTATTGTTGGGAACAGCGGGAACGTGGGAACATTATTGAGTTTTATGGGCATTTGTTCCCTGGTTCCCCATGAGCAAACTCTAATCTGGGACACAAATTGTAATGCTAACTCATTGATATTAAGAACACTCCTAAACCTGTTCCCAGGTTCCCGAAGTTCCCGTGCAAAAATGCCTATAGAAAAATAATGAAGGAATTATGGATTTAATGGATTTAGCAAAAGAGGCAGGACTTTCACCCATTAAGGTAGCACAAACTAATGGAGGAGAGTACATTTGCGCCTGTCCCAAGTGCGGCGATGGTGGCAAAGGAAAAAAGTCCGATCGTTTTCATGTATGGCCAAATCAAAAAGCTAAAAATTGTATGGGCCACTACTGGTGTCGTCAATGTGGAATCAAAGGAGACAGCATTCAATTTTGCCGCGACCTTCTTGGACTAAACTATGCGGAGGCTTGCTCCAGATTGAAGGTACAGATGACCCTTTCTCCAAGAGAATGGGTGACCGACCTAGCCAGACCACAAAAGACATTCAAAAAAGCTATCGTCCCAAACGGCATTTGGTTGTCCAAGGCATCGGTGTTTGTGGAGTGGTGTCATGAATTGATCTGGAAGTATCCAACAGTTATCGCATCCCTCAAGGGACGAGGTTTTGATGAAGAATCTATTCGACATTGGAAACTCGGCTATTGCCCTGAAACTTTTTGGCGCGATCGCTCTTCATGGGGCTTGTCTGAAAAACCTAATGCTAGCGGCCTTATCTCGAAATTATGGTTGCCGCAAGGAATCGTCATTCCTACCATTTCAGAGAGCAATGTGATAAAAATTAAAATTCGCAGACCTGATCCCCTCACACAGCAAGATAAGAAATTCCAAAAATATGTCGTGGTCTCCGGCAGCATGGAAGCTCCGGCAGTTTATGGCGACCTATCAAAACCTGTTCTCATTATGGAGTCGGAGTTAGATGCTATGCTGACATTTAAAGCGATAGACGGAATTTGCTGTGTGGTAGCTCTTGGAGGAGCTCAAAAGAAGCCTGATTTAGAATTGCATCATCAACTCCAACGTTCATCGCGTATTCTTCTTGCCCTCGACTTTGATGAAGGGGGAATGAAAGGCAACGCATTCTGGCGATCTATCTATCCCCAGTTACTTTTTTGGCCGGTACCAGAAGGTAAAGGACCTGGAGATGCAATTAAGCTTGGCCTTGATCTTCGACGTTGGGTTGAAGCAGGCCTCAATACAGTAAAAAACTGAAGTCAACAAACAAAGGAAATATAATGAACAATACACCAACCATTCCAGAGAAAGCTGATATGTCTCGCCCGGGATTTAAGGGCTATCAAATTGAACAGAACTCTTCCTCAAAGAAATTTGGAAAGTGTCCGATTCAGTTTGTTCTTGAAGGAGGCCAGGAAAAGCCAAGAGCTTCTATTATTTTGAATCCAAAAGAGCAATGGTGCCAGTCACCTGCGGAAGCGCTACAATGTGCTCTAACACGAATAACTGGCACTGATGACCAAGATCTAGCAAAAGACATCATCGATAGAGCTATCTTTGCAATGCCAATGGCCAATGGAAAGGAGCATAATACAAATGTTGTCTACCAGTCTCTATCTGATTGTGAGCCTAAAGATTCCTTGGAAGCCAAACTTTGCGCGCAATGTACGGCTCTATATGCTCAAGGAATGCAATATCTATCCCGAGTAGAAAAATCTGATATGATGTGCCAGATCGAATTTAATATGAAATGCGCCATAAAGCTGCTTCGCCTTCACAACGAGACTACAGAAGCATTAGCACGCTATCGTCGCAAAGGCGAGCAAAAGGTCGTTGTACAACATGTAAATGTGAATGATGGAGGTAAAGCTATTGTTGGGAATATGATATCCTAATGGAGGGGAGGGGGAATGAAAAAAACGAGCGAGGTACCCCATGATTCGAGTATCTGCGGGGCAAAAGCAAGGACAAATGAGCATCAATCTTGCAGGCGCATTGCAATGAAAAATGGTCGCTGTCATTTGCATGGAGGCAAAAGTACTGGCTCGAAAACTCCAGAGGGAAGGTTAATTCAGAAAATGGCTTCTTGGAAACACGGGATGCGGTCAAAGGAAGCAAGGGCCGAAGCAAAAACTATACGGCAAATGATACATGCCTACCGAGAAGAATTAAAATAACCTAGGGAGGATATCTGGGATCCAATTTAAAATTTAATCCGCAATCTCCCAACGGCAGTCATTCACCGGATTAAATTGCTAATAATTATTTTAAGTGACATGGTTGGGTTGATGAGTGTTCAAGTCAGAATAGATTGTCTATTCGATTCATCACCAAAATTCGTTAATTTTAAGAACAAAACCTAGCAAGGAGAAATTTATGGTAGCAACAAAAACACAAGCGCTTGAAAAGCAAAAAGCCTTACAAGTGTTAAATCATTTTTTAGATCAATTTAAAAATTGCTGTAAGCAAAAACAGTCACCTAATGCAGCTAATTTTGAAAATATTCTTTCTCATGATTTTCAGAATTCAAGCAATGGAAAGCTGATCGGAAAAAACATCCAAGATTTTTTAAAACGCATTCAAGAAGTGCAAAAAAAATATTCACATGTTGAGTTCTCTCACCTTCAAGATTGTTTGATTTCGGGTAATAAAGCCACTATTCAATATGACATGAACCTAACTTTACAAAATGGAGAAAAACGTCTGCTAAATATCATGGCGATTGCAACAATTGATGGTGATCTCATAACGCACTGGTCTCAAGTATCCCACGATAAGGAAAAAGATCATTTAAATTCTTAATAGTCAGAATATCGTGTATCAAAGTGTGAGAGAATGGTCCCCTTCTAATTGCTGAATGATGAAGGGTTATCCATGAAGCCGGCTAATCCACGTATTTTCTATCAATGGCGGCTCGTCGAGCATCAAGTTCGCATTGTTCGATGTCGGCGAACCGCTAATTTTGGGAGCGATCGTCCTCCATCACAAGTGATTCTGACTCAAAATCTTGTACTTTTTTGCTCGCCCCAATCGCCGTTTCTAGGATAATAGCGTAGAATCTCATCAAATGGGCGTTCTCTATCTTCAGAGAGGTTTTTTAATCGTTGCCGAATAGATTCTCCAAGATTCTTTTTTGGCTTGTCATTTGTATTAACCACTGACAATAGTCTCCATGATAGGTTTTAGGGTTCGTTCAACACGAAAAAGCTTGGCATATTCAAATAACTTATCAATATTTGTCCCTCTTCGCTGCCAGTACATTTTCAGGGCTTCTAAAACCACATCCATGCCGATCTTATTTCGAAATTTAACACAGTCGACGAGAGTCTTTTCAATGTCAAATATCTTAATGAGACATCCATCCATTGAGTGTTCTTCAATACCCGTTTTAAGCAATGTTTCTGTGTACCAAAAATATCGCATAGGCGGATATGAAATCGCTGGCTTATGCGCATCGTTAGGCAGTGCGACGTAAACGAAATGAGGGATCTGTGTTGTAATCTCATGAAATGCTAAAGCGGAAATTAAGCAAATAACGCCTTGAGGGATTTTTTTGGCTACAGGTATGAAGTCGGGCAATGACGGTTCAGGCATTTCGACTAGTCGATACAATCCTCGGCTTAGGACTTCTAACTGGCCAGAATCACGCAAGAAATAAAGCTGACGGCGATGAATGCCTAGGCGCAAAACTTCCGACATCGTAAGAATGCCGCCGACTTTGCGGAATGCCTCTATAGCCTGCTTTATCTTTATGTTGTCCGACATGGACCAAAACCTCTGACTTATTCTGATATATCCATAATATTGTACCAAATCAATAGAATTGTCAATCCACTTTTTATCTTTAACTCTCATTTATTTGTGAGAAGAAATTATCTTCCAATCAGGAAAACAGATGGGTGCTAGTCCAAGGCTATTTCAGGAAAAAATTTTCTTTAACATTAAAATTATTCTTGATACAACAGAATTATAGACTGAAATTATTCAGCCTGGTACCTGGCTGGTGCCAGGAAATATCTACAAATAACCGAGTTATTTAAAAGATAATCCTCGGAAATAAGTGACGTAAAATAATGACCACCAGTACTTTAAAGATGAAATCTGATAAGATTTCAGTAGACATGCGTCATGTCACGACAATTATTCTTGCAGGGGGAAATGGTACACGGCTCGATCCGCTTACAAATACCCGTTGTAAGCCTGCTGTTTGTTTTGGTGGCAAATACCGTTTGATTGACATTCCTATCTCTAATGCCATACATTCTGGCTGCTCTAAAATTTTCATTATTTCACAATATCTTTCTTCTTCTCTTAACCAGCACATTTTTAACACTTTTCATCCAGGTTCATTCCCTTCAACCGCTATTGAACTTATATCAGCAGAACAAAAACATGGAGAGAAATCATGGTTCCAAGGCACGGCATGCGCTGTTAGACAAAATATAAATTATTTCATGGAACTCCCATCGGAATATTTTCTTATTCTGTCTGGCGATCAAATATATAACATTAATTTCCAGCACATGATTCACTTTGCGAAGGAAACTAATGCAGACCTCGTCGTTGCAGCATTGCCAGTGAATGAGGCCGATGCTAAGCGTATGGGAATCATGAAAATAGATGAAAATTCATTCATTAATGAGTTTTATGAGAAACCTCAAGAACAGGAACATTTAGATCGTTTGCGTGTTCCAATATCAACTCTTGAGCAAATAGTAGGAAAAGCTCTCGACGACAAACGACAATTTTTGGGTTCAATGGGAATCTATATATTCAAACGACAAGCATTAATAGATTTATTGAAGAGAGATTCTCGAGAAGATTTCGGCAAACATCTTATTCCAACTAAAGTAAGTCAAGGAAATGTCGCTGCATATATCCATGATGGTTATTGGGAAGATATTGGAACGATCGAATCGTTTTTTAAAGCCAATATTGCATTAACCGCATTGAATCCCGAATTCAATTGTCATGAAGAAAACAAACATATTTTTTTCAGACAACATTATTTAACAGCTCCGAAAATCATTAATTCTGCCGTCATGAATTCTATTATCTGTGATGGGTCTATTGTGGAAGCCGCTGAAGTCACAAAAAGTATCATTGGATTACGGTCGATCATTAAGCAAGGCTCTATCATTAGGAATAGCTATATTATAGGCAATGAGTTCCATGTTTCTCCTACTCACTCAGAAAGTATTTCGAATTCTCCTATAATCGGAGAAAACTGCGTCATCGATCATGCTATCATTGATAAAAACGTGCGCATAGGAAAAAACGTGCATTTGGTAAACAAAGAGAAATTGATGAATTACACTAGCGACAAAGTATGTATTCGAGATGGGATCATCATTGTTCCTCGAGGTACTCATATACCAGATGGATTCATCTTATAATTAAAAAACTAAAAAAAGGAGAGTGATATGGCAGCTACAAAAAATGCATCTATTTTACTTGATGACAACAAGAAAACAAAATCCAAGCTTTCACGCGTCGTGATTCATTGTGATGTTGGATTCAATAATAACCTTTTCATTCGAGGAAAGGGTGCTAACCTTAGTTGGGATAAGGGGATAATGATGCATAACACAAATTCTGATGAATGGGTGTGGGAAACCGAACAACCATTTGATTCATGTGAATTCAAGGTATTGATCAATGATTCTCATTATGAGCAAGGCGATAATCGCAAACTAACCTGCGAAAATTGTGTTAAGTATACTCCTACTTTTTAGATGATTGAATTTCAGATTTTTTATTACTAGTAGGAAATTTTGATTATGTATGACTTAAGCAATGTCTAAAGGGATTATAAAACAGATAGCGATGATGACCAAAAGTGACATGTGAAACATGTTACGTCCCCAAAGTTGGTCATTATCGCTTTTAAATCCTTTCATGCACAATCCTAGCCATGCCACACCAATACTCATTGTTACGATTAGATAGACATATCCTGTGTAATCAAAGATAGTTAACATCAGTGATGCTAATATAAAGCCAATGATGTAAAACAGCATATGGATTTTTGTTCTCAACATTCCTTTTTGAACAGGTAATACTGGCATTTTTGCCGCCACATAATCATCAAAGTGATACATAGCAATTGAAAAAAAATGGGGCATTTGCCAAAACACCATTATTAAAAAAAGAATAAAGGCGCCCAAATCAAATTGGTTGCTCACAGCACAATATCCGATAACTGGTGGGACAGCTCCAGAAATACTTCCTATTGCTGTTCCATAAATTGTACGGCATTTCCAGAAGCTGTACAGGACGACATAAACAAAGAAACCAACAAAAGCAATTATTACTGTCAAAAGATTAGTATATAAAAGTAAAATTAAGCTGCCAATGATGCCGAGAAAAGTGGCAAAAACAATTGCATTACGTCCTGAGATTAATCCAACGACAAGTGCGCGATTTTTGGTGCGTTCCATTTTTTTATCAATTTGACGATTGATATAATTATTAAAAACGCAGGAAGAGGCTATGATAAATGCGAGACCTATTATGGTCATAAAAAATAACCAGAAATCTACCTGACCTTTTGAAGCCAGCAAAAATCCTGCAGCAACTGTGATGAGATTCCCTAGAATAATTTTCGGTTTCATCAATAGATAGTAATTAATCACGAGACATTTCTTTGTTCATGTCTGGCATCATGCGTTCATTCAAGTCATTCATAATCCATAGAGATCCAATAGCAATGATGAGCAGAACTACGACCATGAAACAAAATACAAGCGTTTCCCAGCGTGGTTTAGCTTCTTGTCCCATGTGCAAGAAAAATATTAATTGACCTATCCCTTGTATAAGTGCGAGGGCTACAACGGCGTAAATTAAGTTTTGATCAGAAAAAAGTCTTGTAAGGACTAGAAAAAAGGAAATACCTGTCAATAAGATGGATCCTAGAAACCCAATCATGTAAGACTTCAAAGTTCCATGCCATTCTTTTTGGATTTCTTTCAAAGTAAGATCTTGATTCATTTAAATTACTCCCAATAGGTAGACGAATGTAAAGATGAAAATCCATACCAAATCTAAGAAATGCCAAAATAAACTAAAAGCGACGAGCCTGCGAAAGGTAAGAGCAGTTACTCCAAGCCAAAAAACTTGTGCCATTATCACAATCATCCATACCAATCCGACAGAAACGTGAAGTCCATGCATACCAACGAGAGTAAAAAAAGAAGATAAGAAAGCGCTTCTTTTCCAACTGTTTCCTTCTTGAACCAGATGCGTAAATTCAGACAGCTCTATAGCTATAAAGGAAGCTCCCAATAAAAATGCGACAGCTAACCAAGCGATGACTTTATTTTTCTCATTGCGTAGAGAAGACAAAAGGCCAAAGCCGCAAGCTACGCTACTGAATAATAAAATCATTGTTTCGGCAAAAGATGTTGAGAGGCTAAAGAGTTCGCGTGACGAGGGACCACTAAAGGTTTGACTACGAAGAACTGCATAGGTAATAAAGAGAGTGGCAAACAAAAGACAGTCGGTCATCAGATAGATCCAAAAACCTAAAGTGGTTTTAGAAAATGTATCTTGGTGCGGATCTGGAGCGCAAGTATCCGGATTATGCTCGAGAGTGTCTTGATGGTGAATCGTTAAAGATTTATTCATGCAGTTTCACACTCCTTAGGTGAGCAGCTTCCATTTCCTTCACTTGAGCTGCAGTAATGATTTCATATTCATCCTTCCCAGAAAGTCGAATGATCAAGCATGCACTGATGGCAACAAAACTCACTATAGCCAGCCAAAAAATATGCCAGGTCATTGCAAAGCCGAAGATCACGCTGAAGATCCCAATATAAAGTCCTATTGGAGTGTTTATAGGCAAATGAATGTCTTCGTAACTTTTTTCGGGTTGAGGAGCTTGGCCTCGTTTGATAGCCCATAAGGGATCGATTTGATTAACCGTGGGTATAATTGCAAAATTATAGATGGGAGGAGGAGACGGAATGGACCATTCCAGCGTTCTAGCATTCCAGGGATCTCCACCGGTGTGGTCCCAATTCTTCTTGCGAACTTTAATGCTCCAAAATAAACCAAAAAACTGAATAAGTGCACCGCATAGTATGATGAAAGCGCCTATTCCTGCTATTACGAATAAGGGATGCCATCCGGTAGATGCTTCATAATGGTCTAATCGTCTTGTGGCTCCCATAAAGCCGAGCATGTAGAGTGGCATGAACGCGAGCAAAAATCCGAGAAACCAACACCAAAAAGCATATTTATTCAGCCGTTCATCCAATACAAATCCTGTGAATTTAGGAAACCAGTACGTAAATCCGGCAAAAAATCCGAAAAGCACACCTCCAATCGCCATACCATGGAAGTGGGCGATCAAAAATAAACTGTTATGTACTTGGTAGTCGACAGGTGGCGCGGAAAGCAAGACTCCCGTCATTCCTGCAACAGTAAAATTGAGTACAAAAGCAAAAAACCACAACATAGGTGAGGAAAAGTGAACGCGTCCTCGAAACTTCGTAAACAACCAGTTAAATATTTTGACACCTGTGGGAATCGCAATTAACATTGTCATGATCCCGAAAAAAATGTTTACTTTAGGACTTGCACCCATCGTA
The DNA here is from genome assembly GCA_041691035.1 of Chlamydiota bacterium. GTDB lineage: Bacteria > Chlamydiota > Chlamydiia > Chlamydiales > Parachlamydiaceae > JBEPVL01. The sequence goes on from JBEPVL010000004.1 coordinate 33,995, forward strand.
AAGAAGTGATGCAACCAAACAAGGTAGGAGAGGACTGTAATCATGATAAGAGCCCAGACCATGGAAGCATAGCCGAACAAACGCTTTTCCGAGAAGGTTGGCACTACTTCAGAAAAGACACCAAAGGCTGGCAGCATAATAATGTAGACCTCAGGATGTCCCCATGCCCAGATGAGATTGACGTACATCATAGGGTTCCCCCCACCATCAGCGGTGAAAAAATGCATGTCGAGGTAACGATCTAAAGTAAGCATCACAAGCGTTGCCGTCAGAACCGGAAAAGCCAAAACAACGAGAGCCATTGTGCAGAAGGCGCTCCAAACAAAAATAGGCATTTTCATGAGAGTCATACCCGGACAACGCATTTTCATAATGGTAACCAGGAAGTTAATGCCACCTAAAGTACTTCCTATTCCTGCAATCTGCACCGCCCATATCCAATAATCGACTCCCTCATCAGGGCTATACTCTATGCCGGAAAGAGGGGGGTACGCAAGCCATCCTGCTGCACTAAATTTGCCCATGACGAGTGACAGAAGTGTTAATGTGGCGCCAGCGGCAAAAAGCCAGAAACTGAGAGCGTTTAAAAATGGAAAGGCAACATCTCTTGCACCAATTTGTAAGGGAACAATAAGATTTATAAGGCCAAAGACAGCGCCCATGGCGACAAAGAAAATCATTGTTGTACCATGGGAAGAAAAGATTTCTTGAAAGTGGCTGGAAGAAATGAATCCCTGAGCATCACCTACTGAGAGAACTTGTTGGAGGCGCATCATGACAGCATCTGCAAAACCTTTTCCAAACATAATGAGAACGACAATAATATACATGATGCCAATTCTTTTCGGGTCAACAGTGGTAAACCACTCATTCCAAAGATATTTCCAACGTTTAAGATAGGTAATGAGAATAATAAGTGAGATACCGATTATTAACATTCCGAATACAGCACCATTTTGACTGGATTCGTGTTTAAAAGCATCTAAGGTTAATCTACCAAACATGGGCAACTCATTTTGATTTTGGATACATATATTTCATAATGATCTGATTAAATAAAGTTTCATCTTTTAGCTGATAGATTTCTTCAGGATTATTTTTACTTGGAGCGGCTAACTTATTATATTCTTCTAGGTTGAGAGCTTTTGATGATTGTTTTGCAGATTGCACCCATTGATGATAATCTTCTTCTGACGAGGCCCTAGTGATAAAATGCATACCTGCAAAGCCCTCTCCGCTTATATTAGCCGAAGAGCCTCTAAAGTCGCCGGATTCATCTGCGATTAAATGTAATTCTGTTTTCATTTTAGGCATGGCATAAATTTGTCCGCCTAAGCTTGGAATCCAAAATGAATTCATGGGGGCATCAGCAGTAATTTCAAAGTGGATGGGAGTTTGTTTAGGAAACTGTACAAAATTCACGCTGGCAATCTTTTCTTCTGGATAAATAAATAGCCATTTCCACTGTAGAGCTACAACTTGAATCGTCATAGGCTTATTGTTAGATTCAATGGGTTTGTAAGGATCCAATTCATAAGTTTTGATGTATGATAATATGGCAACAATCAGGACCATAATGCAAGGAAGTCCCCACCAGATGTATTCAGCAACCACATTGTCAACCAAATCGGGATCATACTTTCCTTTGGGGTTCGTCGCACTATATTTCCAGGAGAAAATAAACGTAAGAATGTACACGGGGATAATTACAAGCAACATGAGGGCTTGGATGATGAAAAGAAGATTTCGCTGTTCGATGGCGATATTTCCTTTCGGAAACAACATCACAATATTGCTGCCGAAGTGCAGAATCGATAATGGCTGCATAGCCAAGATGAGGAGAATTATTAAGCCTGCAAAGAATAGCATGCAAAGTACAGGATTTTTCAGTAGCCTCATCGTTTCAAAAATCCTCTAAATTTCTTTGTCTTTGGGTTTTAAAATACACGCCCTCACCATAAAGAACATTTGACAGAAGTCAAGTTGCATTTTCTGGAATTCCTAATCATAAATTGGTTTCTCAACTAATGTATTTGATGAAAAACCCCGTGAAAAAAATGTGATCAAAATCGCGGTTACAATAGGAATTACTCCAACTACAATAAATATTGTATCCCCAATAATGCGAAGCTGCTCCAGCAAATGAAAGGTACCGGACATTAAGTATTCTAGCTCTCTTGCATGCCAGTACCCATTCTCCATCGCATCCCACAGTTGGAGGACTCCAGCTGGGAAGAGATCGACAATTACCATGAGACTCATTCCAATGTTTAGTCCAAAGAAACTGACTTTGATAAGAGTTTTGGTACGATTCCATAAAGCTTCATTTTGCATAGCACGCATACAAAACATCACAGTCCCTAGAGCGAGCATGCCAAATACGCCGAACATGGCAGCATGCGCATGATTAGCTGTGAGATTCGTTCCAACTTCAAAGTAGGATATAATGGGCAAATTAATCAGAAATCCAAATATCCCCGCTCCAACAAAATTCCATATGCCGACAGCTATAAAAAAATAAATTGTCCATTGCTGTTTTTCTGCCAGGTAATGCCTGCATTTGGCACATTTTGTTTGTGAGATTCGGATAAAATCTCGCGCTTCCATTGTTAAAAGAGTCAATGGAACAACTTCCATGGCGGAAAAACAAGCTGCCAAAGCCATGTTAACGTTGGTTTGCCCTGTAAAATACCAATGATGTCCTGTGCCTACGACTCCTCCTAATAAGTAGAGGATGGCATTCAAATAAATCACACGCAGTGCTGTAATTGTTCTAATAATTCCCATTTGTACAGCAAAAATGGCCACAAGAACTGTAGAGAAGACTTCAAAGAACCCCTCTACCCAAAGATGGATAATCCAAAAGCGCCAATTTTCAATCAGAGTAAAATGAGTGTCATGGTGATAGAAAACAGCTGGAATATAGAAGATAGGAATAGTAGAAGCTGTCAAAAAAAATAGAATGCAAAGTTCTCTTCTACCAGGCATTTGAAAAGCAGGTTTTAGCGCTCGATAAAGAAGAAAAAGCCAGAAGATGAATCCTGCAATGAGTAAGTATTGCCAAAAACGTCCTAAATCTAAATATTCGGATCCTTGGTTGCCGATCCAAAACCACCATTCACCTTGAAAAAAGTTTCTACTGCTCAAATATTCTCCGGTCATACTTCCAAGCATCACAAACAAGAGCGCTCCAAAAAGAAGATTAACCCCTAGCTTCTGATAGCGTGGCTCACTTTCACTCATCAAAGGAGCGATAAATAGCCCACCTGCAATCCAGGCTGTAGCAATCCAAAAGATGGACAATTGAAGATGCCATGTTCGAAGAAGATTATAAGGTAAATAGTCAAGGATAGGCAGACCATAAAAAGTTGATTCGACGCGATAATGGGCTAAAGCTCCACCTGCTAAGCTTTGAAAAAGAAACAAAAGCGCGACGATGACAAAATACTTCCCCATAGCCTTTTGGCTTGATGTAAGAGGCGGTAAGATCAAACGGGTTTCACAGATATGTCTATTTTTTACACTTTCACCCCAACCTAAACCAAATTTACTGACAATAAAAAGGACAAGGCCTGTTATCCCTATGATAAAAATCAAGCTCATAGCACTCCATAAATAGGCATCAGCGCTTGGATAATTGCCAGCTAGAGGATCGTAGGGAAAGTTGTTGGTGTAGGTAAATTCTTCTCCGGGACGGTTAGTCACAGCAGCCCAAGCTGCCCATGCGAAGAAAGAGGTTAATGCATTTTGGTCCTCAGCATTCGAGATATAATTTTTAGGCAATCCAGGTGCCTGACCTAATGTAAAATAATCTCTCCAGACTTCAAGACTATGCTCATAAGCCTTGACTTCTTCTTCCGTAAAAGTCAAAGTGCCCGTACTAGAATCATACCTATTTTGTTTTAGAATTTGAGGAACTTCGTGCAAAATGGATCCCTGTTCGAATTCGGTTAGCTGTTCAAATGGTTTTCCATAAATTTTATGAGCCAGAAGTTTTTGCATGGTCAATGCCTGCTCATGAAGATGAGAGGCGCTATAATCTGGACCAAGATAGGCTCCATGTCCCCAAAGAGTTCCATGTTCCATTAAGTTATTTTTCAAAAAAACGCCCTGTCCACGAGTAATTTGTTCTCCCGTGAAGAGCACTTGTCCCGTAGAACCGATCACTTGTTTGGGAATAGGAGGAGTATTATCATAAGCAATGCGAGTGACTAATCCTAAAATACTAAAGCCCACAATCATGACGACAACCGTAATGATTCGCCATAAAGGCGAAAGCTTCTCATTTTTCTCGAGATCGAAAGACATGGGCTCTATTCCTTTTTAAGATAAGAATGCTTGTATCATTTTTTTGATTTTCGTTTCAGTGTTATTCCTGAATTTTTCAATTTTTCAAGAAGTTTACAAAAAAAATATTGACACTAATCAGATACGCGTATCAGATGAAATCATGACGAAAAAAGTTGCGGAATATCACACCTCACGATAACCAAGAGAATGAGAAGTTTATGTCAAAATCAATTGTCATAGGTGGATGTGTTAAAATTCCTGATGGACGTGTAGGCCGTGTAAGAGAAAAAGTAAGAAACCAGTATAAGGTACGAGTTCGACGCAAAACAAGTGTCTCTCATCAATTTTTGCTTTTTGATGGCCATGAATTAAAGCCTGTTGATTGTCCAAAAGGCTGGATGAGTATAGAAGGATATAATCGCTATCTTAAAAAGACGCTAGCAAAAATGAAAGAACGTGAATCAAAAAGCTAACGAGTCTGTGATTAATCAAATTCATTGAGTCTTTTTCCTCTTCACCAATCGTAAAAGAGTAGCAATTCATGTTTAACAGATAGCATAAAATAGTCGAGAGGAGAATCAATGAAACAAAAAATCATTTATACAATTGGTCACTCGACTAGACCAATAGAAGATTTTATTGATCTGTTAAAAAGTTACGAGATAGAGATGCTTATAGATGTTAGAACAATCCCCAAATCTAGATTCAATCCTCAATATAATGAAGAGATCTTGAATTCTGTTTTAAAAGATTCAGGCATTCGTTATCAGCATCTTACAAAATTAGGAGGATTGAGGCATACGATTAAGGATTCTGTCAATATTGGATGGCGAAATCTTTCTTTTCGTGGTTTTGCAGACTATATGCAAACATCTCTTTTTAAGGAGGGACTTGAAGAATTGGAAACGCTGGGGAAAGAATATAAGTCTGCCATCATGTGTGCAGAGGCAGTGCCTTGGCGCTGTCATCGATCTCTTATTGCAGATGCTCTGACTGTACACAAATGGAAAGTATTTCATATTTTAAGTAAAAAAAGTGTTAAGCTCCATGAGCTTACATCTTTTTTACACGTTAAAAAAGAACAGCTTATATATGAAAAATAAAGTTTTAACTTTTTCCTTACCGGCTATTGCTCCATTTAGACTTGATTTGACGGTCTGGGCATTAAGAAGAAGAGATAGAAATATTATAGATTATTGGAATGGAACTCAATACATAAGAGTATTTACGATAGAAAATATTCCAGTTAAAGTTCAGGTTGAACAAAATGCAATAGAGTCGCAAATTCATGTGACGGCAAACTTTGAATACGCTATCCCAAAGCTTAAAACTAAATTATCAACTTTATTAAATCACATGTTAGGACTTCAGATAAATCTAAATTGGTTTTATGATTTGATAAAGGATGATAAATTTTTACATCCACTTGTTCTCAAATTCTTAGGAGTTAAGCCTCCACGTTTTTCAAGCATTTTTGAAGCCTTGTCAAATGCAATTTCATGCCAGCAACTCTCTTTGGAAGCAGGACTCAGTATACAAAACAATTTTGCACAACAATATGGGATGCAGTTTAAAGAAAATGATCAGGTTTATTATGCATTTCCGGAGCCAAGTGAAGTAATAAAATGTAAATATGAAGACCTGATGAAGTTAGGATTTAGCCATCATAAAAGCGATACATTTATTGCAATAGCTACAGAAATTTGCAATAACAAAAAAATATTTATAAATATTGAAAATACACCCAATGAAGATGTTATAAAATTATTAACTCACTTTAAGGGTATTGGAAGATGGTCTGCAGAATACGTTTTACTAAGAGGATTAGGGAGAACAGATATTCTACCTGGTGACGATGTAGCGGTCCAAAAAAACATTAAAAGGATTTTCAATCTTCATAAAAAACCGGATTACAATAAAATTAAGGAAATAGAAAAAAAATGGCATCCCTATGCTGGAATAGTTTATTTTCATTTATTGCTACAGAAATTATCTGAGAGTGATATTGTTTAAATTTTAACATTTCTTAAGTGTTGTTGATAGGCCAGCAATGCCCTTGTTGAGCCAAGAGTCAATTTGATAGTTCCGAACCTATAATACCGGCTGCATAGTTAGGAAAATCACTGGGAGATTTAGACCACACCTCAATGATCGGCATGAATAATTGCCATGATGCCTTTACCCGATCTTGTATACATCTATCGTTTATGGCATATGTGACTTTAGATCAATGTTTGGAAAGAGGGTATCTATGGCTACCACAAAAAAAAGTAAGAACATGAGTTACGAAATAGGCATGGTGGGTCTAGGGGTCATGGGCCGCAATTTATTATTAAATATGGCTGATCATGGCTTTTCTGTAGCTGGATATGACCGAGATAAGAGCAAAGTGGCCGCTTTACTGAAAGAATCGAAAAAACAAAAAATTCAAGGTGCAGAAGATATTAATGAGTTTATAAATCTGTTGCGTGTGCCAAGAGCTATTATGTTGTTAGTGCCAGCAGGAGCACCTGTAGATGCTGTGATTAATGAATTAGTTCCACTATTGAAGAAAGGAGATCTGATTATTGATGCGGGAAATTCCCATTATACGGATACCAATTTACGTGCGCAAAACTTAGCAAAAGGGGGAATCCGATTTCTTGGTGTAGGAGTTTCAGGAGGTGAGGAGGGAGCTCGTAATGGTCCAAGCATCATGCCGGGTGGACCTAAAGATGCCTATGAGAGAGTGCGGCCTATTTTAGAGGCCATTTCTGCTAATATAAACGGGGATCCATGTGTCGCTTATTTGGGTGATGGTTCAGCAGGACATTTTGTTAAAATGGTTCACAATGGCATTGAATATGGCATCATGCAGCTCATCAGCGAAACATACGATATGATGAAACGCGGTTTAGGCATGAATGATGATCAAATTCATGATATTTTTAATGATTGGAATAAAAGTGAGCTAAATGGTTACTTGATAGAAATTACAAGTCAAATTTTTGATAAACAGGATGCGGCAACAGGCAAACGGCTTATTGATGAAATATTGGATGTAGCGCGTCAAAAGGGCACAGGCATGTGGACTTCTCAAAGTGCTATGGAATTACAAGTACCTACTCCCACAATCGATTTGGCAGTAGCTATGCGTGAACTATCCGTGCTTGAACAACAGCGTGTTGCTGCAGAAAAGGTCTTGCCTCGAGCAATTAGCAAATTTAGTGGTGATAAAAAGAATCTCCTCCCGGAAATGAAAAATGCACTTTATATAGGAATGATTATCACGTATGCACAAGGTATGGCATTATTAACCGTTGCTTCAGAAAAGTTTGAATATCATTTCAAACTTGAAACAATTGCACGAATTTGGCGAGGTGGATGCATTATTCGATCTGCACTGCTTGAGGTATTTAGAGAAGCCTATCGTGCCGATTCAAATTTAGCCAATCTAATTCTTAATCCAACAATAGCAAAAATGATCACCGATCGCGAAAGTGATTTACGCAGTATTGTTTGCTCAGCTGCAGAAATAGGCGTTCCTGTTTCCGGTTTTATGACTGTATTAGGATATCTTGATAGCTATCGTTGTGTCTGGCTGCCGGCAAATCTAATTCAGGCGCAAAGAGATTTTTTTGGCTCCCATTCATACGAGCGAATCGATTCTAAAGGTACATTTCACACTCAATGGGAGCAAAATGAGTAGTCAATTGGAACCCATACTTTTTGTTATTTTTGGCGGTGGAGACTTAACATGGCGAAAGTTAATACCCTCATTATTCGATCTTAAGCAAGATCGTGAAGGTTTCCAACATTTTGAAATTATTATCCTAGATATCATAGCTTTGGATGATAACTCCCTGCGTAATCATCTGCATAAAGGAGTAGTCAAGTTTTCAAATAATAAAGTCAATCTTGAGAACTGGAATAACTTTTCTAAGCATATTCATTATTTACAAGGAGACTTCAAACAATTAAAAACTTATAAATTTTTAAAACTTAGATGCAAAGATTTTGAAGACGCATGGGAAAGTAAGTCTAATTATATTTTTTATATGGCAACGCCTCCTCCACTCTTTGAAGTCATTCCACTCTACTTAAAAAAATCGGGTATGTCTCAAGATAAACAACGCTCACGTTTAGTAGTAGAAAAACCTATTGGACATGATCTAGATTCTGCCAAAAAACTTAATCTAATTCTTTTAGATTGCTTTGATGAGTCTCAAATTTTCCGTATTGATCACTATTTAGGTAAGGAGACAGTTCAGAATATTTTGGCTTTCCGATTTGCAAATCCTTTTTTTGAGCCCATCTGGGATAGGCGTTATGTGAATTATGTGACCATTACCGTTGCCGAAGAAGTTGGTGTTGAACATAGAGGAGTTTACTATGAGCAAGCCGGCGCTTTAAGAGATATGGTACAAAATCATCTGATGCAATTGCTCTGTTTAGTAGCCATGGAGCCTATGGGATCATTCGATGCGAATGAAATTCGGAGTAAGAAAGTGGATGTTCTTCGCGCAATTCGACCGATTACACACACAATGGTTCATGCCAATGTTGTGAGAGGGCAATATGATGCGGGATGGATTGAAGGGGAAAAAGTACCGGGATACAGAGAAGAGAAAGGTGTTTCCTCTCACTCGCAAACAGAGACTTTTGTGGCAATGAAACTGTTAGTCGATAATTGGCGCTGGCAAGATGTGCCTTTCTATCTACGAACGGGAAAACGACTCACACAAAGTTACTCGGAAATAGCCATACATTTCAAATCAGTTCCCCATCAATTATTTCCTCCCGAAGCTACTCTTGACTGGCATCCTGCTAATCTAATCATTGCGATTCAACCTAAGGAAGAGATTATATTGCGATTCCAAGCCAAACATCCAGGGCCTGATATACATCTTAAAAACGTTGAAATGCTTTTTAATTACGAAAAGGCCTTCGATACTAAAAGTCCAGAGGCCTATGAAACTTTGTTATGGGATGTGATGAAGAATGATCCAACATTATTCATGAGACAAGATCAGGTGGAAGCATCCTGGCAATTATTCATGCCGATCCTTGAGATGTGGGCTGAATCTCCTCCCAGTGATTTTCCTAACTATGCAGCTGGTACCATGGGCCCAGAACCATCAAATTGGCTTCTGGCTCAACAAGGGCATTGCTGGCCTTTATGTGCTCAAGCTAAAAAGTAAGGAGCGGATTCAAATTATTCGTAATTAATATGGGGCTTTTATAGAGATTAATATGCCTCCACAGGAAGCCACTTGCATCACATTGGAAATAGGATGAAAGCACAAACAAACCTACATTCCTAGACCTTAAGATAAATTTATATAAATTTAAATCACTTAGGATGTGCAAGTTACAATATTAAAAAAATGCACTCGTTTGTAGCTGAGCGACCGATAGGACTAACTTTTCATTTGAGAGCCGGTTTATTGTTTTTACATTGGATCATAGTCTCGCTGGTTAATTTTATAACACAAAGAGGCTAAGATATTTGCTAATTCAAGGAAATGCGACTTAAGGCCTAGGAATGTGGGAACAAATCCCAACAATTGACGGTCGTAAATCCACAAGGGACTGATGCTGAAATGCTGGAGCTCATTTATGCTAAAACCTTTAAGTACTTTCTCAATGAGATAAACCTGCAAACTGGTTTGATTGCCGACAAGACTGAGCTCGGATTTCCTTCAAGTATAGCAGCAGTAGGTCTTGGCTTAGCAGCTATATTTCTGCCCAGTCTTATATGAGATACGATTAAAAAATGTCCATATATTATAAAAGAGTTACGCCAAGCGGGTTTTAGTGGTGGATGGATCGATTAACTTTAAAGTAACTCCTTTGATTTCACATAGCGCCTGATCAGGTTGTTAGTTGAGCTATCATGATTCAATTGGCTCTTCGCCCCTTTCTGAAGTTCTGGGATGATGCGCTCGGCAAGCGCTTTTCCCAGCTCGACTCCCCACTGGTCAAATGAGTCAATATTCCAAATAGCGCCTTGAGTGAAGACGTTGTGTTCGTATAATGCGATTAACTTTCCGAGTGCCATTGGAGTCAGTCGTTCCAATAGAATCATGCTGGATGGACGATTGCCTTCGAAGGTTCGGTGCGGAACAAGCCATTCCGACGTGCCTTCTGCTTTAACCTCTTGAGGTGTTTTGCCAAAAGCCAGGGCCTCTGCTTGGGCAAAGACGTTGGCCAAAAGCAAATTGTGGTGGCGACCAATTGGATTTAATGACTGTGTGAATGCAATAAAGTCACAGGGAACGAGCTTGGTTCCCTGATGAATGAGTTGGTAGAAGGAATGTTGGCCATTAGTGCCTGGTTCGCCCCAGTAGATCGGTCCGGTCTGGTAGGTAACCTTAATTCCATCAAGCGTGACGTGCTTGCCATTGCTTTCCATCGTCAACTGCTGTAGATAAGCTGAGAAGCGTTTCAAGTACTGCTCATACGGAAGAACCGCAACAGTCTGGGCTGCGAAGAAGTTGTTGTACCAGATAGCAAGCAGTCCCATAAGTACGGGTAAGTTATTTTCGAAAGGGGTACTACGGAAATGCTCGTCCATCTGGTGGAAACCATCGAGCATCTCGACAAAATTGTCTGGACCTATGGCTATCATTGTCGAAAGGCCAATCGCAGAATCCATTGAGTAACGGCCGCCGACCCAATCCCAAAATTCAAACATATTTGCAGTGTCGATACCAAACTCAGCTACCTTTTCAGCATTTGTCGAGACAGCGACGAAATGCCTTGTAACAGCAGCGGAATCCTTCAAAGTCTTGAGGGCCCATTCACGGGCAGTGTGTGCGTTGGTCATCGTCTCTAAAGTGGTAAAGGTCTTCGAAGAGATGATGAACAGTGTCTCGTCAGCATCGAGGTCGCGAGTTGCCTCGACGAAGTCAGTGCCATCGATATTAGAGACGAAGCGAAAGGTCAGGCTACGCTGACTGTAATGCCGTAATGCTTCATACGCCATCACCGGTCCCAGATCAGATCCTCCGATGCCGATATTGATGATGTTGCGGATTGGCTTTCCAGTGTGGCCCTTCCACTCCCCATTGCGAATTCGGTTGGAAAAGGCGGACATCCTATCCAGTACGGCATGGACCTGAGGTACGACGTCTTCACCGTCCACAACGATGGATTGTCCTTTGGGGGCGCGCAAAGCCACATGCAGAACGGCCCGTTTCTCCGTGGCATTGATCTTTTCTCCCCGGAACATGGCATCGATGCGAGCCTGCAGGCCTGATTCCTTCGTCAACTGCAGAAGAAGCTTAAGCGTCTCGTCGGTGATGCGATGCTTTGAATAGTCAAAATAGATGCCAACTGCCTCTGCTGTCATATGCTCCCCGCGCTTTGGATCATCCGCAAAAAGCTTCTGAAGATGCATCTCTCGGACTTTGGGGTAATGAGTTTCCAGGGCCTGCCATGCCGAGAGTTTTGTGAGAGAAACGCAGTTATTTGTTACTTTGTTCATGTCCTTCTCCATCTATGACAAATTCATCTACCCATCTTGACTTTTCCTAAGCTCATTCTCTATCTCGTCTTTTTTTGCTTGGCTTGGCTTTCATGAATATCGTCAACTGTTTTGATCATTTTAGGAATCTTTTTTTTCAAATTTGATTTTTTTGCGGGGTGCTCGACTCCAGCGTACACGCTTTCAATGATATTGCCGGTATCAGGTGGATAATCTTTTTTTTTGATCATAAAACCTTATAAGTTACTAGAGTTTTTATGTGCCGAAGTCCCTAACTTTCATTACTTGCCATCATCAAGACAAATTCATCTACCCATCTTGACTTTCCCTAAGCTCATTCTCTATCTCGTCTTTTTTTGTTTTGCTTGGCTTCTTTTTGTCTAATCCCATAGTCAATGCTGTCATTCCGGTGAGTCCTCCCAATTGCATCGTTTCGATGGCCGAACTGGGGACAATAACAATCGTAGAGTTCTCTTTTAATCCCTCATAAAGCATATTCATCGCTCTTAAATGCAATGCAACAGGATTGTCGATATATGTCTTAGCTGCCTCGCCAAATTTTTCTGCCACTTGTCTCTCTGAATCTCCAAGAATGACCCGAGCTTGACGTTCTCTTTCAGCCTGAGCTTGCATTGACATAGCATCTTCCAAAGCGGATGGAATCAGGACATCCTTGACTTCCACCGAAATCACATTGACACCCCAAGGTTCTGTTCGTTCATCGATAATTATTTGCAGTTCATTGCTAATTTTACCTCGTCCCTCAAGCATATCAGAAAGCATCGTCTTGCCAATCACATCGCGTAGGGCTGTTTGCGATGCCCACCCGATGGCACTTTTGTAATCGGCTACTTCCAGTGCGGCCTTTTTAGGATCGATCACTTTCCAAAAGAGAACCGCATCGACGTCGACTGGCACCGTATCTTTGGTCAGAGTTTTTTCCGCTTTGAACGACGTTGTGATGACCCGGATGTCGATCCAAAAAGGAATTGTATCGATAACTGGGATGATAAAAAATAATCCCGGTCCCCTTAAGGCATGGAATTGGCCCAATCGTAAAACAACGGCCCTGTCCCATTGATTTGCAACATTTATTGCAGCAGAAACGACGTATGCAATGAGAATAGCAGCACCAATAACAAAGTAGCTCAAGTAGACTTCAGAGCTGATATATAAGGTGTATGCTAGCATTGCGCCGAGGAATAGAATTGCGAAGAAAATTAATAAAGATAATGAGCTTTTGTTTTGCATTTTAACGACCTTCTTTTATTTACTATTTTTTTTAGGTTCTTTAGGGGGTTCATCTTTTCGAATTTCCCGTTCCGCTTGAAGCCAGTATTCATTCGCGTGACCCTCAAGATGCCCATGCTGTTCATACAGCTCATGTGCTCGCTTGGCAATCTGCTGAGTCAAATAGGAAGCTTTGTCCTCAGTTTGCCCATCAGGTTTGATTTCGGGCTTATCCCCCGTTTTGGCTTCCGGTTTGACCTCTGGCTTGGCTTCCGACTTAGCATTAGGTTTAGTCTCTGACTTGGCCTCTGGTTTTTCGTCAGGTTTGGCGCCAGGCTTTATTTTTAATTTTTCTTCAGGGGTGGCCATATGTTTTTTCTCGGGTTTGACTGGATCGAAAATCCGATATGCAAGTAGCTTTAAGCGGTCATTAAGGAGGAACCAAGCAAGCGCATAGCCCCAAACGAACAGTGCCCAAGTCCAGCCGAGAGGTGTCATGAAGAAACCATAAACTGCTATCAACGTTGCAACCATTTGCGTAGAGAGCACGGCTCCCCATAAAATCTTTGCTGGGCGTATGGACCAAAATGGACCGCGTGTACGAGTGAGGAAAATCGTCAAATGCCCTGCCAATGATAGCTTCAAATACATCAAAGTTTGGATATGTGCACGGTCAAGATGAAAAACACGTTCACCGAGATAAAACAAACCGAAGGCCGCGACAACCCCGATGATGCCTAATGTTGTGGCAATCCCCAGTACCATACGCATATTCCAGGCTTCGGGCTGATCCTTGTAATGGACGTTGTCATAAGCAATTGATAGAATGGCGCCATCGTTAAGCAACGCTAACATCACGATCATTACCGCTGTCAATGGGTAAAAATTAAAGACTAGAATAGCTAATGTCATAAAAAACAATACACGCAGCGTCTCTGCAATACGGTAAATTGCATAGCTGTTCATCCGTTGAAAAATTTTTCGGCTTTCCTTGATTGCATCTATAATCACAGATAGACCTGGGGTTAGTAGCACGATGGCCGCCGCTGCACGCGCTGCGTCTGTTGCACCCGATACAGCAATTCCGCAATCGGCTTTCTTCAACGCAGGGGAATCATTTACACCATCGCCTGTCATACCCACTATGTGACCATGTTTTTGTAGAATATCTATAATATGAAACTTGTGTTCGGGAAAAACCTGTGCGAAACCATCAGCCTTCTCGATTGATTCGGCTATCGCCGTCGTCTCTTCATGTTTGGCATCGCCCAGGCTGGAAGCATCGAGGATATTTGTTCCCATATCTAACTTTTTTGCAGTTTCTTGGGCGATGGCTAGCGCATCGCCTGTAACCATTTTGACCTTCACTCCCATCTCTTTTGCTGTTTCGATAGTTTTCTTTGCATCTGCCCTTGGAGGATCGAAGAGAGGCAGCACACCAAGAAACTGCCATTGGCCGTTTCCTTCGTCTCGCGCCACTCCCAATGAACGAAAACCACGCGAAGCGAACTCGTTAACGGCTTTATCGACGGATGGTTTAACCTGTCCTGCATTAGCCGATAATTCCAAAATTACCTGCGGCGCACCCTTTGTCACTTTAAATGTCTTTCCATCAGCTGCTTTGACAGTTGCTTCTGTACGTTTATGCACAGGATCAAAGGGCTGAAAATGGGTAATCTGATAACTCTTCAAAGCTTCTTTGTCTTGCAAACCACCAAGAACGGCCAAATCAATAGTATCATTATTGTCTGCGCGCGATGCCAGCGCAGCATTGAGGATGACCTGTTCAGCGGAGATATTGTTCACGCTGAATGGATCGCCTAATGTCAGTTTATTTTGTGTCAAGGTGCCGGTTTTGTCAGCGCATAATACATCTACCCCCGCCAATTCTTCAATAGCCACCAACTTACTCACGATTGCTTGCTTTTTGGCGAGCAGACGCGCTCCAACAGCCATAGTGACCGATAATACAGTCGGCATTGCGACAGGAATTGCAGCTACAGTTAGCACCAAGGCGAACTGCAACGTGGTGAGAATTGGATCGCCGCGGAAGATCGCAACGGTAATGATCACGGCCACCAGAACCACTGCTAAGATGATCAGGTAATTACCAATCTTTAAAACAGCTTTTTGAAAGTGGCTGACGGTATGAGCTTCCTGTACCAACTGTGCCGTCTTCCCAAAATAAGTGTTAGCTCCTGTGCCATATACGATTGCGCTGCTTTCGCCCTGGCGAATAATCGATCCAGAAAACACCGCCTCCCCTGATTTGTGTGTGACCGGCAACGACTCACCCGTGAGAGCAGACTGATCCACTTCTATAGGATCTCCATCCAAAAGCCGTGCATCTGCTGGCACAATATCACCAGAACGCAATCGGATGACATCCCCCGGCACTAACTCACTCGCTGCTGGAGTGATCCATTTACCATCACGTTTCACACGAGCTTTAACCGCTAGTTTAGCTTTCAGAGCAGCGATGGCGCCTGCGGCCTGGTGTTCTTCCCAAAATCCAACTACGGCATTGGTAATAAGTAATAGTAGAATGATGAAAAAATCAGGCCAGTGCCGGACCACACCCGACAGAATCACAGCCACTTCGATCATCCATGGAATGGGACCCCAAAAATAGGTAAGGAATTTTAGGAGAGGATTGATTGTTTTTTCTACAATTTCGTTAGGCCCATATTGAGTCAGCCGTTTTTGCGCCTCAGCTTGGGTAAGACCATTCGGTGATGACCCCAATTTTTTTTCCAAATCCGCCATGGGAAGAGACTTTAAATCTTTTGCCTCGGGCTTCGATCCAGCTTTTACTTTGGGCGTTTTTGGCTGATCACCACCAGGTTTTTCCATGCTTACGCCCTTCTTACGCTTGAATAGTGGATAATTTGATTAAACGATTCTAATAAGAGTGAGGCTCCTCCCACCAACAAACCATCCACATCAGGCTGTTCCATAAAATCCTTTGCATCATTCGGATGCACCGAACCCCCATACTGAATAATCACTTTTCCAGCAGTTTCTTTTCCCCACTTTTGACTAACCCATAGGCGGCAGAAACTGTGAATTTTTTGAACTTTTTCTGGAGGATCTGAATGACCTGATCCAATTGCCCAGACAGGTTCATAAGCTAGAATGATAGCTGTCATGTGCTCTGCGGAGATATCACCTAGGGATTCCTCCAATTGTTTTTTCAGCACTTCTTCTGTTTTTCTATTCTTGTGTTCCTGCTCAGTCTCACCTACGCAAAAGATAATCTGAATGTTTTCGGAAATGGCTTTTTTGACTTTGCGGTGGATGAAGGCATTTGTTTCATTAAAAAGGTGGCGTCTCTCTGAATGGCCTAAAATGACAAACTGCGCTCCTGCATCTTCCAACATATTTGCCGAAATTTCTCCAGTAAATGCACCTTCGCTCGCGTCGTTCATGTTTTGCGCTCCTATCATGATTGGAGAGCTCTTGGCTGCATCAGCAGCAGGGCGAATCGCTGTGTATGGGACAGCGATATAGATCTTAGCTTGGGCATCTCTGATTAAAGGGATCAATCCCTTCACAAAACTCACCGCTTCCTCAATGGTCTTATGCATTTTCCAGTTACCGGCGATTACAGGTGTGCGATTTGATGACGTCATATATCTTTCCTTTTGCTCGTGTCATTTTCCATCAAAGCATTGTATTCACCGCGACGTGCAGCCTGATTGCATTTGACTCGATGGTATAGTGCTTGCTGGGCTGCTAATATGTTACCCTCTTTACCCTGCCAAATCTCCAAAGCCGGTTGTTGGATAGCGCGGGCAAATGAAAATGACAAAGCCCAAGGCAGCTCCGACTTGAATCTGGCATTCATGGCATTCAAACGAGCTGATGCGAGTTCGCAGGATTGCCCACCGGATAAGAACATAATTCCTGGAACGGCGGCTGGAACGGTTCGCAAGAGACACTTCACCGTACTGTCGGCCACTTCGTCTACAGATTCTTGCGTAGAGCAGGTCAATCCAGGCAATATCATGTTAGGCTTCAAAAGCATGCCTTCAAACATAACGCCTTGTGTGTAAAGTTGGTTGAAAACTGTTCGCAGTACTTCTGCCGTTACCTCGCAGCACTGCTTCAAAGTATGTGTGCCGTCCATGAGCACCTCCGGTTCTACGACAGGAACCAATCCATTTTCCTGACATAACGCGGCATAGCAAGCCAAGACTTGAGCATTGGCTTCGATGCAGCCTCTGCTGGGAATACCATTGCCTATCGCAATAACCGCGCGCCACTTAGCAAAGCGCGCGCCCATTTGAAAATATTCTTTGAGACGGTCACGCAAACCATCCAGCCCCTCGGTTATTTTCTCTTGTGGATGACCTGCCATGTCCTTTGCTCCAGTGTCAACTTTAATACCAACAATGATTCCTGCATCGGCAGCAACTTTAATAAAAGGAGTGCCATCTTTCATGGACTGACGGATAGTCTCATCATAAAGGATAACTCCACTGATACACTCACTTAAACCAGGAGTGGTCAAAATTAATTCTCGGTAAGCGCGCCGAGTTTCTTCGGTCTGTTGAATACCCAACTTGGCAAATCGTTTATTACAAGTTGGATTACTTTCATCCATTGCCAGGAGGCCTTTATCGCCGCCAATCAGGACCTGCACCGTACTTATAAGCTGTTGTCCATGCATATTTAATGTCATCCTTTCCATTTCCAATCACGGATTTCCGGCATGTCTTGGCCGTGCTCATCAATATAATGCTTGTGTTCGATGAGCTTGTCTTGCATCATCTGCTTCAAGTACTCTCCCTTAGAACCCAAATGAGGCAGACGATCGATCACATCCTGTACAAGGTGAAACCGATCGAGATCATTCTGCACTCGCATATCAAATGCCGTCGTAATCGTACCCTCCTCCTTATAGCCGCGAACATGGAGATTCTGGTTGGTTCTTCTATAGGTTAGGCGGTGTACCAACGTGGGATATCCATGGAAACCAAAGATGATATGCTTATCCTTCGTGAAAAGCGAATCGTAATCCGTTTCGCTTAATCCATGTGGATGCTCGCTCTTGGATTGTATCTTCATCAGATCGACGACATTGACTACGCGAATTTTCAGATCGGGAAGATGCTCTCGAAGGATGGAAACGGCAGCCAAAATCTCCAGGGTGGGTGTGTCTCCGCAGCAGGCCATCACTACGTCTGTATCACCGCCTTGATCGTTGCTGGCCCATTGCCAAATGCCAATTCCTTCCGTGCAATGCACAACTGCGGCATCCATGTTCAGCCATTGCGGAAGTGGGTGTTTGCCTGCAACCACCACATTGACGTAATTACGGCTACGCAGACAGTGATCAAAGACAGACAACAGGCAATTGGCATCGGGCGGCAGATAAACACGTACGATATCGGCCTTCTTGTTAATGACATGGTCGAGGAAACCAGGATCCTGATGTGTGAATCCATTGTGATCTTGCTGCCAGACGTGGGAGGCAAGGAGGTAGTTCAGCGACGAGATCTTCCGCCGCCAAGGCAGTTCTAAGCACACCTTCAGCCACTTAGCATGTTGGCTAAACATGGAATCAACGATGCGGATAAACGCTTCATAGCTGTTGAATAGCCCGTGCCGCCCGGTCAACAAGTATCCCTCCAGCCATCCTTCGCATTGATGCTCGCTGAGCATCGAATCTAAAATGCGTCCTGAAGGTGCAAGGAATTCATCATTTTTTACTTCCCGCGCGTCCCACTGGCGGTTGGTGACTTCAAAAACTGCACCCAAGAGGTTCGAGAGTGTTTCATCAGGACCAAAGATACGAAAATTACGTTGATCCTGATTCAGCTTTGCCACATCCCGCAGGAACTTACCTAATATGAGCGTATCTTGTCCTTCAATCGCACCAGGTACTGTCACATTTAACGCATGGTCGTGAAAGTCAGGCATGCGTAAATCTTGTAGCAGAATCCCGCCGTTGGCATGGGGATTGGCTCCCATGCGTCGTTCACCCTTTGGCGCAAGTTCGGCCAATTCCGCTTTGAGACGGCCATGTTCATCGAATAGTTCCTCGGCCTTATAACTTTTCATCCACTCTTCAAGTAACCTGACGTGTTTAGGATGTTCGGCATCCACCAGGAGTGGCACCTGGTGCGCTCTAAAGGTACCTTCGATTTGCAAGCCGTCGACTATTTTCGGTCCTGTCCATCCTTTGGGCGACTTGAGGACGATCATAGGCCATCTCCGGCGTGTTGTATCGTTCTTGCTTCGTGCATTGCTTTGGATTTGACGGATATCATCGATGGCTTTTTCCATAGCAGTGGCCATGAGTTGATGCATCTTTTCCGGCTCATCGCCTTCCACAAAGTAAGGCGTCCATCCACAGCCTCTGAAAAATTGCTCTAACTCATCAGGCTCAATGCGAGCTAGGACAGTTGGGTTGCTAATTTTATATCCATTGAGATGCAGGATTGGCAGCACGGCACCATCAGTAATTGGATCCAAAAACTTATTGGACTGCCATGCGGTTGCCAATGGACCCGTTTCCGCCTCACCATCTCCAATAATGCAAGCTACAATTAGATCAGGATTATCAAATGCAGCACCGAAAGCGTGACTGAGTGAATATCCCAGTTCGCCGCCTTCGTGAATCGAACCTGGCGTTGTAGGTGCAACGTGGCTGGAAATCCCACCGGGAAATGAAAATTGCTTGAAAAGCTTTTTCATTCCAGCTTCATTCTGGCTGATATCTGGATAGATTTCGCTATAGCTGCCTTCAAGATAGGTATTGGCTACCAATGCAGGACCGCCATGCCCGGGACCGGCGATATAAAACATATCTAAGTCATACTTCTTAATGACTCTGTTCAGATGCACGTAGATGAAATTCTGACCCGGCGTTGTTCCCCAATGTCCGACAACTAATGGTTTTACATCCGAAAGCTTCAGAGGTTCTTTCAGCAGGGGATTATTATAGAGATAAATTTGCCCGACTGACAGATAGTTCGCGGCGCGCCAATAGGCATTCATCTTCTTAAGTAGTTCTGAATCAAGTGTCATATATCACCTTTGCCATATAATTTGATTGTTTTCTAAAGGGACTGCAACGCCTGGAAAACAGGGAATTACTCGTATTGTAAAATCCGTTATAGGTCGCTTTGCCGCTACATCTGCGAAATAGTGATTTACCTTTTCTTGTTTCATTGGAGAGGACTCATTAGATCCATTTGCAAAAAGCTCCACTTTTACCATATTTGGATCTAGACCATTGAAATCGATCTGTATTTCAAAATGATGGTGATCGCCCTGTGTCTCTGCTTTCATCGCTTCGAATCGAAGTTTTGACATGCCCTCTTCCATAGCGTGTTTCCACTTGACGATCTCTTTAGCTACACGTCCTTCATCTGCAACTCTTTTTCTATAGTTTTCAGCAGCAGGCAGATAATACTTTTCTGTGTAATCGCTAACAGATCGATTTGTGCTAAATTGAGGTGTCAATTGCGCCATGCTCTCTCGTACGTGAGAGAGCCAAGCTGTTGGAATGCCTTCTTTATTTCGATTATAAAATTCAGGAATCACTTCTTTTTCTAATAGATCATAGAGTTGATTTGCCTCATGAGCATCCCAAGCAGGATCATCACCATGTTCATTCCCATCTCCGATGGCCCATCCTATTTCTGGCTTATAGGCCTCAGCCCACCATCCATCGAGCTCGGATAGATTAAGCCCTCCGTTAACGAGAATTTTCATTCCACTAGTTCCACAAGCTTCCCAAGGACGACGAGGAGTATTGATCCAAAGATCAACGCCTCCAACAAGCTGCTCTGTTACGAACATATCATAATCACTTACAAAGACGACTGAAGCGCGAACCTCATGTCTCCAGATAAAGTGCATCCATTGTTGAATCAAATTCTGTCCTTCTTTATCTGCAGGATGCGCTTTGCCCGCAAGAACCAGCTGCACGGGTCTTTCTTTGTTGGTCAAAATGCGGATCAGCCGTTCGGGATCATGAAGCAGCATGTTTGGTCTTTTATAGGAGGCAAACCGCCGAGCAAAGCCCATAGTAAAGACATTCGGATCAAATTGATGTTTTGCTTGTTCGACATCTTGTGATGACGCGCCTCGAGCTTCTAATAGCCTTGATAGCGTATCCCGAATATATTCGATCATTTCTTTGCGAGCAGCCCCTCGCATTTGCCAGATTTTATCATCCGGTACAGCCCGAATCTTTTTTTCAAGATCGCCTATTTCTCCCAGCCAACGGTTTTTCCCGCAAGCTTCCGTCCAAAGATTGTCAGACATAGCAGAATCCCAACTTCTCACATGAATTCCATTTGTTACATGCCCAACTGGAGTCTCATTGGTTGGCCACCTTGGAAAAAGAGGTGCAAAGATCTGACGGCTCACCTTCTCATGCAAGAGACTAACCGCATTGACAGCGCCGCTGCCGCGCATCGCCAAATAAGCCATGTTGAACGGCTCTTCAGAATTATGGGGATTTTCTCGCCCCAAGGCGAGGAGCTCATCCACAGATATCCCGAGATATTCCTTAGCATAAAAACCAAGATAGTCTTTTATAAAAGAGGGATTAAAACGATCAAATCCTGCAGGTACAGCCGTATGGGTAGTAAAGAGATTTCCCGCTCGTGTTGCAGTCAGTGCAACCTCAAAAGAGCAGCCAGTCGATTTTCTGTAGCTTTTCGCCCTTTCTAGAATAGCAAAAGCAGCATGTCCTTCATTTAAGTGACATACCTCCGGCTTAATTCCCATGGCTTCGAGCAGTCGCCATCCGCCGATTCCCAGCACGAGTTCCTGTTTCAGCCGGAGTTCCGCATCTCCTCCGTACAACTCAGCTGTAATTGCCCGATGTGGAGGATAGTTAGCTGCATCATTGCTATCTAAAAGGTAGAGCTTGACTCTTCCCACTTTGACCTCCCATGCGCGAAGCCAAAGTTTCCAACCTGGCAGAGCAATCTCAATCCGCAGCCATTCTCCATTTGGTAAACGGGCTGGTTTTATAGGCAATTGCTCTGGACTATTGTAAGGATAAAGCGCCTGCTGCGCTCCATTTTTATCGATGATCTGCCGAAAATAGCCCTGTTGGTACAAAAGTCCAATGCCAACTACGGGCACCCCTAAGTCATTAACAGCTTTGAGTTGATCTCCAGCTACATTTCCAAGCCCCCCTGAATAGATTGGGAGAGCTTCGCTCAACATAAATTCCATGCTGAAGTAGGCAACGGCAGTCAATGCTGTTTGGGGATGTTTTTTATGAAACCAGGTGTCATTCGTTGCATGGAGTTTAGTATCGGCTAGTTTAAGCTCGTGGATGATTTTACAAAAGTTCGGATCGGCAAGAACTGTTTTTAATTTTTCTTTGGAAACCGTCTGTAAAATCACCAAGGGATTACGCGTGAGAGCCCAAATCTCGGGATCAAGTTCTTTCCAGATAATATCTGCTCTATGATCCCAGGACCAGATCAAATCGTATGCAATCTCTTTTAACACTTCGTAGTCCTTAAACCCTTCGTCTTTAAAGTCTCGTTGGTTCAACATTTTATTCCTTTATCTACAAGGGATTGCGCTTCTTCGAGAATACGGTTTAAATGATCTTTTCCTAGGAAGCTCTCGGCGTAAATTTTATAAATATCTTCAGTCCCGGAAGGGCGGGCTGCGAACCATCCATTTTTGGCAATTACCTTTAAACCTCCAATGGGAGCACCATTTCCTGGAGCATTTGTGAGAATGGCTTCGATTTTTTCTCCGGCTAATTCCTTTGATTGCACTTGATTAGGGGAGAGTTTTGCTAGTCGCTTTTTCTGTTCGGCAGTAGCAGCTGCTTCGACCCTGTCGTAGATCGGTTCGCCAAATTCCTTGGTTAACTCTCGATAGAGTTCGCCTGGATCGCGTCCCATCCGTGCCGTTATTTCTCCGGCCAGCAAAGCCGGAATTATTCCATCTTTATCGGTTGTCCAGACAGTGCCGTCTTTTCTCAAGAAACTGGCCCCCGCGCTCTCCTCTCCTCCAAATCCAAGCGAGCCATCGAGTAAACCATCGACGAACCATTTGAATCCTACAGGCACTTCAACCAAATTTCTTCCCAGCTTTTTTGTCACTCGGTCGATCATCTGGCTACTTACTATTGTTTTCCCAACGGCAGATTTCTGACCCCAATTAGGCCTATGCTGGAAAAGATAGAGGATAGCGACTGACAGGTAGTGATTAGGAGGGAGCAATCCGCTGCTTTTCGTTACGATCCCATGCCTATCGTGATCTGTATCGCAGGCAAAAGCGATTTGGAACTGATCTTTTAAACCAATCAACCGCTGCATTGCGTAAGGCGAGGAGGGATCCATCCGAATCTGCCCATCCCAATCGACTGTCATAAACCGAAATGTCTGATCGACTTCTTTATTTACGACCGTTAGATCAAGACCATACCGCTCGGCTATCGGCTGCCAATAATGGACGCCCGCTCCGCCAAGCGGATCTACACCCAGATGAATCTTTGCATTCCGAATCACTTCCATGTCAATGACAGACCCAAGATCCTCTATGTAAGCTCTAAGGTAATTATGTCGATGTGCTATCGAAGATTTTATAGCTTTCTCATAAGAAATTCGTTTTACGCTCTTTAGCTTTTCCTTAAGAAGCGCGTTTGCTCTTGCTTCGATCCAGTTCGTAATTTGTACATCGGCCGGGCCGCCATTAGAAGCATTGTATTTAAATCCTCCGACATCTGGAGGGTTATGCGAAGGGGTAATTACAATCCCATCAGCAAATCCCTCTTTTCGTCCTCGATTATAGCAAAGAATCGCATGAGAAATCGCAGGAGTTGGAGTATACTCATCATTTTCTGATAGCATGACTTCAACGTCATTGGCCGCCAGAACTTCAAGAGCACTTGCGAGAGCTGGCTCGGAGAGTGCATGCGTATCCATGCCCATAAATAAAGGGCCTTCGATTTTGTTTGCCTTGCGCCATTCACAGATCGCCTGGGTAATTGCTAGAATGTGCCACTCATTGAATCCTTTTTTGAAAGAAGAACCTCGGTGCCCAGAAGTGCCAAAGACAACGCGCTCTTCCGGAAGAGCCTGATCCGGAATTTCTGAATAATAAGCCGTAATGAGCCTAGCCACATTAACGAGAATTGAAGCGGGGGCAGGCTTTCCTGCGAGAGGGCTTATTTTCATTTAATTCCTTTTAGAGTGGAAAGTTTGGTGCATGTCGATTCATAATCAGTATGAAGGATGCTTTTGATCCCCAATCCTTGAGCGACTTCTACAAACAGTGGAGTATTTTCAATATACACTACCCGCTCAGCTGGGACTTGTGCTATATCCAAAGCGAGACGGAAAATATCTTCATCTGGTTTACGCAAGTGCACGATACAGGAAGAAATAAAAAAATCTACAAACTTACCTAATTTAAATTTTTTTATTCTATATTCATTTAACTCATTACTTTCATTGCTAACTACGGCGATTTTAAGTCCATGCTGAACCTTAAATTTAAGAATCAAATCGATCATTTTTGGAAAAGGCTTTGATTGTTCAAACATAAATTTCTGAAAATCACCTTTAGAAAACTTTCGCTTCCGATAAAACACGACTCTATTTAAATAATTCTCAAGCGTGAGCTTACCCATTTCGAATGTATCAGCGTTTAGGTGATGCCGGTTTTCCATCTCTTCTAAATCAAGATCGAATTTTTGTGACGCCAGCATGCGGGAGTGTCTATCCCATCCATTGGTCAAAAGAACTCCGCCAACATCTATAAACAATGTTGTCATCGATATTGACTTTTTCACGGGATTTCCTTTTTTTGCATCCAAAAAAATGGGTGCTAACTGGCACTCATAAAATCAACTCTTTTTTTTATTCAATGAATATCATATTTATGATATCCATCAAATATGAAAATTCTTATTTTAAATCGCGGATCGAGCAGCGTTAAGTGCTGTCTATACGATTTTTCCAAATTACCAGATAGCTCAGAGGATCCCTTATGGGAAAAAAAGATCGAATGGAAAAACATTAGCAAAGAAGGAACGTCAAAGATCCGAGAGGATCTCCATTCTTTGTTGTCAGGTAAAGAAATCGATTGTATTGGGCACCGCATTGTCCATGGCGGTAAAAAATATGAAGAAAGCGTATTCATCGATGCGGATGTCAAAAAAGAGATACGCAACCTTGCAGATCTTGCACCTCTTCATAATTTAGCCGATCTTGAAGGAATTGATATCTTAGAAAAATTTTTCCCAGGTAAACCTCAAATAGCTGTTTTTGATACGGCTTTTCACCATACCTTGCCAGAATCTGCCAAAATCTATCCGGGTCCCTATGAATGGGTTCAAATGGGAATTCAACGTTTTGGTTTTCACGGAACGAGCTTCCAATATTGTTCAAGAAGGGCTGTTGAAATCTTAGGGAAAGAGCCGCATAGAATGGTCATTTGCCATTTAGGTTCCGGCGCCTCTCTTTGTGCCGTTAAGAACGGAAAAAGCATTGACACGACGATGGGGCTCACACCCTTAGAGGGGTTAATGATGGACACCCGATCTGGTACTGTCGACCCAGGCATTCTGCTTTATCTTTTGGAGAAAAAAGGAAGAACAGTTAAAAAGCTTTCCACTGAATTGTATGAGAAATCGGGATTATTGGGGCTTTCTGGAATATCAAGCGATATGCGCGATATCTTGGAAAAAGCATCAGAGGGCAATATTCGAGCTCAGCTGGCCATTGATGTCTATGTCCATCGATTAATCTTCATGATTGGTTCTATGGTAGCCTCTTTGGATGGCATCGACACTCTCATTTTCACAGCTGGAATTGGAGAAAATGCTTCTCTCATTAGAGAACAGGTTTGCGATCGTCTTTCATTTCTTGGTATTAATCTTTCTAAACATCAACAAAGCAACTCGGAAGACTATGTCATTTCTTCGCCTATTTCAAAAGTCAAAGTTCTTGTTATTCATACAAAAGAAGCCTTTGAAATAGCGCGAGAATGTTGGAAAAAAATGAATAACAAGAAGTGAGGATTTTATAAACAACAGAAATCGATGAATTTTTAGAGGAATTGCATTTGTTATGTCATATTCCACAGAAGATGTATGCGAGTACGACGAATGTTATATCAAAATAATATTTATATATACATGTTGAAGAATGTGCCTATCAGGACAATAGTGGTGGTCGCAGCGACTAGTGTTAGAGTCCTAAAAATACATAACAGGAGTTTTTTTATGAACAAGGATACCTTGCACGGCGATTGGAATGTTGTTAAAGGAAAAATTAAAGAGAAATGGGGGAAACTTACAGATGACGACCTTACGGAAATCAAAGGAAAGAGGGATCAGCTATTAGGCAAGCTCCAAAAGAAATATGGTTTTGCTAAAGAACGGGCAGAACAAGAACTTTCTGAATGGGAAAAGTGCTGTGATCATGAGTGCAAAAGCAAAGATCAAGATGCTCGAGAAAAGGAAACTAGTATTTCTGCCAAGCATACAAGCAAGCCGTAATATTGTTTATCAAGCTTCAAAAACCAACTTATAGGAGAAAAAAAATGAAAAAAATATTTGCTCTAATAGCTCTAGGATCTGTTTCTATGGTATCTGCAGATCAATACAGTCAACCTTATGGTTATCAATCAAATGGTTGCCCATCTTGCTATAATGGCGGGGAAAATTATCAAGATCAACAGAATAATGCTTATTATCAGAAAGGGAGGGATAATGAATATCAGGGGCAGCAACAGTCCCAATATCAAAGGAATAATCAACCAAATTATCAACAACAACCCCATCGGAATCAGCCTTATAACCAGAATCAACAAAATGATCAGAACAATCAGCCCTATTATCAAGATCAACAGAAAGGTTATGATAATAATCGTGGCTATGGCAACTCTTCAGATCAAGAAATTGACAAAAAAATCCGTGATACCCTCAGCTCCGGCTGGTTTTCGAAAGGATTTCAAGATGTTGATTTTAAAGTGAATAATGGAAATGTACTCCTCACTGGCTCTGTCAATACGCTTGAAAACAAGAATAAAGTCGAAGATAGCGTGAAAAAAATTGATGGTGTTAGACAAGTGAACAATCAAATCACAATCGTTAAAGAAAGTACAGGTAACTATTCTGATTCCCAATTGCAAAACTCCGAAAAAAAATATCCTCAAGATTTTGCGTCTAACCCACAAGATAGACAATTGAATGCAACAATCCGTGATAAATTGGGTAGTGGTTGGTTTTCAAAAGGCTACGAGACATTGGTGATTAGAACGACTAATGGTGTCGTTGTTGTCAGTGGAACCGTTGATAAAGCCGAAGATATTCAAAAAATAAGTGATCAGATTAAAGATGTTGAAGGCGTTAAGTCTGTTAACAATCAGCTCTCTGTGAGAAACAGATAACTTGTCCAGGAGAGGCCACTTTTTGTGGCTTCTCCCTTGTCTTGATCGCCCTTTCCTCTTATTAACCTAGAAACTGCGCGTTAGCATGAAGCATAACGTTTGTAAAACCATTGCTTTACCTGCTCAACAGAATGGGGATATATTATATACTATTCAAACAAAGAGGCTACCTATGTTAAATCCTAAAAAATTAGGCGTTTCTGGAGGAATACTTTGGTCCATATGCATGTTCATCTGCACTATCCTTGCCATATACACAGGATATTCCACACAATTTCTAAATTTAATGAGTAGTATTTATCCAGGTTATTCAATTTCTTGGCTCGGATCTATCATTGGCCTGGTTTATGGATTTGTAGATGCCTTTGTTGGTCTATTCCTTTTGGCTTGGCTTTATAACAAGCTTGATATCTAGACAGACAATAAGATGCCTGAAAAGCCCATACATTTGAAGGAAGGTCACTTATGAAAACTATCAAAACATCAGTTCTTATTATCGGTACTGGTGGTGCAGGGCTCCGATGCGCTATTGAACTTTTCCGGCAAAAACAAAAAAATATTCTAATTGTTGGAGACTGCAATTTTTGCGACGCCCACACTAAAGTTGCAGAAGGTGGTGTGAACGCCTCCTTTGGCAACATGGAAAATGAACCCGATAATCCTCTAGTTCATGCTGTTGATACGTTTCATGAAGGCAAGTATATTTCTAATCCTTATCTTGTCAAACTTTTAACGAATCATGCACAAGAAGCAATCGATGACTTGATTGACATGGGGGCCAATTTTCATAAAGAGCCAAATGGAAAAATAAGTCAAAGATATTTTGGTGCACATACTTATAGACGCACCATTTTTAAAGGCGACGAAACAGGCCAAGAAATCATGCGTGTCCTCTGCGAGCAGGTCAAAAATTACAAGATTGCTCGTATGGATAATCTGTACATTTTCAAACTTCTCGTTGAAAATAATCATGTTTTGGGTGCAATTGGAATACAAAAAAATAAGTTTGTGATCATTGAAGCGCCTATTGTGGTCATTGCTACCGGTGGATATTCAAATATTTACAGAGTTTCTTCTTCCAGGAATTTTGAAAATTTTGGCGATGGAATTGCTATGGCATTTGAGGCAGGGGCAGTTGTTGGGGATATGGAAATGGTACAATTTCATCCAACTGGTCTTGTTTATCCAGAAGAAGTGGTAGGAGAACTTGTGACAGAAGCTGTTCGCGGGGAGGGAGGAGTTCTGAAAAATATAAATGGTGAACGCTTCATGGAGAGATACAGTCCAGTCAAAAAGGAGCTTTCAGCGCGTGATGTTGTTGCACGTGCTAATTATATGGAAATTCTTGCAGGACGTGGTACCAAACGAGGCGCTGTATATTTGGATATTACTCATCGAAGTAAAAAATTTTTACTTGAGCGTCTTCCCAAAATGTATCATCTGCTCAAAAAACATAACAATATTGATATTTCTAAAACTCCTTTCGAGGTTGCACCCATCGCACACTATACTATGGGAGGTATCAGATTCGATCCAAAAACGCTGTGCACAAATATTACAGGTTTATATGCAGTTGGTGAGTCATCTATGGGGGTTCACGGCGGCAATAGATTAGGAGGCAATAGCCTCATTGAAATTTTGGTGTTCGGAAAACTAATAGCGAAAAAAATTGCAAAGAAGAAGCTTAAACAACATCCAGTTTCATCTAGGCAACTCAGCGATTTCGAAGAATTTGTAGTAAAAAATATTACAGAAAATGGCAAGCTCTCTAGTACAAAAACTCTTATTGATATCAGAAATATTATGTGGGAATATGTGGGCATTGTTCGAACACAAGCGCGCCTTTCCAAAGCATTAGAACTTCTATCTAACATCAGAAAAGATATTGAAAAAAATGGTCTTGCTGACAGTGAAACACTTCAGCAAACAACTACTGACAAAATGCGAGTACATGCAGTTTTAGATTTAGCAGAGCTTGTGACAACTGGTGCATTGTCAAGAAAAGAAAGTCGAGGTGCGCACTTTCGAGAAGATTATAAAGTTCAGAAAAAGGTTTTCCTTAAAAATATATTTTTTCAGAAAGAAGAAAAAACGATCAAAACCTGGACCGAAAAAATTCCTACTTTGACAAAGCAATTTGAAAAAGCTTTAAAAAGAATACACCCCACTACCATTTATGGTCATTTAGAGTGAATTTTATCATTGCAAACCGCATGTGAGCAGAAATAAATAAATTCTGTCTTTTATAACGCTGGCAACTTTTTATAGCAATTGCACGATCAGTGCAATTGCTATATGTTTTCCGATAGAGAATACATGTTTTTTAAAATATTAATGAGAGCTATGAGCTGGAGAACAAGACTCGGAACAGCGAGTACAAACTTCTGCACATTCTTGACAATGGTCAACTTTCATTTTTTTACACTCTTCTGCACATCTTTTACATATTTGTGCACAAAGATCCATGATTTGATGCTGGAATTCTGACTGAGTGCTTTTGGCTTTTATAGCTAGACTGCATACATCCGCGCATTCAGCACACAAAGCCGCTGTTTTCTTCTGACCTTCATCAACGCATTTTTTTGCACAAGCTGCACAAACACTCATGCATTCCATCATTTGTTGCATTTCTTTAGAATCAGTTTGAGGAAATGAAGCGTGTGAAGAACAGCAGCCTTTATCGTTTCCTTTGTTATTTTCTTTATTTTGCATAAAATTCTCCTTGAGTCATAGTGTTAATTAAAGAAGTAGATGCATTTGGTACGGTCCAAATGTAACCCCTTCTCCAATTCTGATAAATATCACAATGATTCTAAAAATAGCTATGCATATCCCTCTACCCTTAGGGTTAGCAATTGTTTTCATTATAGGCAAATTTAAGATTTAGAAAAATTAGGTAGGAGGTGGATTAAATAAATTATTTATAAATTATGATGCATGGATTTCGTTTTTTCCATATCTCCTGGTCGCATGGCAAAGTCACCAAAATGAGCAGATAAAAGGATGCTAGCCACAAGCGCCACAAGTGTTAAGACACTCACTGCCACTAATTGTAGTCTTGTTACAGCCAATTTCATGTTCTTTTGAACTTTCATATTTTTACTACATTTCCATTTTATTGTGTTTAGATGTAATTTTTTGCCCGCCTTTTCCTAATACTCGCTCTGTTCCCATACCATGCTTAAGCTTGTTAGCCACTAACCAATAATTAATTGGGTAAGCTGTCATGCAACCAATAATATTAGCAAGTGGCATTACACCCCAAAAACTAAGGTTTGTAGCTTCCATTGCAGACATGTCCTGACTCATTAAAATTACCATGACTGGAATCATTCCTACCATTACCATTTATAATTTAATCCTACGTAGTCTTAAAGCATTACCAATAACGGAAACAGAACTTAAGCTCATTGCAAGTGCAGCAATAATGGGATTGAGTAACAATCCTGTAAAAGGATAGAGCAAGCCTGCAGCAATAGGAATACCCAGTGCGTTATAAATAAATGCAAAGAATAAGTTTTGACGAATATTACGCATCATCGCATGGCTTAAATGGATAGCTTTTACAATTCCCATTAAATCGCCTTTAACTAACGTCACATCTGCGCTTTCCATTGCTACATCCGTTCCAGTTCCCATGGCAATTCCTACATCAGCAGCAGCCAAGGCTGGAGCATCATTGATTCCATCGCCTGCCATTGCTACATAACTACCTTTACCCTTTGCTTGCTTAACAAAATCTTGCTTATATTGAGGCTCAACTCCTGCATGGACTTCATCGATGCCTAGCTTCTTACCGACAGCTTGTGCTGTTTGTTCATTATCCCCTGATAGCATAACGATTTTTTGCCCTAGTTCATGGAGTTCTCGGACAGCATTGGGGGTAGAATTTTTAATAGGATCACTAACTGTAATCAATCCTGCTGCTTTTCCATCAATGGACACAAACATGACTGTTTGCGCTTGCTCTTGCAGAATCTGCGCCTGTTCTTGAAGAGACATTAAGCCTTGAATTTTTCTATTTTGCAAAAGATTGAGTTTGCCAATTACAATTTCATGATTTTCTACATTACCACTTATCCCTCCACCTGTAATGGAGATAAAATTATCAACTTTTGGGATGATTAGGGACCTATCTTTTGCTCCTTGAACAATGGATGTAGCTAAGGGGTGTTCGCTATTTTGCTCCACTGCCGCTGCTAAACGAATAAGATCATTTTCAGACCATTCTCCAGTTGTTATAATCTTTGTCAATTTAGGCTTTCCCTCTGTCAGAGTACCTGTTTTATCTACAATAATTGTTTTGACTTTTTCTAATTTCTCTAATGCCTCAGCATTTTTAATTAAAACACCAGCTTCTGCTCCTTTTCCCATACCCACCATAATCGACATAGGCGTAGCAAGGCCAAGTGCACATGGACAAGCAATAATTAAGACAGCTATTGCATTGACAAGGCCATAAGCAAAAGAAGGTTCTGGTCCAATGAGTGCCCAAATAATAAAAGTTAAAATAGCCACTAGAATAACTGCAGGTACAAAATAAGCCGAAACTTGATCCGCTAAGCTTTGAATAGGTGCTCGACTTCTTTGTGCTTCAGCAACCATCTGAACAATTCGAGAAAGAAGTGTTTCACTCCCTACTTTTTCTGCACGCATCAAAAAACTTCCCGTCTGGTTGATTGTTCCGCCTGTGATCAAATCATCTACTGTTTTTTCAACAGGCATAGGTTCGCCTGTAATCATCGATTCATCAACTAAGCTTTTGCCTTCAGTAATTTTACCATCGACAGGTACCTTATCTCCTGGACGGACCCGCAAAAGATCTCCTACTTGAACTTGGTCAATCGAAACTTCAACTTCTTCTCCATTACGGACAACCCGAGCCGATTTAGCAGCTCTGCCTAGAAGTGCTTTAATGGCTTGACTTGTTTGGCTTCTGGCCTTTAGCTCTAAAACTTGACCCAGTAGGACTAAAACAGTAATGATGGATGCCGTTTCAAAATAAATAGGAATTTCTCCGTGATGACGAAAGGAAGGTGGAAAAATATGAGGGAAAAATAATGCCACGACGCTAAAAACATAAGAAGTGCCAACGCCCATGGCGATTAAACTAAACATATTAAGATGACGATTAACAACAGAATGATAGGCTCTTTCAAAGAAAGGCCAACCCGCCCATAGAACAACAGGAGTACTTAAAACAAATTGAATTAGACGGGATAATTGAGGGGAAATAAATCGGTCAAAAGAAGGAACCATGCTACTCATCGCAAGGATCAGTATAGGAATACTTAAAACAAGACCTATCCAAAATCGTCTCGACATGTCGCGATATTCAGAGTTATCAGATTCAGCTCCCACTGATTTGAGTTCTAATGTCATTCCACAAATAGGACAATTTCCTGGATGATCTTGCACAATCTGCGGATGCATGGGACAGGTATATTCCGTCGTAGAATCCATAGCTTGATTTTGTTGTTGAGATTGCAGATGCATATATTTTTCAGGATCCTTTTTAAAGCTATCTAGGCAACGTTTGCTGCAAAAAACATACTGTTTGTCTTGATGGCTACTTTTATATACACTCTGATCTGGATCAACCATCATGCCGCATACAGGATCTAATTGCTCTTTTGCCATGCTTATTTCCTTGAGATGTATTGATTTGGATTTTGCCTAAATTTGTTCAAGCATTGCTGGCTACAAAATACATATTGATTCTCTTGGTATTCGGTTTTATACTGAGCTTTGCTTGAATCAACATTCATTCCGCAGATAGGATCTTTAGATTGGGTAGCCATAATAAACCTTCTAAATTTAATGGGTTACGTTAACAAGCACTATCCATTATGGAGTATAGACATCCTCTTTTCTAAATTAGTCTAATGTTACATATGCCAGAAATAATAGATGCACACAATAAAATCTAGTTTAGCTTAAATCCTCAGTGCAATGAATTACGCTAATTTTACGCACTCGGTGGGAAAAGAGTGGCATAAATTAGCGTAAATGAGCACAATTGGCACTTTAAAAAACCGCTAATTTCACTGTGCCTATGTACTCTCTTTTACGCTCATCTAAGGAAGAACAAGCGACTCATAACTCGCTGGTCGCTGGTTCAAGTCCAGCTTGCCCTACTTTTTCTTTTATAGCTTAGGAATATGTGTGAAGCGGAATCTTCAATTAACATCAATTTAGATGAAGAGCTAGAAAATGCCGTTTGGACCACTGGTGGACCACTCATCACCGAGAATGGATGCATGAAGAAAATATTTATGACCGTCTGCCCTTTGACAAAAGTCTTTAAGAGGCAGTGTACAGAATTTTGTGTAAATAAATCTTGAGGGAGGGAAGACTTTATCCTTCCCTTCAAGAGCAACGAAGCGAAACCCTTTAAGATTAAATCCCAAAACCATCATTTCTTCTACCTTCTATCTTTGGGCTCTTCCATCTATCTTGTTTCTTTCTGCCGACTAACTTGGCTCCAAAATCATCGACCTTTCTCTATATAAATCCCTTTCTCTACCTTCTATCTTTTTGATTGTACTCTCTATCTTTTTTATGATTTACATCACGTATATTTTTGTTGTTAAGTGATTTACAGAACTTTAGAGAAGTTCTATGAATCGAAAAGCTTTACAAAGGAAACATCATATGTCTGATGAATCAAAAATAACCAAAACTCGACTTATTCCATTAACCGAATGGCCTAAATATCATGAATGGCCACCAATTGGAGGGCTACGTCATCTTGTGTTTTATGGAAGTAATACAGGTTTCAATCAAGTGATTAAGCGGGTAGGTCGACGAGTTCTTATCGATGAAAACGCTTTCTTTGATTGGGTCAATACAAACAATCCAAAACTCTAGGAGGTGAAGAAATGGAATTAAATAATTTTTCTATTAAAAGCCCTCGCCAATTGCGAGCTATTGAAGTTTTAGTCGAAAACGATGTGCGTGTTCAAGATTTGGGTTCTATTATTGGAGCTTTGAATCCACGTCAGACTGTTATGGAACTCCGTAGACAAGGCTTCTACGGAATCATTAAGACTCGACGCTTTAGAGAAAAAGATAGAGATAAAAGGACTTGTTGGCCTGGAGAGTACTATATTCCTCAAGAATATAAGTTTATTGTAACGGAAGTCTTAAAAAAACGCGCTACCTCGGTTTGTGAGATTTCCGAGGCAGCTAAGAACAATATCCATTCTCATTTATATGTTGAGGAGGTTAAAAAATGCAAGAATTGAATTCCTCAACTAAAAATTGGAATCCTCCCATTCCTCTAGAAGAAGAGGCCCATCTTTTACCTTGGCTAGATAATGTTTATCCAGAGCCTTTTAATGCTTTTATCAAAGAGCTATCAAGGTCCACGGAAACCCCAATTGAACTAAGCGCCTCATTGCTTCTTGCAGTAGTTGCAACAGCTGTTCAAACAAGTTATCAAGTGCAAATTAAAGAGGATTATTACGAACCTCTTTGCGTATGGGTTTTGCCGATTTTACCTCCAGGCGAGAGAAAATCTCGTGTCTATACAGAAATTACCCTACCCTTGAAAGAATGGGAATTAGAGCGAAAAAAGCTTATGGACCCAATCATACAATCAGCAGCCAGTAAAAATAAAACAATGGAGGTGCGTTTAAAAGAATTGAGAAATAAAGCAGCTAAGGCTGAGGGAAGTAATTTTTCTGCAATTCAACAACAAATTGAAGCATTAGAAAAAGAAATGACGCCTATTCCCTCTCATCCACGAATTTGGACAGGCGATATCACTCCAGAACATTTAGGAACCCTTATGGCTCTTAATCAAGAGTGTGCGTCAGTACTAAATGATGAAGGGGGCATCTTCAATATCTTAGCAGGCCTTTATTCGGATGGAAATCCAAATATAGACCTTGTTTTGCAGGGTCATGCCGCAAGTCCAGTGAGAGTTGATAGAGGCTCAAGAGAATCTGTGATTTTGAATCGACCTGTTTTAACTATAGGAATAACTGTACAGCCTCAAACTATCAAAGAAATTTGTTCAAATAAAACATTTCGTGGCAGAGGCTTACTAGGACGCTTTTTATATGTGATGCCAAAATCAAAAATAGGCTTGAGAACTTTAGAAGAGCCTTCTATTTCGCAAGAAGTAGTGAAAGAATACAGGGAGGTAGTTAGAACTCTTTTAAAGTTAAAAGAAGCAAAAGGCAAGCCACAACTTTGCAGTTTAAAGCTATCCATTGAGGCTTACCAAAAATGGAAAGAGTATGCAAAGGTTATCGAAATGTTAATGGGTGAAGAAATTGGAAAACTCACTCATATGACAGATTGGGCAGGAAAATTAGCTGGAGCGATTGGAAGAATGGCTGGATTAATTCATTGCATGAGATATGCAAATAGCTATCCAATGGACCATGAGATTTCTTTCAACGATATGCATGCAGCTATTAAGATTGGGCATTGCTTGACAAATCATGCTGTGGCTGTATTTGACCTGCTGCATCAAGATGGAACAGTACCCATAGGAAGGCAGCTTTTAAACTGGATTAAATATGAGAAGCGTACTCAATTTAAGTTTCGAGATGTACAGAGGAAATTCAGACGTTTTAAGAAAAGCGAACTGGAGCCAGTTTTAACTCTTCTTAAAGAGCATGAAATACTTCAAGAATGGGAATACAAACCTGATAATGGGAGACCAAGCCGTATGTTTGATGTTAATCCGCTTATATTTGAAACTGAGAATTCATAAAAAAAATAATAACCTAAAGGACAAAAGGGACAAAGGGACAAAAGACATATAGTTTTGTCCCTTTGTCCCTTTTGTCCCTAAGATGTCAAAAAAGGAGATAATATCGATGACAACCTTAAAACAAATTGAAGCCAATCGTCGCAATGCTCAGCATTCAACTGGCCCAATCACTCTACAAGGCAAAGATAAATCCAGTCAAAATGCAATCAAATATGGGCTATTTTCGAATGCCCCTTTAATTACGGGTGAACAAGAGGAGGAATTCAACCTTTTTTCAAATGAAATTTTGAGCTTTTTAGTGCCTCAAAATGGCATTGAATCAATTTTAGTAGAAAGAATCATATCATGTGCCTGGAGACTTAGAAGAGTAACAAGGATTGAATCAGATATGATGCATGAGTCGCTCAAGTTTGGATTTCGTCATTCTCTTCCTGATTTATTTACAAACGGTGGTGAGAAAATTATAGCTCTTTCTCGCTATGAAATGATATTAGAAAAATCTCTGTACAAAGCCTATAATGAGCTTCTAAAATTACAAAGTATTAGGCAAGGGATGGCTGTTTTACCGCCCATATCGGTTGACCTTAACCTGTCTCAAGAAAATGGGTTCGTTTTGTAACTTTCCGTTTTCTCTGAACGATGCTTCTATCAGGAATCTCGACTAAGAAGACTTTATCCTTATTTATAATCTCATTCTTTCTGGATTTTTCCTCTTAAATCAGATATACTCACTACTTTAAAGATACTAAAATTTATTTAAGATTGAAATTGGTTAGTTTCACATGAACTCTGAAATATTTGTTTATAATAAGAAACCTAAAGACTTTTATCCTAAAGTAGAAGTTGCGGCAATTTATTTAAATGTAAATGAGAAGCTTTTGCTTCTTGAACTTAGTGCTGATAAACAAGAAAAAGGGTCATGGGGAGTTCCTGCGGGTAAGTTAGAGATAGGTGAAAGACCCTCACAAGCAGCTAAAAGAGAATTATTAGAAGAAACAGGTATAGATATTGAAGCTGAAAGTTCTTTTCATCCCTTAGGTGAGCTGTATATTCGTAAACCTGAAATCGATTATATCTATCATCTCTTTGGAGTCAATCTAGAGAACTCACCTGCAATTAGTCTATCCTCTGAACATTGCTCGTATCGATGGGTTTCAAGATTTGAAGTAGAAAGTTTACCCTTAATGAATGGTGCTAAACTGGCTTTGGAAACGTATTTTCAACGCTCAGTAAAAAAATAGAGGTCTGAAGGCACTGTTAATGTTTATTTGATTTTAATGAAAGATGCAGACGTTCTTTTACATCTTCGGCAAAATACGGGTTATTTGGATAATTATTATGGATTGATAGCTGGTCATGTAGAGGATGGGGAATCTGCTACAACTGCAATAATTCGAGAAGCCTATGAAGAAGTAGGAATTGAAATAGCGCCCTCAGCTCTCAAAGTCGTTCACGTTATGCATAGGCAGACTAATCGGTTAAACATCGACGTTTTTTTTGAATGTTGTGAATTTAAAGGGCAAGTTACAAATAAAGAGCCTGAAAAATGCGAAGCACTCAATTATTTTCCCTTAAAACATTTACCCATCAACACAATTGACTACATTCAGATTGCTTTACAAGCGATTGGAGAAAAGAATTTTTATTCTGAGCATGGGTGGCATCAATGATTCTAAAAAAAGAATTTTATTTTATTCGGCATGGTCAGACCGATTATAATATTTCCAATTGCAAACTGGACCATGAAGATGTTTCATTGAATGCTGTAGGATTTCAACAAGCCGAAGTCATAGCATCAGTTTTCAGAAACCTTCCTGTACGTTCCATATGCTTTAGTCCTCTAAAAAGGGCAAAAGAGACTAAAGAAATCATTTCTAAAAATGTACAAGCAAATCATTATGAGATTCCAGAACTTGGAGAATGTTCTTTGCAAGTGTGGAATGACATGACAGCTTGCGGTATAAATGCCTATCATAGTTCGCATGAGCATGTAAAAACTTTTATGCAAAAAGTTCTTAGTGGAATCAATCAAGCCCTTTCTTACGAAGGACCCGTCTTAATTGTAGCTCATGGCGGTATTCATTGGGCCACATGCTGTTTTATGGGGATAAATAATTACGACTGGACAATTGCTAACTGCATTCCTATGCATTTTTCTCTTACGGCGGAGGGTTCTTGGATTGTACGAAGGCTCTCATGATGAATTCAGCAAAGCATGTTTAGTAAAGGTAGAAAGCTTTTCTATTTCTTTGCCTAAGCCATCAAAATTATCTGGGGTGCGCCACGCATGATATGCCTCCTTTAAAGAAGGCCATTCAAGGCTTGTGGCTGCATACCAAGACGTATCTCGATTGCGAGATTTATAGATGGTGGCTTGTTTAAACGTCCCCTCGTATGATAATCCCAATCGTTCAGCAGCTTTTCTAGAAGGATTATTTAATGCATCGCATTTCCATTCTACTCTTCGATAACCTGATTCAAACGCCCATTCAATCATAAGCAATAATGCTTCTGTTCCGGCTCGCGTACGCTGAAGTATAGATGATAAATGTATATGACCTATCTCAATACAACCGACTTTAGGCTCGATTCTCAAATAACTTGCAACGCCTGCGGGCCCCTTTTCATTTATGATACTATAAAATTTAGGGTCATCACTAAAGCATGTTGTTATGGCCCATTGGCGGAATTCTTTTTCATTTAAAAATGGTCCATAAGGAAGATAAGTCCAATTGGCACCTGTTGAATCTAAAGAAAAAGCCTTATAAAGTGCAGCTAGATGAGATTCTTCAATAGGTTCAACAGCAACAGCATCTCCTTCAAGCTTAGGAAAATTTGGAAAGGAAGGAGAAATGTAGTCTTTAACAGAATACCCTATTTGCTGTCCTAACTTATTTGTGGTCCTTTCCACGTATCCTCCGATTCAAATCCAGCTTGCATGCGTCCAGGAATAGTAGGTCATAAGGGCGGTCAACCGCCATTTTATTTATCTTTCTTGCGCTGTTCTCTATCATAAGAATCATATCGAGCTAAGGCATCACTTCCAAGAATTCCTATACCAGTGTTCAGCAGGTAAGTGCCAGCAACTTGACATCCAGGAAGGGGAACGAACCAAAGAAACAATCCACAAAGAGTTATAGTCACTCCCACTGTGATTGTTACGGGAACCTCTTCAATTTTGACATCATTGCTATGACCTTTTGCAGACTTTGCCATCATGTAATTCATTTCAAAGTTGGCATCAGCTTCGTAAGCAGTATAGGGAATATCCAGTTCAGCACATTTAGCAAACCAAACCGCTCTATGCTTATGTTTGTTATCATTCTTATGGAATTCGTTTTTGATTGCCTTAAGATATTTGCTATCTATCTTTTGACCTTTAGCTTTAGCTTCTCTTTCAACTTGGTCAATAGACTTATTGATATCGATTTTCTGGCCACTGTACTGCTCAACCTCTTGCTTGAAATCAAACATGTAATTGACAATCTTATTGGTCTCTCCCTTATCAATCGCACGTTTAACTTTCTCATAAATCTTCTCGATTTTGATACCAAAATTGATATCATTGAGATTAAGACCACCACCTGGAGCAGCCATTAGTTAAGGGGGAGTTAATAGTGCAGTCGAGAAAGAAGCAATTGTAAGATACGCAACCATAGAGTTGCAGATACGAGACTTGAGAAAATTAGCCATAATGTCCTTCGTTTTGTTTTTGATGTGTATTTTATTTCGTAGTAATCAAGTTCTCTAAAGATTGTAATCCAGCTGAAGAATGCAAAAACAAAACATGCGACAAATATTAAAAGATAAACTAAAGCATTATCCCACTCAGTAAATACTATATTCATTACCTCTCACTTTCTTTTTGCTTCCTTTTTCTAATCAAATAGGTAAGCGTGATTTCAATGGTGTTTTTGCACAAATTAAATTTTGGCTCATCAAGATTTTCATTGATAATGAGCTGCTACACATTTGATATTTCCTATTATTAACTGAACCGGCTATATACCATCAGAATTTGACTTTCAAATATACTGCTCCAAGCTGAATCTGAGAATTTAAGTGATAGCAAGTCTGATCGTAT
>JBEPVL010000005.1:0-73067 GCA_041691035.1 Chlamydiota bacterium
ACCCCAAACCTTCTTTTCCAACCCTCTCAGACGAACGAAAAAAGGTAAACAGGCCGTCTCGGCCTGATTTAAATCCTAGTCTTGATATTCATTCACTAATCATTTCTTCTGGTGAAAATCTTCCTCACTGGCAATGTAATGACGCCATATACCACATTTCATTCCGCCTTGCTGATTCAGTACCACAATCAGTACGTGAACGCTGGCTTCGCGAACGTGAATGTTTGATTGCGAATGCAAAACAGCACGGCAAAGAGCTTTTAGAAGAGACTGAAAGAAAAGCACAGTATCTCTATTCTGAACAGATAGAAAAGTACCTTGATGTGGGTTATGGAAAGTGTTATTTGAGCAAAGCTGAAATTGCAAAGCTGGTAGCAAATTCATTTACTCATTTCGATAATGTGCGCTACCGTCTTCATGCTTGGTGTATTATGCCAAACCATGTGCATGTCATAGTTGAGGCAATGCCTGATAATGACCTTTCGAAAATTATCCATTCGTGGAAGTCCTATACAGCCCACAGAGCAAACGAAATATTAGGGGTCACAGGGGCTTTTTGGCAGCGAGATGCTTATAATCACATTATTCGAAGCAGAAAAGAATATCATTTTCAAATTCAGTATACATGGGAGAATCCACAAAAAACTGGGTTGCAAAACTGGCAATGGCGATGGAAAGCTGACAATATTTAAGCTTTTATTAGAACCAGGCCGAGACGGCCTGATTACCTTTTTCATTCGGGATTACTGCCTAAATTGACGCCAATTTGAAGGGACATCTTCAAAATTAGAGCGAAAAGGATTGATATCCAAACCGCCTCTTCTTGTATAGCGCCCGTAGACAGTCAGCTTTTCTGGTTGACATGTTGTATAGAGATCACAAAAAATTTGTTCCACGCAATGCTCGCCAAATCCTGCATGATTTCTAAATGAAATCAGATAGGCTAACAATCCCTTATGGTTAATCTTAGGTCCTATATATTTAATGAAAAGAGATCCCCAATCAGGCTGTCCAGTAACAAGACAGTTGGACTTTAAGAGGTTTGTATAAAGGGCTTCTTCAGATAAAACTGAGGATGTCGATAACAAGTCCTTATTAGGATGATAGTGGCTGATTTCGACATCAAGATCATCTAGACATATACCAGAGAAGTCTTCTAAAATTTTATTTTTCAAAGTTTGGAGCGGAAAAAGATTAACCCCAACCTCAATTCCGCTAACTGAAGAAAGGTCGTTTTGAATACACTCCCTCACTTCATCAAAAGAATTGAATGAAGACTGACTAAAAGAAGTGAGATAAAGTTTAAATGATTTAGACTCCACAACATTTTTGGATCTACAAGGGAAGATGAAGTCAGCCAACGCGACAATAGGCTTGCCCTTAGGATTAAGCCAGGAGATCTCATAGCCATTCCAGATATCCACGCCATCGAAAGGAAGGGTTCCTGTAAGACCGATTTTATCTCTGCCATGTGTTCGAGGAATAGGATAAAGAAGGTGAGGGGAGTATGTTTCAATATAGTTTGTTTGTCGCCCTAGCGGCAGTTCTTTTTGAAAAGACATTTAAAGCTCGAGTGATGGATTTTAATTAATCAATGTCGAAAGATTATCGCTCAAAAAAAATTAAAACTCAAGAATGCTTACATCAAAACTAAAAGGAATAGATAACGTTTGCACTGAGGAAGTAAATATAAGTATCTTTAAATGCCCCGACAACATGCCCAACAACAGGCTTATCAACGTCAGTTTTTAAGTTTCCCTGCCACTGGAGTTCTGTAGAGAAATCGAAAGTTAATTTTTCAGTAAAATCCCAGCGGAGTCCTGTCCCAATACGCCATTGATCCCCAACAGGGAAATCAAGAGTGCGTTCAGCTGTGCTGATGGCTGAGCTATCATAAGCTACGCCAGCAGATAACAAGATTTTTTGATTTAAAGACCATTCCATTCCAAGAGCAGCATGCCAAGTATCTTGATACTTAACTTTTGAGGTGATGGTACTATTATTTAAATTCGAAAGATCAACTGTGACCTTTTCAAATTTGGACCACTGTTGCCAACCCATATTCCCCATAATTGCTATACAGGAATTTAACTGATGATAGGCGCTCAACATCACACTTTGAGGGACATTGACATGAACATTAAATTTACTGTTAATGACTCCTAATTCTTTTAAAATAAGCTCAAGAGAAGGTCCGATATCATGAAATTTTGGCCTGGCTTGAAAGCCTAATCTAACAGGGGTCAGGTATTGAATGCCGAATCGAGTTGTGCAATTCGGCTCATAAAGAATTCCCAGCAGGCCTCCAAA
The DNA here is from genome assembly GCA_041691035.1 of Chlamydiota bacterium. GTDB lineage: Bacteria > Chlamydiota > Chlamydiia > Chlamydiales > Parachlamydiaceae > JBEPVL01. The sequence continues at coordinate 2,311 of JBEPVL010000005.1, forward strand.
ACCAAAACGATAATCATGGAAATTAAAATAGCCGTCATTAACACCATCAAGGGTATTTCTCACTGCTGAGCGTTGTTTAATGAAACCATACATAATATTGGCACCCACACCAATGGACCACCGCTTATTTATTTGATAGGCAGCTGCGGGTACGAATGAAAGACCTTCTAAAAGAATTTTCTGAATATAATAGCGCCCCACCCAGTCGTGATTATAAACCAGGTCGGCTCCAAAATAGCCAAAGCTACCAAAACCAAAGGTCAATTTATCATTGTAGGGGTGGACGTAAAAGAAGCTGCCAGACGGAAGCCAAATATCGGCTTGCCCATCGTGTCCGTCAAGATCGGTATCGGAATCTGGATTAAAGTGAAAATGAGCAAATATAGGTTGTGCACCCACTTCTAGTTGCTTTTCGCATAATCGTGTCATGCCAGCTGGATTAGTAAATAAAGTCGAGGGATCCTGAGCGCGAGCACTCCACCCTGCGGAGGCTAGTCGTACGTCTGCAGTTCCAATCTCATAAAGGCACATCCCTCCAGAAAAGAGTTGTAACGGCAGTAAAAGGGAGGATAATCCAAAAATGGTTTGTTTGAACATAGATTCCTAAAGTGACTTTGAAGTTTGGAAATACTTATTAAAAAGTCTAATTTTGACCCTACCTAAAGCTACTTTTACATCTTTGATGACTTCAGGCGGAACCTTTTGATTAGCAAAAATAAGATTAAGGGCTAATAAGGATTCAATGTGCCGTTCAGTTTCGAAAGCTGCTAAAGCATACTCTAAAAGCAATCCATACTCATAAACCCAATTTTCTACTAAGGTGCTTTTGTCGCTTTGATTTAATTTTAATCCTTTGCTTGCGGTAATAAAGGCATCTTCGTGCTTAGCTAATTTGCGTTGATAGTTTGCGAGCCTATAAAGCGCCTCTCCTCTGCTTTTATCTGATTCATAGGCTGTTATATAGGCTTGAATGATTTCTTGCATATCCTTATTTAAAGCTTCATTGATCAATCCTATTTGGAGGAGAGCCCAGTACGTTTCTTGGTCATGCCTTCCCAATGTAGAATAAGTAGTATAGTAATCTAGCGCGTTTTGGAGTTCGCCTGCTTCTTTGCAGCATTCTGCCAAAGTAAACAAGTTTGAAACTTCTAGATTGTGCTTTTCTTCTGTCAAATTGGATTTAAGAAGAATTTGGGTATCATTAGGCTCATCAAGGTTTTTATGAATCCAATTGAGGTTCTCGAGAACACACTCCTTAAAATGCGGAGGTAAATTTGGCTTTGTGAGCATAAGTTTAGAAGCAATAAGCGACTCATTGAATTGATCGGTCCAGTACGTTCCTAGAGAATATTCCATCAGGCAGGCATAATCATAAATCCACTTTTCGACAAATAGTAGATCATTGGGTTGCGTAATTGCAAGAGCTCGACTTGACACCTTTAAACAGTCTTCATAGTTTTCCTGGTTTCTATGATAGAGGGCTAAATAATATAAGGGTTCAGCCCGCAAAGGGCGGTACTCATACGCCCGTTGGTAAGAGTCTATGATATCTTCCTCAGGCCAATTCAGCTTTTCTTTGATCATCGCTATCTGCAGCAAAGACCAAAATACTTCTTGATCCCATCCATTCATAGCGATGCGATTATCATAGGCTTCTAGAGCTTTTGTATGCTCTCCAGCATCTTTATAAGATTGGGCTAAATAAAATGCATAACGCGTATTATTAGGGTCTTCTTTTAAGGCAGTTTCCAAAACGCGGGCATCTTTTAAATACTTTTCTGGATCTGTTGAACGGTTTCCTTCGGGTCGAGCTAGATTATAGATGCCGGCAATAGTGCCCGATGTTCTTGCTTCAGGACAGGTAACAGCTTCATGGACAACACCTTTCCACTGCCAGTTCAAATGGCTGTTAATGAGCTGAACGCGTTTATATTTTGTTTCTCCTAAAGAAGTTTCTATGAAATAGAAATCTTTATCGAGTTTTGGTAGTTTAAACGATTCCCCATAAATCAGTTCCTCGTCGGCATCAATAAAAAGAACGTAATCACCTTTTCCTTTTGCAAGCTCAAGAGCTTCGTTTCGGTTATGCTCAAAATTCTTCCAAGGCCGTTCATGAAGTTGACCAGGAATATCTTTCATGAAGTCGATGATCATTTCCTGAGTTCCATCTTTGGATCCTGTGTCAACAATGACCCAATAGTCAATGAAAGGCTTAACAGACTGAAGGGAGCGTTTAATTACAGGGGTTTCATCTTTTACGATCATATTGAGACAGACTGACGCAAATGCTTGGAAAACAAGAGTAAGAAATATCAAGAGAAACAGTTTTTTCATCGCTTAAACCATGCAAAAAAAGAGTGTTAAGAAGGGAGTCTTTTTAACATAAGATTTTTTTGAAAGCAATTCCAATTTTTTTCTCACCACTGAACCATAGAGATCACCGAGAGATATCTCAGCGACTCTGTGGTGAACTTTCTATAAATCTCTGTTTTTTAGAGTTCTAGCTGTGCGGTATGGCCATTTACCTGTTCCATTCCAATCTGCATGTGTGAGATTGCTGATATGAATATAAGGAGCATTTTCAGCAATGGTGGCGTGGATAAATAGATTTTTCCTCACAAGCATGCCTACATGACGAATACGGTTTTCATCTAAGCCAAAAAAAACGAGATCGCCAGGTTTTATTTCTTCAATTGTAATCTCTTTAAAGCCTGCCCATTCTGCTTGACTTCTCGAATCTCTTGGAATATTCACACCTGCTTGTCGATAAAGCATCTGCACATAACCAGAGCAATCAAATCCCAAGCTAGATCTTCCTCCCCATGTATAGGGCAGATTTAGAAATTTGAAGGCTAATAATGGCATCTGTGATAAATCGGTTAACTTGGGATTGATTACAACATCGCCTCTTTGAACAAAAACTTCACGGCCATCGACGAGGAGAACTTTAATCCAGCGCCCATTACTTCCATCAATTTCCTCGAGAACTTCTAAAGTGGATTCATAAGGCACTGTTGCAATTGGACCATAGATGGTATCTTGAACATGATAGAGATGTGCCATACAGCGATTCACTTTGGCTATTTGTGCCGAATCAGATGAGGGGAACTGAACGTTTCGATGACAAAGTTGATTACTATTGATCCACCCCTGGTATTGATCGACAAGTGTTTCAATCTTGGTCCAATCATCTTTTTCTTCTATGACGCCTATAGGTTCAGAATAGTAACTTTGAGAAACAATTTCAGAGGTCTCGCTTGGAGATTCACGCATTGTAGCAACAGGAGCAGTGACATAGTGAAACATGCAAATGGAAGCTAAAAGTAAATTCATTTTCTTTCCTTAAAAATTTATATTGTGGGCTTAAAGAGAGAGACTAATTTGGATCTGTTGAGGATAATATAAGCTGACGTGAGAAGATAAGCACTCCCTGAAGAGAGGGCGCCAAAAGTGGCAGATGAAAAAAGAAGGTCCTCAGTGATGGTGCCGCCAAAGACGAGGAACCCAAGCCACCCCATTATGCCGCAAACCAAACTCATCCAGGCTGCAGAAGTGTTCGCGCCTTTCCAAAATAAAGCAGCAGAAGCTGGGACGAAGATAGCAACAAAAAGAATGGTTCCTGAGTGCACCATCATATTGAAAATAGAATGTCCGCTTAAAGCAAGACAAAACGCAACACAAGAAATGCCTAGATTAACGACTCTAAGAAGTCGAATTTTACTTTTTTCAGTTGAGATATGCTTTATTTTTAGCAGGACGTTATTGGTAAGAAGAGTGGTTCCTGCTAAGAGATAGCTGTCAGCTGTGCTCATAATGGCGGAAAAAAGGCCGCAAGAAAAAATTGTAAATATAACAGGGGAAAGGTATTCCTTAGCGAGGAGAGGAAGGAGATGTTCAGGTGTTTCGAGATTAGGAAAAATTTCCCGCCCTGCTATCCCTATTAATAATGGAATAGAGCCAAGGAGGAGATAGACAAAAGCTCCAACAATTCCACTATAGCGAGCAACGGATTCAGAACGACTTGCTAAGAACCGTTGGAGTAGATCTTGACCCATAATTGCTCCTAAACCGGTCATTAAAATTCTTCCGGAATAGGCTAACCAACTAAAAGAGGGATCTTGGTGAGGAGTCAAGGTTTTTAATTCACTATAAAAAGTATTAAAGATAACAGCTGGATTGCTAACTTGCTGAAAACATATAGGGAGAAGGATGATGAGTCCTAAACTTAGTAAACCCAGCTGAATAAAGTCAGTAAGAGTCACTGCCCACATCCCTCCTGAAATCGTGTACGTTAAAACAATGAGTGCACCAATGACGACGCCTAATTCGAGGTTCATACCGGATACGATTTGAAAGACGTAGCCTACTGCAAGCATATTAGACGCAAGAGTTCCTATATAAAAGGGGAGAACGATGAGAGAAGAAACGAGTTCATATTTCTTTCCATACACATTTCCAAGTAAATCAGAGATCGTCAATAATCTCAGTCTCCTGAATGGTGCTGCAAAGAATAATCCAGCAATCAATAAGGCAAAAGAGCATCCAAATGGATCTGCTATCACACCATAGAATCCCTGCGAGTAGACAGTGCCGGATACACCCATTGATGAGCCAGCACCAAACCAGGTAGCCACAATGGTCGGCAATGCCAAGTAGAAAGGAAGACTGCGTCCTGCTATCAAATAGTCTTCCATCGTCTTTACCCGACGACTTGCTAAGCAGCCAATCAGAGCCATTAATGCAAAGTAGGCACCTACGCCTGAAATAAAAATCCAATTCATATTGGTATTCCTATTGCTTTAAACGAAACGGAATGACATCAGTAAGATTATCAGTTTGATGTCGCAACATCATCAATCGATCAAACCCCACAGCTACGCCACAGCAATCGGGCAATCCCTTTTCAAGTGCGTCTAAGAAGTCATTGTCAATAGGCAGTGGCTGCTTGCCAAGTTTAATTTTACATTGATTTGCTTCATGGAGACGTTTGCGTTGCTCAACGGGATCTATAAGTTCATGGTAACCGTTGCAAAGTTCTATCCCTTTATAGTAAATCTCGAAACGTTCTGCGACCATTTCATCTTCCTTTCTGAACGTTCGAGCAAGGGCAGCTTGAGTTGAAGGATAGTGGGTAAGGATGCATAATTCGTCTCTCCCTAACTGAGATTCGATTTCGAAGCTTAAAATCATGCTGAGTAAATCATCTTTGCTTTCATTTTCTATGGAGGAATGCACTGGGATTTTTTTAGCAGAGAGGTAGTGTAGGAGAGTTTGACGATCAACTTGGACGTAATCAAAACCTGCAAAGCGTTTAAAAAGATCTCGATAGGTGAGGATAGATTGGGGAAGATCTCCCAGGAAAAGACGGAGCAAATTTGCTGTTTCGTCAATGAAGTCTTGAAAACTCATCTGATGGCGATACCACTCGATCATCATAAATTCAGGATTATGTTTACGACTATTTTCTCCATCCCTAAATACATGTGAAAGCTGGTAGATATCTCCGATGCCTTCAGATAACAATTTTTTCATCCCATATTCTGGGGATGGGTGCAGATAGCAAGTATCCTTTTGATTATAACATGCGGGGATGATGTCGATGTGTGTTTCAATATTTGCTGCTAGACTTAAAATAGGGCAGTCAACTTCAATCACTCCACGTTCAGTGAAGAAAGCTCTAGTGTTGGCAAGCATCAAAGCTCTATCGTGTAATGTGGCGATGCGTTCCAAGGTTTTCCTCACTGAATGAATAAGAGTATTCAACCAGATTTGAGGAATTACTTCAAGCGCTGAAATCAATGCCTTTTTATGGGACTACAGGTGTTTTTTGCTTTGGTATTTTATTAAGAATCGACTCGTCAATGTTCAAATGAGCCTTTACAAGTTCATGAGGGGTGAATGCAAGCCATTTTGCAAGAGATACATCTGCATAATGGTCACTGCGAAAAATTTCAAGGAAACGCAAAGTTGTATTTCCGATATTTTCGACATAGTGTCCCATAGGAAAGGGGACGACTCCCACATCTCCTGCCTGATAATTAAAGGTGCGGGCAATCCCTTCAGATCCAAATACTGTCATTCGTGCCTGTCCTGAAATATAAAATTGCCACTCATCTCCAATAGGGTGCCAATGCATTTCCCGCATGCCTCCAGGAGCAATTTCTACAAGCGCTGCAGCAATTGTTTTGGAAGCAGGAAAATTTAAAGAGTCAGCAATACGCACACATCCACTTTTAGTACGAATGGGCTCTTGTTTCAAAAAGCGATAGCTAAAAGGGGTGGGAATAGGTCCATTTCCTTTGACACGATCTGTTTCAAGAGGACCGGGGACTTGGGTCATAAAAATATACAATTCATGTGCCGGTATTTTTGCAAATGCTTCTTCTGAAACTCCAAAATTCTTAGCTAAAACCTCTTTTGGTGTATGTGCTAGCCAATCTGTTAATAGAAAAGTAGAATCCTCTGAAAAATCACCATCATCAAACGCCAAGACGAACTCGCATCCATCATTCCCTATGCCTTGAATGGAATGTGGGATGCCGGCTGGAAAAAACCAAAGGTCTCCTTCCTCTAAATCATCCTGAAATGTCCTTCCATCTTGATCTACGGCTGTTATTCTTGCATTTCCTTTCAACATATAAGACCACTCTGCTTCAGCATGCCAATGCATTTCCCTAACAGCACCTGCTTTTAGACGCATGTTAACGCCGGCGATAGTTTTAGCTGCGGGTAGTTCGCGTATTGTCGTTTGCCGAGCCCATCCACCGTTTTCTAAACGCATATGGCTATCTGCGAAAGACCATTTTAAATTGGGGAGGGTGCCATAATCGGTGCGAGGAGGAATCAACACGTCAGGATTCTCCGCTTCTCGTGAAGGATTCGTAGGACCCAAAATGGAAGCACCTAGGTCTCCGCTTTTTGGTTCTAATTGTTCGTTTACCTGATTCATTTTTCCCCTCATGCTTCGTTTTTTGAACAATAGATCGTTCTAAATAAAATTTCAACATGGAGGGGCTTAATTTATATGCTACAAATTGTTCGTGGTAATATTTGCAATTTAGTAGTCTAATTCTTTAAAACACTCATCGAGCAAAATTTCGTTTTTTTTCTTTAGACTTTCGAAGGCTGCTTCTTGTTTAACAAAAATTGTTAAAACCCCATCCTCGAGCTCATCGTTTTCATTAACATCTTCAAAATCTTCTCGTGACAAAACCTCTTTAATTTTCTTGTCGATTTCAATAAATTCTCTATTGCATTCTTCTAGCCCATTTCTTAGTTCTTGTCCTAGATCAGCGTCTTCCAAATAATTATCATTTTGATTTTTAAGATCTACGCTTGTCTGCACCATAGTATCAAGCCTATCTAAGAGTATATCAACAAAAGGTTGTTCTGATTCTAATGATTCCTTGGATCCTTCTGAAGATAATTCATCTACGTCGTCGTCTCTCATTGTTAAACGCGCGTCATTTTCAATAGCTTCGTCTATTTCTGATAATTTATGTGTGAGGCTAATTAGAAAATGAGGGGGCTCAAATTCGTTATTTTCATGTTGAATAATTTTTTCACACACCTCCCCATAGGCAATCCAGACATCTCCCAAAGCAGTGCGAGTAGCGTCAAACTTATCTAGTAGAGTTGTTAATTTTTCTTTAAAATACTCTTCTGTGATCAGCCCTAGGTTAAATTCTTCTTTTAATGATTTATAATCATTAATATGCTTTGCCATTGCTAAAAAGGAATCCCTATAGTCATTTAAAACTATACGGTAAGGTTCTATATCCTCATCTAAAAGAGGGAGGTTTTTAATATAAGAAACATACCCTTCTAGGAAATTAGAAATATGCTGAAGTGCTTCGCCATCGAAATCACCTTTTCCAGGATTAAAAATAGCTGAATCTAGGATTTGAAAATCATTAGCAACTATTTTAGATTCAATAAGATTAGACATGATGTCAACTATAAAAGGTCTATTTTGGATATCGATCTGGTCGAGTACGTACACTATGTTTTGCTGTATAGGTGTCACTATTGAATTTTTTAGTGGATTTACAATGTTATACTCCTCTTTGCCGCGACGTTGGTCGGGGCTATTATTAAAACCAGCACGAGCATTTAGATTGTAGAGATGGCCTAAACTGGTTAAAGCCTGATCACATTTATCTCCTAATTTTGAATAAAGATTAGGAATCCCCAAGGACTCATCATCTGTATCTTCTGGAGGACATGTAAATAGGGTAGCCTGGATATTAGTATCGACTTTACTTAAAACATCATTATAATGTGTGGTATAATTTAAAACTTCATTATAGAGTTCTTTATTGAAGGTATCAGAACCAGAGCTCTTTAACGCATATTTTAAATAATTATTGACATCTAATTTTTGCCCATCTTTTTCAATAAACCATTTTATTGATGAAGGAGTGGCTCCTTCATTGGGTGGGGAGTAGTCAAGAGCAATGTAAAACCCACCCGATTCCATATCAGATTTTCCCTTTAAGTTCTTCTGAGGAATAAATTCCGCTATTGCCTTATCATCATTTTCTGCAATTTCTGGATACTCCGGATTGGAAATAATGATCGGTGGCTGTTCTGGAGCTTCTGTAAATTCAGTATGTTCAAATCTTACATTCTTGACTTTCTTGACATCACCGCCAGGGTTCTTGAAAATTAGCTCTTTAGATTTTGCATCTCCGGATTCGGGTTTTGTTAAGATTTCAGCTTTTTTTGATATTGGAGTATCCTGCTTAAAAGGGATTTCTCCAATTTTACCCAACGTTTTTTTTGAAATACTTCCCATTGAAGACACAGGATTTTTATTTACTTCATCTTCACCAATATGATGGAGATTAGGCTGGTCACTTTTTAGGCGGTTTATGTTTACATGTGCTTCCATAAAATAACTCCGTGAGTGAATAAGATTTATAATCCTTCTTTTTCATCAGAATAATCTGGAATGACTTGAAATATAAAATTAAGTTGCCTGAGTGTTTTATGATTTGCTATTTCCACTTTTCTATATGCTCTTTGTTGCTCTTCAAGCAAAGTCTCTCGTTCTTGCTCAGTAAAATTTAACTTATCTATTGCGTCGATGCGATCTCTAATTGCTTTATACTGGCTATTATAATTTTCAAGATTTTTTGCTATGTGATTATATCTATTTTTAAATTCCGGCCATTCACAATAAGAATTGTTTCTCACAGAAAGTTGATTAATATTTGCGAAAAGTGCACTCTTTTTAACTTCAAAGGAAGATTTCGGATCCTCAACGATAGTTTTTGATGATGCATCAACAAATTGATTTTTATCTAAAGACATTCGATTATGAAGTTCACATAAATGATTTTTGAGTTCATAAATAAAAGAGGGGATATTAGGATTATCGTTCTGTAATAACTTTTCAGTATCCCAGATACCGTTAAAGTGATCGACTTCACTCTTCATTTTTTTTAATACTGTGTTCGCCTCTGTTTCGAACTTGATTTTGTCGATGACACCCATTCCTAATTCTTCCTTGAGACTTAAGTAGATATTAATAGCTTCTTCTGTTGCCACAAAAAAGTTGTAAAATGTATTTAAAAAGTTGTCGTAGTCTGGATCATTATTTCCTTCTGCAGCCTCTATATATTCATCTAAAAATTTAGAGATATTCTCCATTGCTATCATTCCTCGATTAAATGACTCAAAGATACGACTATCATTTAATATATCCGCACCTCGAGACATTATTCTATAGGAGGCAATTTGACCCATCAAATCCACTATCAAGGGTCTTTTTTCAATATCAATTTTATGTAGAATATCTATTAACATTCCCTGTGGTTTACTTTTATTGTTTAACCGAAGCATTTCATCATGAATATTATAGGTAGTATTCATTCCTTTATCATAAGAAAACCCGCTTCCAGGAATATGTCCTCCGTTAACAGTATTATATCCTGAAGACATATCGATGTTATAAAGATAGGCAAGATCACTGCGAGCAGTTTTACACATTTCTATGAGCTCCGTGCGAACGAGTACATCCTCTTCGTTTGATCTCTTTCCACCAATCATAAATAATTGATCTCTAATATAATTAGAGTTGACGTTAAGTAGATGGTCATTTAAATGGTCTAATAAATCTTCGACTGCTTTATAAAGAGATTCATTACCGGTATCGACATCTTTAGCATAACTTAAGAAGTCCAAAACATTTAAATTTTTCCCGTAGGATTCAATATACCAGTCAATAACCGTAGGGTTGAATAAATTCTCTAATAACTTTGGATCACTCATGACAATTTCAAATCCTTGTGTTTGCATATCACTAAGAAAATCAGTAATGTCATCTGGATCTGAATAAATTTCTGGGAATTCGGGATTAGCGATTCTAATCCCTTGGTATTCAGGAAGCTCAGAAGCTACTTCCACTTCTTTAAAATGCACTTTTTTTTTACTTAGATTTTCTCCTTTTTTAGAGAATTCATCTTCGCTATACCCAGATTCTTTTATTCTTGACAAAGGGATTTCGCGTAATTGCATAAAAGTGTCTAATGCAGAAGAAATTTCTGATGTAGGACTTTGATGGGGTTCGATGGTCTTCTCCTCACTCTTTTTATTCTCGTGAGATTTAGGAGGTAAGTTGGCACCAATTTGACTTTCCATAAGAACACCCCTTTTTTTTAATTCTCCTTTTATTATAAACCTATTTATTTTTTTATAAGATAAATATTGCTATATTTAATAAAAAAAATCTTGAAATTAAAAAAATAGTGCAGTACAATTTATTCAAAATCAGGATTTTTTTATGTCATGTGTAATTCCAGATAAAACTATAAAAAGTGAAAATTATTTATTTTCAACGTTCAAAGAGGGTCTGCGCATTTCATTAGATGGATTAAGTCAGGGCGCCTCCTTATATTTTCTAGCACGTACAATGCGGGTGATTGGTTTATTAAAAAATAATCAAGAAATCCAAATGGGGACCTATTTTCTAGTTGGAATTTGCCACTCTATCTTTGTAAACCTCTTTAACGAATACAAAAAATCAATAGTTAGTACGGAAAGTAATTTATCAAAAAGTTGCTTTCAATACTTCATTAAAGGGGTCATTTCAAAATTTACTCATAGTATTGAACGCAGTGATAAACTTTATTCTAAACTTTTTAAAATTCGCACAAGAAATGAAATTAACACTACCGGAATCCGGAAAACAGATTTAAAAATTCAGGTATTTGTTCGAGAAGCAATCTACCAACAAGTCGAAGAAGAGCTTCTCTCCGACCTTTCTTTGCAGTTAACGATCATTTTTTTTGGGTCGATCCGCTATAATTTGAATGGTCTAGAAATTGGTGTTTTTTTACATACCGCTCACAAAATCTATACCCGTTACTGTGTCTTGTCAGATAAATATGATATCGTTTCAGATGAGACCGCTAATGGGATTAAAAATGACGATAGTCTTTTCGTTTTAACAAGCTTAGAATAGACATCTTGCATAATTCATTTCCTTTGGCCATGCCTTTGGCCGATTAACGCTATTCCTCAGCATGAAGAGGGAGTTGCAAAACTCCATTTGAAGACTAAGTCTAATTAAGGGAATTGGCGTAATGAACCTTGGCATAGCTCATAACGTACAGAACAGAGAGCAGCCAGATCTTTATCATGAGTGACAAGAACAAGTGCTTTTCCTTCTCTTTGAGCAAATTCAAGGAGCAGGGAGTGGATGACATGTCCGGTCTTTGAATCTAGGTTTCCTGTTGGCTCATCAGCAAAGATAATTTTAGGGTCGTTACAAAATGCTCTCGCAAGAGCGACGCGTTGCTTTTCCCCCCCAGAAAGAAACTTTGTATAGTGAAAAGCTCTTTCACTTAACCCTACATTCTCGAGAAGCAGTAGAGCTCGCCGATAGGCAGGACTTCCCTTAGTCGTGTTTTTCCTGGCAATTTTAGCAGGCATCAATATATTTTCAATCGCTGTGTAATCCTCAAGAAGATGAAAAGATTGAAAAATAAATCCAATAAGATGATTGCGTATGTAGGAACGATTAGAAGAAGTGACGAGGTGTTGGTCAATATAAAGTTCGCCTTCGCATGGCTGATCTAAAGTTCCTAGGATTTGTAGAAGAGTGCTTTTCCCTTCACCTGAACGTCCTACTATGGCTATTGATTGCCCTGCATAGGCTTTAAAGTCAATATTCGAAAGGATGGAGGTTTTTAGAGGGAAATCAAAAGACTTTTTGATGGATTTAGCATGGACAAGGATTTGAGGTCTCATTTCTTTTTCCATCAACCCGCTCCTGTCGATTTGAAAATTTGTGCTGGCCTTAGAGTACTTGCCTTAATTGCTGGAACAATCCCAGCTAACAACGATATTAAAGATGTCGCACACAGCACAAATAAAAGAGCCTCAGAACTCACTTTGTGTGGGAGCACCTTGCCATAGAGGGAGGCATTAAAGAGTTCATGTCCTTGCATCTGACTAATCACTTGAATGAGCGAATTAAGGTTACTCAGAATAAGGAGAGCCATTCCTAAACCTAAAAGGCTGCCTAATAAGCCTATAATGGCACCTGATAACCCAAAAATAAAGGCGATGCTCTTTGCTGTAGCTCCCATAGTCTGGAGAATCCCAATTTCAGTTTTCTTATCATTAACAAGGATGATGAGCATGGAAATAATATTTGAACAAGCAACAAGGATAATCACAATCGCAATCAACATAAAGATGTGTTTTTGATTCTGTAACTCTTGAATAATTTCTTTAGTGAATTCATATTCTCGATACGTTTCAATTGTCCAATAGCGGCTTATACCACGTTGTTGGAAAGCATCAACGAGTTTAGCTTTCACCTCATCAGCTTGCTTGATGTTATCAAAACGTACATTAATTCCATTGGTGATAAAGGCATGCTCTTCTTGTTGATGAGAGGAACGGACAATAGAAGTTGTTTCTGGATCCACTAAAATAAACTTCCCTCCAATAGGAATAATACCCGGATCGTAAAACCCAGCGACATAAATAGGAACGCGTTGTTCTTGTAAGATGCTGGCTGTAGCTGATGTGTAAGTAAGGTAGCCCTTATCGCCAATCAAGACACCTGCCTCTCTAAAACTTTTGGGAAGAACAGCACCTTCTCCGTTATGGGAATCTTTAGGGAGGTGCAAGTTTAACGAAGAAGGATCTGGTTGATGCACCCAAGGAAATGGTCCCGAAGAAAGGTCTGTCGTACCAATATGAAGACTGCTCAAGGAAATTTTTCCTGTTAAAATGGAATTTTGAACGGGAAAGGTAACTTGAAATTTCAGATCATAAATGGAATGAGCTTCGTGAAGAGAATCGGGATCAAGATCGGCTTTAATTGAGAGATTGGGTGCTAGGATAAGAGGTGTCTTTAATGCCTGTGTGGATTCAGCTGAATCCTTACTCTTAATAACCAGAGGATTGCTTTCGGAAAATATTAAAGTCACAGGCTTAAGCGTTTCCTGTTTATCATCTAGCCAGTTAAGAAAGGGGGCTTCCTCATGTCTTTTAGAAGAAATATAAACATGTGTAATCTTTCCATCCTTCGAAGCAGCATAGCCATTCCAATTTGCCTTTTGAGGATAAAGATGTTCAGGAATTTGCCATCCAAAGCTGGGGGTGATAAGCTCTCTTGGATGAATTAACTCAAAAAAATGATTCAGCTGCTCACGAAAAATTTCCGAGGAATATTTTGTCGTTTTTTCAGGAGGATGGTCTTCGATGCTTGTAGCAGTGCCAAGCAATCGAAACAAATTATGAATGTCTTTTCCTTCTACAGGAAGGAGAGTGTGCACCATTGGACCATTTTCTGATTCAAAATTACCCAGATATGCAGGGTAAGAGAGGGTGGATCGGATATTACCTGGATATTTAAAAGTTGAAGGGGTATCTGCATCGCGTAATAAGTTTAAGAAAATATGGCTAGACGTTAACTCATAGTCTTGAGCGTAAAGGCCTTCAAAAGTGGAAATTTCATTAACTGCTTCGTAAGCCAATTTAACGGGATCAACAAGAGTGCCTTCAGAATTCAGATGAGGGACAGGCCAATGGCTAGGGATCTCTTGGTCATAGTTGTCATCATAAGGATTTGTCGAATCAGATAGCTGCTTCTCTCGAATTGTTTTATTCCTATAGCCGCCTTTTTCGCTGATTCCATCAATCATATAGTAATAGGATTGATAATAGGAGGGTGTTGGTGTGATTCTAACCGGCGCAGTTAAAGCGGTGAGTTTACGAATCCAGTTTTTTTCTAGTCCGTCTGTAATGGAGAAGAAGACGATGATCAAACTGACCACGAGAGCAATCACAATAATAGAGATAATGCTAATAATAGAGACTGAAAGCTGACGTCGACGTGGAATGAGATATTTGCAGGCTATAGAAAACTCAAACATGAATATTAAAAATCCTTTCAGTTCTATATAAATTATACCCGGGGCATTGCCCTTGCTATACCTACAATTCGAGTTTTTTATCCTGTCGACGAAGTCGACTTCGTCGGCAGGATCATTAAAGCAAAAAGCATGTCTTTATTCTGGTACCTTTCTGAGAAACACGAAAACCAATTGTTCTCTTTGATCTCTCATTACGCAGTGATCTCAGTGTCTCTATAGTAGGTTCCATATAAATGCATCAGCTGAAGAAAAACTATTTTGTTTCCTTGAATTCAACGTGTTCCCGTACTTCAGGATCGTATTTCATGAGTGTTAAACGGTCTGGTGTTGTTGTCTTATTCTTTGTTGTATAGTAATGGAAATGACTTTTTGAGCTTTTCATTTTTATTTTTTCACGTTTTTTAGCCATTCAAGAACTCCTTTATCTGGGTTAATAATGGCCAGATGATACCCTTTTTATTATTTAAAAATCAATGAGATAGTGGCGAAAAAAAGTTCTAAAGCTGCTTATTCCTTGTTGTTCATTTTTTTAAACCGTCTTGAGCCCATGTCTTTGACGATCATTTTTTTTAATTCGGCCTTCATCTTTTGGAAATTTCGTATTAGCTTATCGGGATCAGCTCCTATTTTAAAATATAAACGATAGACATCATGTTCTGCTTTCTCTCTTTCCTTGTCTCCGACAGGATTGACTAGCGATGACTCTAATATCATCTGAATAGATTTTATGGAATTATTAAGGCTAACAAATTTAGATGAGATTTTTATTATTACCTCTGTGAATTTATCTATATCTTTGTTTAACTTTACAATTAAATATTCTCGGGTTATCGCGTACTCACTCAATTGAAAAGTACTGGATTTTAAAATGTTTGCGACTGCTTGACTCACCAATTTAATGTTGGGGTCATTATTAGATCTTTTAGTGCTTACACTTTTTTCATCTTCGGCTTTTCTTTTTTTTGGATCGGATTGTTCAATTTTTTCAGTACTAGGTTCGCCCTTTTCAGTACTTTTTATTGATGAATTGGTCTCCTCAATTGTTTCCCCAATAGTTTTTATTACTTCATCATTAGTTTTATTGTACATGTTAATGTCAGGAAAAAAACTATTAAAATTTGTTTCATAATTTAAGAGAGCTAGATTATCCATAAGAAGTCCGATTTTTTAAATAAAATACATAATTTTAATCTTCATTAATGAATTAAAAAGATTAATGTCGTATTTTATTATGAGTTTGCATCTATAAAAAAACAAGGGAAAAAAATGGAAATCGAATATACTCGCTTGATAAAACAAGCTGAAATTGTCAGCATAAGTTTTTTTATCAACTTTTAGTACTTCTTACATATGACAAAACAATTTTCTTTTGCAATTATTGGTGGAGGGGCTGCGGGGTTTTTTGCAGCCATCCAAGCAGCTGAATGCTTTCCTGAAAGCAGAGTGACCATTTATGAAAAAACACGCCAGGTTCTTTCAAAAGTACGCATTTCCGGAGGAGGACGGTGTAACGTCACACACTCCTGTTTTGACCCTTCTCATTTAGTGACTCATTATCCGAGAGGTAAGGACGAGTTAAGAGGACCATTTTCCCGATTTCAACCCAAAAACACAATTGAATGGTTTGAATCTAGGGGAGTGAAATTAAAAACAGAAGAAGATGGGCGCATGTTTCCGATAACAGATCAATCCGAAACAATTATTCAAACACTAACTAGAGAAGCTAACCTCCATGGTGTTCACTTACTTTTAGAGCATGGAATTCAAAGCATAAAGAAATTGGAAGATCATTTTGAAATTGCTATTAATGATAGAAATGAAGTTGCAGATGCTGTTTTGCTCGCTTCTGGAGGCAGTCCAAAAAGTTTTGCATTGGCTCAATCATTAGGGCATACAATTGTTTCTCCGGTGCCCTCTCTCTTCACTTTTAATTTGCCAGAGTCCCCCTTTCTTGACCTCGCCGGCATTACGGTTCCTTCCGGAGTAGTCACACTTCCTGAATTCGATCTCTCCTATACAGGACCTTTGCTGCTCACACATTGGGGCATTAGCGGGCCTGCAGTATTGAAGCTATCTGCTTGGGCTGCACGACATCTCCACGAACATGACTATAAGACGATTGTTCAAATCAACTGGTTAAATAGCAAAACGACTGAAGAAGTTTTAATGACTCTGCAGAAAAGAAAACTTGATAACGGCGCAAAAAAAATTGCCTCTGATGTTCTATTCGAATTACCTAAACAACTTTGGAGACGTTTTGTCCAATTGAGTGGCATTGCTGAAGAGGGGAGATGGGCTAGTTTAAATCAAATTCAACTGCAGCAGCTCTGTCAATATCTTACACAAACTTCACTTAATATTGATGGTAAAACAACCTACAAGCAAGAATTTGTGACATGTGGTGGGGTCCATTTAAAGGAAGTTAATTTTAAAACCATGGAGAGTAAACGTGTTCCCGGTTTATTCTTTGCAGGTGAAATTTTAAATATCGATGGCATAACCGGAGGCTTTAATTTTCAAAATGCTTGGACTACGGGTTGGATCGCGGGGAAATCAATCGGTCTGACTTGACTCGATGAAATAACTATGCTAGACTCCACGGCATTACGGAAGTGAACCTTCCACTAAAAACTACAAAAAAATGAGGTAACCATGCGCAATTGGATCATCGCCCTATCTTTAATTGCTTTAAGCCTGGCCCTTTTTAGGAATATCCAAGCAGAGGAGATGTCAGCTATGAGCAAAACAAGGCCTACAGTAATTATAGAAACAACTCAAGGTAATATTGAAGTTCAGCTTTTCAATGACATTGCCCCGAAGGCTGTTGAAAATTTTCTTAAGCATGGACAGGATCACTATTATGACGGAACAATTTTTCATCGCGTCATTCCAGGTTTCATGATTCAAGGTGGAGATCCCCTTGGAACAGGCACTGGAGGTCAATCGATTTGGGATAAATCATTTGAAGATGAAGTCACTAAGGATCTTAAGTTTGATAAACCTGGGTATCTTGCTATGGCAAATAGAGGCCCTGGTACAAATGGAAGCCAGTTCTTTTTTACAGTGGCAGCGACACCTTGGTTAAATCAAAAACACACAATCTTCGGTGAAGTCACAAAAGGTTATGATGTCATTCAAAAGATAGAAAAAACGAAAACTGGAATGAACGATCGTCCAGTAGAACAACAAAAAATTATTAAAATTGTTGTAAAACCAATTAACTAAATGCTATAATGTGATTATAAAGAAGGAGGCAATGGGTGAATACAAGAGCAAAAATTCATTATAGAGGATCTGTTCTATTATTGATTTTTTGGTTGATTGTGTTTTTTCCCATTGCCTTCGTTCTTTTATTGACGGCAAGCAGTTTTGAGCTCAACCAAACAACCTATGATCTTATTTACGATGGCTCCCGATTTTGGCTTGGGTTTTGGGTACTTTTTTTCTTTCCTATTGCATTTGTTTTGCTCTTTTTAAATGGTCTCACAGTCAATACCACAAAAAATATACAGACGTTAGATACGTAGCGTAGTCAATAACTACGATACTATGAAGGCTCAATTTGGAGTGCGGTGACTCGTCGACGAGTCACCGCACTCCAAATTTTATGTTCTTTTCATCTTCTGTGTTCTTTAGTTTGTCGTTCTTGATAAAACCCGCTAAGAAAGGGTCTATTAACATCCTTAATGTCCGTGTAAGAACAAATTAGAAATTTCCGCTTTTCTCCAAGATAGAAATTTCCTCTGAAGTTGAAATAGATAGATTCAGATTAACTAAAGATTTATACTCTTATGGAAACGTTATATAACCTAATCCTTTCAAAATATTCCTTAAGATATGCCACAATGCCCTCACTTTTCCATTTGCTCAGGTTGTCAGCTTGATCTATCAACAGAACCTCCTCCTATTTGGAAAGAGATCATAGAAAAATTCAAAGGCATCGTAGACCCAAAATTTCATGTAGGATCTCTTCAGCAGTGGCGCTGCCGTGCTAAGCTAGCCGTACAAGAAACAGATAAAGGAAAGGTCATAGGACTTTACAGAGCTCACACACATGATGTCGTTTCTATTCCGAAATGCCTGATTCACCACCCTAAGATTAACGAAGCGATTTCCTTTGTTTTAAATTGGATCAATCAGCACCCCATTACCATTTACAACGAAATCACAGGTCAAGGCGACCTTCGCTATATTCAGTGCGTTGTAGAAAGACGGACAGGAAAAATCCAACTTAGTTTTGTTTTAAATCTGAAAACGAACAACCCAACTCAATTGGATGATTGGTCGCGAGACATCGACAATTTTCTTAAAGCTACGGGTCAAGAGAAATGGCACTCCGTCTGGGTCAACCTCAATAACTCAAAAACAAATACAATCTTTAGTAATACATGGATTAAAATTTGGGGAGAAGACCTGATATGGGAGTCTTTAAAAGGCGTTGAGGTTTGCTATCACCCGGGTTCATTTGGACAAGCCAACCTTCATTTATTCGAGGAATTGTTAACCATCATCCAAGAATGGATTCCAGCTGCTTCTAATGTAACCGAATTGTATGGTGGCGTGGGCGCTATTT
This sequence comes from Chlamydiota bacterium, assembly GCA_041691035.1. Classification (GTDB taxonomy): domain Bacteria; phylum Chlamydiota; class Chlamydiia; order Chlamydiales; family Parachlamydiaceae; genus JBEPVL01. The sequence continues at coordinate 21,280 of JBEPVL010000005.1, forward strand.
CTCTTTCTATTGCTTCTAAATGTGGTTGGATAAGATGCGAAGAGTGGTCTCCTCTCGCTGAAGACTGCTTTAATGCATCGAAAGCAAAGCTCCCTGCAGATATAGCTAATAAACTCACTTTTAAAACCGGTCCTGCAGAGGAACATTTAAATTTAATTGACGGAGCCTCTACAATCATTGTGGACCCCCCAAGAAAAGGTCTCTCAGCTTCTGTTATGCAAAAGATAAACACCTCTTCTGCAAGTCAGTTTATTTACGTAAGCTGCGGATGGACATCATTCCAAAAAGACTACCAACTCTTATTAAACGCTGGTTGGCTCCTAAAAGATTTACATGGCTTTTCATTTTTTTCGGGAACAAACCATGTCGAGCTATTGGCTCGTTTTGACCATCAGCAGCTGTAAATTCCTTACCTCTTATACCCTATCAAACAGAAGCATCCCAAGGAAGAAAATGAAATTAAAAATCTCACATCCATAATCCTTGATATTGATACAGTACAATGGCCTATAGATAATTTGCGCTATAGTTAAGGAGTATGTAACTAGAACGAGAGAGGAGCTGACGACTCCGTCATCTTCAAAAAAACCTGCTTTAGTACCCCACTCAAGGGCGCTTTCAAAATCTCAAATTATTTTAAACTTGTAGTAGCATTATCCTGCGCATGAATAATCTGCCTTTATGAGCTGCTATGGACCTATTTAAATTGTAGATTAATCCACTCACATACTTAGACCGGAGGTCTATTCTATTGGGGGACAGCTCAGAATTTGGATTATAAAGCACGTTAAGCTCCGCGAAAGCGTTTCGGAGTGCAAACGCTTTCGCGGAGCTTAACCGACTAGAAGCAATTAAGTTCGCATATTTGCGCCAGAAATATTTATGTATTTTGGTCTCGGTCTTAAAGTGTTAGACTTTTTTCTATCATTTCAATTCGCCCAGAAAGGGAAGGATGCAAGATATCTGTGCGTTTTTCGCCTGTTTCACTTATCAAGCACTTTCTATAAAATTGCTGGATCCTCGTGAGGCCCTCTGCATTTCGAAATTTAAGTTGTGGCTTTCTTAAATTTTCGAAGAAATTTAAAGCCGATGATTTTTCTTCATTTGAACAAACCGTTAAGGCCTTCTTATCCGCTTGGGTTTCACAATACTGTGAAAATTTCGTGTAGGCAACAAATCCAATGGTTATACTAGTCAAAGACATAGTGAAAAGACCGAAAGTTGTTACAGACTTTCCTAGAAATAATGTAAGAGCAACGCGAGATATTAAGGAAGCTAAATAGGCGATTACGGGCATTCTAAAAATATCATTGTGTTTAATATGAGATAATTCATGAGCCATAAAAAAAGGCAGCTCTTTGTCAAAAGAAAGAGAAGGGTTAACTATAATTCCGCAGGTAAAGGAGGTCGCTGCAATCCCATGAGCTTGAGCTCCCATATGGGTTCGGGAAAATTTAACTTGGACTTTTTTGTTTAATTCCAATGCCTCCGCTTTGATTTTTACGATATCTTCGATTTGTTTCCTATAAGTGGCACTTACTGAAATTTCTGGAGTCAAAGTGAAAATTAGAGCAGTTGATCCCTCCAGTGCAGATCCCAGCAAAATGAGAGGTGGTTTTGCTCCATTTAGTATTCCATCTAGCATTAATTTTCCGTACATAAAGCTCCTGTTGATTTCCTTGTTTATGTAAAAACAAAGAAGTGTAATAATTGCACAAAATCTATAAAATTAGTTTTTTTATAGGAATATTTAAGCACATGCTTTCCGCTTGCTAAAAATTTCCGAACATGAGTTTTTAGCTCAGCCACATTTATTTTTTTGAAAATAGTTCGTCGATGCTTTCAATTTCTTTTAAGAATTGAGTGCGCCAGTTGAATGGATTTTCTATAGTGACTTTCCGTGCTTTTATGCTTTTTTTGCGCTCTGCCCACTCATTTTTCCATTCGGGTTTATCCCAGAAATGTTCTAATAAAGTCAATTTGCATAATAGGTTAGGGAACTCCACAGTTGAATCATTTTTTTGCACTTCTGAGAAGTCTTGCTCCAATTTAACAAATTTGATCGTTTCCAATGCTAATTTTATGATCGTTTCGTTGAACTCATGACATACCTTAAAACATCTTCGAATCTCAGAACTAGTAATCGATGGCTCACAGGCAGCTTTATGAAAATTGAAATCCTCTGGAGTATCTAGCCAGACTTCTAATTCCGTGCTTTCTAAAATATAGGGAACGCTTGATTCAATAACAAAAATGAGAGGGATAGGGAGTAATTCTTCTTTTTTCCTGAGATAATTTTCTAAAAGCAGGTTCACGATGCCGGATTTAAAATTAAGATGGTACCCGTTTTTTCTATCCATTTTATAAAAATTTCTTTTACAGGGTTTGTTCCCATCGAGCTTATATTCATATTCATGCCTGACTTCATTTCTTCCAATTTCATAATCAAAGATAGGTTTATCTAGATGGTTACTGAGTGCTATTTGCACTTCTTCATATCTGCATTCATCCCTGCCGTAGACAACAGCTGTGGGTGTATCTGAACAAAAAATTGTATTAAGTGAGTTGTGATTAAAAGTTATAGTGTTCATGCACCCCTCGTATAATTAAAAGTTAAAAACATTATAAGAATAAAGCATTAATTAACTCACAATTAATATCAAGTTGAAAAGGTACTCGGTTTTAATTTTAAATTAATTTTTTATTCTTGACACTCATCTTCATTCGGTCCCCAGCCACCACCCAAAGCTTTGATAAGACGGACTGTAGAAGCATAGCGGTTGCCGAGAATGATGGCAGAATTTTGTTCGACTTGCAGCAAAGTACGTTCTGCGTCTACTACATCTAAATAATTAACTAGACCTCTTGTGTAACGCATCTGAGATAAATTTAAAACCCCACGCGCAGCCTCAACAGCTTCTGATAAAGCTAAATATTGAATTTTATATCCACGAATATTATCTAGAGAGTCCTCAACATCTTGAAATGCTTTTAAAACTGTTTCCTGATAGTTAGCGAGCATTTCATTAAATATAGCTCTATAGTAATCATAGTTTGCACAGTTCCTTCCTGCATCGAAAACGGTCTGAGCTGCATTCCAGCCAACCTCCCAAAAACGTGCTTTCCAAGAAAAAAGACTATGTGCAAAAGGACTTTCCAATCCTAATGAAGCATTGATGATTAATGAAGGAAAAAATGACGTATACGCAACTTCAACCTCAGCATAGGCCGCTGCTAAATTACGCTCCGCTTCAGCAATATCAGGTCGTCTAAGCAGTAATTCGGAAGGTAATCCATTTGGAATAATAGGTGGGGGTGTTTTAAGCGGATTAAAAGGGATAGAAAAAACGGGTGCTGGAACGCCAATGAGGGTTGCAAGCGTATTTTCCTCTAATCCTCGTAATCGCAGAGTATCTGCTAAATCCGCTTCAGCACGTTCGAGTTCCACTTCAGCTCTTAACACATCCATATATAGGCTTAAGCCTGCTTTAAAACGTACGTTGTTGATTTCAAAAGCATCTTTTCGAGCAAGGATAGTTTTCTTTAAAATGTTTATTTGATTATCTAAACTTTTAAGTTGAAAATAATGGATCGCAATATCGGAGGTGAGAGTTAAAAGAATATTCAAATACTCATCGGTTGTCGCTTGAGCACGATAGACTGCTGCAAAATATTGATTGTGAATTTTATTCCAGAGATCAATCTCATACGACATATCAAAAGGTAATTTATAGCTCTGTTGCACAAAGCGAAAATCTTGCGGTAATGAGATCCCTAAAGGTGATGCGGCTGGGAGAGGGGCAGAGGAAAACGATCCTGAAGATGAAGGAGTTATTAAGGTCGTTGTAGAACTTGATCCTACATTCGAAATGGGATTTTGAATAAGGGATCCCTGCCGGAAAAAAGAAGGGTCGAAAGAAACATAGGGTAAAAGAGGGGAACGCTGTATCCATGCATAGGCGCGAGCTTTGTAGATGCGTTCTAATGCAGCTTGGAGGGTGTAGCTTGATTCAATGCCTTGTTCGATAAGCTGGTTTAACGTGCATTCATGAAAAATTTCCCACCAATTTTCGATCGCTTCCTTGCTTGCATCCCACTGATCCTCTTCCTTTTTTTCAGCTAATGTCTCTATCATTTCATCGATAGCTTTCCATTCTGCTGGTGGAGTTTCAGCTTGGTTTTCAACAGCTATGGGCTCGGGAATATTTTTCCAAACATCAGGAACAGGCGTCATCGGATATTGATAGCGAGGTAATAGCTGACAAGCCCCTAAGATAGATATAAAGATTAAACATACGGGAATTCTTACGTATTTCAGATTCATTCGATATTCCCTTCTAGTTCCTCTTCAGGATGTTCGATAAAAACATCGACTTGTTGTCCTACGTATAAAGGATAATTCACCTTTGCTTCAAGAAGATAAATGACCTGAAGAACCCGTGTATCTACCCGTTCATCTGTAGAACCTGTCAATGATTTCTTTGGGATAACATAGGGTTCTATGCGATCAAATTTAAGAGGGATTGCCAATTTAGTGTTGTTTTTAAGAAAAGCAGTAGCGGAACAGGAAGCGTTGAAACGACAAGCATTTTGTTCATCGATATCAGCACGAACTTGAATTTTTTTTAAATCTCCAAGAACCATCGCTGAAGAGCCTGAATTGTTTGTGATAAACTCTCCCTTGCGGATATTGCTCTGTAAGATAGTTCCTGTTTTAGGTGCTCGAACCGTTAGCCGTTGAATTAACAATTTTATTTGCTTAAGCTGCGCTTCAGTAGCAAATAGCTGAGCTTCTGCTACAATCACGTCGTGTTGTTTCGTTTTTAGCTCATCTTGACTAATGGCTCTAGGGTCTTCAATCGATTCCAACCTCTCTAGTTGATCGCGAAGACGATTCAAAGCTGCCTCTGAAACAGTTAGATTCGCATTCAAAACAGGCAATTGTGCTTTTAAATCGCGATCATCTAAACGGAATAAAGGAGCATTTTCAAGAACAAAGTCTCCAACATTCACAAAAACTTCCTGGACCAGACCTGATTGTGGAGGGCTGATCTCAATATTTTTATCGATAGATTCAATGATACCTGAAGCTGCAATGGTATTTTCATAAGGGTTAGGAGCAGGGGTTTGTACAAGCTCACGAATGGGATCCGGTGCCTTCAATCGCATAACAAGTGCAGATGCTACTCCAATCCCTATGATTGCCAGATAAAAGGCAAAACTGCGAAATAAAATCATATTTATCCTTTTCTCATTCAATGATTTGAAGAAAGTAATTGAGATGGATCACGTACGTTCATGACAATTCCATCGTTCATCTCTGCGATTTGGTCTGCATATTTAAAAATGCGGCTATCGTGTGTGACAAGAATAACACTTCTATTTGGCATCCGTGCGATAGCGACAAGTAACTCCATAATTCTGGCACCTGTTTCTGCATCTAACGCAGCTGTGGGTTCATCGCAGATCACAAGTTGAGGATCATGTACCAGGGCTCTTGCAATGGCAACACGCTGTTGTTGTCCACCCGATAATTTATTTGGATTTTCTTTTTCTTTGCCTTTGAGACCAACTTTATCAAGCATGGCAGCTGCTCTCTCTTCTGCTTCTTTACGTTTTAATCCATTTAAAAGCAAAGGGATGCTAACATTTTCCAGGCATGTCAAAGTTCGAATGAGGTGATATTGTTGAAATATAAAGCCAATTGCTTTTCTTCTAAAAGATGTCACTGCCTTTTTAGAAAGTTTATGAAGAGGATTGCCAAATAAAAAAATTTCTCCATGATCACTATTTAAGGTGCCTGCGATCACGCTGAGCAATGTAGTTTTCCCACAGCCTGACGGGCCTACTATCATGAAAAGCTCTCCAGAAGGAACGTGGAGATCTATCCCCTTGAGAACGGACACGAAATCCCGGCCTTGGGGGAACCTTTTGATGACTTTTTGCACTTTAACAGCAAAAGAATTCTCGCTGTTATCCACGGAAAACCTCCGCTGCTTCAAGCTTGCTGATCCGTTTAATGCCAATGAGAGCGGCAAGTAAGCAGATGAATGTGATCAATCCAAAAGTGACAAGTAAGATATGATAGGTGATAAAGAAAGGAGGCTGCCCTTTAGCTAGCGTGCTAAAACCAAATATAGCAGCCAAACCGATTCCTATCCCGTAGCCAATAAGACCGACAACGAAGGCTTGGATTAATAACATCCGACAAAGTAAGCCGGTGCCCGCTCCCATAGCTTTTAGAGCACCCAAATTTCCTAAATTTTCTAAAATAAAAGAATAAAATGTTTGTCCTGAGACGGCGATTCCTACAATAAATCCAAGAAGGATTGTGGTTCCAAAAGAGATGGGAATTCCTGTATTTTTAATAAACCAATGAATGGTGCTCCAAAAAAAATCATCTTCATTCAAAGCTTTTAATCCTGTTACTCGACTAATTCTCTGGGTCAAAACGTCAATATTCATATCCTGTATAGGTTGAACAAGGATAAACGATAGGTTCTTTCTTGTTTTTGGTGCCATTTCAAGAGCTCTTTCATAGGTCGTATAAACAAATGGATAGCCAAAAAATGACTGAGCAGCCTCGCAAATGCCAACAATCAAAGCTTCATGGTCATTGATTTCAAAAGTATCTCCCACGTCAAGAGGTGTCTGTCGCCCCTCGCTGAGCTTTTTTAATCCCACCTTATCGACGATGACGGCATGAGCCTGACGTAAATTTTCGAGTTTCCCTTTAACTAAGACAGGAGGTGCTCCAACGAGACTTGCAGAGTCTAATCCAAATAACTGTATGGATTTAAAACGACCATCCCGAAGCCGGGCTTGTTGCAATGAGAAATAGAGAGGAACAGCCCACTTAACCCCTTGAATGGAGCGAACTCTAAATAGATCTGTATCTCGCATGGGCTTGACTTCGTTGACCTGCTCAACTTTAGAGTCCATGACCCATATGGGCATATGGGTGTTCCTAATCGTTGCGGTTGTCCAATGCATCAATCCCAAAAATACAGAAGTCTGCTGGGTAATCAAAAGCGAAGCAAATGACAATGCACTGATTAGCATCAAATACTTGGATCGATCACCCATTAACATCTTTAGAGCTATTCTTAACATGGCTTGCTATCAACCCGCCTTTCATCCCACGTTTTTTTCAATACTCCCATTTTCTTGTTTGAAATTCCACCCAAATATTCAATCGTGTTCAGAAGGCGTGCGCGCGTACGGTCTTTTCCTAAAATTCCAATTGAATCAAAAAGAGGGGGCCCTTGCGTTTTTCCCATTAAACTTCCAAAAAGAAGGGGCATCATCACCTTTTTATGATTAACACCAAATATCTCTGCCACTTCCCTTGAAGCTTGGTTTAACCCCGCACTTCCCCAGTTTTCCAACTCATCAAGTCTCCAAATGATTCCTTGCAACAAAGCAGATTGTTCCTCTGAGATAATTTGAGAATGAGCAAATAAAGAAGAGGTATAGTGCAAATCGTTGACGAAAAGGAAGTTGAATAAATCCATAAAATCGCCAAAGGTCTTAATTCTAGAATGACATAATGGCATTAAACGTTGCATAAAGGCATCATTAAAACTCCATTCTTTGATGCGATTCCACAATTGATCCACTGGGATATTTTTGATGAGATACTGTTGATTTATCCAGTCTAGCTTCTGCACATCAAAAACAGCTCCAGAAACTCCAATGCGTTTATAATCAAACTCCTGGATCACTTCATCCAAGCTATAAATCTCTCTATCACCAGCCATACTGTAGCCCATCAAAGTCAGAAAATTAAGAAAAGCTTCTGAGAGGTATCCGCTATCGCGATAGAAAAAGATTGATGTGGGGTTTTTTCTTTTCGAAAGCTTTTTTCCATCTCTTCCAAGGAGAAGGGGCATGTGCATGAAAGTAGGGGGAGTCCAGCCAAAAGACTCATAAAGAAGCACGTGCTTGGGTGTTGAACTCATCCATTCATCACCACGAATAACATGGGTAATTTTCATAAGGTGATCGTCTACAACATTTGCTAAATGATATGTAGGAAAGCCATCAGACTTTAGAAGCACTTGATCATCGATATCAGCCCAAGGAAAGGTGATTCTTCCTTTTATCGCATCTTCATAAACGCACTCACCGGAGATTGGAACTTTTAATCTGATGACATAAGACATCCCTTCTTTTTCTCTTTCTTGTATTTCAGAAGGGGTGAGGTGGCGACAACGGCGATCGTACCCTTGTTTATTTCCTTGTTTAGCCGCTATCTCGCGCATTTCATCCAGTTCTTTAGAAGTGCAAAAACATTTATAAGCTTTGCCATTCTCTAAGAGTTCGTATGCATATTCGTTGTAGATGGGGAAACGTTCAGATTGGCGATACGGACCGTAAGGACCTCCTACATCGGGACCCTCATCCCATTCAATTCCACACCACTTCAGAGCAGTATAAATATTCTGCTCGTATTCAGGCCTACTTCTCGTTTGATCGGTATCTTCAATGCGTAAAATAAATTGACCTTGATGATGGCGGGCAAAAATAAGATTAAATAAAGCCATATAGGCTGTTCCTACGTGTGGATCTCCTGTGGGGGAGGGAGCAATGCGAACTCGGACTGTCATAATTGTATTGATCCTTTGAATATGATTCTGATAAAAAGTTTTTAGGTTCAGTAAACTATCCTTTCTATTTTAACCATTGAGAGTTAGTTTGCAAGAATTTTAGGTTTTGAATCTATTTGGCAAAAGAATCTTTTCAATAATTGCCAATTGAACCTATACTTAAGTCATCTTTTAGCTTCAATTTACATCAACGGAGTCTCTATGTCTTCTCCTCAGCCCTATGCGGATCTAATTTCTGGACTTATCCTCTACTTAATTATTGCTGGGGGAACAGCTTACTATGCGCAAACAAAGGGTAAAAATCCTTATCTTTGGTTTGCAATTGCTCTCCTATTGGGCATCTTTGCTCCCATCATTCTCTTTGTTCTTACTCTATTCCCAAACAAGGAAAAGGATCCTCAACAGCCCCCCTCATGGCCCATGGAAATTATGCCAATCCCGGAAGCTCAACTCAAAAGTGAAGCGCCTATTCAAACGGAACTTCCAAAAAAAATTGACGACAGCCGTCTCTGGTATTATCTAGATAAAAATCATCAACAAATGGGGCCAGTTAGCATCATAGGGTTACGCGAAGAATGGAATCGCGGTCTTGTCGACTTGGAGAGCTATGTTTGGGCACAAGGGATGTCGGATTGGAAAAAAATTGACGATCAGCCTGATTTAAAAAAGCTTTTGAGTGAACACCACTAAGCAATCACCATTATATTATTATCCTGCCGACGAAGTCGATTCTCTGCTCATCTTGTTTAAACGGATTATTAACATGATAGGGAGGATGGACTTCCTCGGCAGGATAATAAAACAAAACGATGACTTTCCCTCTATTCATCTGTCATGTCACTCTCACTGATCTCAGTGGCTCAGTGGTGGACTTTAAAGTGGGGGTTAATGTCTGCGAGGAAGCCGATAAAAAAAAGCGTACGCAAAGCGCACGCTAGATTTTCAATTACCAGCTGGATTTTGTAACGCCAGGAATCATACCCATAGAAGCAAGCTCGCGGAATGTGAGTCGCGAAACTTTAAACTTACGGAGATAACCACGGCAGCGACCGGTGATTTGGCAGCGATTTCTAAGACGACAAGGAGAAGAGTCTCTTGGCATCTTATTAAGAGCGGTACGTGCTTCAGCTCTTTCTTCTTCAGTGAGGTGAACATTTACGGATTTAGTGCGTAATTCCGTTCTTTGATTCCATTTGAGCTTAACGAGTCTTTCACGTCGCTTTTGTTTTTCAATAGATGACTTTTTAGCCATGTTGCTTTTTCCTTATTTTTTACGCGCTGGACCTTTCTGGCGTTGTTTACGATTTGGGTCTTTTTTGTTGATCACATAAAGACGTCCTCTTCGACGAACAAGAATATCGCCTTTTGACGGATCAGCTTTAACTGATGCTTTCACTTTCATGAGTGCTTCCTAGTTGTAGATTATGAACATATTGTTTAATCAGATAAAGGTTAGTTATACGAAACAGGAGCATTTTTTTCAACCTTTTTTCGCGTTTTTTTGCATAAATACAATGGATTCGACTCCTAAAATAGCTAGGAGAGGAATATAGCTATGTTATGAAAATCATGATTGCTAATATTTCAGAAGATTGCTATGATTCGGCTTTGTTTTTGGTTGCCAGATTCATAGGTGATCATTTAACCATAACTCGTTATAGACAAGGAATTTAATCGTGAAGCGTACATACCAACCAAGCAAGCGCCGACGCGCATCCGAACATGGATTTTTAAAAAGAATGAGCTCAGTTAGCGGTCGTAGGATTATCAACCGCAGAAGACGCCATGGACGCAAACAATTAACACGCGTTTAGGCTTTCCCAAAGAGCGAAGACTTAGAAAACGCCGACAGTTTCTGCAAATGAATGAAGGTGGAACCTGTCGCAGGGCAGGCCACTACATCGTTATTGAAGCAAGGCTGTCGAGCAAGCTTTTTTCCCGTCTTGGGATAACGGTTTCAAAACGTTATGGAAAAGCTCATGATCGTAATCGCTTTAAAAGGATTGCTCGGGAGGCCTTTAGGCTTTCTTATCAAAATTTCGCTCTTTCCTTCGACCTTAACATCAAGCCTCGATCTGCAGCTTCAAAAGCGATGATGCAGGAGGTTCAAAAAGACCTTATTTTCATCATCGAGAGTTTAACCAAAGAATTTTCAAAAAGCTGAGTTGCTTTATGAAGCATGAGCTTGAAACACTTAATTCCCAACAGCGAGCTGCTGTTGAAAGGGTGAATGGACGTCTCCTTATCCTAGCTGGAGCTGGGAGTGGAAAAACACGCGTTCTCACTTTGAGGATGGCATATCTAATCACTCAACTTGACGTTTCGCCCAAATCCATTCTTGGACTTACCTTTACCAATAAGGCTGCAGCCGAAATGAGACATCGACTGGCAGGTTTAATTGGCAATAGACTTGCAAAGCAGGTGACACTCTGCACCTTTCATAGTTTTTGCATGAATCTACTCCGTCAAGAGATTGGAGCATTAGGGTACACCACGAACTTTACTTTATATGATGAACAAGACGTTCAACGTCTTGTCAATCTCATTGTGCGTGACATCCTTCAACATGAAGGAGAACTCCCTTCACTAGCTCCCACTATGAAAGCAATACGCCAAGCATGTCATCGTGGAAATTCACCTCAGGAAATTCAAGACACAGGTTCAAATTGGCATGATGAGTTTGCTCAAGAAGTCTACAGACGTTTAAAAGCCTCCATGCGCGCTTATAATGTAGTCGATTTCGACCATCTTTTAAGTCTTACTGTTGAGCTCTTTCAATTTCACCCAGCGATCTTGAACAAATATCAAGAACGCTATCACTATCTGATGATCGATGAGTATCAAGATACGAATCCGATTCAATATCAACTCGCAGCACTCTTATCAAGCAAATCGCAAAATCTATGTGTCGTCGGGGATGATGATCAGTCCATTTATGGATGGAGGGGCGCTGATGTAAAAAATATCCTCTCTTTTGAAAAGGGCGTGACCATTAAATTAGAACAAAATTATCGTTCAACAAACACCATCTTAAAAGCGGCGAATGCAGTCATTAAACATAACTCACAGCGACATCATAAGTCATTATGGAGCACAAAAGGAGAGGGAGATCTTATAGAAGTATTTTATACTGAGAACGAAATGGAAGAAGCTCAGTCGGTGGTTCAGCGGATAATGAGGTATAAGGAAGAGTTGGGATTAAAATGGAAAGACATGGCAATTTTATATCGTTCTAATGCCCTTTCAAGACAATTTGAACTTGCTTTATTAAAACAGACCTGGAAATCGGGTGAAAGATGGATTCAAGGGATTCCTTATCAGGTTTTTGGAGGCGATGAATTTTATCAAAGACGAGAAGTGAAGGACATCTGTGCTTATTTAAGAGTGATCATTAATCCTCTTGATCAAGAAGCGCTTCTACGCATTATCAATCAACCGAGAAGAGGGATTGGAGAAGAAAGTTTAGATGCATTGACTTTGTTTAATCGTTCGAATCATCTTTCTTTATGGGAAGTCATTGAAGGCGTCTTAAATGGAAATCCTGAATATAGCAAGATTGAAATCTCTAAAAAAGCACGAGAAGGCCTTTCAACTTTTGTCAACGTGATTCGCGATGCACGCCATCGATTTTCAACCGAACAACTGAGTCAAGCCTGTCAATGGCTCATTGATGCAATCGATTACCGTAAAGCGATTGCACAAGAGGTGAAGAGTCAACAAATGCGGGATTTTAAATGGGAGAATGTTCTCGAATTTTTGAATTCTCTTAAAGAATTTGCATGCCTAAAAGAAGATGAAGACACCTCTACTCCTTCTTTAGAAACTTTTATTTCTAATCTCACTTTGGATCAGACACAAGCACAGTTTAATCATCAACAATCGAGAGAAGACCATGTTGTATTGCTCACTTTCCACAGTGCCAAAGGATTGGAATTTCCTGTTTGTTTCCTGGTGGGGGTCGAAGATCACATTATTCCTCATGAGAAAAGTCTATTGGATACAGGTTTAGAAGAAGAACGGAGGCTGATGTATGTGGCTATGACACGTGCTCAACAACGATTGGTCATCAGTATGTCTAAAAGAAGGCAAAGAATGGGAAAGGAGACGGCGAGTCGGCCGTCTCGATTTCTCTTTGAGATCCCTGAAAGTCTTTTCCAAGTCACTCAAGCAAAAATTCTTTGAATTAGCGATTCATCAAAGGGTTAGGTTGGTCGTACGAACCCATGTTTTGATTTGGCATTGAGGATTTGCTAGGTGTATTCGTGCTTGGCATTGAGGATTGGCTAGGTGTATTCATGCTTGGATTGATATGTCCAAAGTTTAATTTTTGCAAAAGCTCACGAATATAAACGTCTGCTCCTCCAGGTTGATAGTTGACAACAAAAAGGGCTTGACCATCCGGCTGGATGATAATCATGCTTGGGAAAGCATTCACTCCATATTTCTCCAAGAGAGATTTATAGGGAGATGTGCGAACAGCTTCCTCACCATAATCAGGAAATTCTGCCTTTAAAAAGATAAATCTAGAGCCGAGAGCTTGAATAAACTCAGGACGTCGGAGAACTTCATGTTCAAGTTTCATGCAAGCTGGACACCACTGCGTGCCAGTGAATAGAATTAAAATAGGTTTTCCTGTTGCTTGAGACTGAGACACAGCATCATTATAATTTTGAAGCCATTGTATTGCTGTTTCATGGAGATGTCTGGGAAGTACTCTATGTGGTTGCTGCTGAGCAAATGCAGATGATGAAGCCACAACTAAGAAGGCTCCGAGAAAAATAGAAATAATAGACTTCATAATTTTTACCCTTTTTGATTTTAGCCACGAGAAAAAAATGGCTTTTGAATTTATAAATTCGTATACTCATTCAGTTAGTTTGGCTGCTACACAGAGGAGCCAAAAAAGAGTACCTTATCCTCACCTTATGTAAAAAAAAGCTAAAATGCAACAATTTCCACCCACTATCGTTATTAGGCATCGACTCGAAAATCTAAAAAAATGCACGTTGAGGGGTTTGGAATCGAGAGAAGATTTTCTTTTTTTGGGGTATCCATATAAAGTTCTCCCCCCACTTCAAGATTATCTTTTATTCACCTTGGATGCGCCTGTGCTCACTCCAGAAGATGGAGATAAGGGGTTATTAATCATTGATGCTACGTGGCGTTACGCAAATAAAATGCTACAACCACTCCTTAAACATCCTCAACTTCACGCTCGGAGCTTGCCCCCACATTATAGAACTGCCTACCCTCGAAGGCAAGAGGATTGTCCCGATCCAGAAAGAGGGCTTGCCTCCATCGAGGCTATTTATATCGCCTATCAAATTTTAAAGAGGGGAACTGAAGGGATATTTGATCGTTATTATTGGAAAGATAAATTTTTAGAAATAAATTAATTCTTATAAATTGTGATCTCCGAAAAGATATCGATATTAGTTGACAATTAGAGTAAATTATAGTATCATTGTAAGCTAGGTTTTGTGCAATTTTCATTAACCAGACAAAAATGATCCGTTATGCTTGAAGGACTCACAGTTTCCCTTGAATTTATAGAGAACTTTCTTTGGACGTTCTTGGGTGTTCCTATACTTATGTCAGTAGGAATTCTGCTTACAGTGAAGTCGAAATTCTTCCAGATCCGCCATATCCCTACTGTTTTTAAGACATTTTGTGGGTTTCTTCGCTTTAAATCAAGCTCAACGGATCGAGGTATTCATCCCTTGAATGCATTTTTTGCTGCGGTGGGCGGATGTGTAGGGATCGGAAATATCGTTGGGATATGCACAGCCATCCAACTTGGTGGTCCTGGAGCCCTTCTATGGATTTGGCTTACCGCTATTGTGGGAATGATTCTTAAGTATTCTGAGGTTTTCTTAGGACTGCGTTATCGTGTGCCCAATGGTTCTGGTGGGTATAATGGCGGTCCCATGTTTTTCCTTCAGCGCGTTTTTAAACAGTCATGGATACCGAAGCTCGTTTGCGTTTTATTGTGCATTTATGGGGTAGAGGTCTATCAATTTAGCGTAATCGCGACGAGTATCACTCTGAATTGGGGATTCAATTCTATTCTAGTAGTAGGAGTGCTTCTGGTCATGGTCATTTTTGCAGGAAGTGGGGGAGTTCAGAGAGTTGGCAATATTTCGAGCGCAAGCTTGCCCATTTTTGTTTTAATTTACGTCAGTATGGGCGCTTGGGTATTAGCTAACAATTTATCCGTTATCCCGGGAGTTTTTCTTACAGTCTTTACCTCTGCTTTTAACGGGCACGCTGCTTTTGGTGGATTTGTTGGAGCGGGTCTTATATCCACAGTATCCCAAGGGATTCGAAGAGGGTGCTATACAGGCGATATAGGCGTTGGTTATGCTTCTGTTATCCATAGCGAATCAAGCGTTCAGATTCCAGAAAAGCAAGCCTCCTTAGCCATCTTTGATATTTTTCTCGATACTTTTATTGTTTGCACAACAAGCGTTCTCCTTATTTTGACAACGGGACTTTGGCATCAACCCCTAGAGGCAGGGATGTTAGTGCAAAATGCGTTAAGTGAATACTTTCCCTATATGAATTACTTCATGCCCGCTTTTCTTTTTATGCTAGGATACAACACAATCAATGCTTATTTTTGCGTAGGACTCAAATGTTCTGGGCTCATTTCAGAACGCTGGGGCAAGCCGATTTACTATGCCTATGCTGTCATCGCTCTCATCGCATTTTCTTTTATGGGGACAGCTCAAGCCCAAACTGTTATGTCGATTGCAGGAGGGCTTCTCTTAGTCATTAACGGTTGCGGAATCTATTTACTCAGGAACGAAATCTCTTTTGATTTAGTTTCTAATGAAGAAAGACCAGTTCTCGAGAATGAGCTTCCCTTGGCTGCTGTAGCTACAGAACCTTAGTGCGCAATAAAGAACTATTGTAGGTTAAATCTCGAGAGTGTTTTTTCTAATGCTGCTGAGTTCTTTCCAAGCACTAAGCATGATTATTCATCAATGTACTGATAGGTTTCGACAAGATTTAACTGATACAGGCAAAATCCCGGAATGGCGATAATTTGAACTTCCTCATTAAGTGATTAACTCATGGGTATTTCTAGCAAAAAATCTGTTAAAAAACATCTCATTAAATCTACAAATTTAATCAAAGCTCAGTATAATGGTGACCAAAAGAAGATCATCATTATTGAAGGACAGTGACTTTTGAATATTCCCAACTACCTGACATTTTCAAGACTTTTTATCAGTCCTTTGTTTCTTCTAATCTATTCCCAACATGCTTTTTTAGGAATAACCTCATTTACTCTACCGTATATCCTTTTACTCCTTCTTAGCCTCTCGGAATTTTCGGATATGATTGATGGTTATATTGCGCGAAAATATAATCAAGTAACCGATTTTGGCAAAATTTTTGATCCCATGGCCGACAGTATATACCGCACGACAGTATTTTTGACTCTCACCCTTCCTCCCGTTGAGCTACCGATAATTTTAATCTTCATTTTCTTGTATCGAGATTCTGTTATTGGCACCTTGCGCACAATGTGCGCTCTACAAGGACATGCACTTTCAGCCAGACCAAGCGGTAAACTTAAAGCTGTCATTCAAGCCGTGGCTACTTTCCTTATTATCTTTTTGCTCATTCCTTACTCATTAGGAATCTTATCACTGGAAGATCTCCAACAGTGGAGTATGTATGCTGCAACGATAGCAAGTCTTTATTCCTTTTTTTCAGGAATAGAATATCTATTAGCTAATCGAATTTTTATTCGGGCTTTAATTTCAAAGCAATCGTCAGCTTGCGTTGATTAGAAAATCTCATAAAATTCGCTATTTCCATTTGATTTTATATCTCCCAATCAAGTAAGATGCATTACATCTGTTGCAAATTAAAATCGCGTATCTGGGTCAGGTTAATGACCATAACCGATCAATCCACCAGGTCGCAAAATCAATAACGTTTAGATTTAGGATGATTCAATGTCAGTGGTAAAAGTTCGTACAGGCGATTCAATTGATAAGGCACTCCGTGCGTTAAAAAAACGCTTAGATAAAGAAGGGGTGATGAAGTCCGTTAAAGCCCATAGATTCTACTTAAAACCCTCGATTAGAAAGCGCGCAAAATCGAAAGCCGCACTTAAGTATAAGAAACAGCGTTGATAAAAAATACTCCACAAAGTTCAGTGGATATGTAGCGTACACTTTAGAGGTGGAATCACTTCTTTAGTGTGCGCTTATTTTTTTCTCGTATTATCGGAAGTTTACTATAGCCTTTTTTTCTAAAAAAAAAGCACAAAATCAATACTGAGTAAAATGGTATTACTTGTATATAGAGATTGATTTAAAAGCTTTTATCTGCTACCTTCATTGAGGAAATCTACTTTAACTTAAAAAATAGATATCAAATTTTGTATTTAAACGCTTCACCACCTGTAGATCACTATGTCTGATTATTACGAATTACTAGAGATCAATCGTTCTGCCTCACCAGAAGAAGTTAAAAAGGCCTATAGAAAGAAAGCTATTCAATATCATCCTGATAAAAATCCAGGCGACTCTGTTTCAGAAAAGAAATTTAAAGAAATCTCAGAAGCTTATGAAGTGTTGAGCGATGAAAAGAAACGCTCTATTTACGATCGCTTAGGGAAAGATGGATTGTCTGGAGCTGCTGCCTCTGGTGGATTCGGTGCAGGTGGCTTTAGTTCGATGGATGAAGCTCTCCGAACGTTTATGGGTGCATTTGGAATGGGCGGAGGAGAGAGTGTATTTGATTTCTTTGGAGGTGCTGGTGGACAAGAATTTGGCGGACAAGAATCGCAGCGTGGACGACAAGGCTCTAGCAAGCGCGTCAATATTAACATCACTTTTGAAGAAGCCGCTAAAGGTGTTGATAAAGAACTAGCAATCACCAATTACGTCACATGTACACCATGCAAAGGAAAAGGCACAGCCTCTCCACAAGGTGTAAAGACGTGTTCTCAGTGTAACGGAAGAGGTCAGGTGTTCGAACAACGCGGTTTCTTCAGCATGTCTATGGCCTGTCCAAAATGCCATGGGGAAGGAAAAATGATAACCAACCCTTGTCAAAATTGTCGCGGAGAAGGCCTAGTTAAAGAAAAGCAGCATGTTAAAGTGCACATTCCTGCTGGTGTCGATAGTGGCATGCGGCTAAAGATGAATGGATATGGCGATATGGGTCCCGGTGGTGGACCTGCCGGCGATCTCTATATCTTTATTACGGTTGAACCTCATAAAATCTTTGAACGAGAAGGCAACGATATCCTTCTTCAATTGCCAATAAGCTTTGCTGAAGCAGCTTTGGGATGTAAAAAAGAGGTTCCTTCACTTACTTCTCATACATGTCGTATTACCATCCCAGAGGGGACTCAAAATGGCAAGGTCTTTCGTGTAAAAAATGAAGGATTTCCAAACGTGCATGGTCATGGGAGAGGGGATCTTTTAGTGACAATTTTTGTGGAGACTCCTACTCGTTTGAGCGATCGGCAAAAAGAGCTGCTTGCGGATTTTGGAGCTTTAGAGGGTCCTAATAATTTACCTAACCGCAAAAGCTTTGTTGATAAAATTAAAGACTTTTTTTCCAATTAATGGTTGAATGAGCAAAAACCTATTCAACAGTGTGAGTAGGTTTTTTTGCTCTAACTTTAACTGGTAGAATGGGATGTCCAATAAGGTAAATACACCTTTCATTCAACTTTTTGATGCACATTCCCTTGATAAAATTCCCTGGTCACAAGAACCCGAAGGGAAGCGAGTCAGAGATTACCTAATTCCTCTGATGCGAGATGGAGTTCACTCGTATATAGATAATGTGCACACCACGATTGCAATTCTGTGCATTGATGATAGTTTGCTTCCTATTACCATTAATGAAGGGGAGTATGACAACTCATATGTATGCTCTCCTTATGCTTTTTACATTTCTTATGCAAAGGAGTGGTTAAACCATCAGAACAACAAGCTTCTTAAAGTTGGTTTAAATCCACTGATTAGCCTCCTTGGAGCGTTTTTCAAATTCACAAAAATCAATCGCGTTGTTGTCATTAACAATTGGCTTGTTTCAACAAATCTTTATCCTAGCCTAACTCAGAAACAAATTGAGGCGATCACTCTCTTTCTAAAAGAGAAGTTTCCACTGCATGCCATACTATGGCCTTCTATCTCATCTAAAATTACACCCCTCTATTTCCAGACCTTAAAAAAACAAAAATGTCGTCTTATTGCCCATAGAAAAATTTTTTTTACCGACACTCAAGATTTAGAGAAATTCCAAACACGCTTGTATAAAAGCGATTTACGCCACTTTCAACACTCTGGATATACTGTTGAAGATATGAACTTGAACAAAGTTGAAAATATAGAATATTTTATAAAACTTTATAGGGATTTATTTATAAGAAAATATTCTTGCTTAAATCCACAATTCAATAATAACTTTTTTGATCTAACAGTTAGAACCGGTTTTTTAAATTATAAGGTCATTAAGAAAGATGAAACTATTGACGGAGTTGTTGGGTGTTTTTCGCAAAAGAGCATGCTGTTTTGTCCTTTTTTTGGATACAATCAAGAAAAACCGCAATCTGCGGGCCTTTATCGCATTTTATCCACAGTTTTAATGCAAGAAGCTCGAAGAAATCAGCAAATCTTTCATCAAAGCTCAGGTGCATCCATGTATAAGTCTCTCAGAAAAGCAGAAGAGGATCTTGAATATCTTGCCGTCTTCGACAGGCATCTTCCAGTATCGAGGAAATTATCCTGGAAGATTGCTCAGATCATTTATAATTCCCTAGGTGTGTATTTTATGAATCGCTATTAATCTAATCCTAGCCCTCCTTGGCACGCTATTTGCAAATCAATGGTGTTCATTTGGTGGTTTGGTTGGAAATGCACCAAGCCACAAAGATCTCACTTTTAGTTTGATCATTGTCAAGGAGGGATGTAATGTTTAAGCTTAACCAAATCATTGCTAAGACTTCATTTATTGTTTTGGTTACATTTTTTACAATGGGAGGAGTGGGAGCACTAGCTCCGAACCTTTTCGCTATAGGGGAAACCCAGGGAGCGACAAGAATTAATGATCCAATGAATGCGCCATCGACAGTGCAAAATCCACAGCAAGGGGGAATGAATTCACCTTCCTCTGTTTCTGGATCTTCTGCACCCAAAATCAATCGGCCCAATTCTTCCTATCTTGCTATAGGCGAACCACCAGGGTCTGTAGTTGTTCAACAACCAATGGGGACTCCATCAACAGTGTCTAGCTCTTCTACACAACCTGCAGGAAATTTCTATCATATTAATCGATTTCTTAATGAAGGAACGACACAATCTCCCCACGTAGGACTCCGTTATCAAGTCAATCAAAATAGTGATCTACAGCTCCCTAATAATTACAGCCAACCTAATTCTTATTCAAGCAGCAGCTACTATACCCCAGGGTATAGTTCATCGTATTCTAGTGGAGGATATGGTGGGGGATCATGGGGCCATCATGGTGGCCTATTGCATCATCACCATCATCATCACAATGCCCATCATGGTCACCACGGTCATCATAAACACCATGGTGGTCACCACGGACATCATGGACACCATGGTCATCATGGACACCATAAATAACAGCTAAATCTCTCAAATGAAAGACCCCAACGCTATTAATTCAGGTTATTAATAATGGCGCTGGGGTTCGTGTAATAAGACTTGACTTTCAATGAAAATCAAGCTATGAATGAAGAGAAATATAAATAATGATACTTTAGGAAACTGGAATGCAACAGAGACCGCCAATCAGGATTGCTCCTTCGCTATTAGCTGGGGATTTTGGATATTTGGCTGACGAGGCAAAAAAATGTGAAGATGCCGGGGCAGATTTTCTTCACTTGGATATTATGGATGGCCATTTTGTTCCCAACTTAAGTATGGGGCCACAAGTGGTAGCTGCTGTCAATCGAGCAACAAAGTTGTTTCTAGATGTTCATTTGATGATCTATAATCCCTACGATTATATCGAACGCTTTATTGAAGCAGGCGCAGATTGCATTACGTTTCATTTTGAAGCCACAGAAGACGTTGGAGAGACTATTGAATATATAAAAAAATGCAATATTCAATGTGGAATTGCTTTCAATCCAGAAACCTCACTTTCCCTCATACCAAAGTATCTCGACAGATGTGATAAAGTTCTCTTGATGACAGTTAATCCAGGTTTCGGTGGGCAGTCATTCATCCCAGAAGTACTCGACAAAATTAAATTTGTAAGAGAGATGGCCTCTCAATTCGACATTACTTCAATCGATCCCACTCTGCCAAAAAAGGAAGCTAAAGGAAAAGAAAAGGTTCCCTTCTGTATTCAGATTGATGGGGGCATCACTTTGGAAAATATTCAGGAGTGCACTCAAGCAGGCGCTAATCTCATTGTCGCAGGAACCACTCTTTTTCAAGCTAAAGACTTCAAAGAAACCTTAAAAAGTTTGCGATTACTCGCTCAAGAAGGACAGATGCATCCCTCTTTCAACTTAGAAGAAATTCATAATCCCCATCTAAGTAATCCTTCAAAGAAACCATTGAAAAGAAAACAAGGATAGTATGACAACAAGCAATCAATTAGTTCCTGGAATGACTCTTTCTATAAACGGTAAATTATACCGTGTAGAATCGAGCTTAAAAGTCACAGTTCCCAAAGGAACTCCTTTTATAAAAACCAAATTAAAAGATTTGCTTAGTCAAGACGTTATCGAAAAGAACTTTAAGATCAACCAACCGGTGAAGGATGTTGCCCTTGTTGACCGAAAATTAGAGTTTCTTTATCCCGAAGGAGATGGGTTTCTCTTTCTTGATGTCAATAATCTCGATCAAGTAACGATCCCTACTCATATAGTAGGCAACAGTGTTCTTTATCTTAAAGAGGGTGTTGAGTTAAAAGCTTTATTTTATGGTGATTCCACCTTCGCCGTAGAACTTCCTCAGTTTCTTGAACTTATGGTAGCAAAAGTGATAGAATCTGATTCGGATTCAAGTGAATCGCGGATTGCCATTTTGGAAACAGGGGCCAAGATAGAAGTTCCTCCTTTTATTGAAGTAGGAGATATTATTAAGGTTGATACTAAAATTAATGAGTACATTCAACGTGTCTAAGTTACGTAAAGTGCTGCAAACATCATTGGGGATGATGCCCTTAATTCTCACTACGCATCTAGTTGAACCCCCTATACAACATCCAGGGGCTCCAACCTCTAGCTCAATTCAAACAAAACCTTTACCCATTCCAAAACCCTTACCCACTCCAAAATCTTTACCTATTCCAGAACCCTTACCCAAACCAGAACCCGCCCCTGCAGAAGAGGTGAAAACTCCTGAAAGAGCACAACAGGTTCTAGATTTTTGGTTTGGCAAGCTTTCAGGACCTGATTTCTTCCCCACCGATAAGATCGGTTTCTGGCTTGGCAACACGCCGATCAACCAAGAACAAGTGACCGACAACTTCACTAGGGATGTGGAGTATGCTCGAAGAGGCGAATATAACTCGTGGAGAAACACAGCCAAAGGGCGCTTGGCTTTGATTCTCTTGCTTGATCAAATCCCTCGAATACTATTTAATCACTCCCATCAAGCTTTTTCGTCAGATGCGATGTCGAGAGGATTATCCCTAGAAGGAATTCAACTGGGCGAAGATAAACAACTTTATCCAGTCGAACGGGCTTTTTTCTATTTCCCTTTGGCTCATGCGGAATCTTTATATCTCCAAGAAATGTCCCTAAGGCTATATGACACCTTATACCTTGAATCATCGGGGGAAATAAAACCTTATATGGAAATATTTAAGAATTTTGCAAATCACAACTATCAGGTGATCTATCGATTTGGCAGGTTTCCTTATCGTAACCAAGTCTTAAATAGGGTGAATACGCCAGAAGAAAATATTTTTTTAGCTCAGCCTAGGGTATAATTTTTTTACAATTTATAAGGATAAACCTCTTTACTTAAAGGAAACCAACGTGGAATTAAAGCACATAAAAGAACTCATGGCTGCTATGGGGAGGACTGGAATAAAGAGACTTGAATTGAAGCAAAACGATTTAGAACTAGTGCTTGAAAGAGCTTCAACTCCCATTTCTCTTTCCCAAACTCGCAATGGCAGTGAAACGGATTTACAAGATCCGATGAACATTCAGGCATTTCGAACCGATCAAACCCTTCTAAAGGGTGCTGAGATGTCCTCCGATCATATCACTCCGGCATCAGCTAGAAAGTCTCTTGCTCTGGAAAATAATCACACAACCTTTATTCAGTCTCCTATGGTTGGAACATTTTACTCTTCGCCCTCACCAGCTAGTGCTCCCTTCGTGAAGGTGGGCGACAGAGTCGAAAAGAATACAGTCGTTTGCATTATCGAAGCGATGAAAGTGATGAATGAAGTCAAAGCTAATGTGGCAGGAGTCGTTGCTGAAATTTTAATCGAATCAGGACAGCCGGTTGAATTTGGATCGAAATTATTTAGACTGGTTGAGTAAAAGAAAAATGAGAAAAGTATTGATTGCGAATCGCGGCGAAATTGCGGTAAGAATTATTCGTGCCTGCCATGACTTAGGACTAGAGACTGTTGCTGTCTATTCTTTGGCCGACTCAGAAGCTCTCCATGTATTACATGCGAATGAAGCTATTTGTATTGGTGAGGCTCCCTCTCAGCGTTCCTACTTAAAAATCCCCAATATCCTATCTGCTTGTGAAATCACAGGAGCCGATGCTATCCATCCGGGATATGGTTTTTTGAGTGAAAATGCTAATTTTGCCTCCATATGCGAAAGTTGTGGTCTTAATTTCATTGGACCCTCTCCAAAATCAATTGCGCTTCTTGGGGACAAAGCAAAAGCAAAAGCCACTGCAAAAAAGGCAGGTTGCCCTGTCATTCCAGGATCTGAAGGAGTCGTCCCCGATATTAAACAAGGGTTAGATGAGATCAAACGTCTTGGTTTTCCTATTTTCATTAAAGCGGTTGCTGGAGGTGGAGGAAAGGGGATTCGCATTGCTCACAATGAAGCTGAATTTGTACGCCTATTTGAAGCAGCAAAAAATGAGGCAGATGTCAGTTTTGGAAACCCTGATGTCTATCTGGAAAAAATGATTGTTAATCCCAGACATATTGAAGTTCAGATTTTGGGAGATAAGCATGGAAACTATGTCTATTTGGGAGAACGCGATTGCACCACTCAGAGACGCAGACAGAAACTGATTGAGGAAGCTCCAAGTCCTGTTTTAACTCCTAAACTTAGACAAAAAATTGGTGAAGCGGCTGTAAAAGTTGTCAAAGAAGCAGGCTATTTTTCCGCTGGTACGGTAGAATTCCTTCTTGATAAAAATCATGACTTTTATTTCATGGAAGTCAATACGCGTATCCAAGTGGAACACACTGTCACAGAGGAATTAACCGGTATCGACTTAGTGACTCAGCAAATTCTAATTGCTCAAAATCAGGCTTTAGATTTTAAACAAAAGGATGTTACATTTAATGGCCATGTGATTCAATTTAGAATTAATGCAGAAAATCCCCAGCAAAACTTCGCCCCATCCCCTGGGAAATTAGAATATTATCTTCCACCTGGAGGTCCTCACGTTCGCGTAGATAGTGCATGCTATTCAGGTTATTCTATTCCTCCAAATTATGACTCTATGATTGGAAAATTGATAGTAAAGGGAAAAGATAGACAGGAAGCAATTGCAAGAGGAAAACGAGCTTTAGGGGAATTTCATATAGGCGGAGTTTATTCCACTATTCCTTTTCATCTCTATATGCTTGAAGACCGTAAGTTTTTGGATTGCGATTTTGATCTAACCTACATCGATAATCTCATCCAAGAGGGATGCGATTTCACGAAGGATTAAATTGTCATCCCGTTTAATTAATCTAATATTGATTAATTGACTATCGGCTTTAATTTAAATTAGAATAGAATTATACTATAAATATAAACTAGATATTTTTAAGGTTAATTATGAAACTTAAATTAGCATATTACAGTGAACCTGTTCTTCGTAAAATAGCTGAACGCGTAGAAGGAATAGACGATCTAATCCGAACACTTGTCAATGATATGATTGAAACAATGGTTGAAGTCGATGGAATTGGGTTAGCTGCGCCGCAAGTATTCCAGTCCTTACGGCTATTTATAGCATGCCCACCTATTCAAAGACCCAATGGTCGCTGGGAACCGGGGAAGGTGCGTGTCTATGTTAACCCCGAAATTATCAGTTCAAGTGAAGAAATACAGACATTCTCTGAAGGATGTCTCTCTATTCCTAATTTCTATATGAAGGTGACGAGACCTCAAAAAATTAAAATTAAAGCGTGTGATTTAAGTGGTGAAATTTTTGAAGAGCAATTAGAAGGTTTCTCAGCTACTAATTTCTTGCATGAGTATGATCATTTAAATGGAGTACTCATTGTCGATTATTACACCCAGGAACAAAAAAAATCCCTTCAGCAACTTCTAGAGAAAGGGCAAGAAAGGACATGAACATCTGTCCTTGCTGTTCAGGTCACCCTTATCAGGAATGCTGTGAAATTCTTCACAAAGGAACTCCGGCAGGTAATGCTTTTGATTTAATGCGCTCACGCTATAGCGCTTATGCTCTTCACTTGCCTGATTATATTATCGAAACCACGCATGAAGAAAATCCTAAGCGAAAGGAAAATCGGGATTATTGGCGTAAAGAAATTTTGTTATTTTGTGAAAACACCACATTTATAAAACTAAAAGTCTTGAACTTCATGGAAGAAGGCGACAAGGCTTGTGTGAATTTTATCGCCTATCTAAATCAAAATCAAAAAGACATTCAGCTTCATGAAAATAGCTATTTTGAAAAAGTAGGCGCTATCTGGCTATATCGAGAAGCTCTCTCCCTTAACGTCACCAATTAAAATATATAAATTCCGCATTACTTTACAGTGAGGATAGTAATAATTTTATCAAATATCGATAAAGTTAATATCTTCCTTAGTAAATTTTTTAAGAAAACCTTGAGAATTATAGCCTAAGATAAAAGCAAAATTATAATCATCAACTTTATAAAATTTTATTATTTCTATTTCTTGATCAGTCTGAGTGATATTAATTATATCACCTTGATTTATCCTCGCAGCTTGAACTGAATCGAATAACTCTCTTAAATTCATATATCTTGTTATATCCCATTCATCTGAATTAAACTTTAAAACAGGTTCAATTGATTTAATATTATCTTTGCTTAGAGAATAAAATTTTCTCCTGGGACCTTCTCCATAAATCCAATAAGGACAATGACTGTTATTGAGGTGAGAAAATTTCATTTCTATGATTTCTCCGTTTTGTAAAACAACAGAAAGTTTATCAGATTTTTCAATTTCACCTGTTAACACTGCTTCAGAAAACTCTAATATGGTTTGGAATTTTATCTTTGTGTTTTCAATAGTTGGAGATTCTGCAATTTCTTTTGAAAAGAGATCTTTAAAAACAACTATTTTACCATTTAATTCCTGATCTTTTTGAATGATACTTTCATATTGTTCTCTCATCACAGGATTTGCAAGATTTCTAATAAGATTATAAGCTGCCAATCTGGTTTTTGAATCTGCTTTGTTTTCTACAACGAGATTGATTAATTTCTTCAAAAGACCTGTACCATATGTGGCATTTGAAATTTTGGGTATGACTCCATTAAAAAAAAATTCCATAAACATTCTAACTTTTTCTTTAGCTGGAAAAGATTCTTTAAATAAAATGGTTACTTTTTGAATAATCTTGCTCCTCATATTTGAAGGATCTTCCGCTTGCATTTCTTTTCCTAAATCTTCAACAATTTCCATAAATGTTTCTGAATGAGCCTCAGGCATGCCTTTGTAAAAAGAGGGATCTGAATCAAAATACGTTCTAAGTTGATTAAATAAAAAATTTTGAATACCTGGATCACAGACTTCGGGACGAAGACTAATTCTCATGATGACCACTAATATAGAATTGACTGATGTTTGTTAAGTCAAAGGATTCTATCATTAATCTTATTCCGATGTAAAGAGTGAATTCTTAAAAGAGAACAACTAATCCAGTTCTATAGAGAAATAAAACGACCAGGACACACACGACCTGGTCCTATGTGTCGTGTACGTCGTGAGAGTCCTGGTCCTTTATAAAATTCACTAATGAATAAATTCTTAAAAGGGAATTCCTATCGACCTAGCTGGTGGCCCCAATTGAATAACGATTGCAGGTCGTTATCTTCAGTATTATCAGGTCCAGTTCTATAAACGCTTTTAAGATCCTTGCCATCGCTAAGTCCCTTCTGTTGTTGTGGGTGCTCTTTGAGGTACTTTTGAATTTGCTCGATTCTTAAGTCAGGGTTCGGATGGGTCTGAAACATTTCCGGACCTCTAGCTTTGCCTCCAGAAGCTTTTAATACTTTCATCACCTCGATCATTTGTTCTGGATTCAATCCTATCTGTGGAAGCAGCTGAAGCCCCCAAATATCTGCTTGAGATTCATCACCTCTTCCATAACGTAATTGAACCATTTGATTGACCATAGCAGCGACCATAGCAGCACGATTTGAACCTTGATCTCCTGAAGCTCCTGTGCCGACAGCTAAGACAAGAAGCTGACCTAACTGGTTTTTAGCCATCTGCTGTGCGGTATGTCGTTCAATCACATGACCAATTTCATGTCCAAGAACCCCTGCAAGCTGAGCTTCATTCTGAAGAAGATTATACAATCCCAGTGTAATAAAAATTTGTCCTCCAGGAAGCGCAAAGGCATTAACGGTCTTCCTATCTCCCAAAACATGAAATTTAAATTTCCAAGGACTTTTTGCTGCCTGACTACGCGAAACCAGAAGATCTCCAATTTTATTGACCTCCTGAACGCGGGGATCAGATGACGGTAACTCTCCCCCCATCTTTTTAGACATCTGTGGAGCTGACTCTAACCCTAAAAGAATCTCTTGCTTGGGCGATATGGAGATATGTTGTTTTTCCCCTGTGACAGGGTTAACTTGAGAAGAGCTCCAAAAACTAAAAAGAGCAAAAAGAACAATAGCCAACGCGATAAGTAAACGGCCACTAATACCGCTTCCACCTGGACCACGGCCTTGAGGTGGGTATTGATCGTAATCACTCATATTTTTCCCCTAGGAACAAAAGTTTAAGATTTAACTATTAATCCCTCAACGTATTTAATCTATTATTTTTATGCAAAAAAAAAGACTCTTTGACATCAAATATCAAAGAGTCTCAAAATTAAGGAGTCAGCTAAAAAATTTTAGAAGCTATACCCCATATCAATCGTCACAGAGAGAGAAGACCAGGTGACTTGCTTTACCTTCTTTTTACTGAGATTTGGGAATATGAGAGGCTGGAATAATTTAGCTAAAGGTTTATCTGACCCATGGTGAGCATGCCACAGTTGATATTTTAACCCTAAACCTAGCACCCAATTACACCAAACATCCCAACGTGCATCGAGGTAAACGAGCTGACCGATAGCATGATTGGATTTTCTTGCGTCTGATAGAAAAGGAGGCTGAACATCAGGCCCTCTCAGCTTCCATTTTGCATGCCATGTTCCCCAATGATATTCATATCCAGCATAAAGCGAAAATGGACAAAAGCAAAACTGGGCATCGATTCCCACCCAGGGACCTTCCCATCGATTTGTATAGTCGACTCCATTAAAAACTGGATTAGAGAATCCATTCGTAGAGGCTTCATGGATGCGATACTCCTGGTGATGGTATGACCATCCTCCAACAGGTCCAATATCTAAGCCGATCAATTGGGGAAAAGAAAAAAAGTAACCCGCACCCAAAGTTAAGTCTTGAGCATTTCCTTTATTGATCTTTGCATGGGTTTTGGCAGAAACCGATAGAAATTTGCTATGATCATGGTAGTCGCCACTTGTCGACCAAGCATAATCTCCATCAAAACGAAGAATCCAGTTGCGGATATTCCAACGTCCATCAATTCCTAATTGATAATAAGAGAGATTATCACTTTTCAGTTTTTCTTTTCCAATTGTATCGCCGAGTATTCCCTTAGAAGTAATCGACGAAGATTGAGTGTCGCGACGATAGCCATTCGTGAGATCAAGCTCCATGCCAACTTCATAAGCATTCGCAAATGGAAATGATGCTAGAGAAAGGAGAGTCGTCGTAATAAAAAGAGAGATCGAAATGAGTTTCATAACAGACCTTTTGTTATTATATTCGTATTCAGAAGTGAAATGAGCGTGTTTGATTTATCTCTATTTACATCAAACTAAGCCGCCTATAGGATAAACAGATAAAGGATATTCTTAAATAAAAATCTTTCAGGACTAATGGAGTCATCATGGATTTCGATCTAAAGCCAGGGGAATTTTATCTTGGCAAAGTTCTCAATACGACAGATGGAAAAGTATCTGACAGGGAATTCATGTACTCTTCAAAAAACTTGACCACCCATGCCGTCTGTGTAGGGATGACAGGCAGTGGAAAAACAGGGTTAGGGATTGCATTATTAGAAGAGGCTGCTTTAGATAGGATTCCAGCTATTGCAATAGATCCAAAAGGAGATTTAGGAAATCTTCTCCTGACCTTTCCCCACTTAGCTGCTGCTGATTTCAAACCTTGGGTAGATCCACTAGAAGCTGAACAAAAGGGGATGACACCCGATACTTTTGCTGAAAGCCTTGCCACAACATGGAAAAATGGATTAGCTGAATGGAATGAAGATGGTTTAAGAATCCAACGTCTAAGAAATCTAACGGAGATGACTATCTATACTCCTGCAAATGATTCAGGAATACCGCTATCGATTCTAAGTTCTTTTGCTGCACCTCCCGAGGAGTTATTGATGGACTCTTCTGCATTAAGAGATCGCATCCTTGCTTTAACTTCAAGTCTTTTGAGCTTATTAGGGATTGATGCAGATCCCATCAAAAGCCGGGAACAAATTCTCATTTCTACTATTGTAGAGAATGCCTGGACTAAGGGTAAAAATTTAGACATTGAGACCATTATCCAACAGGTCCAAAATCCTCCCTTTAAAACCGTTGGTGTTCTCGATATTGAGACTTTTTTCCCTTTAAAAGAACGGATGGCCCTTTCTATAAATTTGAATAATCTTCTGGCATCACCTGGTTTTCAGGCGTGGATGAAGGGGGAGAGTCTAGATATTCAAAAGCTTCTATATAATAATGGGAAAACCAAACTTTCGATTTTATCGATTGCACATCTTCAAGAATCCGAGCGTATGTTCTTTGTCACCCTCTTTCTGAATGAGTTACTGACTTGGCTACGCCGTCAACCTGGATCTTCGAACCTTCGTGCAATTCTCTATATGGATGAAATCTTTGGGTACTTCCCCCCTACAGCTATGCCTCCTTCTAAACTGCCAATGCTGAAGCTTCTCAAGCAAGCGAGAGCTTATGGTTTAGGCATTGTGCTAGCGACTCAAAATCCCGTTGATCTCGACTATAAAGGGTTATCAAACTGCGGGACATGGTTTATTGGCAAGCTTCAAACAGAAAGAGATAGAAATCGAGTTCTTGAAGGGTTAGCCACAGCCTCCAATGGAGAAATACAGTCTGCTCAGCTGCAGCAAATGATGTCTTTGATAGGTAAACGCATTTTTCTCATGCGTTCTATCTATGAAAAAGAGCCCATTTTATTCCAAACGCGTTGGACGATGTCTTATCTTTATGGTCCTCTAACACTTCCACAAATTACAACCTTGATGCGTCTGCAGCATGAATCAAAGAAAATTGATGCAGTCGCTACTTCGCCGAAAGCCATTCAAACGAAGCCTTACATCCCTCCTGGAATTTCTGAGGTTTATGTTGAATCGCCTGAATTTGAACATGCCACGCATTACGAACCTTCAATTTTTGGTTTGGCAAAGTTACATTATGTTGACGCAAAAGCAAAAATAGATTCTTGGCAGACTATCAGCTTAATTGCACCATTAAGTAGTGAGCATGAAGTGGATTGGACCCATGCAAAAAAAATTGCACAAGGAAAGACCCTATTTAACACAGCACCTAAGCAAGATGCTACTTTTGATACACCTTCAAATGGTTTTTTGCAGTTAAAAAATTATGAAGCCTATGCAAAAAGTCTAAGCACATTTCTCTATCAAAATGAGACCCTCGCTCTTTTTCAAGCCCCAGAACTAAAAGAAATGTCTTCCCCAGGAGAAAGCAGAGAGCAGTTCGAAGCTAGGTTGGAAAAAACCTTGGAGGAAAAGAGAGAGGTAGTCATTGAAAATACCAAACAAAGATACAAAAAAGAGTTGATCGCTCTTAAAGATAAGCTACAAAGATCCGAATTGAAAGCTTCGGAAAAAAAGAGCGAATTTTGGACCCGTATTTTTGAAACCGTTTTGGGGTTTGTGACGACAATCATGTCAGCCTTATCGGGAAGGGGAGTCTCTAAAGGAACAATCACTCAAGCAGGAACCTCAATGAGACGTGCCGGACGCATCACAAGACAGAATCAAGCAGCTACTGATGCAGAGGAGGACTGTAAGTCATTAAGGGATAAAATTGATACTCTAGAGGCTGACGAAAATAACGAAATCAAGCATATAAGTGATTCTTACCAACCCCACTCAATAAATATTGAGACGATCACGTTACGACCCAGAAAGTCAGATATTTCAATCGAAAAAGTAGGCCTGGCATGGAAACCAACAAGCGTGGCTTTGCTTACTGAATTTTGAAACTTATTAAGTTAAGTATTTTCATCCTCATTTAAATTTCTATTTGAACTTTCATTACTAATAATGATAGAATGCATTATTTAATTAAATAACATTTAGGGATTTTTTATGTTTTTTCAACTTGGAAGTGGCTCAAATTTTGAAATTCAGAAATCAGTACCAATACCCACTTCTAAAGAAGAGATCCAAAAGATAGTCAATCAGAAACGATTATGCCTCCACCACAAATTCAGTTTAATTTTAAAGATAATAGTAATTTTAAGGATGCAACACGTGGAAGTTTTAAACAATGTACAATAAACATTACCTTAGACGATGTTCCTCTGTTTAATAAAGAAGCTTTAGGTCTTGCCACTCCTCTTGATCCAACAATCTTTTCCTATAGAAAAAGCAAGGAAGCAAAGGACGAATTACTGAAGGCTGGAAACAGAAATAATGAAAATAGTCTTGAAGTCTTTGGCAATGCTAGCCAAGCAAATTATGGGGAGTCCTCAACTAGAACTGTCATTCATGCAGGAAAGGTTTTGGAAGCTTTTGATTCGGATAGAACTCTAGGACCTGATATACAGAAATGTCAAGGGAAGGTTGGTGCAGAAGTTGTGAATGCTGCTGCTTTATTAAGGGGAAATGCATTGGTCCATGTCCTTGATGAAGACACTATGTCAGCCTATGTGGGAGGTTATTTATCACCACGTAATGATAATCAAGCTGAGAAACTGATTCAGCAATTAGAGGATAAAGGAAATTTAATTGAGTTGCTCTATGTCCAGTTCAAACCTAGATTAGATCCTTCACCAGCAGAGATTCGAGATAATAATGGGATTGTCCCTAAAATTAAAACGGGAAAGAAAGAAATAGCTTTTATTACTGCTTTTGCATTAGCTGATGGAATTTATGGAATAACAGAAGATGGAAAAAAAGTTTCTGTAGAACTGATACGAAAACTTTCATTTCTTATTGCCTATCATAACTTCGTTGGACAGTTCAATCAAATAGCGAAATTAGCTAAGGAAAACCCAGAAAAACAGGTCATTTTCAAACCCTATGGAATTGGTTTAAGCGCATTTAAAAACGATCCCAATATGGTTGCAGCTGGCTTTGCAGCAGCTGGAAAATTATTTGAAATAGAGTTTAAAACCTTAGGTAATGTGAAAGTTGAATTCCAAGTTTATGATGGAGTAAAGGTGAAAAATACCTCAGAAGAATTACGATCCGACTTAAATTTAGTTAAATCTCTTGGCCTAATGGAAACAAAATAGCGTTAACTTGGAAGTTATCCACGTCAGATGCGAGCCTATGGGAGAAACACCAAGATTTGTAGAGCTAGCTCTTTCTTTTAACTATAGCCCAAAGGGCTTAAACTGCAATAGCCCAGTGACAACGCCCTGGGTATTAATCAGTTCCAAATTCGCAGCCCTAAGGGCTGCGATAATTAGTCGGCTACTTATAGAATATGTCGGATAAATCCGACAAAAACAAGCGCAGGATGAATCCTACGCTACAATTTAAAATTTTATGCAAGAAGTCTATTAAGCAGCCAATCGACAAGCAAGCGAACTCCAAATCCCGTTACACGTGTAGGTGCAAGAGGTTTTTCTTTCGGAAGCCATGCAACACCTGAGATGTCAAGATGAATCCAAGGAGTATCTCCCACATAACGAAGCAAGAACTCCGCGGCAGCTCCGTTTTCTCCACCTAGGTCAACGCCTACATTCTTCATGTCGGCTATTGATGATTCAATCTGCTCCGCAAAGAAAGGTCCCATTGGTAACTCCCATACATGATCACGAGAACGCAAACCCGCCTCTTTCATAGATTTAGCAAGAGCACGATCATTAGAATATAGACCGGCGAAAACATGCCCAAGTGAAGCAAAAGTTTCTATCGTCAATGTCCCTAAATCAATTAAAGCTAAGGGGGAAAAGCATTTCCGCGCATAGGCTAAACAGTCGGCTAAAACAAGACGCCCTTCAGCATCAGTGTTGCCAATTTCTACAGTATGCCCTTCAAAAGTTCGGATGACATCGCCAGTCCTCAAAGCACCGCCATCTGGCATATTTTCTACGAGACCAAGAACCCCAACTACATGGCAGGGAGCTTTCATCTGTGCAAGAGCTTTAATCACACCCGCTACTGCACCTGCACCAGCTTTATCCCATTTCATGTCCACTTGCTCCGCAGCCGATTTTAAACAAACTCCTCCAGAATCAAAGCAAACACCTTTTCCTACAAGGACAACAGGAGAACCTTCTGCTCCTTTCCAAGTAAGGATCGCCACACAAGGAGCATGCAGGCTTCCTTGGCCTACAGCTAATAACGCATTCATATTGATTGCCTGGAGATTTTCTTTATTTAAAATCTCAACAGTGATCCCTAATGATTCCAATTCTTTAAGACGATTGGCATAGGCTAAAGGATAAAAAACATTAGGGGGCTCAGAAGTCAAAACTCTTGCGTATTCTACTCCACTATAGGTGGCTATTAATTGCGCTAGTGTTTGTTTCCATTCATTTTCTTGCAAAACAAGAATTTGGATTTTCTTTAGTCTGTGCTTTTTTTCACTTTTATAGATTTCGAACTTAAAGCTACTCAATAGGATCCCAGCAATGAGATCAAGTGCTTCTAATCCGAACGTTCTCAAATCCAAAAGAAGGGCATCATCCGACCATTCTTCACTAGCAAGAAATAATGCTGCTCCAGCTTCTTCTAGTAGAGCAGGCGTTGCAATTTCTCGAGGTCCAAGAGGCACTAAGATAGTGTCTCCTTCTATAATAGTCTTTGCATGAGGACGCCTCTCCATTTTTCCATAAAAAGGCGTTGCTTTGACCATTCGTTCTAATGGGTAATCAATAACAAGTTCAATTTCTATCATGATACGAACACTCCTCTTTTCTTTTGCACAACAACTAAAATGAATATACAAGCTAAAGAAGCTAGGATAATGGAGGTAAAGCCCTCTGAATAGACATCAATAGATTTCATCCCTTCCTCAATTGCCATTGTATGGCTAAGTAAGCCACTTAGTAAATTTGCTAAAGAAAATCCAATAGTAACAAATCCCATTCCTACTCCAGCCATGGAGGGTGGTGCCAGTCTTGATGCCGCAGAATACACTGTGGGTCCAATCAACATCTCACCTAGTGCTATCATGACTATACACCCAATCGCATACCCCAGAGAAATGGTATCTTCGTGACCAGCAAAATAACATCCTCCTCTCAAGATCGCAAAGGCAAGTGCTAGTAGCGCAAAGCTTAGGGTTATTTTTTGATTTCCTGAAAGGGGAATCTTTCTCAAAAAGCAGGAGAGTAAAGGACCCATTAAAAGGATAGTCAAGGGATTAAATAACGTCAACGAAGACGCTGGAAACATTCCAAAAAGTGTCTGTCTATCAACATGACGCTCTGAAAAAAGCACTAAAGTCGATCCTAGTTGCTCTTCACATCCATAAAATAAAATAAGTGGCAGCAAATAGGGGACTAGTTGCTTAATCCAAGCTGTATCATTTTTTATAATGGGCTGCTGTATAACAGCTTGGCCTTTCTGCTGAATCTGGAGAAGTCCTCTTCCGCAAAGTAGAGCAAGATTACCCAAAAACATTCCTAAGGCAGCCAAGCCAAAGCCTGCATGCCATCCATATACTTCTCCTACAATTCCACACAATACCGTTGCAAGAAATCCTCCAACATTAATACCAGAATAGTAGAGTGTAAATCCAGCTTCTCGCCTCGAATCTGATGCTTCGTAAAAAGAACCTAAAAGAGCGGGAATGTTCGTACGAAAGAGTCCCGTTCCTATAACAATTAAGCCTAGTCCAAAGAAAAAGAACGGTTCAGAAGAAGATATAAACAAGCTGACGTGACCCGCAAAAATAATCCATCCACCTATTAATATCGTCCTCTTTAACCCTAAAAATCGATCTGCAACCAAGCCGCCAGCAAGCCCCCCGAGCTCTGCTAGCGTAATATAAAGGGTATAGATAAAAAAAGCTTGCTTATCACTATAGTGGAACTCATGGACTAAGAAGAGAACCAATAAAATACGCATGCCATAGTAGCTAAAATATTCCCACATGGAAACAAAATTTAAAAGAAAGAGCGCACGGGGTTGAGATTTCATCTCTCCTCCTTCACGCTCGAACAGAAGATATGGTCCACTACGAACACATCATTAATGTCTTTTCTGCTTGCGTACACAGAAAGGTCAGCAACTGCTTCGTCATCGCCTAAATTTTGTTCACACCCGGAGATATATTGAGGGATTAACGCACAATTAGCATTTAATAGAGTTCTGACCCCAACATTCTGAACGAGTTCTCTAATCGACTTCTCTTTTGCGATAAAACCTTCTATAACAATAAGGGGTTCCTCGATGGGTAGATTTTCCACTTCTTGAAACTCTAAAATCCTTTGCTGTGGCATTTGAATGAACACAGTTTCTTTAGATGTTCCCTCTATAGGCTTATCCAATAGAAAAAGCTTATTTTTCAAAAGCACTAATCCATTAAATCGAATCATGACTGCCTCTGTATTATAGGAAAGGGGAATCGAAGTAATCAAATGAGATGTTCTTTGAAAAATAGGACTCAGTAACCTTTGGAGGAGCGGCTTTCTCAGCTCCGTATCAGAGATCGCATTAGCCTCTTCAGCAATAAATAGTGCGGCATTACGAGACTCTTCTACCTGCAACCCAAAAACGATCTCATTAAGTTTCGTTTTTGAGAGTGTGGAAATGGTTGCCAACCTTTCAAGATTTGTAAAAGGCACTTCATTTCCAGTAGGATCAAGCTTGTTATCATTGATAATTGTGAGTACACGAAAGCGAGCCAATTGTAAAAATTGAGAAGAGGGGCCAAAGTTTTTTGGTAAACTTTTCTCTCTGATCAAACGATCGATCTCCTCGGCCTCCCTTTTTAAATGTGGAGACGAAATTGCTCGTGCAACTTGAAGAGACGATATCTGACACCCAAAGTTTTTGACGAGAGCGTCAAATTGCTTATAGCGATTCTCTTGTATTGCAGTCGCAGTTTGTTGAAAGATCTTGATGATGAGGTCTTCAAGAGCGTTTTTATTTTTTGATATAAACGCTTGATTTGAGATAATTTTCTCAGGTAATAATTTTTCAAAAAATGGTGTAAGCAGCATAATATAATCCTCTATTAAAAATATTAAAAATTAGAATCAGAAAGGATAGAGATATAGCTTTGACTTAAGTCTGCGTTGGTTTTTTATCAGATATATCCGACAAAGTTAAGTGCTGGATAGATCTGCAATAACAAACGCAAAATAGAGTTCAATGCAAACTAAACGAATTCCTAAAAAGTTTTAGGGGTAAACGAAAAGCTCGTCCTTAAAGATTCTGGTTATAAAAAAAATGTAAAATTGAAAAAAAATTAGGCGCGCATGGGCCAATGGGAAAGATGGAAAGAAGAAGGGGAAGGCAAAGAAAGGCAATTAGAAGTTGAATTAACTGAACAACTTAAAAATATGAGGTCAGGCAAAAGCCGACTAAAATTACTTAATAACATAAGACACCTCCTGTGCTTGTTTCGATCATATCTTATTTGCAGGATATAAATCAACAAAAAAATAATTGGCTAAAATTATTCTTCGCAATCATCATGTCGGCATCGGTGGTCTCTGTGATCATTTAGAAAACTGAAGGAGTACTTATTTGGTCTTTACGATAGTAATAGAAAAGGACGAGAAGAATAATCGGAACTACAAAATCTGTAATTAGAGGGACTCCAATATTACCAGAACTGTCGTTTCCATGATATAGATACTCGTAGATATGGTGAAAGCCATCTGCTAAAATCCAAATGGAAAAGCCATAGATCGTTGCCATCCAAAACAACCCCCTATACCAAATGGACATTACACCTAAAACACCAAAAGCAAGATTAACATTCGCAAGTTCTTGTTCGAAAGGGCAATAAGCCCAATTTAAATAGTGGGCAATCATTTCAGGCATTAGGGACAAGCCGATAAAAGCAACAAAACTTGTTATCCCTAAAGAAAATACGATTTGATAGAGAAGAACGACCTCGATGACTTTTGATTTCGTTCTCTCTAAGGCAGGCATCCTAAAAAGGTGAACCATCGTCAAGAGGACCCCAATCAAGTAAATACTTAAGAAGAAGGTCATAGTAACCGTTCCCTAGGTTTATTCTTGTTGATTCTTTACCAAATAAATAGAAGGATCCTCTGGAATGGGCGGAGGATCGTTAGTATAGATAATCTGTCCAAAAGCTCTTTCCATTAAAGTCGTATAATAATCCTTTGGAGGCTGCTTTGCGGGTTCATTTTGTGATACAGGTTCAGATTTAATCACTTTCGCAGTAAATTTACGAGCCGATAGAGGTTTTGGAGAAGCCTCTTCAGTCATTTTCTCTTGGTGTTTATTAAAGCAGCACTGCTTATACTTTTTTCCTGAACCACAAGTGCAGGGGTCATTTCTTCCGACTTTTTCATTCATGAGTGATTTCCTTTTACTATATCCCCTGATTTTAACGCTCATTCCTATTTTCGTCAATGCCCCACTGTATCTATATAGGCCATTTAAACATAAGAACAAACAGGTTGTCTAGAAAGTAGAAGATATTTTGGTAGAGGACATTTTAAAAGAGTAGCATCATCCACTGGTTCAAGGGATGGTAAAATAAAAATCTTTAATCCATTAGCTCTTATGTCTTTTAGAAATTCTTCCAAAAGGTATCCCTGACTTATTAAAAGTTCTCGATTAAACCGACAAAGAATACAAAGATAGAGATTTGAAGTCACTAAATCACTCATCCCTGCAAAAAGAAGGGGGAGATCGTTTTGTGTGTTGATATTAATAAAATCAATCGTATTTTCCACTCCCTTCAAATAAATATTAAGTGAGGTTACCGAACATTCCGCCTCTTTTGGAGCATTATCATCTGCTTTTTGAAAGAAAAACTGATAATCTTCCCCAAAATAAGTGATTTTTTTTTTACCTAACCTATCTCCAATAGAGAAGTTTGCTGGAAAAATTGTCTGGAGATCGTTCATCCGTGCATTTTTCTCGATAAGTTCACAACATTCCGGAATGGGTTCGAAAGCATAAACTTTCCCTAAGTACCCCACAATATTTCCCATCGTGATGGCATAATAGCCACATCCAGACCCAATATCAACACAAACCATGCCCATTTTTAGCATATGGTGGAATAATGCAAAAATACTGGATTCAATGACAGGAGGGCAAAAAAGCATCACAAAGCTATCTGGATGTCTGGTATCTACGATAACTTGCTGACCAAGCAGAGAGCCTCCCATTAAATGGTTCCCACCAAGGTTAACACCTAATCGCCCTTTAAGAACGGAATGAATAAATTGAGAGCATGTGTGGCGGTATTGTGAATAAGTAAACATCTAGCTCTCTCTTTTATTTATATTTGGTTCCCGATAATTATAGGGATTAAATGATGCATCTCTAGAGACTCAACATCCTCAATAGATTTTAATGAGGGGAGTGTCGCAATTTCATAGTTGCATTCGTTAAGATACTGGAAAAGTTGAAGATTTGAACTCTTTTTTTGAGGATCCAACGTAAACATGATTTTCATTGATAAATGATTTTCCATATGATGTCTGATACTTTTTAAGACAGGTAAAATAGGGATTTCCAAGTTGATAAAAAAATAATCTATTGTTGCATCTGTATCTTGAAAAAATTTATCCAGTTCTAGCTGATCATCTTTTGCAATAGAGTAATTAAAACAAATAGTGGCCTGGGATTTATTATGAAGGATGTTGTACTTAAGCAATTCAAAGCAATCTTCATTGGATTCGAAACTGTAAACACGTCCTTCTTGACCAACAAGTCCATCTAGAAGCAAAGAATAATAACCACACCCAGCACCTATATCGACACAGGTCATTCCATTTTTTATGTAGGTGCACATAAATGCAATGAGGAAAACATCGATTTCGGAGGGGATATAGAGTGTTTTTAAACTTGGAAAATGTCTACTATCTATGATGATCTGATTGCCAAATAAATCGAACCCCATCACTTGGTAAGCACCTACATTGACAACGATTCGATAGTATCTTCTCATATGCTTAAATGTCTGAATTAGACTTCTATAAGACTCAAAATCAAACATGCTCTTTCTTTTGTTTTAGTTCTTCTTTCACTCGACTAAGTGCAGAAGCAATCACTTGATGCATATCGTAGTATTTAAACTCTGCAAGTCGTCCCCCAAAAATAATGTTAGGATTTCGTTTTGATTCTTCGAGGTAAAGAGCGTAGCGTGCATTATTTTCTGGAGTATTCACAGGATAATAAGGAATTTTGTTTTTATCCCACTCGTCAGGGAATTCTTTAGAGATGATCGTGTAAGGTAAATTTTTATTTTCGAAGTGTTTATATTCAGTGATTCGTGTAAAGGGGATATCGATGTCCGTATAGTTAACGACAGCAGTCCCTTGAAAGTCGGGTATCTCTAAACGTTCATTTTCAAATCTTAAAGTACGGTATTCCAATTCCCCATGCCGATAATTGTAATAGTGATCGATACGCCCAGTAAAAACGACTTTTGAGGCCTGTTGGTCCCAAAATTCCTTCTTATCAAAGTAATTCTCATTTAAATGCAGTTCTATGCCATATAAAAGATTTTCGAATAACCTTGTATATCCACCTACAGGAATCCCTTGATAAGGATCATTATAATAAGTGTCATTAAAATTTAATCGGATCGGAAGACGTTTGATGATGAAGGCTGGAAGTTCTCGTGGGCTCCTTCCCCATTGTTTAGATGTATAACCTTGGATGAAGATGTCGTAAATTTCCTTCCCCACTTGAGAAAGAACCCACTCCTCCAAATTTTGAGGTGACGTATTGGGGATTTTAGCTGCTTCTAGTCGCTGAGAAGCTTCTTCAGGTGTCTTCACGCCCCAAAGTTGATAAAGCGTCATGA
Source organism: Chlamydiota bacterium (assembly GCA_041691035.1). GTDB lineage: Bacteria > Chlamydiota > Chlamydiia > Chlamydiales > Parachlamydiaceae > JBEPVL01. The sequence goes on from JBEPVL010000005.1 coordinate 61,564, forward strand.
GATTTATCGGGAAAGAAAAAATTTGATTGCGGTAATTCACTTTGACACGATGGCAAAAAGGGGTAAACGCGCAATATTGATGAACATATTCCCAGATTTTCAAATCTTCAGTATGAAAAATATGAGGGCCATATTGATGGATAACGATCCCATCTACTTCTTTGGTGTAGCAATGCCCTCCGATATGAGAATTTTGATCGATCACAAGACACTTTTTTCCTGCGTTTGTCATTTCTCTAGCGAAGACGGCACCAAAAACCCCCGCACCTACAACTAAGTAATCATATTTTTTTGTCATTGCATTAACCAAATATAATCAAGGTTAAGAAAGATTAGGCAGTTGCCACGATGCACGGTTTTTAAGGGGAAATTTTTCATGGGGAATAAATCTATCCGATGCGAGTATCGTTGGCCACAACCTTTCATAAACATATCCTGAAAGCGGTTCATCATAAATAATTTGCATCATCTCTTCATAGAATGCGAGCGTTTTACGATAAATAATTTCTTTAGAGACGCAGAACATTGCCCCCCAAGTGTAGGCAAAATAGGAAGGACATTTCCCTTGAAAGAGCCGTGTGTAAATACGTTCTATTGGCAGTCCAGTATGAAGAGGTAACCCTCTCTTATTGGAAATCACAACAGGGAAGTTTAAGGGGATAAAATCGATTCCTTCGAAATCCCTTTCAAGAAATATTCTAAGTGCGTCCAAACAGCTGCAATGGATTTCTTGAGGCCGTCCTTGTAAAAAAATATTCATATCCGCAATGAAATCATAATTTTTTATAATATGATAAAGATAAGTATGGGATTCTCGGCCTGTAGGAGAGGGAGCATGTGTTACCCCTCTGAATGCTTCTGTAGGAAAAGTTGGAATATTCGGAAGATAGTGTTTTGCAGAACGATTCTTTTTGTCATAGATGATGATCGGAATATTTTTTATGAACTGCGTCCATCTCACATTTTCATTGTATTTTGCAACAATAATCTGCTTAGATTTTCCGGGTAGACCGATGAGTTCTTTAATGGTCATATGACTTTCTCTTTTGAAATCTAACCAAATACTTCAATGTTAAAATAACTTCAACATCTTTACTCTGGAATTTTAGATCGCATTCTTGTAGAGTTGTGACGGCGCTGTAAAGCTTGTAAAATGACTACCCCTTATATCTATGCTCAAAATTGCACTTCTTGGCTACGGAAAAATGGGACGCCTCATCGAGCGGCTCATCGTTGATCAGAGTCGACATGAAATCATTGCTAAAGTTTCCTCTAGAAGTCCACTAGATCTTGTATCCATTAATCTTATTGCACAAGCTGACGTTGTTATCGACTTCAGCCACGCTTCTTGCACCTTGCGAAACATTGAAATGTGCTGTCATCTTAAAAAAAATTTAGTGATTGGAACCACGGGATGGGAAAAAGAGCTGCCAGAAGCAGAAAGTATGATTCAAAATAGTTGTATTGGATGCCTCCATGCTTCTAATTTTTCACTCGGAATACACTTTTTTAAAAAACTACTTGAGTATGCTGCTCGACAAAGTCTTTCTTTTCCCGACTATGAAATTGCAGGGGTAGAGTTGCACCATAGTCTTAAGGCAGATGCCCCTTCAGGAACAGCAAAAACTTTCTCTCAATCTGTTTCAGCTATCCTTCCAAAAGACAAGCCACTTTCTTTTACAAGCATCCGGTGTGGATCGATACCAGGAACACACTCGATTTATTTCGACTCAGACTGTGATACCATTATTTTGACGCACGAAGCACGTAATCGCGAAGGATTTGCTAGGGGAGCAATTAAATCGGCAGAGTGGATTATCAATAAAATTGGCCTATTTACTCTTGATGATATAACTAAGGAGCATTTATGTTTATGAAAGGTTTATACACAGCCGTGATTACCCCTTTTGACAGCCATGGGAACCTTGATGAAGCCGGCTTAAAACTGAATTTGACACATCAGTTGAATCATCATGTAGACGGTATTTTATTGATGGGGAGCACTGGGGAGTCGTCTACAATCACTGAATCAGAACGAAGACGCATCATCGAAATCGGTGTTTGTGAACTAAAGGGTCGAGCTAAAATAATGGTCGGAACAGGGTGTAATTCAACCCATAAAACGATTCTGCAAACAAAAGAAGCAGAGGAATTGGGAGCGGATATAGCTCTAGTTGTCACTCCTTATTACAATAAACCCACACAAGAAGGCATCTATCGCCATTTTAAAGCAATTGCAGATTCTGGGAACTTACCGATATGTATCTATAATAATCCGCATCGTTCAATTCAAAACATTCAAACAGACACCTTGATCCGTATCAGCCAATCTCCACAGTTTATTGGAGTAAAAGAAGCTTCTGGAAATCTCTCTCAAATGTGCGATGTCCTTGATTTTGCTCAAAAAAGGAAAAATTATTCTGTCATGTCTGGGGATGATTTTTTTACCCTTCCTCTTTGCTTTATGGGCGGACAAGGGCTAATTTCTACACTTAGCAACCTCATACCCGGACAAATGAAAAAGCTTGTGGATGCTTGTCTTGCGAGCCGTTTATCGGAAGCACAAGATATCCATTTTCAACTCCTGCCTTTGTTTAAGACCTTATTTATTGAAACTAATCCGATGCCCATCAAAACAGCAATGGAACACTTTAAAATGCCTGCAGGTCAATGTCGCCTCCCTCTTTGTCAATTATCTTCAGGTAATTATGAAGAATTAAAACGGGTTCTTAGTTCCATCCCTCACACTTGGATTTCCGCGCATGGTTAAACGCAATCCTCATCTTGCTCGTCTTCATGCAGGCTATCTTTTCCCTGAAATACAGAAACGAAAACGTGCTTTTCAAGCAGAGTACCCTCATGCTAAATTGATTAGTTTAGGCATAGGGGATACGACACAACCTATTCCCTCTTTGATTGCTTCTAAAATGAGTCAGTATGCTTTGGATTTATCGACTTCACAGGGTTACTTTGGATATGGGCCTGAACAAGGAAACGAAGCACTTAGGCTCAAGCTAGCGAAGAAAATGTATGCGAACCGAATTGACAGCGACGAAATTTTTATTTCTGATGGGTCCAAATGCGATATCGGGCGCTTACAAATCTTATTTGGCCCCCATGTTACAATAGCTGTTCAAGACCCTTCCTACCCTGTTTATGTGGATACGGGGGTGATTGTTGGCCAAACGTCTCATTTTGATCGTGATTACTCCCAATATCAGGGAATCACCTATATGCGCTGTCATCCAGATAATCATTTTTTTCCTAATCTCAGCTCAATTCCAAAGACTGACATTCTTTATTTTTGTTCTCCGAATAATCCTACTGGAGCGGTCGCTTCTCGATCGCAGTTACAAGAGCTTATTGCTTTCTGTAAAGCGAATCACACTATCCTTGTTTACGATGCTGCCTATGCTTGCTTTATTCGCGATGCATCTATACCGAAGTCCATTTATGAAATTGAAGGGGCAGATGAAATTGCGATCGAATTGGGGTCATTTTCAAAAATGGCAGGCTTTACAGGAGTCCGACTGGGGTGGAGTATCATCCCTAAAAAAATATGTTTTGAGGGAGGGGAGTCACTTCATAGTGATTGGAGCCGTATCAACTCTACATTTTTTAATGGGGCCTCTAATATTGCACAAGCGGGAGGTTTAGCAGCCCTATCCGATGAAGGATTTTCAGAAATTGAACGTCTATCCGATTATTATCTATTGAATGCAAAGAAGCTAAGGGTAGTATTTAAACACTGTGGCTATCCAGTCTATGGAGGGGACCATGCGCCTTATATCTGGGTGCAATTTCCTCAATTTAACTCCTGGCAAGCCTTTGAATGGATATTGGAGAACTTACATATTATAACAACTCCTGGAATAGGTTTTGGACCAGGCGGCAATGGATTTATCCGATTGTCAACATTTGGCCATGCTGAGGATGTTGACGAGGCTCTTTTACGCATCCAAAAAGTACTAACCTAAGTTTTGAGTTTCTTTGGTGATAGGAGATGACCAAAGGTCTTTGGAGTGTCAGAGCTTTAGCTCTGCTGTTCCTATCAACACTTTAGTGTCGTCTGATTTTTAACTTAAATTCGATCAAAATCCCAGTTTCAAAAGAAGTATTTGCTTTCCTGAAATGCATAAATAGGACCTAAATGTAAAATACGAGAGATTTGATCTAATGTCTCCCTAGATTCTTCTATTAACTCAGGGTCATGTAAATCAGAAGGCGATAATCTATCCCTATAGCGACTTTTGATTAAGTGTTTTAATTTTTCATAAAGATCATTATTTAAAATCACAGAGGGAAGAATGGATGCTTCTTCTTGGGCATTCATAACAACTTTGAGCCTTAGGCATGCTGGCCCGCCTCCATTTTGCATGCTCTCCTTTAAGTCTTGATAATAGACTTGCTTAATAGGGCACTTTTCAGAGTTAACGAGCGATAAGAGATACTGATGCACCTTTTGAGTATTCTTGCATTCAATAGGGGCAATTAGAGCCATTGTTTGGTCGGGTAGTGTAATGAGCTGAGAATTGAACAGATAGGTTTTAACAGCCTCTGCTAAGGAAACTTCTGAATCTTTAACTTCTACCAGATTCATTGTGGAGTTATTATTTGAAAAGAATAACTCTTGAAGAGAAGAAATAACCCCATGTGTATGAATATAAGCCATTTCATGAAAAAAAAGGGTGTTTTCATTCGCAACGGAAATCACATCATTATGAAAAACTCCTGCATTAATGGCATCAGGGTTTTGCTGAATAAAAACAGTCTTTTTTTCGTCTAATTGATGAAGTCGTGCAATTGATTGTGATGCTTCTAAAGTTTGCCTAGCTGGATAGCGTTGAAGGGTATTTGGATCACTAAATCCCCTTTTTCCATAAATAAAAATTTCAATCCCTTTCTTGGCATGATGGGAGCATAAACGCATGTGATTGGCAGCTCCTTCGTCTCCAAATAGAAGGTGAGGGGGGAGGGGGTCGTGATGCACAAAATAGCTTGAGTCGTGAAAAATTTTTTTTAGGACCTGCGCTGTCGTATGTGATTCTATCGATCGATGAAATTGATAAATCAAATTTGCAGGTGTAATATGAATTTTATTATCGAATGTATCGGAAGATGGAGAAATCGTTGCTGCATTAGCTGTCCACATTGCAGCAGCAGAGTAGCAAGCCGTTAAAAGAGCTGGATGATGCTTGACAAGCTTTTCCATCACCCCTTTCAAATCTTCATTGTAACCAAGAGCTCTAAATATAGGAAAATATGGTCTTTCATGTGGAGGGAGAACAGCTTGTTTAATTCCTAAACTTGAAAGAAACAACATCTTTTCAAGTCCTTGTAGTGCTGCTGCTTTTGGATTCGATACCAGATTTTTATTCGTGATGGAAGCAACATTTCCATAGGATAGACCACTATAGTTATGTGTGGGACCTACTATGCCATCAAAATTATATTCAGAAGCTTTCACTTTATTCCTGTAAATTAAGCCCTGGCGTTATTCTCTTAGGAATTGAAAGTTCACTCGACTCAACAGACGCAACTGGGTAGGAGCAATAATCAGCTGCATAGAGTGCGCTTGGACGATGATTCCCACTAATCCCTACACCTCCAAACGGTGCCGCGCTGCTAGCCCCAGTCAATGGTGTATTCCAGTTAATTAAACCAGCTCTCACTTCTCTTAAAAATTGATCATATTCACTTTTATCAGAGCTAAATAATCCAGCCGTTAGTCCATATTTGGTTCGATTTGCCTCTTCGATCGCCTCTTGAAAATTGTTCACACGCATAACTTTGAGAAGAGGGCCAAAGATCTCTTCATCAGGAAGATCCTTTACTTGGGAAACGTCCAATAACCCCGGAGAAACAAAACCAGTCCCTTTTTGAATGTGTTCGCAAGCAAGTAGCGGAATAGCCCCTGAATCGAGGAGTTTTTTTTGACTTTCGATCACATATAAAGCCTGATTTTCAGAAATGACCGGCCCCATGAAGGGCTCTGGCTTTTTAGTATAAGGACCAATGGAGATGGAACGTGTCATCGTGATTAAAACTTCTATGACTCGATCTCCCACCTTACCTTTAGGTAAAATAAGTCTTCGAGCACATGTGCATCGTTGTCCTGCTGTAAGGTATGCGGACTGGATGATTTGATAAGCTGCAGCCTGATAATCCTCAACTTTGGTGACGACAAGGGGGTTATTCCCTCCCATCTCTAAAGCGAGAATTTTCTCGGGATGCTCACTATAAAGTTGATAAATCTGTCGACCGGCTTGTGAGCTTCCTGTAAATAAAAGTCCTTGGATGTCTTGACTTTTTACTAGAGACTGACCCGTTATTTTAGCTCCCTGGACAACATTTAGGACTCCATCAGGTAACCCAGCTGACTTCCAAAAGGAATAGAGAAGCTGTCCAACAAATGGGGTGTATTCGCTAGGCTTAAAGACAAGTGTGTTGCCAGCTAGTAGAGCGGGAACGATATGTCCTTGTGGCAAGTGAGCTGGAAAGTTAAAGGGCCCCAAAATACCTAAAACCCCATGTGGACGATGTCGAGTTATTGAGAGCCCATTTTGGTGATCCCGAATTTTTTCCTGGCATCTCGATTCATATGCCTCAAGTGAGATCCCTAACTTTGCGATGACAGCAGAAACTTCATTCTTAGCGTCCCAAAGTGGTTTACCTGTTTCTTTAGAGATTGCTTCCGCAAGGGTGAATTCCTGAGCTTTTATGAGGTCTTCAAAGCACTTAAAAATATCAATTCGTGACTCTAGCGAAGTTGAAGACCACTCTGGAAACATTTTTTTCGCTGCTTTAATTGCAATCTCCACCTGCTGCGCAGATGCTTCATTACCAGTCCAAACGATTTCCCCTGTAGCGGGATTTATGGAAGAAAAGCGATTTCCACCACCCAGTTGTGACTGGGCTCCGCATAATAACCCCTGAAATTCCATAGTTGGCTCCTTGTTTAATGAGCGGTGATGTAACGGATGAGATCTCCCGCTTTAATATTGAGTCCCTCGGCAATTTGCTTGTTGATAAAGCCATGGTTTTCATTGTCAAACTTGATCTTTCCATAACAAGCTCGGAAATCCATTCGCTCATTCCCAATTATATACTCAACCTGATCAGAAAGTAAGTCATCGGTTAAATCAACTTGGACTAAAAGACTATTTTTAACGCTTCTTATCTCTGCAGTTTTGGCGATGTAGAGTGGACCTGCATCGAAGATATCGATGATATTGCTAAAAGTAAACCCCTCATCACTTAGCATCTTTAAAGCAGCTTTAGTGCTTTCATGTGTTTTTCCAATGACATCTTGAGCTTCTTTTGGAAGAAGATTAATATAAATGGGAAACTTTGGAAGGATCTCAGAGATAAATGTCCTGTCTTGGTCAATTTGCGTCATCAACTCAACAAAGGATAGATTACAAAAATGCCGTCCTACAGCTTCCCAAAAAGGAGAAATCTGTCTTTGGTCGATATACCCTCTAAGTTCAGCATAGGTTTTATCTTCGAATCGATTTCTAAAGGCAGCTAAAAATAGAAAGCGGCTCAGTGAGAGGAGTCTCCCAAGCCCACTATGTCTAAAGCTAGGATGCAGATAGAGAGAGCAGACCTCTGAAGCACTGACAGTCGCTGAAATCGCAGTAAGAATAGAGAGTTCTTTGGGTGCTGAGAGATGCTTTGCATTCGTTGGAATGGTCTCCAATCGATAAAAAAATGCGCGACTTGTGATGTGTTGTGCAAGGATCCCCGAAGTTCCTCCTACTTTATTTGTGGAGAGATCCTCTAGAACAAAGAAATATTCTTCTGCACCAGGCTCACTTAATTCTGTCGAAAAAGAATGGAGTGAATGCTCAATTTTTGCGTTTAACTTATCACGGTCACGAGGAAGATTCGTCATCCCCAATAGGGATTCGAAAGCAAAATCTTGGATCAGAATAGAATCACGATGAATAATAGGTCTCACTATGAGCATAAAGATATCCTTTAGGATTCACTTTGATGTTTTAAAGCTTGAAACTCTTGATCACACTTTGTGAGAACATCTTCAACAATTTTGCAAACCTGATCGATATCATTAAAAGATAAAGCGCCCACGGGAGGAAGAAAACGCACACGCATAGGATTACTTCCCGCACTGAATGCAATGACACCTGCATGAAAAAGCTTTTGTAGGAAAGACACGACACGACTACTTTCTCCATCAAAAGGGGTAAAGACAATCATCGCTCCAATTCCATAAGGTCCATGGATAAGATGGGGATTGCGGGATTTGATTTGTATAAAATGCTGAACGAAGTACTCATACACCTTTGCAATCTTCCCTTCTATTCCAAAGAAATGGCGATCTAAAAGTTGTTGAACGATGTAGTGTCCTGCCTTAAGCGCAATCGTACTACTTGTAAAAGTCTGACTGAGCAATCCAGGTTTTGGCTTATATTGGGAGCGAAATAATGTCGCACAAACCTGAGCCAGCTTTCCAATTGTGACAATATCAACAAGATCATCTACTTTAAAATATTGATAAGCAAATAAGTTTGAGGTCCGACCAAACGTCTGGATTTCATCGACAATCACGGCAATGTGATTTGAGTGGCAGACTTCCATTAATGCTCTAAAAAATTGAGTATCTCCTACATGGAAGCCACCTTCACCTTGGACCATTTCAAAACACATCATCGCATGCTGACGAGGATATCTTGCAATAAAATTTTTTAATATCTGAACAGCTTGACGCGTGCTTTCTTCAGGCTTTTCTTCCTTAAAAAATGGAACATAATCTACATGAATATTCATGGGCAAACCTTCACGAAAAGAAGGCTTATCGGTGATTTGAGAAAGGACCAAAGAACGACCCATAAAACAATGTTCGAATGCTAAAATTCGTGTCGCTGGAAAATGCTTTTGAAATGCAATTTTCATGGCATTCTCATTAGCCATAGCACCTGAGGAAGAAAGGAAGCAGTGATCTAAGCCAGAAGATTCCTTTAGCAATGAGGAATACTCCAAAGCCTCTATATTCTGCTGAAGATGTCCTTGCATCACTGTATCGCTAATAGCAGCTTCTAAAGCAATTGAAATAATCTCCGTATGACTATGACCCCAATAGTGGGGTCCAATTCCACTAATCATATCATATTTAACGCTTCCATCCATTAATTCAACAAGGGGTCCACTTCCAAAGCCGCTTCCAATATAGGGATAGAAAAGCTTACCTCCTCTTATCTCTGAAAAAGCATCTAATTGGGATTGATAGAAATCTTTGAGTTCATCTGTAGGCTCCACTCCAAATATTAATTGAGCTTTATGATCCTCTAAGGTATCTTGAATTAATTTCTTAGCAGCTTTTATTCTTGGATCATTAAAGAGGTTTTTTGCTTTAAGATAGGATGTTTTGTTATTCATCGCATAATCCTTCTTATATAGGTGAAATCGCCGGAAGCAAGTTTAAGTAAAAATAAGACTGTCAACTGAGAGCGTTGGATGAGGCTTGGTAGATCGACATACTCTTCGATGGTGTGAAGTTTGCCTCCCATAGCTCCAAGTGTATCAATTGTTGGTAACCCTGTCTGAGCAACGATGTTGCCATCGCAAACTCCTCCCGTTGGCTTAAAGGAAAATGCCAGTCCAAGATCCCTAGAACAACCGGCAAAAAGATCAAAAAGCGCTTCTGTATCTTTTGTAAAAGGTTTAGGAGGTCGCATAGTATCAAGATGGACTTGAATCTCCAACTCCCTAGCCTGACTGATGTCTTCTCTAAGTTTTTGCATAGAGTCATTTACAAATCTTAAATCCTCTTCAGTGTCAGCTCTCACCGAAACGGTACAATAAGCGGAATCTGGAATAATATTAGAGGGACCTCCACCTTCAAGATATCCAACTGATATAATCAATCCTTCTTTGGATTTAGACAATGCTTCAATAGAAACGATAAAGCTTGCAAGACCATGGATCGCATTCCTTCCTTCCGCATAATTTCTTCCTACATGCCCGGACTTTCCTTTAACATGAATGGAATAACGAGAAGAGCCCTTACGTGCAGAGACAAAGCTACCATCAGGAAAGGAAGGCTCAAAAATGAGTCCCAGGTCACATCGATTAGCTAATTCGAGGAGCAAATTAAAGGATCCAGTCGATCCAACTTCCTCATCGGGATTAATCAGGACCTTCCATCCAATCCGATGGGCAAGCGGGGACTTCTCAAAAGCAGTCAATGCCGTTAGCATAATCAGGAGTCCTCCTTTCATATCAGAGACACCGGGTCCAAACATGATATTTTTGCTCATATCAACATGGGTGTCAAACAAGATTTCAGGAGCAAATACGGTATCCATATGACCAATCAGCAACACTTGAGTTTGAGCTTCTGGTCTTTTTTCAAAAACCAAAGCTTGACCTAAGGGCACTTCTTTTAGTGTGCCTGAAGCATGTAGCTGAGTTTGCGATTGAAGAAAATGACTCGTTTTAATACATCCAAGGGGAATAAATGCCTCTTCTAAAATTCGCGACATCTCACTCAGACCTTCTAGGTGATAGCTAAAGGAGTTAACTTTTGCCCATTCTTCTAGCTGAGAAATTAAAGTCGACTGTTGTGTTGAGATGAAATGTAAGTAAGGATGGAATTCATGGGACATTTAAATTTCCGAAGTCAACATTTTAAAGTTTAAAAACCTGAGTTTGGGTAAAAAGCAAAAAGTCCAGTTAAAACCCATTAATAAACCTTTTCAGATTTTATCTCCACCTATTCTCTGTAAAATTAATATTTTAATTTTTAACTTTATATATTTTTTGTTTGAGAATAATTCTTCATTAGGTTAACGTGCTTCTCAAATATAATATTTACAAACAGAGTTTGAAGCGTCCCAAAACAATCTATAACAGAACTTAAATAGGAGTACTATGTACGATCACGAGAGAAAGCATTTAGAAGAAACTTGTAAAAACAAAAATCTCTATTACATTCTCATTACCTGCACAAAGCCATCTGAAAGTAATGAGATGGAAGTCCAAATGTCCTATAATGGTGATGTTGATCTCGTTTCATTTCTTTTAGAAAATGCTTCAGCAGTTCTTGATCAAGAAGAGGTGTGCCTCTCATAATATCCTCTTATCCTATCCATTCGTGTTTTTTATCCTGCTAATTACAGCAGCCCTACAGGCTGCAATGTAACCGATTGATACCCAGGGCGTTGCCCTGGGCTGTTGCAATTCCAGACCTTTTTAGCTGTGCCGATTGTAGCGTAGGCTTTAGCCTGCGCTTGTTATTGCCGGATTTATCCGGCATAATATCTCCGCCTTCACTGTTAAAACGCAAAAGATCTAAGACACCAAAGATGCAACGAAAGTAAAACGAAATTAAAATTAAAATAAAATGATTGAAGTCAATTGTTATGCTTGTTTGAAAATTGTAATTGTAGAAAAATTTATATTGATCTAAAAATTTGTTTTCTTGACTGTGCCGGATAAATCCGGCAATAACAAGCGCATACCATTCAATCACAATTGAC
>JBEPVL010000006.1:0-67729 GCA_041691035.1 Chlamydiota bacterium
TTCGCGTTTGCTAAAATAAAATCCTCAGGGCCGAAGGCCACCCGCGGAATGTGGGGTATATCTGGAAAACACTGAACAAAGGAATAGTCTCTATATTGTGTTTTTTGTGTGCAGCCAATAGCTTCGTTATCTATGAGAGCAAAATATAGCCTCTCCCCCTCTTCAACAGCAATCAAGTTTGATGGATCTGGATCCCATTGGCCAAATATAAAATAAAAGAGTTCAATGTTTGCAAGATCATCTGCAGAAACTCTTCTTTTAGCTTCTTCGTATTTACCTTTAAGCATGAGATCGAAGGATGGCTCTACATAGTATTGTAAGCTACCTACTACTCCTCCTTTTGTGAACAAAACAGTGGGCGGGACAAGATGAATTCCCAAAAACTGTGAGGCTTTATAGGCTGCTACTTCCGCTAGAACATTTCTTGGCCATGTTAAATCTGCTAATTTAAGGACAGCACGGATTCCTGTTGTGAATTCTACTAAATAGACTTCGCTCGTAAAATGGATAACGAGACCTTGACTTAATAAAAAATCTTCCATGGGGACTATAGAGATAATGTTTTCTGTGTTGAGTCGTTTTTCCATATCTTCAAAATCAAAACTCTTACCGCAAAATTCAGCACCAAAAACATGGTTGGATAAAAGCATGAGACAAATATATTTAATCGAATAAAGTAATTTCATGAAGTGCCTGTGAGTCAGAATAATTAAAACAAAATGATAATGTATTTTGAAGTGCTTTACAATAAAGAATTGATTTAAATATAGGAATGATTAAGTCTTATTTCCTTCAATGCGCCAGATTTCAACTGATTTCTTTTTACCTTTGAGCTGAACTTCATCGATATAATAGAGCAAATAATTTCCGTTAGAATCGCTCAGTTTACGTTTTGTATCCCCGCTGATCAATATCGATGTTCCATAAACTTTGTTGAGGGTTTCAAGGTGTGAAGCAATATTCACAGTATCGCCTAAAACAGATCCTTCAAATCGCTGTTCTTCGCCAATGATACCGAGCGTAAGCGGGCCAGTATTGATTCCAATCCCCAAGTGAATGGGGGTTTCTCCACGTCCCTCCCTCACAACATTAAGAGATTCTATTGTTTCTAAGATTTCAAGTGCAGCAAAAATGGCATCATCTACAGAACCTGGGAACAGGGCCATGATTGCGTCCCCAATATACTTATCAACAAACCCTCCTCTTTTCCTCACAATTGGAGAGCAATGTCCAAGAAATTGATTAATTAACTCAAAGACGTCGTGGGGTGACAATGTCTCAGACATTATTGTAAAGCCTCTGATATCGGCAAATAAGACGGTCATATTTTTGTCGACATGATCTCCTACAGTGACATCGATTACGTTATCTCGATTTAAATTTTTAAGCAGCTCACTAGGTACAAACCTTTTATAGGCGGCGTATAAACGAGAATTTTCTAACGAGATGGCAGCCTGTGTGATAATCAGGTTTAACGTTTGTAGCTGAGTGATGTTGAAAGCGTGCACATTTAATGTATGCTCGAGGTAAAGAACTCCAATATCCTTGCCTTTATGTCTAATAGGGATACAGAGAGCAGCTTTAACATCAGAACCTTTAAAATAGGTGTCTTTATAAAAGGTGGAATCGGGTCCATTCATCACAATGATCTCATGGCTTTTATACACATAGGCAATCATGCTGTGAGGAAGGGATGAAAATTCTTTAAAAGGGATATCTAGATCTTTAGTGTGTGGAGTATCTCCTGCTAAAAGGCTTTCTGCTTCGACATATAAAGTATCTCTTTTTTCCAGTAAAATCACCCCTCTCTGAGCTCCAGTATTAGCTAAAATGCATCCCATAATGCGATCCATTAATCGGTCTGTCGCTATTTCTTGGGAAATCGCTTGTGAGGAATGGAGGACTGAAAGAAAATCAATCATGCCTGGAGATGTGGGGGTCATCGATTTGCTGGTGTCTATACTTGGTATCGTGCTTTGATCCTCTCTAAATAAGTCAGGATAGTTAAGTTCCATTTGCTCGACTTTAGCTTTGGCTCCCCAAAGAGTGTAATGATAGTGTGCCTCTTTAAGGTAGAAACGAGCGACATTACTTCTTTTAGTTTTGCTGTAAGCTTCAAAGGTGAGTTCATCGGCAACAGCAACAAAGTGAGACCAACCTTCAGCCTGAAAATGAGAGATAGCCTGGTCATAGTATTCGTGTGATTCTCTGGAATTTCCTTGGATGCGATTCACCTCACCTAGCATGAGCGAATAATTTCCAGCAAAATTCTTGGGGTTCTGTGCGGCATAGGATTTCGTGTCTTTTAAGATCGTTTTCATTTCAGAACTATATTTATTTTGCTTTGCGAAGGTTAAAAAGGAAAAGAGATCGTATAAATCGGCAACAACGGAACAGGTGCAGCTAGGCCTTTTTTTATGAGTCATTTTTGCATATTTCAACGCAGTGACATAATCTTGCATTAAGTAATAGTAGATGCAGAGAGTGCCTACTGCGGCATGTTCTAGGGATTCATTTTTTGATTCCTTCAAACTTGCAAGCTGTTCATCGACTGAAATCAGATCGAGTTTAGCCGCTCCCTTGATTGCTTTAACAAAATCTTTTAAAAGGGTGGTCATTTCCAAAAACCCCGCCCGTTTGCGCAAAAGAAATTCTTGGTGATTCGACTCAAGAACCGTTTCAAATTTATTTAACTGAAGTCCTGTTCTAAAATAAGAAAAAGCAAGCATTAGGCTTCCTCCTGTAGACCAGAAGAAAGAACCTGACTCAAGAGCTAGTAAAATCCCTTTTTTTGATGTTTCAATTGACTTCTTGAAGGGAGCGAACCAATGATCGATGAATCCCCCACTGACAGCCAAAACAAAGCCCCAGTCATCCGCCTGCTTCATTTTTTCATTGAGCTCAAAGGTTAGTTTGTAATAGATGTCAGCAGTTTTGAAATCATGGATCACAAGAAATAGAAAGGAGGCGATGATGATTGAGATCAGAGACTTTGTATAACCATTTTTGAGAACGACCTCTACCCCCTTGGCACAAATGAGCATGAAGAGCTCTGGGTTGGATTGATAAGCAGCAAGGAATACCACACTGAGAAGCTCGGATATCATGATGGCGTCAGGGTCTGTCATAGGCTCTAGAGAGTGAACATCTTTGAAAAAGCCAATGACTTTGATTTTAAGAATGCTATAAAGAATATGGAGTTTTGTAATTTTTTTAGGAAAGTGCACATGATATAATGCCAAGCCCTTACACCCTTCTGTAATACCATCTTGCAATCGATCCTGACGGCAATAGAGCTTCGCTTTTAGACAGTAAATAGAAGCTTGAAGTTCTCTATCTTGAGTATGGGCTAAAATTTGACCAAAAAGTTCTTCTGCCTGAGCAAAATGCAAAACCATACAAAGACATTCTGCTTTTTCTCTGTATAGCTCATAGAACAGAAGAGAATCGGATTCCCAAGTGCAGATGGGTTTAGCTAATCGCTCAGCAGCTTGTAAGTAATCCAGAGCCGATTGGTGAGCAGTAGAACTTTTGGCTTTTTTGGCTAAGTCGATATTCCATCTGATGACCTGTCTTTTTTCTTTTTCATCCGTGATATGTTGCCAAGCTTGGTTATAGTGACCGACAAGCTCTTCTAAATCGAGAGCTTGTCCAAGCTTAGCAATTCTTAGATGTAAGAAAGGGAGTTCATGTTTGGGGATTTGTTCATAAGCAGCTTGCTGGATTCTATCGTGTGAAAAGGAATACAACACCGGTTGATCAGTGGTAAATCCTTGGGAAAGAAGAGAAATTTGCTGGTGAACTTTGCGTGAGATATTAATCATATCCAAATTGAGAGCTTCACTCAAATCATTACCGACTTTCCCTTCTTCTTTTTGTAGAACTTGTGAGAGGACTTTTAAGTCAAATTCGGCTCCTAAAGCCGCTGCAATACTTAATGCGGAGCGTGCTTTTTCTGACAGTGTTTTAATTTTGTCTGCCATTAATTCCACAACATTTTGAGTGATATTCTGCTTTTTTATGGTTTCGATATTCCAGTCCCAATGCCCTTTATCAGTGTTATATTGGATGGAGTGGTTTGTCTCTAAAAAACGCAGTAACTCTTTCACGAAAAAAGGGTTTCCAGCTGTTTTTTGTAAAACCAGTTGACCAAGATCATTAACTTCATTAGTTCCAAAGGTATCTTTAAGAAGAGCGGAAATATCCTCAAACTCAAGTGGATTCAGGTAAATTTCATAAAGAGGACATTTTGACTCTTTTAGTGTATGGATAATCCACACTAGAGGGTGGAGTTGATCAAGCTCATTGCTGCGATAGGCACCTATGAAGACAACATTCTGCATAGAAGGGAACATTGTCTCAATCAATGTTAAAGAAGCTAAGTCGGCCCACATCAAGTCATCTAAAAAAATCACTAGTGGGTGATCAATAGTAGCAAGAGACTGGAAAAACTGTTTAATAATGATATTAAAGCGGTTTTGCGATTCTGTAGGGGATAAATCTGGAATGTGAGGCTGTTTTCCAATGATCCACTCCAGCTCAGGAACAAGATTAACCATGACCTGACCTTGTCCCCCGACTCCTTTTAAGATAGCTTCTTTTACCCGGTTGATTTCTAATTCAGATTCTCCTAAAAGTTCTCTACAAAATTTTTTGAGAGCATGAATGATTCCAAAATAAGGGACGTTATGCTCCATTTGGTCGAATTTCCCTTCGAGAAGAAGACATCGCTTGAAAATTAACATGGGTTGAATTTCGCGAATCAGGGATGACTTACCAATACCTGAATAGCCGCTGATGAAAACAAACTGCGCTTGGAGATCATTGATATCCTCGATGACATTTCGTAGTGTTTCGAGCTGCTTATCCCTTCCGTAAATTTTTGTTGAAATCTGTAATTTAGAAGGAGTGTCTTTTTGAGCTAGGACTAAACGAAGAGGCCCTGCTGTAGGGGATAGGTGCTGCGCACAGATTTCAAGGTCATGCAAGATTCCTGTTGCAGTTTGATAGCGGTCTTCTGGAGATTTAGCCATCAACTTAAGGATCATTTGAGATAGCGGTGTGGGAACCATGGGATTGAATTTCAATACTTCTGGAGGAGGTTTTGCTAAGTGAGAATAGATGAGTTCAAGAGGATCCTCATTGATAAAAGGGGGTCTTCCTGTGAGCATCTCAAAAAAGGTTACACCGAGTGAATAGAGATCGGATCGACTGTCAATGGAGCGGTTTGTTCGTCCTGTTTGCTCGGGAGATAGATATTCTAAGGTCCCTTGCAAATTAGAGGAAGGGGTAATCTCATGAGACGTCATGATTAACTCGGATGCGATGCTAAAGTCAATAATTTTTATATTGCCTTCGGGAGTGATTAAAATATTATCGGGTTTTAAGTCATTATGGATAATATTCTTACTATGAATGTAAATAAGTGTCGTTGTGAGTTGAAGGGCTATTTTATAGAATTCCTGCAGAGGAAGCGAATGACGGTGAAGGTGTTGTTTTAATGTGATCCCATTGACATCTTCTAAAACCAAAAACCACTGGGTTTCTTCTCGGAAAAAATCCAAAGGGCGAATAATTCCAGGATGAGAAAGAGAGGTTAGAAATTGATTTTCATTGTGGAACCCTGCTATTACGTCTAGTGTGGGGTGATCGGATTCTGTTCTTTTGAGAATGACTCGCTCTCTATCCTTTTTTCTTATTGCCCTAATAACCAGACAATTGTGAGTTGCAGTGATTTTATCCAAAACTAAAAAATTTTCAAGATCCAGAGAAATGGGCATATCTCTTACTCTTATTAAATTTCGTTTAGATTGCAATTATCGTTTAATCATATACTATTATAGCAGTTAACTAATTATTGATCCCTTTAGAGAGAAATTAATAAGAAGAGGAACGAACTCCCTTCATAAAAAAGAAAGGAGTTCGATTTTATTTTCTTAGAAGATTAAGAATCCACCACACGTTAGTCCTTGTCCAGATAGATTTCTTGTGGAGAAGATCTGCACATGCTGTTCCCAACCCACGCGCCCTACAAAAATCATCTTTCCAACTGGAAAGTTGACGAGCAGTCCAATGAACGTATCCACCATCGGTGTTGTTGTAAAAGGGCTTGCAGTTTCGAGCGCTTCTACATCAGCCAATTGGACTCCGGTAACTGTAGCCGTTCTGAGATTGAGTTTTTGTTGGATTTGTATCTTTGAATAGAGAATGGCTCCTCCCAGATGTCCAACAAGTCTAATACCAGGTACAAGATCCCAGAATCCCCATAAACCGCCTTCAACCCCATAACCTGCATAGTGAGCGTGAAAATCTCCATCGATGAACGTTTGATTTTTTGTAATAGGGGCAGGGAATAACTGACCTGAATAGCGATAATCTTGAGTATTCCAATTCGCTCTAAAGCCAAAATGAGGAAGGAATATCATCCCAGGACAGAATTCTAATAAACGACCAGCATATAAGTTGACGCTAGACACATTGATTTTCCAATGAGCTCTAAATTGCTGAGCTGGAGCCCCTTTGAGAAGTTCGAAAATAGGAAAGTCGGTCGAATTTAAAATGATCTGCTCATTTAAAGCGGCATCCGCAATTGCAAACTTTGTCCGCGCATCGCCGGGAACCCATACGTATGTTGCTTCAAATACCCATTTACTTGGAAGATCATAGGCAAGTCGAATTCTAAACCCACTGTTATAAGTAAATTTAGGGATGATGTCTTTTCCTCTAACTTTTGTGGTATTAGGTAAAACAACATCGGATGGAGAAAGAGGAGAGGACGAAGAGGGGCTGGAACTCAGTGATGTTGGGGCAACCTTTGTTGCTTTAAAAAGTGAACCGATATTTAGTTCGTCTTCAGCTACCTTCCAGTATAACCATTCGCCACCACCACTCCAATGGCTTCCAGAAGGACATCCGATGTTTTTACAGTCTACCATGTCCCAACAACCTGCTTTTATGCAATTTTCTTGAGCCAATAAAGGAGCCATTGCCAAAACAAGAAATGCTCCAATTGTGTTTTTAATAAGAGATGAAATATTCATCATTTTTTCCTTTTTCCTATGTTTTATTGAGTTTTAATTTTTGAAGAGGGTTCCATCATGAGAAATAACCTTTTTAAATCCATAGGATTCACTAAATCTTCAGTAATAAGATTCATGCTTCCTGGACTGGGTATGTAAGGTCGGTTAGGATATTTCACTAGCTCTTTAAAAAAGGTCATCACAACAGGATGGATAAGGCCAAGAACCCAACCATGATCCTGACCGGAAAACCTTCCGGGAGAAGTTTTAAAGTTACCTCTCGTTGGACCTGCTCCGTTAAAAATCATGTCGAAATTTTCTCCGGGATCTCTAAAAAGGTGATAAATGGCTGGGAGTCCAAGGTTAAGTTCAGACCCTAACCACGTATCTTTTTCTGAGTAAATGGCTTTAAATGGGCCCACACGCACACCTCCAAACGAGAGGTCGTTGATATAAACAAAGTTTTGTCTTTTGGAAAGAGATTTCCCAAGAATGAATTCGCTGTTGTCGATTCCATCAAAGACAATCTCACTTCCTTTATTGTCCTTCCATATTTTTGAAGGGGGTTCACCCCCAGCAATTTTAATAAATGTCGGCCACCAGTCCATGTGCGTCATCATACCTGGAGATACGCTTCCTGGTTTAATATGACTTGGCCACCAAACTAAAGCTGGACATCTAAATCCTCCCTCAAAACTTGTTCCTTTTTCCCCTCTGAATGGAGTATAACCTGCATCAGGAGCTGCATCTAACCATGCACCGTTATCTGAGGTCCAGACCACCATTGTATTTTCAGCGATTCCAGCATCTCGAATTGCTTGAAGAATTTGTCCAGAGTTATCATCCAGCTCCATAAGTGAGTCTAGATAAACCCCTCCACCCGGTGACTTCCCTTTAAAGCGTGGGGAAGGGTTGTTTGGATTGTGTAACTTAAGAAAGCAGATATACATAAAGAAAGGAGAGTTGTCATGAGCATGCGCTTTGATATAGTTGACGGCATCTGCTCTGATCTCATCATCGACAGTTGCTACATCTTCAAAACCGAATTTTTTCTTCATTATTTCAGGTTTTTTACCTGCTTCCCCTTGCCATTCGCTTAAATTGAGTTTATCCCAGATGCTCATAAAGAGAGGGTTTTTGTAGGGAAAATCAGGTTGTAAGGTAGGGTAATTGTATGAATATACTCCTGAATAATAAGGGAGCATAAAACGCATCTGATCAAAACCATGTTCTGTTGGGTATTGATGAGGCTGATCGCCTAAATGCCACTTGCCCCACATGGCAGTTTGATAGCCTAATTTTTTTAAAGCCTCAGCAATAGTAGGGTCTTCTTGACTCAGTCCATTAAGATCATTTGGTGTTAAAATGCTTGAAAGGGCTGTTCTGATGGGTTGTCGTCCTGTAATAAAAGCCGCTCTCCCTGCAGTGCAGTTTGCTTCTCCATAATAACTGGTCAAGCGAAGTCCTTCAGCCGCCATACGATCTAAATTTGGTGTGGGGCAACCGCGGTTTTCACCTCCGTCATAGCAGCCAAGATCTCCCCAACCGGCATCATCCACCATAATCATAATAAAATTGGCTTTTTTATTTTCTTCAGCGTTCAGAATGAGGGGTAGATAAATAAAGAGTGCTTTTAAACGAAGTAAAAATGACAATCTTTTCATAGTATTTCCTAGCATGAATAAAAATGGTATTTTTCATGACACTAGTTCACTTCTACACAAATAAATAAAAAAGTACACACTATTTTGTTAATTTACGAATTTTTTATCATAAAGTGAATTATCTTGAAGCCTAAGTTTTATTTTGATAATCCTTCATTTTGTGTGCCTTCGACTTTCTTGACTAACAAATGGGGATCATTGAAATGAAAAGATGTCATTTTTCCATGAAGTTTTTATTGGGCTTCTTTCTTCTTAATAGCCTATCTTTAGCCCCACTTTTCGCCGAGGAATCCAAACCAAAACAACCTAATATCATTTTTATTATGGTTAATGACGTCGGTTGGGGTGATCTAGGGTCATATGGAGGGGGAGAAAATCGAGGAACACCAACACCTAATTTAGATAAGATGGCTGCTGAGGGTATGCGCTTTACAAATTATTATGGTGAGGCGAGTTCTACAGCTGCTAGAGCGGCTTTTTTAACTGGAAGAATCCCACTTAGAACTGGCCTGTCTGTATCTTTATCATTTAATGATAAAAATGGAATAAAACCAGAAGATCCCACATTTGCTGAAGCGCTCAAAGATCTAGGCTATCAAACTGCTCAATGGGGTCAATGGCATTTGGGAGATCAAGAAGAAAACCTCCCGATTCGTCATGGCTTCGATGAGATGCACAGTACCCTTTTTTATCCTGCATCTGCTTATGCCTACGATTACCCCCCGCTTCAGCCTGATTTCCCCATCAAAAATGAACGCATCATGGATTTTTGGAATCATCTGAAACTCAATCTTTGGGAAGGAAAGGTGGGAAATCCTCCAAAAATCATGAAACAAAAATTTGGATATGATGACCTAGCAACCATCGATCTTATGATGACACAGGGTGCTGTTGGTTATATCCAAAAGCATGCACATGACCCGCAGCCTTTTTTTATGTATGTCTGCTTTATGAAAGCGCACAGCCCAAATAACCCAGCACCTCCTTTTAAAGGGAAATCCTTGGCTGGAAGTGATTATTACGATGCATTACTAGAATTGGATTTTAACCTGGGTAAAATCATTCAAACCGTGCGTAACAATGGCATTGCTGAAAATACGATCATTGTATGGGTAAGCGACAATGGTCCATGGCTAGATGCAGCTCCAGATGCTGGCTATACACCTTTCAGAGGTGAAAAAGGAACGAGTTTTGAAGGCGGCTTCAGATGTCCTGCATTGGCCTGGTGGCCTGGTCACATTAAATCTGGGATGAAGGCTAATGAATTAATGTCTCATCTTGATTGGTGGCCCACTATAATCAAAATTGTGGGGGGAGAACCTCCTCCAAGAATTTGGAGGGATCGTAATGGTAAAGGGATCATTTTCGATGGAATCGATAATAGCGATTACTTATTGGGTCGAGGAGCCTCCAATAGAGATCATTTCATCTATACTCGAGACCTTAACTTTGAAGGAATTAGAGTGGCTAATTATAAAATTCTTTATACCGCTAAAGATACATGGCTCGGTCCAGAACTGAATTTACAGTATCCCGCAATTTATAATCTCTGGTGGGATCCCAATGAACTTTATGATATGACCTACAATGGGGCCACTCCTACGCGCGGAGATCTAAAAACATCACCTGGGAGATTTACCGGAAGTGATCATGAATGGGTGGGTGTTTTTGCCACGCCTCATGTGGAACGCTATTTTGAAGAATTAAACAAATTTCCAAATAGGCCCACTCAACCTTCAATGCGTACCATTTTTCGCTTGATTAGAGAGGCAAAAGAATAGGTAACATAGGTGAGAAAATGTATGATTTCACAGGAAATTTGACCACAACGCCTTGGGATTTTTTTTCTTCTCCCAATAAAGCCTCTCTTCCCCCACAAACTAATTCGAATCAAACCCGGCTGGATGAAGCTGCTTTAGAATTAATTTGGAAAATTTTTTCTTATCTAGATGGAGCTGACATTTTGCAACTCACTTTGGTGAATAAGAAATTGTATGCTATTGTTGAAGCGCCAATGTTTCAGAAATTTTATGCAAAACAATGTGGTAGAAAGAAAATAAATACAGTGAATCCAATTCAATTTGCTAA
Source organism: Chlamydiota bacterium (assembly GCA_041691035.1). Taxonomy (GTDB): domain Bacteria; phylum Chlamydiota; class Chlamydiia; order Chlamydiales; family Parachlamydiaceae; genus JBEPVL01. The sequence continues at coordinate 10,772 of JBEPVL010000006.1, forward strand.
ATTTTTTCAGTATTTTAGTCCGCAACAACTTTTTTCCTTAGATGGGAAAAAAATTACAAGAAGTTTTCTCCAGGATTTTCCATCTAACGAGTCTAATCAAATCAAACTTGCTAAATTTGTAACAAGCGTAAATTCATATAAAGAAATTCTTTATATGAGACCAGCTGAATGGTGTGATATCAATTTTGTTACTAAGAGAAAATTTTTATACTGTGGGTCCTATGCCCATCTCTACATATTGGGATGCGGACCTCTCAATAAAAATGTTAATAAAACACAAGATGAAATTCTGGCTGCTCAACGAAAATTGGACCCGATTATGCGTAACAAAAAGGAATTAGAGGAATTTACAAAATTGGAAGAAATAGTCGGGATAGATTTTGCAGACTTGCTCGCAGCTGACCCTCAACTTCCTGAAGAATTTTTATTTACTGAATTTAAAAGATGTAAAATTGAGCATATTTTTAATCCTATCTCTCCTTACGGTTATTTCCGTGTCCCTACTTTATTGTTTAAAAGTTTATTTTCTGCACTCACAGTTACCCAACAGGAAGAAAGCTTGCGTATTGCAACAAAGTCTCCACCGTCCTTTTTGCTGCGTCAGTTAGAAAGAACACTAGATGGTCTTCTGTGGCTTTTAAAGCCTTCAGCTTTTGATTTCATCCAGATTTTTGTCCATAATGATGAAGAGTTAAATAGCTTAGGACAGTGGTTGGAAACATCAAAAAAAAAGATTAAAGAGTTAACTTTATCCACTGGGAGAAAAGTAAGTCGTGAAGGATTAAAAGTTTTTAGTGAAAACTTAAATAACTCCAATTTAAAGAAATTTACATACAATTCTAATTTAAATACCGCAGTGGATAATCTGGGTCTTGAAATAGCAACTAAATTTAATGCCAAAGCGCAGGTCTAGGCCAATTTAATTAATGATTCTCAGATTAGGCATTTTTTCCTTCAAGCCCTCAACCTCAGTGCCACTCAATCTTATGTTTAGTGAGACATCAAGTTTTTGAAGCTGATTAAGAGAAGATAATTCCTCAGGAAGTGCTTTGAGGCAACAAAAGGATAATTTTAAAATGCGCATATTTTTTAACGATCCAATTTCTTTTGGAATAACCTTGATGGGGTTAGCATTTAATTCTAAATAGACGAGGTCTGCAAGTTTTAAGATACAAGAAGGGAAGACTGATAAGCGATTTTTTTTAGCAGTGAAGTGCCGGAGTAACGTTAAGTTTTCTAATTTGTCTGAAAAATGCTTGATTTTATTATCATTGACAAATAGCTCTGTAAGTAAAATTAGCTTTGATAATGATTCTGGTAAATTTTCCAAATGATTTTTTCCGATATCCAAGGACTCAAGAAGATTTAATTTTGAAATTTGTGAGGGGAGTTTGTGTAGCCGGGTATTTGATAGTGTTAATCCCTTTAAGGTCGATAATCTTAAAATTTCTAATGGAAAATTTTCTAATGGGTTATCACATAAGAAAAGGTGTGTAAGCTTTGCTAGACAAGAAATATCTTTGGGGATGGATTTAATGCATGTAGCTCGTAGATCCAAGCTCTCTAGATTTGGAAGTTGGAAAAGTGCAGTTGGAAATTCATTAAAATGATTATTGCTTAAGCTCAGGTGCTTCATTTGCTTGAGATTTTCTAGATTGGGCAACGTCCTTAATCCAATGTTATTAGCCTTTAAAAATAGTAAATTTTTATTGTTAAAATGAGGAAAATAAAGAAGGGCATTGTCTGAAATGTCAAGAGCACTTAAATCTTTAATTTTATTGAGAAAATTAGGAACTGTTCTTAAAGAATTATTTGAAATATTTAAATCTGTAATGGGAAGATTCTCTACACCTGTGGGAAGAGAAATAAGCGCACAATGAGAAAGATTTAAAGTACGGAGTGAATCAAACAATTCAATTTTATTTGGTAAAAAACCTACGATCCCACTATCTTTAGCGCTATATTCGTTTTGTGCTTTTATTAACGAGGAGGATGTGGTCTCAATGTGATTCAAAAGTGCATTAATTTTTTGACTGAAATAACCATCAACGCTCATGTCATCTTGATCCACCAATTCTACTTTAATCTGAGGAATTTGACTGTAGAAAAATAACTCGTTATAAACCCTCATCAGTTCATGGATTTTGATAATGGTTTGCTTTGTTTTTAAAATATCGACATGTCTATCAAGGCTTTGAGGGAAAGCAAGACTCCTTCTGCATTCCTTATGGGACGTTTGCCTTTTCAAAAATGGTAACGAGGCAGCGGAGAGGTAAGTTAATTTGGATGCATAGAATGTCTTCAAAGCCTGAATCTTTTGCATAGAGTCGATCTTAAGAGCGGTGTGATTGCCCGCTCTAAGAATATCATCGAGATAGATATCATGGCAAAGCTGAATGCCTATGACGCACTCAAGTTTTAAGACCTGAGTTTTGAGTTCAACTTGAACAATTTTTTTCCATCTTTTGCAAACCAACTGTAAATTTTTATTGCTAAAGTCAAGAAAGTCAAAAAATATACAACGAAGCAATTCAATGGGAAGAATGTTAATATAATCAGATTTAGGGATAACTAATAGTTGAGAGGGGACTGTAAACGGTATCCTCTTTATAATGCTTGTATCTGTAGACATTGACAATCTTTTTTATTTGTTTTTTATTAGTCGAGTTAAAATTACTATACTAACCTTATAATTGTTAATAAATTAATATAAAATGTGATTATATTTAATTTCTATTTTAATTTCAGTTCCGATCATTAATCTTTGTGAATTAACTTGATATCCCATTAACTTGGTTTTTATAAATTAGAAATTTTCAAATTTTTTAATAAAGTTAGTTCAGATGGAAGGAATTTGCTTTTGTTAGATGAGATATGGAGTTCTTCTAGCTGAGTCAACACACAGATACCCTTAGGAATTGCCTTTAAATTTCTGGAAGAAATTTTTAGTACCTTGAGGTTGGTCAGAGTGAAAATGAAAGAAGGAAAATTTCTAACGTTTGTAGATCTTAAAGACAATGTAAATAATGTTGAAAATCTTTTAAGAGATGGGTGTAGATCTGTAATTTTATTATCATTTATTGAAAAACTATTGAGGGCTGGCGCGTTTAAATCAATGCAAGGAGTATTGGTAAATTGATTAGAATCGAGATTTAGCTCTTTCAGTTCAAGAAGATTCATGCAAGGAATATGTGTGAATTCGTTTTTACTAAGATCCAATTTTTCTAAATGGATGAGCGACTCCAATCCGCTTGGGAGATAACTAAGGTTAATTTGAGATAAATTAAGGACATTAATGTTTTTAAAAAAGGTAATAGAGTTCGGAATATAAGCTTGGACTTTCTCTTTATAGGTCACTTCAGTAACGTCATTAGTATCAGTGGCATTAATTAGTACATCTTTTAGTTGTTGAGAGGCGCTCATGAAATCAATAGATGTGTCAGGATAAGGTTTTGTGGGAATGAAGTGTGTTTTCTCTAAGGCTTCTCTAGATTGATAAATTTGGTAGCATAAATAAAAAAAGCCGATTTGATCTGTGATTGAAATGATATTTACCAGCTTATCTGAATGGATTTTATTTGAAATTTCATTGCGAAGATTTTGAATTGCACCTCCAACCCTAAGTCTGTAGTTCTTGTCATCGATGAGGTTATGACAGATTCTTTCGGTTGAAGCAACGTGATGATATGAAAATTTCTTGAATACAGCCAGTTTTTGAGTTTCTTTTAATTCTTCCAAATTGATTTTAAGTTCTGAGTAAAATGGGCAAGATAAATAGAAATCTTTAAAAATAGAAGAGCTAATAATTGGTTTAATCTTATTTAAAAATTTTTTTTCGAGATTAGTGACTGCCACGCACCATTGTTTACATACAAACTTTGAACTAGATGTATTAGCAAATCCTAAAATAATCTCTAAAATTTCTAGAGGAATCTTGTTAAAATAATTTATTCCTGGGGAGGCAGAAACTTGAACTTCCTTTAATAGCGTTTGTTGATATATTTTATGAAATAGTATAGTTTCGTTATATGTACAAGATAATCTCATATTAACCGTCTTATTTTAGTAGGTTTATTTTACATTTTAACCAGATCTTAATAAAAAAGACGTATAAAGTCAATAATTCATTCGAATGAGTGATTTTTTTTATTTTATTATTTTCTCGATTCGATTAACTTATTTTCTTGACCCAAATTAAGAGTTAAATCAGATTGGGGGACTTCTTACACTACTGAGGAGATGCTTTATGCGTTTTGTAAAAATTTGGATGATTACTTTGATCGCTTTTATCATACATGGTTGTAGCCCCTCTGTAGATGTATCGGGTCCGTGGATAAAAAAAATTGATTCAGAAGAACTGTCTCGTTTGGTTATCAATTTCAGTACAAAAATGAAAATTGAAAAGCACTTAGAGCTTGAGGATTCATGGACAGCTTACGAAGATTATATCAATAGACTCTGTTTAAGATACTCTTCTCAAAGACTTTTGACCGTTTACGATGCTAGGCTTCTTATGGTCGAATTAGTAGAAGAGTTACTTTATCGACTCAATAATCATACAATTTTAAGTTTCGAATTGAAACATTTTCCTTTTACTGCTGACGATCTAGATGTCCGAATCAATTTCGAAAGTTATTTTGGAAGGTTTATCGACGAGCAATATGTAGGGCTCATGTGGTTGCAGGCAGGGTGTATTCATTATTATGCCTTTAACCGAAAAAATGACACGATTGATTGGTCACATCAACGGTTTGAACCCTACTCAAAAGGCAAAGAACTCGCTCTGCTAAAGAGACAGGCAGATCTTCCGTTTATCAATAAGCGAGAACATGAAAATCCACCGGCAAGGCCCAATACCTTTCTTTTCGATAGGTATACCCCTTCCCAGTATCGTTAAAGAGCGGACCTCTGTGTCTCTGTGTCTTCCCGTCTCGGCGTTTAAAAAAGCTTAAACACGAATATTTCTTATAAGCGTCTACTTTTAAACGCAGAGACGGGAGTCACATAGGCGCAGAGATATTTTGTTTGCCTGTACGGTGTTCAGGATGGGTATATTCTTAGGCTATCCAGGCATTCTTCGAATAGGTTGGATTTCACTCGTTGCTTTGCGTTAGAAAAGAAATAATCTGCATAATTCTGATAATCGAAATCGACTTTGGAAGTATGTTTTTGAATCAGACTCCACAGCCCCCATCGAATATCGCATAAGACCACATTCAAGTAGAGTTCCGCAAACTGATGCAATTCTGAATTTGAATCATAGGCGTTTAAAATACATCTGATTTGGGATTCTGAAAGGTTATCTGCTGATATCCAGGTGGAGAGATCAAATAGAGGCGTACTCATCGCTGCATATTCCCAATCGATAAGCCAAATCTTATTTCCATCATCAAGAAAGTTCATTTTATGCAAATCTAGGTGACAAGGGCATAAAGGTGTGTTTGGAAGGACCTTCTCAATTTGTCCCAAAATATCTAACCAAAAGAGCTCTTCCCACTCTGCTGCCATGCTGATTGATTTAAGTTTTTGAGCATAATTATGAATTTCATCAAAAGGACTAAATGTTTTAGATAAAAGCATTTTGCTGCAGTGAAAACACTTAATGAGATTAATCAACTCTAAACAATTTTTATCATTCCATTCGAAGGGAACTGAAGGAATAAATGTTGAAATCATTAGATGTTGTATAGGGTCGTAAAGAGCTATAGAAGGGGCTATTCCCATTGCTGACGCAATTTTTGTGTTTTCATATTCACGTTGGGAATTTAATCCCAAAATATTTGAAACAGCCGATCCTTTTCTTACAAAAAAGGTGGAAGAAGGGAGAGTGAGCTTATAGTTTTGATTTGACAATCCTCCGCTGATCCCTTCAATTTTACACTGATTTCTATCCCAATCAGGCAGTTTTTCTAAAACTTCAATCCAATTTTCCCAGTCTTCTTTAAAAACTTGAGTGTAAGAATAATGCGATAAATAAGGTAAAAAAGTTACAATGATAATAGATAAACAACGAAAAAACATGATAAAATCCTTTTTTTCTAGAATATAAGGAAAAAAATGAACTCAAAATTATTTAAGTTACAGACGACCTTCAACCCACAGGGAGATCAACCTCAAGCGATTAAAAAACTTTCTGAAGGTTTAGCGGCTGATAAGCCCGCACAAGTGCTTTTAGGAATCACAGGTTCTGGGAAGACATTTACCATGGCCAATGTCATCGCCACCATTCAACGTCCAAGCCTAATACTGGCCCATAATAAAACGTTGGCTGCACAACTCTATCAAGAGTTTAAAACTTTCTTTCCTGAAAACGCTGTCGAATATTTTGTCTCTTATTATGATTATTATCAACCAGAAGCCTATGTCCCTCGCACAGACACTTATATCGAAAAGGATATGGCTATAAATGATAAGATAGACAAGATGCGATTAAGTGCAACCCGTTCTCTTTTGGAAAGATCCGACGTGATTATTGTTTCTTCTGTTTCTTGTATTTATGGTCTTGGTTCACCGCAATACTATAAACAAATGAATCTCACCCTAACTGTAGGGGAAGAAAGACGTAGAGAAGAGATTTTATTGCATCTAGTGGAAATCCAATATAAACGGAGCTCCCTAGATTTTGACCGATCTACATTTCGGGTCCGTGGAGATGTTTTGGATATCTTTCCGGCTTATGAAGATGATTTAGCCATTAGAGTCGAGTTCTTTGGTGATGAAATCGAAAAAATTTCCGAAATCGATCCCCTCACAAGTAAAACAAGGCGACAATTAAATCAAGTTGTCATCTATCCAAGCTCACACCACGTGACCCCAGAAGAGGTTAGGGAAGAGGCGATTCATACAATTCGGATGGAGTTGGAAGAAAGAAAAAAATACTACTCAGAACAGAATAGGCACCTTGAGCTCCAGCGCATTACAGAACGAACCATGAATGATATTGAGATGTTGCGTGAGGTGGGAACGTGTAAGGGAATTGAAAATTATTCTCGACATTTCAGCAAGCGATCTACTGGAGAGGCTCCTCCTTGTCTTTTAGATTATTTTCCAAAAGATTACCTTCTTTTTATCGACGAATCTCATCAAACGATCCCCCAAATGCGAGCGATGTATAACGGAGATAAAGCACGCAAACAGACTCTCGTTGAATTCGGATTTCGATTGCCTTCAGCCTATGATAACCGCCCTCTAAAATTCGAGGAATCTTACTCTCATTTTAATCAGGTGGTTTACGTCTCTGCAACGCCTGCTGAATGGGAAATCACCGAAGCTAAAGGAGAGATTGTTCATCAGGTCATCAGACCAACCGGGCTACTTGATCCACAAATCGAAGTTAGACCAGCCTCTGGCCAAGTTGATGACTGCTTAGATGAGATACATCAGCATGTCTCAAAAGGAGGACGCGTCCTTGTCACAACTCTAACAAAGCGCCTTTCCGAAGAATTGACTTCTTATCTTACGGACCTCGGTGTTAAAGCAAAGTATCTCCATTCAGATATCGATACAATTGAACGAGTGCAGATCATCCACGACTTGCGAAGTGGCATTTTTGATGTTCTTGTAGGAATTAATTTACTTAGAGAGGGTTTGGATATTCCAGAAGTTTCTCTTGTTGCTATTTTAGATGCCGATAAGGAAGGATTTTTACGGTCCGAAACTTCACTCATCCAGACGTGTGGAAGGGCTGCTAGAAATGTTGAAGGTCGAGTAATTATGTATGCGGATAAGGAAACGCGTTCGATTCTGAAGACTTTAAAAATTACAAAAGAAAGACGAGAACTTCAGGAAAAATATAATAATGAACATGGAATCGTACCCCAAACTGTTAAAAGAGAGATTTCTGTTTTAGTGGAAGGAGATGAAGATCAGATTACATATCCACCTACAGAAGCCGAGGGAATATTTAAAGCAGCAGAAGAAAGTCAGCAGTATCTCTCTGTTGAAGAGATCCGTAAGAAAATTAAAGAATGTGAAAAAAATATGAAGAAAGCGGCAAAAGAATACCGCTTTGAAGAAGCTGCTGCTTTTAGGGATCAGATGAAGCAATTTCAACAAATTGAGCTCACCCTTTCATAACATTATTATTAATTAGCCGGATATCCCGACGAAGGGGGATATCCGAACTGTCTGTCAATGGGTAAGAAAAATTACTTCTTTGAAATGACTGCTACATACAGGCCATTCCACCAATTAGCAGTATCTCCATTATGATTTGCTGGTAATACTATTTCATAAAGTACCTTGTAATTAAGTTTTTCAAAAGCAGCTCGTGTGCCAATAGGAACTGATCCAAAATTCCAGTCATCAGCTTGTTGTATCGTTGCTTTATTACCATACAAGGCCGATATCCAAGTTGAACCTTTCCACCCTATTTCTAAATAACTTGTACCTGGAAGGGAGCATAGGTTGTTGAGAAAATGCCTTACTTTTGGACTAGACATCCCGTCAATATTTAAAATTTGCTGCGTGAGAGAAGATGAACCTTGATAGGCTAGTTCAATGCTAGTCTGAACTTCCACCGCTTATTTGCTGTCCTTGTATGCTTCTGGTATGTTCGACAAAGTATTCGAGGATTTTTTCGAATTTTTGTGAATACTCTTCAACATCTGCTTGACGTTCATATTTTTCACTTGCATATCTCGACCACTCACTATATTTCTCAGGGTCATTGACTAAGCTAACAGCTAAATCGATGTAGTCATTTACATTTCCAGAATGAATGACACGGTCTATACCAAAGTAACTTCCCCCATAACGCCCTTGTTGCGGTCCTTCTTCGTTATACATAGATACCACAGGACATCCTGCCGCCATTGCATCTAAAATAGATAAGCCGCTACCAAAGGGAAATTCATTTAAATATAAATGCATAGAGCGGGCAATCTGACTTGGATTATCTTGGTTTCCCAAAAAAAATACTTGATCGCGTACGCCTAAATCAGTAAATATCTTGTCAAAACGATCTTGATTCCTTACTAAGCCCATGGGAGCGTAGATAGCATGCGGACACCGACGCAAAATCTTAGCTATGGCCTGGCAAAAAGAGAGGTTTAAACGACTGTCAAGATGATTGGAGATTGTGGTCATAACAAATGCCTCTTCGGGCAATCCCAGTTCCGTTCTTGATGTAAGCCGAACTTCCCATGCTTTTTGCATTCCACTGGGATAAGGGAGATAACAACACTCCATTCCTAATTGTCGCATTCTATTCCCATTCAGTCGATAGGCATCTTCTGAGCTTAAAACAACAAAATCAAAGCACCCTAGGGTAGGTAGTGTTCCATGGTCAAATAAAATTCGAATCGGAGTAAACGTCAGTTGACTGATAAGGTAATTCATTTCATCGGGGCCATGAAAAATAACAATATCGACTTGTAAAGATTCTAAAATCTTCACAATCTCCACAGCCTCACTTTCATAAGTCATCATCTCTGGAGAAATAATTGTATTGATCCCTATTGAGGAGAGCTTATCTATTGTATTTTTTCCTCGGATTGACGAACTATCGGATATATAGTGTGAATGTGGATAGGAAAGAAAAAAGGATCCCAGTCTTTCTGTGCTGACCACAAAAGTATCAAACCAAATAGGATCATAAAAGTAGCACAATGTCCTTATTAAATTTGAAGGAGCGTGATTTCCGTCAAGAAGCTGGGGCACAACATGGGCTAGTCGTATTTTTTCACTTGGATTCAGCAGTCTTCTGTCGTGTTTTAAATTTCGCATTGCTTCTTCAAAATAATTTACAGGTAGCGGGCCTAAATCTACATCCTTTGCAGGGGCTCCTTTATGTGGATTATGCCACTCCTGCATTCCCATTTTTATTCGTTGTCCAATTGCACGGTCGGCTCCATATCTCAGACTAATAATAGCGGAATTTAATCGTTTTGCTATTGCGTAGAGCCAATTATATGCGGGAGTTTCTAAATGAAAGTCGGATTCATTTTGCGTTAAGCATACATTAAGGGCTTTATTAATTGGTTCCAAATAGGGTTCAACGCTTTTTTCATTCAACATAAAAAGGAACTGTATTTTCTTTTCTTCCTTCCACGCAGAAGTTTGAGAAATAAACTGACTAAGCGGATATTCTTCAAGTAGATACAAAATGACATTTCTTCGGGAACAAGACTCAATAAACCCTTCGCAGACGAGAAGTTGACAAAAAATGGAAAACGTTTCACAGGCATAAATCACAGGCTTTTCGGGTATAATTCCATTCAAATACTCTTGATAATTTAAGCTTTGAATTGGCTGCAAAAAGATCACATAAGCTTCCGCTGTTTCATCGAAAACGAGAACATTTGGCTGCATCTCATAGGCAAAACATTCTGTCGGTTTTCTTCTATAAAAATCTTCTCTGGAGCAAATGGAAAGAAGATGCGGCTTTATGTTTACGATCTTATTCCATTTTTCGTAGGAATGAACGGAATTTTGAATTATTTCTTTAAATTGAGAAGAAATTTCATCAAGCAAGCTGTCCAGAGAATCGGAAGTCACTTCCTTTCCTTGCATCAGGTCATTAAAGAAATTCTGCACAGTGCGTGAGGGGAAATCAGATAGGTTCTCCGCTTCTAAAAGCGAGAATAAAGCTACAAGAAGGGATTCTTCTTGATTAATTTTTTCAATAAAATCACTAAAGGATAACTCTAGAAGCTTATTTTTATGAAAAATAGACTCTTCATTATCTTTTAATTTCCAAATTATTTGCAGGGCCTTCACCATGCTCACCCAGTCAATGAGCTCTCCAAAAGCAGAAGCGTCAGTAAAGTTGATTAGATAATTTAAAAGAAACCCATGATGCGTTGGGTTGCTTTTTTCTTGTGCAGATTCCTCAAAAAGTGCGCTGTAGGATAACTCTGGATTTTTTAAAAAAAAATTAAAAGCCTCTTGTTTATCTCCTATCACATATAAAGATAAAAACCGATCAATGATGTCCATCTCGAATTCCTGGGGATATGTAGCGTATGCTTTAGCGTGCGCTATGAATCTGCATAAAAACGCACTCTTTAGTCACCAATTTAACAGTAAATAAAAATTTGATCATTTAAAATCGTCATCATTGAGTCCTAATCATTTTTTTCTTTCTTTGTTTATAAGAAAATGATTAAATTTTCGAATAAATTAAGTCTACTTTTTGGATGATTATAATGCCTCCCATACCGTATTTTTTTGATCTGACCGATTTCTCACACGCAGCTATTTTTGATCCCACTCAAGAGATATGGGAAGCGATTCCTCACATCCAATCTTTCCTTCTGTCTCTGCCATTAGGTACTATTGAAGGCAATGTATCCCCTCAAGCATACCTCATCAATCCCGAAAGCATTACCATTGAATCTGGATCCATAGTTGAACCGGGAGCCTATATTCATGGCCCTTGTTGGATAGGTAAAAATTGCACCATCCGCCACGGAGCCTACATCCGTGGAAATTTGATCACCGGTCATCACTGCGTGATTGGACACGATACGGAAATAAAAAATGCCCTTTTATTAAACCATGCACACGCTGCCCATTTTGCCTACATCGGAGATTCCATTTTGGGAAATGGCGTTAACCTAGGAGCCGGGGCAAAATGCGCTAATCTTAAACTCAATCAACAAACCATCAACATCCATATTGAGAATCATAAAATCAAAACTCACTTAAGAAAATTAGGTGCTATCATTGGAGATCATTCTCAAATAGGATGTAATGTCGTTCTAAATCCTGGTACCGTGATAGGTAAAGAGGTTTCTTGCTATGCATGCCTGAATGTGGGTGGATTTATTCCCAGCAGATCTAAGGTAAAATCTCTATCGGAACCCTCCATTTCTTCATATTGAGTAACCTAATTGACTTTTCCTTGAACTCTTGTTACGATGGATCTCTTAATCCTTAGCTTTAGAGATTCAAATGAAATCCACAACGTCAGCCTCTCTATTGGATTCGTATAAAAAACGGATGGATGACTTAATTTCTGCTGAAATTGAGCGTTTTGGAGAAAAAAATCCTTTGCGCGATGCTTGCGAATATGCTCTGATGGGCTCTGGAAAGCGATTTCGTCCCGCTCTTGTCTTTATGATTGCCGAAGCACTTGAACAAGGAACAGATGTTTCCCAGGCTGCCCTAACGGTCGAATATTTCCATACCGCATCCTTAATTGCAGACGACCTTCCCAGCATGGATGATGATCATGAAAGGCGCGAAAAAGCCGCTACCCATATTGTTTTTGGTGAAGATATCGCTATCCTAGCCACCTATTCCCTGATTGCAAGTGGATACCAATCTTTAGTTAATAATGCAAATCTGATCAAACAAACACATCCTCAACTAGTGAATCCAAATCACGATCTTTGCTCGATCGCTATCGAAACTGCCAGTCAATGCACAGGTATTCATGGAGCTTCCGGTGGGCAGTATCTAGATCTAACTGCGGATCAAATTTCACTCCCGCTTCTCCATGAAATTTTCTATAAAAAAACGGGAACGTTATTTGAATTGTCTTTTGTTTTAGGTTGGATTTTTGGTGGAGGAGACAGCGCCCTACTCCCTCTTGTCAAGAAAGCTGCTCAACATTTTGGGATGGCTTTTCAATTACTGGATGATTTAGCTGACTTCGAACAGGACAACGCAAAAAGTCAAGCTTTGAATTTTGCTGTGCTCTGTGGAAAGGATATAGCCACTACAATGTTCTACGATGAAATGAATCAATTTCTTACTCTAATCAAAAATCTTAATCTTCATTCTCTCCAACTCAACGGAGTTGCGGAGGTTTTAATTGAAAAAATGAAAATCTTGTCGCCTAACAAATAAGGAGCAGTTCATGTCTCAACCAATTCCGGAATCCGAAAAGAAAAAAGCATTGAGCTTGGCATTAGCTCAAATCAAAAAACAATTTGGTGATCGTGCCATTACCTCTTTTGGAGAACATGCCTCTCTTAATGAAATGGATGTCATTAAGACAGGATCCCTAGCTCTTGATATTGCGTTAGGGATAGGGGGTATTCCACGTGGTCGAATTGTCGAAATTTCTGGTCCTGAATCGTCAGGAAAATCCACATTAGCCACTCACATTGTTGCTAGCGCCCAAAAAAATGGGGGAACCGCTGCTTATATTGATGCCGAACATGCGCTCGATCCCCAATATGCGGCTAAAATTGGAGTGAATTTAAATGAGCTTCTGATCTCCCAACCAGACAGTGGGGAAGAAGCTTTAAATATTGTTGAGATGTTAGCTCGATCAAATGCCATCGATGTTATCATTATCGACTCCGTAGCTGCGCTGGTACCTAAATCAGAATTAGAAGGTGATATTGGAGATCAGTTCATGGGACTTCAAGCGCGCCTGATGTCTCAAGCTCTTAGAAAACTCACTTCCGCTCTATCCAAAAGTAATACATGTGCCATCTTCATTAACCAAATTCGTGACAAAATTGGTGTGATTTATGGAAACCCCGAGACAACCCCCGGTGGACGTGCCCTGAAATTCTACGCCTCGATCCGCTTAGACATTCGAAGAACCGCAGGGATCAAAGGTCCAGACAACTCTGAAATTGGAAACCGTGTCAAAGTAAAGGTTTGCAAAAATAAACTTGCACCCCCCTTCCAAATAGCGGAATTCGATATTCTGTTTAATGAAGGCATCTCCAGAACAGGCTCAGTCATTGATATGGCAACTGAATTTAATATTATTGATAAAAAGGGCGCGTGGTTCAGCTACAAAGGTCAACGTCTTGGACAAGGTCGTGAAGCAGTTCGTGAGGAACTTAAAAATAACCTGAAACTTTTAGAAGAACTTGAATTTCAAATCGTTCAGTATTCTAAGGAAAATCACGGAAAACCATCTAACAAACGTGCACCTGCTGAAATCGACGAAGAAGTAGCCGTTGAAGTTTAGTATAGAATGTACAGTTTTGTAGCGTACACTTAGGTTACACCCCTGAGGCACTGATCTCAGTGACTCAGGGTTCATCAATGCGCTGAAGAAGCTCTGGGACAGCCTCTAAAAATTTTTTAGCGCGCACATCCCAGGTGTGATTTCTCTCCACTAGCTCTCGTCCCTTTTTGACCAAAGCTTTTCTTTTCGAATCGTCCGCAATATATTCCTTAAGCGTGTCATTAAGTTTTTTTGGTTGATTGCGCTCATAGAGAAGGATACTTTCACCCTCTTTAAACTGAGCAGAAATATACGGAGTATCCAAGGTAAGAACAGCGGAACCGGCAGCCAATCCTGTAAAAATGCGTTCATGTCCCCCATATTTAATTTCAGGAACAGAATTAAGTAGTATTTTCGATCTTTTGATTATTTCGATAGCTTCTGGATAGCTTACAGGATCATGAAAGTGGATGTTGTGGTTTGTTTTAAAAGAATCAATCCAGTCCACGTTGCCTGTGCGACGTCCATACACATTGACATCTACTTCTGTAATAGATTTTAACAACTCAATTCGACATTTTCCTCCAACGAATGCGCATAATTCATCAAGAAATTGAACATAATTGCAATGTGGGTCTAGTGAAGAGTCTCCATGAAGAGCCTGACTATAAGTCTGCGAAAATGCTTCAATGTATGTTGTGGGGCGGCTTGATAAGGTCATTTCCGCAGCTTCTTTCAATGCATGATAAATTTTCTTGGGATAGGTCTCGCGCCATTTTTTTTCAATTTCTTCAAAATCAATGAGAGTATTAAGCATCACGACATCATGAATATGCGGAAGAGAGGATGGTGTCACCTGCTTTCCTGTCGCATGAGGAAGAAAAAGGGTTTGATTAAATCCAGTTTGCTCAAAAACATGACAAAAAGAGGCGTCAACACATCCAATCATGTTATAAGGACTGTTAATGAGTGGGAGAAAATGTTGTGGGGGGTCAACTAAAAAAGCAAAGTGAGGAATTTTAATGAGATCACAGAGAAATCGACCCTGTTCATCGGGTAAAAGTCCATTAAAAGAGAGCGTGAGATCTGGTGGCTCATGTGTTAAAGCCCATAAAAATGATCCAGGATCTTCGTAATCCGCAACTAGCCAATCGACACTAACATTTTGATCACGTAGAGCTATTGCAAAGTCTTCAGCAAAAGTAGAGACCACCCCATATTGATTTTCTAGAGGAGCGAATAGGGTAATTTTCTGAATCGTCATTCCAGTATTTCCTGTTGCTTAATTCATGGGAATCCATTGTCTTCTAGCGCCAATCATTTTACCCTTACGCTCCTTGTTATCATTTCTTGGTTTTTTATTGACTTCATCCTTAAAAAACTTGTCATTGGTTTCAAGGTAACTAGAAGGGTCTATCTCTATCTCATCAAATCTTAAAGTGTCTCGGAGATTTTTTCTCTGCTGTTGAAAAATCTCCCATTGACTTTTTGTAAAATTACTAGGATTATCAAGGAAACGGGTAATTTCATCTGGAGATTGACCTAACTTCTTATAGATTTCATCCAAATTTCTTTCAATTTCAGAATGGAATTTTTTCGCTTGTTTAATAAAAGCGAGGGCATCTGAGGTTTTTATATTTCTTGGATCTTTCGGAAGTAAGAAGATCCCCTCATCAATCCCCATTCCAAATGGCTTTTCCGTTTTTGGAGGTTGCGATAAAACGGAGTTTTTGGAATTCGATTGGTCTTGTTCTTGGAATTGGGTTTTATTTTTCTTAGAGGGAGGATCAAAGATTGAATCCTTGTTTTTCATAACAAGCACCTCAATTTAAAAATGATTAAAAAAGGTTCTAAAAACAATAATTGAAAGGTCTTCTGCTGTATATTCCCTACTCTTATTGTAACGAAACTCTAATTTAAATTGAATATATAGTTAATAACCTAAATCTTGGGTTTTTCTATGTCTTCGACTAACGAGAGAGTAGAAAACATCAAAACTCAGGTTAATATTAACGACAACAAGTATTTATAAATTTTTTAAAGGAAGATCATGGAGACATCCCTAACTATTTCCAACGAAGTCGAATATTACTCTTTGCCCAATTTTGAAGAAGATGAAGTGGACGAATTGACGTTGTCTTTAATAAAAAAAATTAACTGTGAAATTGGTAGCCCCCAGACGGAAGAAACTGATGGGAGGGATCTGCATTTTTACGCAAAAAACACTGTCCTCAGTCTTTCTGAAAAAAAAGGATCCTTAGAAGTTTTGAAAGTATTGGATACCTGCACGAAAAATCAAAGGAAGGCTATCTTTTCTCGCTGTTTTCAAGAGGAGGCTTCTCCAGATATTGTAAAGATACTAGCTCTTTATTTATGGAGTATTTCCAAAAATCTTGACGGATTTAAGTACTATTTCAAAGAAAATTTAAAGACGATCACAGGAAAATCGATTCTTCCGCAAGAGTCGACAGAGAAAATCGAAGTTGCATTAAGAATTTTATTCCACGCTTCGAAGGTGCTAACCTCTAATGGACTTTTTAAGTGGTATCAAGTGGTTCTTAATACGCACATCGTTATGGGAAGGATTTTTTGTACTGTTATCAGTCTCCCCAATGAATTCAAAATTTTACTCCATAACGTAGTTTTAGAAAATGAATTGCTGACACTTCAGAATGTTGATACGGATATAGAAAGGCTTGTAGGGGAATTTAAAAACCAATCCCACTTTTCAGCTATTTTAGGAGATCTTATAGATGTGTTTGAATCTTTAATCAGAAAAGATAAGCAGATTTTGGATATTTATAGAAAACTGAGTTATTTGTACGATTGGGAAAGAATTCTATACTTGCATAAATTCAATGCAATCATTTTCTCAAAAACATATGAGACAGAATCGAAAATCGATTATAGGCTTGATTTTCCTATCTTAGCATTTAATCACCTATTGAAAGACCGATCCATCCCTTATATTCCAGATAATGACACACCAGTTTCAAGAGATCTCCAAAGATATACCAAGGAACTTAATTATAGTTATCCTGGAATTCCCTTGTCTTTCAAAGTGCTCAATGAAAGTAGTCTTTCGCAAAAAATAATGATTCTAAGCATTACTCAAGCCTCAACAGATCCTATAAGAATGTTTTCCGATATTTTAGAACTCCTATCCGCGTTTGCATCTGAAGACTATCTCCATTTATTAAGCACATTTGATCTTGTTGAAAAAGAGGACAACGCTAAAGATTATATCTGGATATTTGATGGGATATCTCCAAATGTAAGACAGTCTTACATTCTCAATCTCCTTTCCCAAACTCAAAATCTTTCCAGTAAAAAGATTAAACTTATTGAGCACCATTTAATTCATCTTTTCTACTCTAAAGAAGTTCATCAGCTGGTTTATTTAGAAAGAGAGAGGGTAGATCTTTTAGAAAAAAATGACTCCCTAATTGAACTAGCTAATGCTTATTTACCCTTTCTTTTTTGGAAGGATAAATTGGAAAAAGGTGAAAGCAATGATGGGATAGATGAATTTCGAAAACTTTCCTATCTTTGGGATCAAAATTTAAAGCTAAAAGACACAATCATTTTACAAAATCTCCTTTCAGCTGATTCACTTACTTTGAAGTTAGCATTGGATTTATTCAATGACTTCCAAAAGAAATTAGCCAACACAACTCTCAATCTTGATGTAATAAATTTTTTTATTGAATCACAGTCCTCAATTCATCCAGAATTGCTTAATGATAGCGAGATATTTAATGGAGTGAAAAATATCGATAAACTCCTTCATGTTAAAAATTTAATTTTAAATACTGGCGGAAGCACTATTTTTCGAAATTTTAAGCAAGTCATTCTCTCAACCCATCCCCAACAGCGGTTTGATGCCCTCCTCCCCCTCATTTTTCTCTCTTTTGAACAGGTCAATGCAGGTTTTATCCTATTAGGGGCTAAGTTTTATGGAACTAAAATCAATCCGTTTTATCAAAATATCGTCCTTCTTATTCCCCCAAAATTTCGCTACGAAATAATGGAAGCCACCCTTTTACATAATGAAGAGGATGTAATCAGGCGTATCTCCAATCTTACGGCCGAAATGGTGTTCTATTGGAAGTCTATATTGGAGGGTAATTTTGATAAAAAAATCTCCAGTTCTTTTGCACTAAAAATTTTCTTAATTGCAAGTCAGCTTGGTTTAAATACAAAATCGCCTTTGTTTAGGTTGGTATTAGAAAAAATGAATGTGGAAAACCTTTCTCATGAATTTTATTTTTTCAATGATCTTCAAGAAAAAAACTCCCAATTGTCCCATTCAATCTCCTATAGAAATGGGTTCAATCATGTAGAGAATGAAGATAAATATGAGAATCCGATATTTTTAAAATTTATTCGTTATGGGGGAGATTTACAATGGGATATAAAAAATATACGGACCATGCAAGAAAGAATAAAACCACGAATCCCGAATTTAACAATTTTTTCTCCATTTCATGACCTGGAATTACTCTTCATCACGTCCCTCTCATCCCTAGATTTCATTGAGAACTTCTTAAATAGACTTGAAAAAGTAATTCCTAGATTAAAAATATGTTCATTTTTAAAACCCAGTGAAGAAGAAATCCATTTTGAGCTCTTTCAATTACACTCAGTTATTCAAGATATACAGTTAGCTGAAGGAGAAGTAAGAGATCAGAAATTCAACAAATTAATTCAATTCATGGAAAGTCCAGAGGAGCTGATCTACTCAAAGTTGGACGAATTATTTTGGGAAATAGCTAACCCTGCTTTAATGGCTCAGTCAACTTTCGCATTAAATAGTACGGATCTCGCTCGAAATTTTGTTGCTTTCTGTGTTCAAAAAACTATGCACAACACGTTCAGGAAGGATAAATTTTTGATGACATATATAAGTAATAATGACGGAGAAAGAAATAAAGAGGACCTTGCTCTTTCATTGAAAAACCAACTATCACTTCAGACCGGATTATGGCATCAGATTCCACTCCCTTCGCAAGGAAATAATTTTTGGCCCTATATAAAATATCCATCTGAATATTCGACTGAACAGCTCGTGTCTAACTACTTTGCTCATTTGAAAATTATCGAGATTATAGACTGTATTGTTTACTACAGTCTTCAAGGTTGTAGAAATAAACAATTTCTAAAAAGTATTGGAGAGCTTATGAAAAATGGGTCTTTACCAGGAAAACGACACCTTTATTCCAGAGATGATAATGGTTTTATCGTTCAACTTAGTTTTCATGGAGTCCTAAACCTTCTTCTCTCAACTGGATACTTAAAACACAAATCCTGTTACAATTTTGCGTTGCAGTAGCAACGCCCTATTCATCCACCCTATGTTTCAAACAGAATTTCAAATATTTAACGCAGAAACGCAAAGGTTAATTGTAGGTCGTAAATAACTCGATGAAGGTTTTTTCTAGTAATATGACGCTCCTATAATCTCATAAGACTCAATTACAAGTCTATTTTATTATCTTAAACTATATCCTTGAGCTACTTCATCGATTAGGTTTTTTGTTAATCCAGGAGGTAGGCCTAGTTCTTCCCGTTTTTTCATAATATAGTCGGAGAGAATTTTGTAATTGACTTGATTCTCCAACCATTTTCTCTTAAGTTGTGGGGAAGGTGTTTTTTCCGCTAATTCGAAACTTAACATTCGCAAACGTAAAGAGTCTTTTTCAATCTGTTTAATTTTAATTAATTGCTCTTGATTATGTTCTAGTTGATTTTTCTTTTTCGATATTAAATCAGATAGTGTATCAAATTTTGTCATCGTCTCTCCATCAAATTTTTGACCATGGATGAGTTTTTGTGAAAGGGATGTCCTTTCTAGTTCCAGTTCATTAATCTCAAGTTCAAGGGCTTCAAAAGAAAGGAAAGAGGCTCGAATAATTACGCCTGAAAGTAAAGAAGATGCAGCGTCTACTTTTGCAGTGTCTGGAAAAAATAGATGAGCCTTTTTCATAATATGCTGAATAGCACCCTCTTCGACTATCAGTTCTGGGGCTTTATGATGAAGTTTGTTATTAAGAATGATTTCGATTTCATTTTCTTTCAGAGGAGGTAACTGAATGCGTGTGAAGCGACGGGTGAAGGAAGCTTCATTTTTCTGTTCCTTATTTTCTTTCTTATCTTTATTTGCTATAGGATCAAAGGCTTCTTCTGCATGAACAAAGTTTTTTTCTGCTTTTTTGGTTGGTTTTTCTTTTCCTTCTTTTTCCATGATCTCTTTATATTGTTGATTCGTTGTGGCACAGATCACATAAGGAAATTTATTTTTAAAGGTAAGGAGTTTTTCAGAAAGTTTACCGCCAATCAAATTATCCTTAAAAAGATTGTGAGCTTCATCAATAAAGAGAATAATCTTCTGTTCGTTTCTTTTAAAAGTGTTCTCAATCCCATTAAAGCTGATGTCTCCATCTCCTAAAAGATTTAATGCATTTGCATTCGTTGAAAAAACTTGTACCCCCTTCAAATTCTTATGGCATTGTTCTAAAGCAATTAATAGAGCTAAAGTCTCAATAATCGAATTTTTCCCTTCTCCAGGATCAGCAGTTAAAATAACACCTTTACCTGATGCAAAAATATTTTGGATTTGTGTTAATATATCCATCCGAGGATGAAGAGGGTCCCCTTCATTTTGGATGGCTTTAGTGTTCGAATTCTCTAATCCTTGAGATTTATTTGGACATGGTTTTAAAAAGCGTAAATAAAGAGGAATTGAAATCAATAAAGCTGAAACTGCGATCCATGTTAAAAAAGTAGCGACAAGAACTGAATTAAATAATGCATAGGAACTAATAAAAATGACAGATAGGGATTTAAAAAAACCAAAATAGAGGTCCATTTTGGATTTGGCTTCATAAGCCCCCATACTTTGCATCCTGTAGTGAGATTTGGGATTACTGTAATTCACGTCCATTAAGCCAGTCAGGGAAATCACCGTTTGAATAAAATCATGTCCAAAATAAAAGGCTTCAGTTGAGAGCTCTTTCCAGATGGCTTTCCCCTTTGTTTTTAGTACACTATTTAACGCTTCATCCTTTAAACATGCTTGCATAGTCAATGTTTTATTGACTGTCTCACTATTCAATCCAAGCAAAGCTTCAAGTTTTGTATCAGTAAAGATACTTAAAATTTCCTGAAATAGTGGCTGTATCTGATTAATATTAATAGATTTGGCATTTAAACCATTTTCAATCACCTGTACAATACATTCATTTGGTAATAAAGAAAGTAAATGAGATGGACTTTTTCCAATCTGAGTATTTAAGACTTTTTTCACATTTTGTAACTCTTCAGAAGTAAGTTTGTAGCTAGGAGATTCAGAAAATTTACTTTTAATAGACTCTAAACTATCTTGAGGACTATAGTTTTGGTTAGTTATTTTATTAAAATCAACTAATTTACTTTGTTTTGTTGTGTCACTTACATTTTCTTTAATTTTAAAAAAATCAAAAAAAACATTTAAATCTATTCTATTCATAATATATTCCTCATCTTTTAATTAAATATCAATTCTTTCTCTTTTAATATATTAATGTCAAGGATGATGAGGTTTTTATCTTGAAATAATTGCGAATATCATTCACAATATGGTTTTTTTAGATGCAAGTTAAAAAAAAATGTTAACGTAAACTTTTTAAAGTTTAACACTGAATTATGTTATTTAGCCTTAAATTATCCATTGAAATCAGTGGTAAAACTATTCTGGGTATCAACTGAACGAATACAAAAATCATTAAAAAAATATAGAAAACTATGCTTAATAAACTCATTTTTTTATTACTTTCAATTTCTGTCTGCTTTCAGACCACTTTAATCTCTCACGATAAAATACACGAGGCCTATCAGAAATTATCAGAGTCTTGCATTTCGTGTCTTAATGCAGACGAGTCTGGTTTATACTCCCATATTGTAGCGCTTGTATCCCCAGATGGCAGTATGGTTTCCCTTGAAGATGGATCTATTTTCAGCATTAAATGGTGGTACCGTGCGGTAGTAAAAAAATGGAAAAAGGGAGCTCAAATTTACATTACCTACGATTCTGAATATAAGCAGTGTAAGATTCAAAACTCAGACTTCAGAGATACAGCATGGGGTGAATTCGAAAAATTGCCTACTCATTATTCCATCCAAGCATTTTTAAGTGATCCAATCGATAATGAAATGAATACTATTTTAAAATTAAATGAGACATATGCTTTTAAAAGCGAAAATTCAAAATCACTTATAAGCAGTTTCAAATGGCAAATCAATGATCAAATTATCGTATTTGCAAATTCCCCTACAACCTATCAACTTTGGAATCCTACACAAAAGATGCTTCTTACCTGCCATCCAGTCACAAGTGGATATATAGAAATAATTCACGAAAATAGGGTTTTAAGAACTAAAAAAATTATATCGAATCTTGAAGAGAGGCTGAATAAAAAAGTTATTCAACAACCTGATGCAACGAAAGCTTTAACAAGATCTTTATTGATTTATTATGCTGGCCTTAAATCAAAAGAACAGCCAGTGGGTGTGTTTTTATTTTTAGGACCATCTGGGGTGGGAAAAACCGAACTTGCTAAAGCTCTCAATGAAGAAATTTTCGAAAAATCTGAAAGTATGATCCGTTTCGATATGAGTCAGTTTTCTGAAAAACACACAATTTCTCGGTTAATAGGCAATCCAGTTGGTTATAGCGGATATCAACAGGGTGGACAGCTTACAAATCCATTATGGGAAAATTCTGAAGTGATTGTTCTTCTTGATGAGATGGAAAAGGCTCATCCTGAAGTGCATAAATTCTTTCTTCCCGTTTTTGATGAAGGTTATGTCAATGACAGGGATAATAAACGGATCGATTGTTCGAAAACAATTTTTATTATGACATCCAATCTATGTGGGCCAGAAATAGCGGAACTTTATCGATTAGGCTATAGTCATGAAGATATTCTGACAATAATAGAACCCGAACTGATGAAGGTTCTTACTCCAGAGCTCTACAATCGTGTAGAACCTGTCCTATTTCGCCCCCTCAGTCGAGACGCTATGGTAAATCTTGTCGACATCCTGCTCCTTCGAGTAGAAAAACGTATCTGGATAGAAAAGGAAATCGAAATTTTCTTTGATGCCTCTGTTAAAGAATTTCTCATTAAAAATGGTTTTCATCCTGCTTTGGGAGCGCGACCTTTAAGTAAATTGATTGAAAATAAAATCGTTGCACGACTTGCTTATAAAATAATTTTTAATGATATCCCAGATCACGCAAAACTGACCGTCCTTTATGATCATGAAAGTGAATGTGTAGAAATCATTCCTGTGAATGAGTCTAGTTCACTTTAAAATTTCTAATCGCTTTTCAATTAAGCCTCGATAAATTAGAATGGTCGCGGATGAAATGAAGCATTTTTTGTAGAGGGTTTATGGAAATTTGGATGGATACAACACATCCCGAAGATGTGGTCAAAGCATTTAAAATGGGTGTTTTGGGTGGTATTACAACGAATCCCACTTTAATTGCCCAAAATGGTAATGGCACAAAGTCTATTTTAGATGCCATGCTTCATCATCAAGAAGGACCTGTAGCTATACAGGTTCTTGCAGAACAGGCCGAAGGGATGGTAAATCAAGGCCAGATGTTCTTTGATTTATCCGATCGCTTAATCATTAAAATTCCCGTGACTGAAAATGGTTTAGAGGCTATTTATCGGTTATCTCGTCAAGGCATCCCGACGATGGCAACTGCATTATTTGATCCAAGACAAGCGATCATGGCTGCTCTAGCTGGAGCCAATTACTTAGCTCCCTATATTGGACAGATTGAAGCCTCTCAAAATGATCCCTGGGATATTTTATCTATTATCACGAAAGCTATACAAAATTATAAATTGCCCACTAAAATCCTGGGGGCATCCATTAAAAACACGAATCATTTTGTTAAATGTGCAGAAATGGGTATTTGGGGTGTGACATTGAAACCGAGAATTTTTGAGGAGATTATCAGCGATCATCCACTCACACTTGATGCCATCAAGCAATTTTCCCATGTCTTGATTTCTTAATAACCTAAACTCAGATTCAGCTCCGGATAAAGAGGTTTAATGGGTAAACTGTCTCCACCAATCAGATGAAGTGACTTCCATGATTGTTTGGGCTAGATCTATACCAGCCTTAGTTTTTATCTTTTTTAGAACCCTATCCATCCACTCAATCGTTTGTGGATTACCAAGCTCGTGTTCCTTTTTTAATGTGAGAAGAAGGTCAATTTGATCTGCATCCTTTGCTAATTGCACTTCAAAGGTTTCTTCATCCTCAAACGATTGGATATAAGTAGAAATTTCCATTCCTAGTGAGTATTGGTTGCTTAAGTCTTCTAGAATTTTTTCGTAGTTAGGGGTGACATAGTGCTTTTGAACTGCATTCAAATCACCCATTCGCGCTTCGGGCAAGTCATGAAAAAGACAAAGTAATAAAAGTCGATCTAAATTGACTTGATGTCCAGCTTTTTGGGCTAGACGAGAGAGAATATAAGCAGCAAACATCACCCCATAAGTATGTTCAGCAACCGATTGATGGCCTGTTCCTAAGAAAGCAAATCCAGAACGAGGTATAGAAGCTAACATGCTTGCTTCATTAAGTAAATCAACAAACTCTTTCATTTTCGATGCATCCATTATTTTTTAGTCTGCGTTTCAATGTAGGCCTGCCAGTAAATGCCTAGCTGTGATAGATTCTTCCGTATCAATAAAAAAATGTTAACGAATCACTTAAACCAATAGCTTTAGGAAATTTAGAATGAATAATTTACATTTTACTCTATTGTCTTTGATTCTTGTTTGCAATCATTTATCAAGTTTCCTTCTAGCAAGTAAAACGACCAGGATGGATTATCTCGAACTCATAGAAAAATATCCGAAACTAATCGAGATTCAAGGAGATTTTACTAGAGGCGAAATTGAAATTGTTATAGACCCCATACAAATGGGAGTCATTGAAAACAAAATGGGAAGGGATGTTGGAGTCATTAAAAGCGATAAATATTGGATCTGGATTAATGATGCCTGCATATTTCCAAATGGTTCCCAAGGTGTTTATGGAAGAGTTTTGTGGTTAAAATCGTTGGAATCCTGCCCTGGCGTTGCTGTTATGCCCATCCTGCCTAATGGGGAAGTTGTTTTGAATTGTAATTTCCGCCATGCTACCCGCTCTTGGGAAATAGAACTTCCACGTGGAATCATTAATTCTGGAGAGGAGCCCGAAGTTGCAGCACGAAGGGAGACAATGGAAGAAACAGGCATGTTAGTTGATCATTTAGTCCTTCTAGGGGAAATGACTCCAGATAGTGGACTAACCAATTCGATTATCCCTATTTTTAAAGCCAGCGTAATTCAGAAGCAAGAATCAGCTCCAGAGGATTCCGAAGCAATTGAAGCTATTTTATGTCTAAGTGTATTAGAAATAAAACAATCGTTTTTAAAAGGATATTACGAACTTGAGATTAGAGGAGTTCGAAAGAAAATCCCGTTTAGAGATCCTTTTTTAGCTTACGCGATTCTTTTGTCCGATCTCTGTAAATAATCTTTTTAAAAATCCCCTCAGTTTGCTAGAGTAACGTCTAAAATCGTTATCGGTAATTGGGGAGGAAGTGTGGCAGAAGAATCTCATGAAAAGATCTTTGAGGTCTTTCGAGAGATCTATGATGTGACCATACCAGATTTGGACTACTACTTGAGGCAAATCGATTGCAGAGATGGGTGTCCAGTCAAAACAGATGGTCGTGGTTACATGATGGCACTGCATGCGGGTAATCTCTTAGAAGGCTACAAGATTGCAAGAGGACCGAATCCATTCGCATCCATTTGCGGAATGATTTGTGGGGCACCTTGCGAAATTTCTTGTCGTCGAGATCGGATCGATAAGACTCTGACCATTCGCGCACAAAAACGGTACCTAGATGAATGGTATGGACTAGGTAAGGAAGCGCATATTCGCTCCTTAGAATATAGCTATGCACGAGGATCTACTCACCCTCAGCCAAACGGACTCAGGGTAGCTTGTATTGGTGCAGGTGTTGCCTCTTTAACGTGTGCACATGATCTCCTTCGTCTTGGCTATGCTGTGGATGTCTATGAGATGATGAGTCTACCGGGGGGGATGCTCGTTTATGGCGTCCCAACCTACCGCCTGAAAAATGAAGTTGCCATCAATGAATGCGATGCGATCGTTCATTTAGGAGCTAAAATTCATTATAACACAAGGGTGGGTAAAGATATCACCCTGACCGAACTTCAACAAAAATACAATGCGATCTTTATTGGTGTGGGTCTCTGGAAATCAAGGGCGCTCCCAATACCAGGAGCAGATGCTCCAGATATTATTAAAGGAATCGACTATCTACGCGTGCGTTGTGTAGGTGATCCTTGGAAAATAGGCGAGCAAATGATCGTCATAGGAGGGGGTAACGTCTCCTTTGATGTCGCACGTACATCTGTTCGAAATGGCGCTAAAAAAGTCACTATGGTCTGTTTAGAATCACGCGACGAACAAACCGCTGATGAATTTGAAATCGAAGATGGAATGGAAGAAGGAATTACTTTAATCAATCGCGTAGGGCCTATTTCTGTTGAGAGAAATGACGAAGGAAAGATTACAGGTCTTCGAGTACAGCCCATTTATTCGTTATTTGATCATACAGGACGGTTTTCTCCCAAATTTGTTCCAGATAGTCAGTATGTCATTCCCTGCGATACGATTGCTTTAGCTATTGGTCAAGAAATGGATTTAAGTGTTTTTGATGGATGGGATAAAAAAGATGACTTAAAGCTGGAGCGGGGAATCATCAAGACGGAAAGAGAAACAGGTCGTACGTCTGTCAAGGGGATCTATTCAGGAGGGGATGCTGCTTTCGGACCTTCCCTCTTTATTACTGGGATTAGACATGGGCAAGAAGCAGCACGTTCTATCGATACAGACTTAAGAGGCACTCAGCCTTACCTAGAATTTTCAGCCGAATTTACAGAGATATCTCCAGATCGAGATAAGCAATATCTTCGCACAAAATGGGCCTTGCCTACCATGCAGTCGCCCAAAGTCCGCATCCACAATGAAAACTTGGTTGAAAACAACTACACAGATGCCGAAGCACATCAACAAGCTAACCGCTGTTTGCAATGTCATATTTCTCCTGTCTTTGATGGGACTCTTTGTATTAAATGTAATGGATGTGTGGATGTTTGTCCTTGCAATTGCTTAAAACAAGTGCCCATCTATAAACTTAATTTAGATTTAGCGGATGGTAATTTAAGAAAAGCTGTGGATAACTTCTATGGTGTTGACTCTGCTTCCATGGATGATGAACAGCTGGCTCAAATGGGGACAGCGATGCTTAAGGATGAGGATGTCTGCATCAGGTGTGGTTTATGCGCCGAAAAATGCCCGACACAAGCTGTGACTATGGATGTCATGAATTATTCCTTTAGATGGATTGGATAACTCTATGTTATTTTGGACGTTAATAGCCTCATTAGTAGCCTCTTTAGGGGGGTTAGCATTATATGTGTATTCGCTGTATACAGGTCAATTTGATGATCCAGAGTCTGTTAAATATCAACTTTTCCGAGAAGATGATCCGGACAATTAGTGAGGATTTGAATGCCAAAAAGTCGCAATTCATTAAATCTTGATCCAGATGACAATGACCCCGCTATTACACGTCGTTCCTTTTTGGCAATATTAGGTGTTGGTGCATGTTTGATTGGTGTCGGAACTCTCACAGGTGCTTCTGTATTAGGGTTTCTCTACCCCAACGCAATGAAGGTGCCTCCTAGCGTTTTTTCAATAGGGAGACCCGAGGAGGTGCTCTCAAGAGATGGAAAGCTGTTTTTTCCTAAGCAGAAGGTTTTCATTGAAACACTAGCTGGAAAAGTGCGAATTCAAACCGCAGTATGCACACATTTAGGATGTACTGTCAATATGGTAGAGACAGGATATGCTTGTCCATGTCATGGATCCACCTATGATCGTCATGGAAAAAATACTGGTGGACCAGCGCCGTTACCGCTAGTCTACTTTTTAGTTTTCAAAGCAGCTTCTGGCGAGTTAATGGTTGATAAAGCTAAAACAACGTTAGATTGGGAAGCTGCCTGGTACCACCCAACTGTATAGAAGGAAAAGAGATATGCCGGTATTTGAAGGAAAAAAACGAGAATCCTGGGGAGAATATTTAGCAAATCTTCCGCACTTGATCGTAAGGTCGATATTTCGACATAACTATCCCAATAATGATGTTGATCGTTCAGAAATTGTTTTTAAAAACTTTTTTCTTCATTTTCACCCCGTTAAATGTCACAAGCATTCTTTAGATCCCTTCTACACCCTTGGTTTGGGAGCCATTACGACGAGCCTATTTCTGCTCTTGACCTTCACAGGGGTTATCCTCATGTTTTACTACATCCCTGCAGAGGATCGAGCTTACGATATTATGAAAGATTGGCAAGACACCACCCCTTTCGCTATGATGTATCGTAATATGCATCGTTGGAGCGCACAGCTCATGGTTCTCTTCGTTTTTTTGCATATGTCACGGGTATTTTATACAGGATCATACAAAGGAACACGCCGTTTTAATTGGGTAATTGGTGTGACCCTAATGGTCTTAACTTTACTTCTCTCCTTTACTGGCTATCTGCTTCCTTGGGATCAGTTGGCTTTTTGGGCAATCACTGTCGGAAGTAATATCGCAGGCTATGTTCCTAATCTCCCTGGTTTTGAATATAATGTGAATCGAGTCATGTTATTAGCTTCCACTAACGTGGGTCAGGATGCTCTAATCCGGTTTTATGTCTTGCATGTTGCCCTCCTGCCTTTAATTGCGGGCACTTTAATTGGAGTTCACTTTTGGAGGATTCGTAAAGATGGAGGGCTATCCAGACCTCCAGAACGATTTCGACCTGATCCTTATCGCGTGATTCAAAGGTCTGACACAAAAGAATCGTTTGCTCCTGGAGTAAAAAGGACCTATGGCCTTATGGAGCTTGTGAGGGGTACCTGCCCAACGGTGGATAAGGGACCTTACAATTATGTATTCACGTGGCCTCACTTGCTACGTGCGGAATTGATCGTTTTCCTTCTCACAACAGCCCTTGTATTAGCTCTTTCTTTTATCGACGCACCTTTAGAAGAGCCAGCAAACCCAGCAAAACCCCCAAATCCTTCAAAAGCACCCTGGTATTTTCTTGGTCTGCAAGAGATGGTCGCTTACAATGCATTTTGGGGTGGGGTTGGAATTCCTGGATTAATTATTTTAGGTTTAATGGCCATCCCCTATTTAGATCGTAATCCTCAAGGAGAAGGGGTTTGGTTTCATAGAAGTCGCTATCTTGCAATATTCTTTTACACTTTATTTATGACGTGGCAAGGCATCCTCATTATCATTGGAACATATTTTAGAGGGGCTAATTGGGGATGGGTTTGGCCATGGACTGAAAACTTTGCTAGGCATTAGACATTAAGTTGAGAGATACTCATGCG
Source organism: Chlamydiota bacterium (assembly GCA_041691035.1). GTDB lineage: Bacteria > Chlamydiota > Chlamydiia > Chlamydiales > Parachlamydiaceae > JBEPVL01. The sequence continues at coordinate 40,170 of JBEPVL010000006.1, forward strand.
TGGGGATAAAATACAAATCATTTTAATTACTAGCGGAGTTCTAGTAACAGGTCTTTTCGGTATGTTTTTATATCGGGAATTCTATTCAGAATACCGCCTCTACCAAAACGATTATCTCGATCTTGAAGTTTTCCGATCCAGTTATACGCATGAAGATCTTCCCCCTTTTAAAGAAGGGATAAAACAAATTGTTCTAGAAAGAGAAGATAAAGGCCCAGCAATTGTTGATCGCTGCACATCGTGTCATGTCGCATTGCAAATCCCCTATTTCTCACCTACAAAAATTGCTCATGATCTCAATGGTAATATCATCCGAGATGCTACAGGAAGTCCTCTTCAAGTTCCAAACGAAGACTATATCTGGGGAAAGTTGGACGAAAAAATCAATGAGCTAAACGACCCTCAGATCATTCGTCAACTCAAGTCTGAAGGAAAGGAAAGCGACGCTCAACTAAGACTCACTCAGGCAAAAAAATATGAAGATCTAAAAATAGTTCGAGTGGGAGACCATCTTTACGATGTAAAAAAAGTTCTTGCTATGCATCCCTTAATGGGACATGAGACCAGGCCTTTTGAATTCCATCCTATCGAAGAATATGGGTGTACTTCTTGTCATAGCGGAAATGGAAGAGGATTAACAACGGATAAGGCCCATGGACCCGTTTTCGATGGTCAATATGAAAAAGAAGAACGTGGATTCGAACTTTATTTTACAGAGTCCGACCCTGATAACGATCCAAAGTTTTCGCGAGAATTCAATGCAAAGCCGGGTCATGAGCTGCTATTTCAAACAACACCCATTTTTACAGGAGCATTAATCCAAGCTAAATGCGTGCAATGCCATGAAACGACTGGATTAAAACTAGCTGAAACAGTATCTACAACAAGTAAAATGACTGAACGATCCGAGAAGGCAATAAAGAACCTGTGGGAAGCTTATAACCAAGAAGTGCGTGCTCTTAAAGATTTGCTAAAAATCGATTTGATGATTAAAAAACAAGGGCTCACGACAACTTTAAAAGAAATAGAAACAGAAAGACAAAATTATAGTCTTCCTGGTGTAGAATTAAGCCTCCTTTCCTCTCAACAAGATTATATAAAAAAGGCAATGGGCGGAAAGGAAGAAAATCAAGCTCAAACCGCTGTGTTAAAACAAATCAATGACGATCTAGTTCGTCTTTTAGGTTCTGAAAGTCTTGTCAATGAACTAAAATCCGCCTATTCCACTAAAGGCGATGAAGCAATTGTTCCATTCTTAAAACAAATGCAAAATCAACCAAAAGCAAAAGGAATTTTGTTTGAAAAAGCTGAACGCTTAGACTTCAATCAAGAGTTGTTACTTCTTGCCGGCATGGCTCAAAAATCATTTCAAGACGCTATCAGTAATCCTAAAGTAATCTCAGCATTAAATTCCGATGTTGACCTCCTTACACGCAATTATCAAAAAGGACGAGAACTTTATCTATCGCAAGCTTGCTATGCCTGTCATCGCATTTCTGGATTCACAAGGGGAGGAGTCGGCCCTGAACTCACTAAAATTGGTGATCATTATCCGTGGTATATTAAAGAATCGATCGTATGGCCTCAAGCTGACCTTGCAACTTCAACCATGCCAAATATGCGTTTAGATCATGATGAGTTAGAAAATCTTATGACCTTTTTATTAGCTCAAAAAGGAGGGAATCGAGCGATAGCTGAAACCGAATACCAGTCCTCATTACAATCATGGGAAGCGGGTCGTAAACAGCCTTGGGAGAAACCCATTCCACCTGCCCAAATGTACGATTTGAACTATGCAATGACAGTTTTTGCTACACAGGGATGCGCAAGCTGCCATCGACTTAAAGGATTCGATTCCAATGTCGTTTTTAACCAGGCCCCCACTTCAGAGAAAGGTAAAGCGTACAAAGATGAAATTTGGTTTAAAAAATTATTTCCTGAGGTCATCAACATTTCCAGTTACGATGAGGTCTTGCCAGGATCTCTTATTGTGGATGCGATTGAGAAGAACGCTTCAGAAATTGATAAGCAACTTGTCTTTGACACATCTAAAAATGGTTTGTTAGATGAAATCGCTAAAAATTACCCTGACCTTATTGAAGCAATGTATTCAAATTTTAGGTTTGCCTCCCGTGCAAAAAATGCGTTTTTCGAAAACCAAATTAAGGATTCAAAAAATCCACAAGAAGCAACGCTTATTCAAGAACAGCATAACGCCTGGAAAGATCGTGTTCATCGTGTCCTTATGATGTATATACAAGTATACGGATTTGGAAGGCTCATCGGTCCTCACTTAAACTGGTCAGGTATTTACCGTTCTGATGAATGGCTGATGGAACATTTTAAAAATCCATCCTCACACGTCCCTCGTTCTATTATGCCCACGATGCCATTTGATGATACAAAATTCTATGCGTTAACACATATGTTGGACCAGCTTGGCATCCGCAATAGAAATGCCGTAAGGCAAAATTGGGATACCATAGGATTTAACCCCCAAGAGGCATATGAACTTCATTGTGCTCAATGCCACGGCATCTCATTAAAAGGCAACGGAGTCATTGCTGAGTGGATTTACCCTATACCAAAGAATCTGAGAAATCCTGATTTTCTCCGTAATCTATCTAAAGAACAAGCAATTCGTTCGATCAAACATGGTGTGAAAGGAACTCCCATGCCACCTTGGGGAGAAACCTCCCCAGATAAATCTGATTCTATGATCAAAGAGGTCACGCTTGGTCCTGTACTTAATGAAGAGGAAATCGACATTTTGGTAGATTGGCTTTTTCACTCTCTTCCCGGAGGAGAAATCATTAAAGAAAATCAAACGATTCCAAAATGGCATTATACTCCTGAAGATGTTTTGAAGGAGCTTCAGCGCGAAGGAGGTGTGCTCAAGAAAAAATCAGCTGCTCACAATCAAGGTGCTAAACAAACCATCGACTCAGAAACTCTTGCTTTATTTCCCAATGGAAATAAACTTTATGCCTCACTTTCACCCACCATGCAGCAAGCAGATATAAAGGTTTCAGATGTATTCGATAATGTTCCTGATAAATTAGTCGCAGAGAAGGATCTCTATTACATCAAGAAAGAATACTACACCCCAGAAAACATTGAAGCAGGAAAAGAATTTTTCTTAATGAATTGCGCTGTCTGCCATGGAGCGGAGGCGGATGGTTCTGGGATCCGAGGACAGGCAATGCATGATGCCAAACCCCGTATGCTTAATAATCTGGACTGGATTGATTCTAGGGATGATCTTCGATTACTCCGTTCTATCAAATATGGAGTACAAGGGACATCTATGACGCCATGGGGCGATTTTACCAGTTCATTACAGCGTATGCAGCTCGTAATGTTTATTCGCACACTCAGCCAAGAAAAAGATGAGAGAGAGCAATTAAATCAAGCCATTTACCAAACATTTGATCAGGCACAATTAGTGATAGGGAAAAGTCGTATTGAGACAAGTCAGAAAACTGAACAACTTAAAAAAAATCAGCAAAGTCTTGAAGTTACTTTAGGGGAGTTGGAAAGGGAGATTGCTCAAGGAAAGAAATCACCGAACTTAGCGAGTCAGATTTATCAACTCAGCTTAACAAATAATCGCTCTTTAGAGCGCTTGAACGAACAAGATCGTTCTCTTACAGACATCCATGATCTCCTCAAAAAAGAAAGGGATATCTACCAAAATTTGGGATATGCGTTAATTATGAAAGGATTGGGAAACCCTGTTCTTGAAAAATATACAGCATTAGTTCGTTTAAATGAAAATCGTTATCAAATCAAAAATGAGAAGCTTATCTATACTCAGATAGATGATGTCAATGAAATGCGAAAGCTTAGAAAACCCATTGAAACGCTCATTCAAAAGAAAATTATGAGTTTAAAACACGAAAGAGAGTTTATGGAAGCCCGTCTTAATTCCTACGCAAGAACCAAAGATTTAGAAGACAACGAAGTTTCCATCAAAACCTTAGAAGAGATGAGTAGCAAGTTAATTACCGACACAGAAGATGCATGGCGCTTAGCTGGAAAACAAAAAGAAAAACTTCAAAATATCAGTCCGGGGGATTTAAAAAAGTGATCAGACTTTATCCAAATTCAGAATCATTTCGACTCTCGGAAGTCAAACATCGCATTCATGAAAAGGTCATTTCAAAACTTATTGGCAATAAGGAAAAAGGTTTTAATCCTTTAATTTTGATTCATGAAGAGCGGATGAGTCCTGGAATTGGTTTTCCTCTAAAAAATTTACCCAACAGCGAATGTGTTAGAATAATCCTTAAAGGAGCAATGGCACATCAAGATGTCATGGGAAACAGATGTATTCAGAATCAAGAAAGTGTTGTTTTGATTTCAACAAATCCAAAAGTTCTCTGCCAAGCTTATAATGCATCCGATAGAGAAGAGGTTCATTTTATCGAGGTGTGGATGCATTCTTTAAAGGATAATCTGCCCTATCACTTCCAAACGCATCACTTCGATGGAAAAGACTTTGAAGATCTTTTCGTTGAATTTGCATCTTCCAATGAGAATGCTCCTTTGCGATTAAATCAAAATGCCTCTATAAACTATTCCGAACTCAATATTGGTAAGTCCCTGAACTACAAAATTTCCTCAAATCAGTACATTTGGCTCCAAGTCCTTGAGGGTTTAATTCATGTTAATGAAGACAGCACTTTACATGTGGGTGACGCTGCAGCAATTTCACAAGAGGAATCACTCTCCATTCTTGGTGAAAAATTCTCTAAGATTCTTTTGATCGATTTGTAGCGTACACTTTAGTGTGCGCTTGTTTTTGTCGGATTTATCCGACACAATATCTCCGCCCTCACTGTTGTTATGCTTGTTTGAAAATTGCAATTGTAGAATAAAAAAATTTTATTGATCTAAAAATTTGTTTTCCTGACTGTGCCGGATAAATCCGGCAATAACAAGCGCAGGCTAAAGCCTACGCTACATTTAAAAAGCTAAAATCTCAGCCATTGATACTAAAGTGTATGTTCCATTACCATTGAGGCATGTTTGTAGCGTACACTTTAGTGTGCGCTTGTTTTTGTCGGATTTATCCGACATAGTTTAAGTTACAATCATTTTTATTTAATTGAAATTAAATAATTTTTATATTATTATTAATTAATATAATTTTTATTAATAGGTGTTATGTGGTTCCTTTATTAAATAAAGAAATACCTGAAGACAAGGATTTTCCTTTATATCCTTTTGCCTTAGGTATGCTTATTGTTGGCTGCTTAGGATATCATATTGTAAAATTCATCATCGAAAAATGCCAGAGCACTAAAAAAATAGATGATTTGACTTACACCTCTTTTAATCAACAAATTCTAGTTAATCCTTCACCCTCTTCAGTTTTTGATAAAGCGAGAGCCCTGCCAAAAAACTCCTCTGATTTCTTTAAATCTCTGATTTTTATCATTTTAGGGATAAAAACAAATGGCAAAGAAATAAGAAATTTAAGTAAAATAATTTTGAAAGATATAAATAATATTGACGAAAGTTTAGTTAAAATTAACAGTATTCGATATAAACTTCGCTCGATTAAGACAGATTACCAGAAAGTTGAAGAAGGTTTGAATAAAGCCCTGGATAGAGCTAAAGAAGAGGTAGATCGTGCTCAAAAAAAAGTGAATAGTGCTAAAGAAAAAAAGAGCCAGGCTCAAGAAGAGTTGCATAAAGCTGAAAAAGCTGACAAAGCTGCAGTAAAAATCCAGAAAATAGCAAAAGGTTTTTTAGTTCGAATAAAACCTTGGGAAATGACAATAGAAACTAAAGTATATCAGCATTTAAGATCCTCCCAAATCAAAATTACGAATTTACCCCAAGCCGAGAGTGGTAAAACTGCTGTTTATTTTATTCATTCAATTCAAATTATTTTAAAACAATCTCAATTTGCTTGTAAAACGCGACTAAAAACAATGGTGCAGGCAAGAGAACTGATTAAAAAGAAAGAATTTAATTATCTAATCGTTCCTAAGGCAATTGAGGCACAGGAGTTCCCCAAAGGTTTTTTAATCGAAGAATGCTTACCCATCCAAGAAGGTATGTTCAAACAATTTGCCTTATACTCCGATAATAAAGAATCATTTACACCTGCAATCAAAGAATTTTGTCAATTAGTTCTGAATAATAAATTCTCTGATCTTACTGGAGGTAAATTTCGTTATAGTATGCTTGCTAATGTGAGTCTTCCTAGAACCGATAATATTTGTCTTTTTAGAAAGGAACCTGATTTTTTTGGAATAGGATTAGTGGATTTAGAATCCTTTCAAATAAACACTCCTTCGGATCAAGAGTTTACTGACCAATTAAAATCTTTGGTTTCATTATTTCCTTATCATCTAGAAACTATTTTGGAAATTGCTACTAAAATTCGTCCGGTTATGAGTGAAAAAATGATGGAAGATTTAGAAAAAATAAAGACCGGTGTTCTTAATTTTTTCCTCTTGTTTGATAGGTTCTCAAATTTATTAACGGAAAAAAAAATTGATTTGAGCAAACCGCCAGAAAGAAAACTTGAAATCAGTGAGGAGAGAAAAAAGGAGATTGCTAAAAATGCTGTCGCTCTTTTAAAACAAGAAATTACAAAAAATCAAGTGAATTGTCTTATTAATCCCTATATTATAGAAAATTTTAGTGTTTGTGAGGAGAAAATACAACAAGTTATTCCTCAGGTTATTGATTTAATATTTAAATATCTTGATGAAAGCCTTATTGACAATGCCAAATTTTTTAACAATTACCATGCACGAATAGTTTCCCTCGCAACATGGAGTTATAACGGCGGGTACATTCATTTTATTCAGCAGGAAATTAAGCCACTTCTCAATTCTTTTACAAGCGATACTAGAGGAAATGACCAGGTATGGTTTGCTCGCTATTTAGAATCAATCATTTTACCACAAATGGTAGGAAAAGAGATCTTCTATTATTGTCAGAAAAATCCTTTAGAAGCAGCTACTGAAACACTTGTTTTTTGCTGTCAACAGAATATATAGCATACACATAAGTGTACGCTATATCTCAATCTAAAAGAAAGATTACTTTTTTATAGTAATAGGAATTGGTAAGCTTCTATTCCCATTCGAAGCAAGGGCTACAAGAGTATAAGTGCCTTTAACACGCTTGGAATGCAAGGGTTGAAGAAACTTAAAGGGGCCCTTTCCTGGCACTGTATCAATCAAATTTCCATTTTTAAAAATTTCATAGCTCACGATATTAGGAGCTGGACTTGGATCCCAACTTATTCTTAAAAAATAAGCAGTTTCAGTTAAAAACTCATTTTTAACGATTTTACCACGAACATTGGTGGGAGGGCTTAAGTTAAATAAAAATAGATTTCTGCTTCCGTATAGGACTGTTGTTGTAAGATTCTGCCAAGTAGCAACAGCTGTTCCTTGATCACTTAAGGTAATCAATGGATTTATTCCAGGAGTATAAAGGGTGATAGGAGCCGTCCAGGCTTCTCCTATAGCTTTAGAAGAGACTTGAATAGATGGAACGCCACCGGGCGCAATCATCCAAATAGCAACTGCATTTCCAAAGGAATCCATCACAACTTGAGAGTTTGCGTCTACTGTAGTATTCAGATTAGATGGAGATGTTAAGTTTGTAACCTGTGTGAGAGAGCCGCTTAATGGGAGAGAAGCAACTCTAATATATTGTTGAGTTGGAGTAATTGCTTCTCCCCAAAATATGGTTGCATTACCCGCCAGATCGGTAGCAACAGACGCCCCAATGACATTATTGGCAGGATCAGATACTAAAAATGGAGTGGACCAGATATTTTGACCTGCTAGTAAAGTAGAAGTGTAGAGGTTGGTTGTTCCTCCGGTTTGAGCACCAAAAATAAGGATAGCATCACCTTTGCCATCAACTGCCAAATCCATTCCGAAAATGTTAGTCGTTGCAGGAGGAAGTGGAACATCAAAAACAGCTCCTACGGCTTCTTGCGTGATAAAATTATACCTTAAGCTTTGAATTTGCAGTGTAGGAGAGCTGATCTTCCAGGCTAAAACGCCTTCTCCTTTATACATATCTGCTGCAACAGAAGGCTGTGATCCGGTATCTTGAGCTAAAACTATTGGTGTTGTCCAGGAGGTGCTATTCGCAGGAATCTGAGTTAATGTAATGTTGTAAGGAGGTAGTCCAGTTGTAGTGAGTCCAAGAAGAATAGCAAAATTACCTAAGTCATCCGAAGCTATAGCAGCAGCAGCAGGAGTGCTATTAAAAGCTATCGAAAAAGGCTCAGGCCAATTAATAGTTCCTGCAGGCCGTTTTGATGCTTCAAGTTGAATCATCCCCATTAGGTCAATCAAGCCAAAGGCGGCAAGGGAATTCCCAAACATATCTTGAGCTGTCGAAGGAAAACTCGGAAATAATCCTGGAATAGTATTAACATAAACTAATTGTGGTGCAGTCCATACAGATGCTTGAGGAAAAAGATTAGCAGAGGATACGGTTTGAGATACACCGATAGGACCATCTAACCACCCTACTAGGGCTACTGAATTGGAATTGATGGTTAAAGGTGTCCCAGACTGATTTAGAGAACTAGGACCGGCCGAAATTTGAACCGGGGGAGACCAATCTGCATGCAATTGAACTGCTGTGCTAGAAAAGAAAAAAATTGAAAAAACCGTAATGAGATTAGAAATGCCCTGTTTTATCGACTGCATAAAGAACCACCTAATTGCAATTAAAGACACAATTTGAATTCATATTAAAATTTATAACCAAGACCCAATCCCATTTTAAATCCACCTACATCCTCATTATTTTTCGAATAGAAATGAATTTTTTGATAATAATAGTCGGCAAATATGTCTAAAATTAAGCCATAACATAAATCGACATACATCCCAGACTTCACAACAAATCCAACGCCACTTTTGGTCACATGTCTTTTTACAAAATCTGCGTCGTTTTTGACGTTAATAAAGGTGTACGTGACACCGCCACCCAAATAAGGATTTATGGGAAAGTTACAAATTGGATATAGATATTTAAAGCCAAAACTTACCGGTACCATGTTTATGGTAGTTTTATCATGAAAACCTATAGAATGTCCTGATCTTTCAAAATAGTTTACATTCGCCCATGCCATCCAATCTTTTTTAAAAGTTTTGGAGAGCTCAAGCTCCACTTCCGGACCACCATCTCTATAAATTTCACGGAATTTTTTTGAAGTGGGGTAAAAGTACCCTCCCCTCAACTCAGCTAACCAGTCAATCGCTTGTAGATTGTTAGAAAATAAAAAAAGGATAAGTAACATCGTTTTGATCTTCATCAGCTATTCCTTAAAGTGAATTTAAAATCCAAAAAATTTTTTTATCTCGGTTGACCAACTCTAACCTGGATTCTATCGTACTAAATTAAATTTTAAATGCAATATTTTTATAATCGGGATAACCAAGGCAAAAATCGCTCACTAGTTTCTTCTTAATTTATTTTTTGACTGAGGTGTGAGGAAGAACGAATGTAGATTGAGTCTCCCGAATACTTGGCTGTAATCGTGTGTTTTCCTCTTGAAAGGCGCGCTGTTGAAAAAGTGGCTTCGCCCTTATTATTCAAAGCAACATATTTTTGTCTGCCATCGACCACAAATATGACACCACCAGTTGGTATCTGAGAGTGCTTAACCCCAGCCACAGTGGCTGTGAAGGTTACCCTTTCACTGGTTCTGGAGGGGTTTTTCGAAGAAGTGAGGGTTGTGGTAGATGAAATCGTAGCTGGGTGAACAAACCCAACGCTTGCAGGACTTTGGCCATTCCAAATATAGCCAATATACCCATTAGTATTGTCGTAGAGAAAGTTGATTCCACCCAGCACATGTCGGCTGGTATTAAAAAACACCTTTGTCCCTTTAACGTGATGCACCCCAACAGGTTGCATGAGATTGCCGCTTTCACCCACAGTGAATGTGTAAAAGGCGACTGGCTGGGATTCATTTGGCAAGTATACACCAATGACATTGCCGTCAGGGAGACACTCAACATGAGCAGTATCTGAACATTTAACAAGTGTTCCCAGGTTTGCGTTTGCAGGTGGAGTTAAAAATCCCGATGTGACACCTGTATCCATCAAGATATGACCGTCGCCGCTAACTCCATTGGTATTAATTGTCATCGGAGCAGGCATCCATTCAGAAAGCTTTCTAGTTGTGTACTTCGTCCACGGTAACAACTTAACAAACGCAGCATTTGTAGTATTATCAGAGGTTAATCCAAGATAAACTCCATTAGGACAAACCACATAACCATTACACCAATCTTTGGGCAACCGCTTTAAAGATCCATCTCTAAGCACTCTGCGAAGGTTAAGAAAGGCATTGTATTTGGGTGTTTTTCGATGTTGTTCGGGGCTTTCACGACCAAATCCTACCCCCATCACAGAGATTTTTTTAGGGTGTTTGCTGGGTGTGCAGGATCTGGCATCGTCTGTACATTTAATCGAGGTCACTTGCAAAACAGGCACGGAAGCTGTAGCGACTAGTTTACCATCTGCATCATAAATTTCTTGCGTAGCAGTCCACCAAGTTCCTTCCTCAATGATTCCACTGCTGGAATAAATTTGTCGACCCTTCCCTAAATTTTTTGCTCCAGGAGCAGGTTTAAAAATGTCTGAAGAAGCGATGATGCCTACCGATCCAGTATCCATGATAAAAGGGACATAATGTCCGCTCCCATCAAAGCCAATATTGATTGTCGGAGACTTGGTTAAATCCGTATTTGTTTCCGCATTTTCGTAAGAAATAAATACAGTCGTCGTTCCAGGATAGGGGTTCTCATCAGCAAAAATGCCAAAATAAAATGAGTTTATTGATAAGATTAAAAGCACTTTAAAATATAGCGTCATAGAATTTCTTATGAAGATCAACATGGCAAAAAACCAAGGTTTCGGGTAATTAGTATTCATTTCAGTTATCGTCCGTTACACTGAATTTTTCAAGTAAAATAGACCTCTTGCGTAATTAGACTTCTTTCGAAACATACTTAGACCCGAGGTCTCTGGCACTCCAAAGACCTCGGGTTTGTTCTAAGGTGAACTAGATATTTTTTAAGGAGATGGTGATTAGAGTGGCTAAATCAGGACATTCGGTGAATTCAGCTAAAGATTTTTGGATAGCCTTTTGAGCGGTATTTTGATTATAGCCTAAATTAATCATGGTTAAAATAGCATCTTGAATGCGTTTGTTTTTTGGATCCTCCTGCGATATTGTAATGCCCGGGACAGAAGGGCTTGAAGAGTTAAAAGTGGATATTTTATCTTTAAGTTCAACGACGAGGCGCTCTGCTGTTTTTTTGCCTACTCCTGGAACACGACAAAGTGTTGGTAGGTCTTTTTCATTCAAAGCATTCTGGAGCTGATTTAGAGAAAGATGTCCAATTAAACTGAGCGCCAATTTAGGTCCCACACCCGTTACATTCATCAATAATTCAAACGTATCTTTCTCCTCCATAGATAAAAAACCATAGAGTGCATGAGAAAGCTCTCTCACAATAAAAGTAGTGTAAATAAGAATCGATTCTCCATTTTGAGGGAGTTTTGAAAATACACTGTGAGGGACAGTAATATGAAATCCGATCCCTTGATTTTCTAAAATAACACTTGAAGGTGTGGAAAATATGAGTTTCCCTGTAATATAAGCATACATCAAGGTTTTCCTCTAGTTGGGCTTCTTTTGAAATTCCATTTGCTTACTAAAATGAATCCTTTTAGTGTCATATTAAATTTCATGTTTGCTCCTTAAAAAGGAAGCGCAATGGGCGTGACAGATAGCTAAAGATAATGCGTCAGCAGCATCTTCAGGTTTTGGGATTTCCTGAAGTGATAAAATTTGTTTAACCATGCTCTGTACCTGAAATTTGCTAGCTTTCCCATTACCGACAACAGCTTTCTTTGCTTCAGTAGGTGAATATTCAAATACCCTTAAACCTTTCTTTTTAGCCGCTACTAATGCTATTCCTCGGGCCATTCCTAATTTTAATGCGCTTTGAACATTCTTTTGTACAAACTGTGTTTCTACTGAAAGCTCTGTGGGTTGATGATGATCGATCAGCTGCTCGAGGGCATCAAAAATAATTAAATAACGATCGGAAAGTTTAAATGTCGAGGGTGGCTTAATACATCCATAATCAATGAGTTGATAAAGCCGTCCTAGAGTCTTTATGAGAGCATAACCTGTAATTAGTGTCCCTGGATCAATTCCAAGGATAATAACAGGTTGCTTTTTTGAGTTTTGTTCAGTCATAAAAGAGGGGGATTTTTAATTTTATCGTGTGATGCCTTCATTCCAAATAGATCAATTTTTTCATCAGAATTCAGATGAGAAAGGGGAATATCTGTAGGCTGATCTTGAGAATGGGAGAAAGAACGATTAATTTTATCTGTTTGTTCAGGGATAGAGTGAAAAAGATGCGCATTATTTGAGTAGGAAGGAGTACCCATAAAATTGCCCAAATTGCTCAATAAAGATTGCATTTGCTGATGTTTTTCTTCGTATTTTCTTAGATCTCTGATTTTTGTTTCACTTTCCTGCCATTTCTCGTACATCTGAAAATACTTTTCTTCCCACTTTGCAACCTGACCATCCGTTCCTTTTAAGGCGTCGTGAAGTTGGTCTTGAAGTCTTTTTTCCTGTTTTTGATAGATTTCAATGCTTGCCTGCAGGTGTGTGACCTGGCCTTTGAAAATTTCAGTTGTATGGATTGCTTCTTCAAGGTTTATCCGCTGATCATCGATTTTTTCAGTGAGGAAAGCAGCTTCTTTAACTTTTTTAGCTAAATGCTGTTGAGCCATCTTAAGGCGCGATTCGCTTTCTTCAAGGCCAATCCTCAATCCTTCAAATTTTTCTTCGAGTATTTCTTTTTCACTTAGGGAACGATTCAGAAGAGCTTCTTTTTCATTTAATTTTTGTTCGAAATCTTTAAGGACGGTATGTAATGAAATGACTTGACTTTCCGCTACTATGCGTGAATCTAAGGCTTCTTCTAATTTTCTAGAAAGACTGATCCATTCCTCTTTTAGCAATTCATACTTCTCTTGTAGTGTATCTCTTTCTTTTCCTTTTTGAACCTGCTGTGAGAGGCTGCCATTGAGTTGTTCAATATCATCTTTTTGAGTGATAAGAACGGTATTGGAGTGTTGTAAAGTCGTTTCAAGAGATTTTTTTTGTTCAAGAAGAGTGTGTAGTTGACTTTGAAATTCTGCTAAATTTGAAGATTGGTGCTCAAATTGTGTTTGCAAGTGCCTATACTGATGTTCTAGAGTCAATTTCTCGTCGAAAATCTCACTATAGCGACTTTCTAAATTTTTAGAGTCAAGAGCGCCTTGGATCAAGGTGGTTTTGATGGAATCGATTTCTTGCTTTAAATGATAGGATGAGGTTTGGGATGCGATGACATCGGGAAGATCTTGATGGTCATTTAAAGTCGCTTGTGAGTGTTGGAATTCTACAAAATTTTTCCTTGAGATTTCCTCTTCCAATTCACGAATTCTTTTTTGGGATTTTTCTAAAGATTTATGCAACTGCCTTAGTTCGCTAGCGGCTTCTTCAGTCCTCTTTTTAAATGATTCGATTTCATTTTGAAGAGATTCTATGAGCGCTTGATTAGCTAGATACTCAGGAGTGGCCTCAAGTGTTTGATCACGAGATTTAAATTCTTCTTGAAGCTTCTTGTGCGTTTCTCTAAGGGCACGCATTTGTTCTCTTAACGCAAGCAGTTCTTCCTCATGAGCCTTCTTGTCTTCTTTATGCTTTGATTGAAGGCTACCTAACTCCCTTTCTAATTCTGTATTCTTATTTTTTTCCACTTCGACGCGGAGATTTAATTCGCCTTGTATTTTTTCAGATTGTTGTTTAAGCGTGACTAATAATCGTTTAAGTTGCACAATTTGAGCATGGGCTGCAGAAGGATCTGAAATAGAAACCGAGTTTATAGCTGTATTCATGTTTTATATTTAATAAGTTGGTGTCGTGTAAATTTGCATCCTAATAGTAGCTATTTGCAGTCAAAATAAGGGTTTAGATAAAGAATTTCAACATTTTTATTCTTTCTGGGGAATAAAAGGAAAAATTATGACTTTTGATCGCATTGTTCTCTCAAAAACACCAAAAAATATCATTGTGAGAATGCCTAATTGGCTAGGCGATTTGGTTATGGCAGTTCCTGTTTTGACAGACTTAAGACATCATTGGCCGCAAGCTACAATTACTGCAATGTGTCAAGGGAAAGTGGGTACGGTCATCGCACACGATCCTCATGTCAACGAAATCTTACACTTTCAAAAGCCAAGTGGCTGGTTGCATCGCCAAGCTCATCGAGATATTATTTCTCCTCTAAAGCAGGGTGATTACGATCTTGGTATTTTACTTACAAATTCCTTCTCGTCAGCTTGGTGGTTTTGGAGAGGAGATGTAGCTCAAAGAGTGGGTTATGCTACTCATTGTCGAAGCTTTCTACTCACTGATGCGATTGAATTTCCAAAAAGTAAAAATTTCCAACATCAGGTTGTGACATACAAAATGTTGCTAGAGCCTCTGGGAGTTCCTCTATCAGACACTCCACCAACTCTTTATTTAACCCAAGAGGAAAAAGAGGAAACGCGCAAGTGGCTAGAAAAATATGGGATTACACCTGATGACTGGGTGATTGGGATCAATCCAGGAGCAGCTTATGGCTCTGCTAAATGCTGGCTCCCTGATCGATTCAAAGTGTTAAGCCAGCGATTATTAGAAAATCCTAAAGTTAAAATTCTTTTTTTTGGAGATAAGCCTGGAGCTCCTCTAGTTAATGATATTTGTTTAGGATTACCTGATAGGGCTGTCAATTTATCTGGAAAAACAACCCTTCGGGAATTAATGGGATTTATCCAAATATGCCGAGCATTTCTAACCAATGATAGTGGACCTATGCACATTGCCTCAGCTTTAGGCGTTCCCTTAGTGGCTTTATTTGGTTCTACTAGCGATACAATGACAGGTCCCTATTCTGGAGGAGTGGTGATTCATAAGCATGTTCCCTGTTCTCCTTGCTATCGAAGAACATGTCCTATTGATTTTAGATGTATGAAAAAAATCGAAGTCGACGATGTGTACCAAGAACTCCAACATATCATTGAACAAACAAATCCTTATGCCCCCAATTGATATTGTTTCCTTACTTACAGATAGTTGTGAATTGCATTTACTTGATAAGTGGGGAAACCTTTCAGATAAAGAAAAGAAATCTTTTATTGAACAAGTGAGACAAATTAATTTTCAGCAATTACAGAAGCAAAAAGATAAATTAAGCGAGTCTAGCGATAAAAATAAAGCGACTACATTTGAAGCTTATCATAGTTATCAAATTTCAGGGTCAAAACAGCGTCAAGAAATGGGATTAAACCTCATCAAACAGGGACGGGTAGGATGCGTTGTTTTGGCTGGTGGTCAGGGAACTCGCCTTGGATTTAACGGGCCTAAAGGACTTTTTCCTATTTCTCCCTTATCTAAAAAAACACTTTTTCAAGTTTTGGCTGAAAAGGTGTTAGCTGCAAGTATCCAAGCGGGGATGTCTCTTCAAATTGCTATTATGACATCCCCTCAAAACGATGAACAGACAAGGGATTATTTTCTCAGCAATGAAAATTTCGGGCTCGATCCTTTTCAAATTAATTTTTTCTCTCAGGGACAGCTCCCTTTACTAAATACATCTGGAGAGTTGTTTTTTGAAGATAGAGGTGTTATTGCAGAAGGACCCTATGGAAATGGAAAATGCTGTCACGATTTTATGGATTCTCCTATTGCAGAGAAATGGAGACGTTTAGGGATTCAACAAACTACTGTCATTCCTATCGATAATCCCTTAGCAGATCCTTATGATGCGGAACTTGTCGGTCATCAAGTTGAAAATAGGGCAGATCTTACGTTAAAATGTGTGTTAAGAGGGGATCCTGAGGAGCACGTTGGCGTTGTGGTTCGGGAAGGCTATTTTTGTCGCGTTGTGGAGTACTCCGAATTGTCTCGCGAAGAAAAATATGCTCGACTTCCCGATGGATCCTTAAAACATCAGTGCGCTAATATTAGTTTGTTTTGTTTTTCTCTCTCATTTATTAATCTTATATCAACACTCCACCCAGATCTTCCCCTTCACCCGACATATAAAAAAGCAAAAGCATACAATGATGATGAAGATAATGATGCATTGATCAGCATATCTTATGCTTGGAAATTTGAATTTTATATTTTCGACCTCATGGTATGGGCAAATAAAACTGCCGTCATCCTTTTTCCAAGAGAGGATTGCTTCGCTCCATTGAAGAACGTAAGTGGAGACTGTTCAATTGAAACAGTACAACAAAAGATAAGGGATAAAGAAAAAAAAATCCTAGAATCCATTCCCGGCCAAAAAGTCCCCGAAACCGCATTCGAACTTCCAGCTCAGTTCTACTATCCTACAGAAGAATTAAAGTAGCCTTATCCTGCAATTTTTAATCACTAATGCATGTCTAATAATAAATTACGTTTGATGGTTTTATTTGCGATATTAATTTATTAAATATTTAGATTGTATTTTGATAAGTGATCTTACAATTCATAAGAAATTAATGAATTAGTATAGGGGACTAAAGGCCTCATTCTCATCTGGAATGACAAAAAGAGACCTACTTCAGATTAAACTAAAGTTTAATTAATTCTTAATACAAAATTAATAATTCGAAGTACTATATAATAAATTAATATTTATTATTGAAATTATAGTTCAATTATATTACAATATTTCCGTGGAGATTTAAAATGAACAAAGAAGTTGCATTAAATTTAATATTGAAATGGGACTCTGAAAATTCCGATTCGAGCAGGTGGGAGGAGGATTTAGGTTCAAACTACACCTATTCCCTTTTAGGAAGCTCTCTTATTTCAAAAAAATCCTACACGGGAAGATTTTCTCATTGGTTAAATAGAAATCAACGACAGCATAGAAAAAAAAAAGACATCCTTCAGCTATTTTCTAAAACTTGGGTGGAGATCAATCAAGATACACATCTTTCAAAAAAACTCACTCCGAGTATTCGAATAAAAGTGAGTAGCTGGTTGTCAGATAATTTAACAATGAGCTCAAAAAAAATACCGCTTCCTTCTATTCCTAAACAATTAAAGGAAATAGAAGTGCATCAACAACAGGTATTGGATCAACATCAAACAGAAGTTAAAGCACTTTCGCTTTTAGTGGAGCCTCTCCAAGGAAATGCCATTGTTACTTCCGAAGAATTCGATCGGATTTTTCAAGCTTCGGGATCATGGAGCTTCAATGATTTAAATCCGCTCAATAAGTTCCTTAAGGTTTCTGACCACTTAACGCATTCTGAGTATCCTAGCCGATTTAAACTCCTTCATGATGCGTTTAAGTTCAATGCCGCTTTAGATACAAAATTATCAAAAAATCGAAACCTTGCAGAAAATCGCCGTGAAATCGTTCAGAAAACAGCTGAGACATTAGCACGTGAAATTTCTTCACTTGAACCGACTAAAAAAAGACTGATTTCCGGTTCTTTAGGTAGAGCCTTCCCTGCAATCCAAGATTGGATCAAATGTTTACTCAATTTAGTCCCTAGTCTTTTTTCAGAGATTCCTCAGCAAGTCATTGAGATTTTCAAAACTGAGAATGAGCAGTTGAACCCTGTATCTCAGGTCCAAGATCTTATTATTAAAATTTTAGATAAAGTTGAAAACGCCATTACGAGCGAGAATACTGATAGTTTAGTTCAACATCCGTTTATTAAGTCTCTGTTTATTGATTCTCAAAGACATTTAGCGAATTCAGCAGCTAAAAGACTTCCTAATTTTTTAATAGAAATGATTGAAGGGACCTTAAAAGAAGGTGTGTTGGGAAATTTAGCTGAGTTGTTTCCTGATGGGGAATGGCGTGAGAGGATTCTAGATATTGCGAATAGCGGTGAGACCATGCTCTCGCAGGATCAGAGGAAAGAACTCATTAATAAATGGAAGAAAGGGATTGCTCAAAAGTTGATTTCTCCTATTGAAGGATCATGGAATCAATTAGGAAAAGAGGCTCCAGCATTTTTACGTGAGGAATCGCAAAAGATGCCTGAAATAATGAGAGAGTTGTTGGGTATCGATTTTAATTCTTCACCCTTATTGGTGGAGATTGAAAAACAGAATAATGGACAATTCACTGTTGTTTTTTATGCATCTAACGCCGACCTAGCGTTAAATCCAAAATTTTCTCATTTAAATCAGTGGCCCCTAGTGATAAAGAATGTCGAGCACTCGAGATTAAATGAAAAGTTTTTTGAACGACTCCTATTTTACATAACTGAATCTCAACATGATCCAAAATATGTTGTGAATGTAGAAGACGTTTATAAGGGATTGATAACGTATTTGGGTGGTACCATTGAAAAAGGAAATCAATTAGAAAACCAGGAACCCTATGCATTTGATCTGCCAAACGATCTTTACTTAGCCTATTTTGGGAAAAAGGGCGAATCTTTGGAAAAGATTCAATTTGAATATTTTTTAGATATTTATAAAAAATATAGCGAGAGTTTTATTGAAGAGGACAGAACCCTTGTCATCAAAAAAGAGTATCACAGCAGACAGCTTTTACATGGAATTGATCGTTTAATTAAGTTAACAAAAAAGATAGAAGGTAATGAGCAGGATTCCGACAGACTTAAGAGACTTTATGCCACAAAAGAACAGATTGCCTTAGCTTTAGATAAACACAAACAGAGTATTAAGGAAAGAGAAAAAGCTCTTGAAAATATCTCTGTTAAGTTGCCTTTAAGTGTCTACGAAACATTGAGAGTAAAAATTTCTCCGGATTTATTAGAAGTTTCAAAAGAACCCCTCATCTGGTTATTTGGTGAAGAGTTCAGAGATCTCTTCGAAGATCTGATCATCGGCTTAAAAAAGGTTCCAAAGCCAAAAATCAAGATTGTACCGGGAAATGCAGTGCAATTCGAATCCACTGAAGGTAAACCAAAAGGCCTCTTTAGATCTCTTATCTATAATAAGCAAATGGAATCGGCTCTTAGAACGGTTCGGTTTGCTTGGCATGCTCACGCTTGGACCGACCCTGGCGCCTATAGTTATTTGAAAAAATTTCTTTCATTCCTGTTGGAATTTAACATTACTCCTTTTCTTCCAAAATGGTTAAAAAAACCTTTTCAAAGGATCATTGACGAAATTCATAGAGCTAAGCTTGGAGTCACTTCGCTTATCGTTGAATATTTTTTTCGTGGCCTAGCTCTCCTCTTTACCTTTTACCATAAAAGTCATGATTTTCACCCTATTCTTAACTGGGCCTTCGAAAAGAAACAGATGTTGCGCGCTAATTTTAGTCTCCTCACTCAGACCAGTGAGATTCAATACTCCCTTGATTCTACAAAAACGTTTCCGCCACCCTCTTCAGGAAGAAGCCTCTCTGTTCCCTCTACGCCTATTCCTCTTAATTTAGAAAGAGGCGAAAGCAGAATAAATGCTTCTATAGCTGAATTTACATTACCGACTTCCAATAAGATTCTTCCAAAAGAACTAAAATCGGTTATGCAATCATGGATGCATGATGCGGATCAATTGGATCATCAAGCATTCGTTTATTTAGTTAAACAAATTGAAACTCTAGATATTCCTAAGGCGGGTATAAAAGATTATTGGGATACTGTTCCTTCTCAAGATATTCACGACTGTATGGAAGTCTGTTCTGAGCTTTTTCTAGCTGTTTATGAAAAAATTCCTTTTGATTCGACAAATAAGAACTTTAACTTACTCTCCGACTCCATAAAAACTGACACCGTCATTACCTTTTTTACTCTGACTGCAATTTTGCATAAACTAGCATTACGTTGCCCAGACACAAATATAGAAAAGTATTCGGTAAATGGATACTGTTTAGTAAATTGGTACAAACATGGCCAGTGTGTATCTCATGAGCCTAATTTGAAGAGTCGTCTAAAAGATATTTGCCAGTACTTTACTCCAAACCTTGATTTGAATAAGATACCCTCCTTAAAAGAGCTCAAGAATTTAGCGAGCTCTAGTCTTTTTGATTATTCATTTTTGGATACGAGTATTTTTCTGCAAAGATCCGATCAGAATTTCAATGAGTTTCCTTGTATGAGAAGTGCGACATCGGCGCCTGAGCTGAGATATATCGATACCCTTATCACAAGACTTAAAGAGAATCCTTCGTTACAGGAAAAGTTACCGGTACCCTATCACTCTATTAAAGAGCAGATAAGCACCAATCACAGTTCTCTTTACCCGTTAATTTTTGATGAAATGTTAGTATTTTTTGGTCGAGAAACGATTGTTCCACGCGGATTCTCTCTTTTGCGCTTTCATTTTCTTCTCGGGAATTCTTTTATTTCCTCCCTAGATAGCAATAGTGAACTCCCCAACTGGTCAGAAATTAAAGGAGGAGGAGTGAAAAGTGAGGGTAAATCTATCATAAAACAAGCTGTCCAGCCTTTAGATATTTTAAAAGACATGGCTGAAAATCTTATTTCTCGAGTTCCAAGGAATCCTTTAGGCTATATTAAGGTACGATTCCCAAAAGCGATTGCTATTAAGGATCTTATTCAAGATCCAATTATTCCTAGAGATCAGTCTTCTATTATTGCTTCACCTTTTGAAATGGAAAATGAAACTGTTAAAGAGTTGGGTGTTCAATCCGCAGACATGTTATTTGAAATGATTTTTTCGGAAAAGAGGGATACAATAGTAAGAGCGTTAGCTTTCTTTAAAGAATTCAAAGCTAAGCTCACTGAAATTAACAACCTAGCTCTCTTGCAGGAAATCATTTTTTCCAATGATTCCTTAAACCAACAGATCAATGAAAGTGCGGGCTTTCCTTTAGCTATGGCCGCATTTTTTGAAGAGAGCCTTGAATATCTAATTAGTTCAGACAATTATACTCAATTTATCATTTTAGCTGGCATTTGGATTAAGGTTGAAAAGTATTGTTTATTTCAAAACCCTGAAATTGCTAAAAACTTTTTTTCTATTCGAGGTTTTTTAGATAATGTACTTCTAGACGCGACCGAGCCAACGATTCGCAAGGACCTCCTTAGATTAAAAGCTCTTTCAGTGCTTGATAGTCATGAGATGAGCAGTCAACAGCGATTTTCTGATTGTCTAGATATATGTAAGGCCTTTTTTAACCCTAATACTAGTTATGTTAAAACGCGTATAGATACGTGGAAGGCTACTCATACTAAACCAATTATCCAGCATTCGAAAGTTTTTCTTCAAGATGAGCAAACGCTTCTCAGATCGTTTGAACAAGAACTGACTCTTTCCTTTACTCACCTTTATTGGAAAAGGTTCCCTGAAATTCTCAGCTTGATGAAAAACTTTTCAACCCAAACTGATTTTTTAAACACTCTTTTCGAGGAGATAGGGATTTCCTACGAATTCAATACTGAAATTTATTTGCAAAATGATTCGAAGGGGAAATTTTATCTGGATAATGTTCAAATTGATTTCATTACTGGCTTTATCGGAAGCGAAATTAATAACAACAGTGTGGAATTGAGTCATGTGAGGGAAACAGCTTTACGGCTTGGTATCACCCAACTATTAGGATATAATGAGGAAGGATTTACAACTGATGATGGACGCTTTGTTTTAAAACTAAATCCTTCTATAGAAAATAACAAAATATACCTTACAATCACTCTTAAAGAGAAGGGGGTTACGTACACTTTTCAACATGTTAAAAATGAAGACAGGAGTATTATTACCTATTGGTTGGAGGATAAGGTAGCACCTAAAAGGCGCTTACTTATCTTAAAAAATTCCATTATTCAAGAATCGTTACAAGTCAAAATGAAGTCCCCTGGATCTGCTGAATACACGATCTTGGGTAAATATGAAGACGGCTCTCTAATAGAAAGATTTTCAGCAAGCTCTATTCTATTTCAAATTTTACCGGTTAGTCGTTTTAGTCATATTGAAAATATAGAGTGTTGGAAGAAAGTAGGAGAGCCAAACCTGTATCAAATTGACTTCAACCAGTTTCAGCTCTCTTTCAAAATTATCGAATCCCAAGGTGCCCTCCAAGCTGTTAATTATGATGTTTTTCCTGGCTATATGATTGATCCTAGGCAAACACACCCAGCTCTTAATGGCTTTTCTTCCTATTTGCTTTTACGAAATGAAAGTGGAAAGTTAAAAGTCCTTCTACCATCTAACCAGTGGTTTGAAGCTGTCTTCTGGAATGGAGTTTCCTCTTTAGGGTCTTTAAAAAATCTCGTGGGACCATGGATTCACCAACTCAATAAAATAGAGAAAGGGAAATATCTTGAGTATGATATTTCTGAGGATAACTCCCTTATCACTCAAAATCCAAAAGCAATCTTAGAGTTGATTCTACACTATGTAATTCAAGGTGAATTTCAAAAAGCTGAAAGGGCCTGCAGTTGGATTGAAGATCTCAGTCGACATAATAAATTAGAAACTGATCTTTCATTTCCGTTAATATGTCTTACTCTCAACCCCTCAAATAGTGCTGCAGCGATTGCGATTCGGAGCAGGTTGATCATATCTCTTGAAGAGAATCAATTAATGCATAGTGTTGCACTGCCTACAGAAAATCTAGAGGGATTTCTGTTCTCACGGCTCATTGCGATTTATTTTATTCTGAATCAAGCTGCCAATGAGACCGATTCAAGATATCAATTATTTGAAGAACAAGAATGGTTACTTTACCAACGTTTATTCTATTATGAATTGCAGTTGGTATTAGCAAAAGGGCAGTCAAGTTTGGTTCAGATGGGAAATTATATTGGCTGGGAAACGCTATTAGAGAAGGTTAGCCTACCTTCGCATTTGCATCAGCGCTATTTTTATTTAAAAAATAAATTCTCAAACGAATCATCAACTCTAGACAAGTCATTCTTGTTTATGTTTCAGATGGCCAAGACACCTTCTGCAAAGATTTTTTCTGATCCCAACAGCATTTTTTCCAAAATAAATGGTTCTTTCCCTACCTTCAATTGGGCTGATGATTTCCAACAAGTTATAAAAGCTTGGCATTCCCGTCTTTTTAATAGGAATCAATTCTTCACATTCAATGAAAGTATCACTCCTGAAGTAAATGAAAAAGTTAGCCTTGATTTCGAAACTGGGAATCGTCAACAGATGGTGGCTAATTTCTTTAGTTATTATGCGATTGCAAAAACTGATTCGGAGAAGAAAAAAAAGCTAGAAACTTACCTTCTTCTGAATGCAGGTGGCTGGGACCCTCAATCTAACTTCTTGATGCATGCCTTGGTGTTGATATGCTCGCATTCGATGTTCTACCCAGATGTAAAGGAGGCAATCGAATTTTTTAAGACATCTCCAGCATCGTTTTATAATCGATTATGCGATATTGAGATGCAGGTGAGTTTTTTGGAGGGAATATCAGCTACAGGAGCGAAAATGGCTGCAAATTTTATCATTGGTCAATCTAAAAAAATGATCTTGAAGCCATTGAACACCACTCTATCACTCATAGGTATGACTTCTAGGGCAGTTAAAGCATTGAATGAAAAAGTAGAAGCCCCAGAGATTTATGCTTTTGAGCAGACGTCATTAAACTTTCTTAAAATTGAAGAAGATAAAATCAATCAATTTTTAAGGTCTTCTTATGAATCAACTTTTTCGGAAGTCTTGTTAAACGGTACAAGCTGCTTTTCTTTAAAAAATACTCAAGAGGCTTTATGGCAACTGTATTTCCATTTGAGCGGGGCTTGCCAAACTTATCGTCAATCAACACAAGAGATTGAGCAATCGTTGATTAAAGCGATAAACATGAACACAAAAGGTCTTCATCGTCCTATAGAGATGAGAGATATTCTTTATTTCTTTCTGAAAGGAAATTTCTATGGCACTAGTCTTAGTTTAGATCTCAATTTGTTTCCAAATATCGATACGACGATAGCGATCTATTTATTCCAGTCAATTCAGCTACAGCATTTTGAACGGATTGTCCACTCTTTGGAAGCTTTATCAAAAATTTCACCGGAAACCAATCCTAGTACATACACAGAAAAGATTCAGCAAATTGAGAGCGCTATAAAATCACCTCGTGCTTACTCATTTGATAACAGCACCTCCCCACGAATATTACGTCGCTTGATGTTGTTTGAATTCCATACGTATAATATATTGTGGAATAAGCAGGTATCAAGATTGAAGGATTGGCTTTCTACTGAGTCAGGAGAGGGTGTTATTGAACTTTTGATGTCATTGGGTAAAACGTGGTTTTGTACTCCAACGGCTGTCTCTCACGAAACGAGCCAGGGAAAGTTAGTTTTTGTTGTCTCACCTAGATCCCTTTTAGGTCAAAATGTGACGCAGATGTCAAAGCAGGGGAAGGAGATTTTCCATCAGAATTCAAGATTAGTTAGCTTTAATCGCAGTTTGCGTCTTTCTGGGTCGTTTCTCAAAATGCTAAATCATGTATTGATTCAAGGATTAAATCAGGGAGAACCTATTCACCTTTGTAAGGAAACAGCTCAATCTATCGAGTTGAGCTTTATTGACTCCCTTTACCACCTCTCCCCTCACAAGGGAGCTATAAGCGCTCAGGGTAATGGAGAATTGTTACATCTACAAACGATTCTCAAAATCATGCGTCGTTCCGACGTCATCGGTGATGAAGCCCAAGAACTTTTTAGTGATGTTAAAGTAGAAAATTATCCTTGCGGAAAGCCTAAAGTAATAAAGCCAGCTTACTTTAATCTCATTTTAGATTGTTTTGAATGGGCAATGGAAGATGAGATGATCAGGAAGGCTGTCCTTGATAATGAATTAAATCAAGTTCCTAAGGCTCATTTAGAACAGGTTTATCTTAAATTAGCTAAGTTGTTTAGTAAAAAATTCCAGCTTCAAGACCCTATTCACGAAGAATTTGTTGATTTTGTTTTAAACAGAAGTTACTCCTCCAATTTGGATTCGCACAGTCGTTTTGGTGAATTTGCTCTGGTTAAAGGGATGCTGACATCACTTCTCCCCTTATTGATGACTAAAAAAATTGATGTGGATTTTGGTCCTTCTCTTAAGAAAAATAGTGGAGAATGGTCGCGTCCCTATGAAGGGAACATGACTGCTTTAGAAAATGCTTCTATACAGAATCCATTTGAAGCCGCTGTTGACACAGTAGCAGCGATTTTATATCGCGGTTTATCCTTGAATCAACTTCATCAACTTATCCAAACAATGCATCAAAAAACACTTCAAGAAATGGATGAGCGTGAAGTTGCAATTTCGGATACAAAATACTTTCAACTACTTCTAGAAATTTATCCTGAAAGTAATCTTTCATCTTTAGCAAAATTAGGTTTAGATTCTAAAGCTTGGGGAAATGTAGAAAAAACTTTAAAGCACAATACAAAATGCATACTGCTTTATGCTAAGTTTTTCCTTCATGAGAAAATCGCTTTTTGGGATAGAACTCACAGCAGTAATGCTCAAAATTTCAACGATATTTTTTATAAGAAACGGTATGGAACTGGAACACCTTATAATGATGGCTGCTTTCCAGCAGGTATGCCTATGCTTTGGGATCCAGGTACAACTGAAGAAGCAATTAAAATACTTACCGCAAAATGTCCTGTTGATGGGATCAAGTGTCTGAAAAAATCCAAGCCTAAAGATGTTCTACGTGAAGTGTTGGCTGATTACTTTAAAATAGGCTCCAACTTTACAGCAATTATTGATGGAGGAGTACAACTTAAAGGGCTTTCACCTCTTGTAGTAGCTAAAGAAATTTTGGACTACATAACGGAGCATCGTCCTGATATTCAGGGTGTCAATTTTTATCAAAAAGATGAATTAGATAATGACCAGCTGATGAGTTGGATAAAGGGAATGAAAGAACCTATTCCTTATGATCAAGTAAAACTTCCATTAGAGGTGATGATTTCCTATTTTGATCATGTTCACGGCTATGGCGCGAATATTATTCAAAAAAGGAATGGAATTGGATTCCATCTCCTAGGAGAAGACCAAGAACAGTATCTCTTATTGCAGCAGTTCTTCCGCATGAGAGGAGTCAAGGATTTCATACGGTTTATCGACCTCTTAAAAGACCCTATGAAAGAGATTTATCAAAAAAACTTGGAAGAAACGCAGACTATTCGTTTTGGAATCACCCCACAAGTATTAAAATCGCTTAATACTAAATTAGGCATTCATACTGAGCAACCTACTATAGAACAAATTATTGAATTTGCAACGCGTAATCAAAAAGATTCTCTCCTGGATCACCACTATAATGCTTATCAACAAAAAGTAAAAAATGTCGTTAGAAGAGCTATTTTGGATAAGATTCTTTTTTCAAAGGATCTCAATGAAATGGTAGATATTTTCTTGGAATTTGAAAAGGAACTTATTGAAGATGTAGAAAACGATCCAAAGAAACTCTATGGGACAAGAACCAAGTGGATGGATACAATAACAGTGCTTGAGTCTATTAGAAATCGATCTGTACGAACAATTGAATCATCGAAGTACTTCAGCACAGAAGAATACAATGCGATGGTGAAACAAATCAGTGATATCGCTATTCCAGAGATGCCCAAAACTGTAAAAGTTTACAAAAATGAACATAACGAGATCTGTATCTTGAATGAATCATTAGGCCATCAGGTACATCATGAAGCAGAAGAACAATTGGAAATGGATAGAGAGAATTTTCAGGAAAATACCACTGAAAATGAAACAACGCATCAAGTTTACAATCCGGAAACCCACCATAATACCCTGAAAGAGATTGGGTGGTCATCGAAGCTATCTATATCAGAACTTAATTGGTTGAAGTTTTCTCCATTAAAGCACCAGAATGGCCTTTTAGATATATTTTCATTTGGATCTAGCACGCCTCCATTGTATAAGCTTACAGATCTGCTTGAAGGACGAGCAGACTTAAAAGATAGTGCGCATCATTTTGATTCCATTATCTGGTTTTCTCACAATTTCTTGCCAATCGAATCTAAAGAGGGTGTTGAAGTTGGATCTGTCTATCAAAGGCCTTTATATCAACTTCTTATCCATGTGAATGAGGAGACTCAGGAAATTCTTTCGGTCGGCTGTCTTTCCCAAAAAGATGCTGATATCTGGCGGAATTTAATTTTAAAAGGACAAGATGAATCAGAGAAAAATATCAAGGTCCTCTTATGGGATATGACTTTAAGGAGCGTGGTTGCAGGAAATCATAAGATCGGGGAGCATTTAAAGGACTACCCTGTTTTTGTTCAGATTGAATGCCAGCTAAAATATCTGAATGCAGATGTTAACTACGAATCACTGCAGAAAGAAATCCTAAATGATTTTCTTAAAAATATAGGTTTAGATAAGGCTAGAATTATATTTACATCTATTTATGCCGCGAGAGGAAAGCATCCTTTTGCAGGCAGCGACATAGAATCCATTCTAGGTCACTATTAGCGTCTTCGCGTCCATACGTATTGTATCTTAAACTACGTCGGATAAATCCGACAAAAACAAGCGCACACTAAAGTGTACGCTACATCTAATG
>JBEPVL010000007.1:0-65960 GCA_041691035.1 Chlamydiota bacterium
ATTTGTATAGATAGTATCAGATATGTATAGATTTATGCAAGCTGTTTCTAACCCTGAAGAGACGTAGGTCTAAGGTAAAATTTCCGACTTGTGGTTCGAAATAGATCTTCTTTGGCCTAATTGCTAAAGACTAAATATTACGCTATATCTCCTAATCCTTTTCTTTGACGAACTCAGAGTTTTTTTGTAAACACTCCCATAGTTGATCCATTTTATCTTTCTGTGGTGTTTTTAGATCATAAATCACCATGAAGCAGTCATCATTTTTATTAAAAGCTGAGTAAGTCCAATTCGCAGAGCCATTGATGAGGATCCCATCGTCAATATAAGCAAATTTATGGTGGAGGAGAGAGGATCCTGTACTGAGTTTAACAGGAATGCCGGCTCTAAATAGCTTTTTAACAATCTCAGAGCTTGTTCCCATTCCGGATTGGCGATCAATGATCGCTTCAACGTGAACACCTCTTTTGGATGCTTGGATGAGTTCTTGGGTAAAATCGTGCCTTGTCCATGTATACATGGCAACTTTGATTGTTTTCTTTGCCGATTTTAAAAGAGAAATTAGTTGCTTTTCAGCATCGTTATTGAAAGGAAGTATCTGAAAATCAATAGGTTGATCCGCACAATGCGTTGAGAGCTGCTTAACAGCAGGTAATTTACCTCTAGGACTCATCTCTTTAGCACGTGCTGTCATCATCGCTGCTAAAGAGGGATGGGAAAATCCCATAACAAGGTTGCCGTGTTTGTTTAAGGAGTCTATTGTCATATTAGCAGAACCAAGTAAAATGAGTTCATTATCGACGACAAGAATCTTTTGATGCATCAGCCCTTTCCCTTTTCGTCTAATTATTGTTGATTTAGGGAGTTGATGTGTTAACTTTGGAGTTGCTTCCGCATCACAAATAAGGTAAATGCTGACCCCTTGATTCTCTTTTGTTTTGAGAGCGTTTAGAATGTTCCTGTCTTTTAGAGAATAGATAATAAAAACAATCGACTCCTGTGCTTTTTCAATGGTTTTCACATAGAGTGTTGTTAAATCGTCTTTGGTTTGATTTGAATAGAACTTAATCGGTTCTGATGAGATTGGAAGAGTGATTGTCGAAGCAAACGTATGGCTATTAATATCTTTGATTAGAAATGAAAGAATGAAGATGACGATACTGCAGCAACCATAACGAAAAATTTTGGTTAAAGAAGAAGTATGGAAAATCATCAAATCAGTTCCATAATAAACTGCATCAGCCCAGAATAGCGTTTGAGTACATCATCCCTTTTAACAGCAATTGCGAGAGCTTTTTTAGTTCCCACTAAAACGACTAATTTTTTACCTCTTGTGATGGCAGTGTAAAGAAGATTTTTATAAAGGAGCATAAAATGGCTTGTGTGGACAGGAATGACAACACAGGGACATTCACTTCCTTGAAACTTATGCACAGATATTGCATAGGCGAGGACAAGTTCATCTAAATCAGAATATTCATAAATGACATCTCTTCCTTCATAGCGGATCACAACTTGTTGATCCTCAGGAGAAATATGCTCGATAATTCCTATATCGCCGTTGAAAACTTCTTTTTTATAGTCATTCTTTGTTTGCATAATTTTATCGCCCACTTGAAATTTCTGCCCATTTTTGAAAAGGGCCATTTCTTTCGGATTTAAAATCTGCTGTAAAGCAATATTTAAGTTTTCTGTTCCAATTAATCCTCTTTTCATTGGGGCTAAGACTTGGATGTCCTGAAGTGAATTAAATCCGTATCTCTTAGGAAGTCGAATAGCAACAAGTTTAACAATCGTGTTCAGAACCTCTTCAGGTTCTTCTGCCTCTAAAAAAAAGAAATCACTATTTTGTGAGTTATTTAAAAGGGGAAAATAGCCTTGATTCACTCGATGCGCGTTAGTAATAATGTGTGAGCCAGCGGCCTGACGGAAAATTTCATTTAAAGTGGTTACAGGGATGCATTTTGAAGCAATGATATCTTTGAGTACATTTCCTGGGCCCACACTTGGTAGTTGATTAATATCTCCAACAAAGATGACTCTAGAAGAATCGGGAATAGCCTTTAAAAGTTGAAACATCAAGTAGGTATCAATCATGCTGGATTCATCAACGATTAAAAGGTCGCACTCTAAGGGGTTTTCTCGATTTCTTTTAAATTTCCCTTGTTTAAAGTCGTATTCCAAAAGACTGTGTATTGTTGATGCCGCTTGATTGGTGATTTCAGTCATTCGTTTTGCAGCTCTTCCTGTAGGTGCTGCGAGGACAATATGAGAAGTAAGTTCTCTCGATATCATTAGGATGGTGTTTGTGATTGTGCTTTTACCTGTTCCTGGACCTCCTGTAATGAGGTGGACTTTGTCAGACATGGCATTGGCCACTGCCTTTTTTTGATTCGGGGCGAGTTCAATACTAAGTTTTTTTTGGGACCATTCTATGGCCTTATTCGGATCGATAGATCTGAGTCGACATATGGCCTTCTTGAGTCGACTGAGTTCTCTAGCAATGCCCTGTTCAGCAAAAAATAGAGAGGCTATCCATATGTAGAGCGACTCTTTACCAAATATGAGCAAGGTTTGTATCTTGATTCTTTTTTCACTTTCTATGCAGGGGAGACGGGTATTAATTTTTTCTTTGGGAATTTCTAAGATCTTTTCTGCTTCCAAAATAAATTCTTCAAGGGGATAGCACACATGTCCATCACCCGAAAGTTCGTTAAGCACGTATTCAATACCGGCATCGATGCGTGAGTCTGATTCTTTTGTGATTCCCATTTTTTGTGCAAGTTGATCGGCAGATTTAAAGCCAATTCCAAAGATGTCCCGCGATAGACAATAGGGATTTTCTTTAAGTTTCGTTATGCTTTCTTTGCCGTAGGATTTAAAGATCTTTTGTGCAAAACCAGGACTGACCCCAAAAGATTGAAGAAAGATCATGACATCGCGAATCGATTTTTGATCCGACCAGCAGCTTGTGATTTTTTCTACGCGCTTCTTCCCAAGTCCGATCACATCCAAAAGTTTTTCAGGGGATTGGTCGATGATCGTAAGAGTGTCAACACCAAATTTATCTACAATTCTGCCTGCATATTTCACACCGATGCCCTTGACGAGTCCAGAACCAAGGTATTTTCGAATACCAAGCAAGTCGGCGGGGGCTTCAATTTGGAATTGAGAGAGATCAAATTGTTTCCCATGGGCGGGGTGCATCTTCCATTCACCCCAGCAACGGATGGTCTCCCCCGGTTGAATACCTGGCATCATCCCCACAACGCAAATAAGCTCTGTCGTCTGGGGTTGTTTCAATTGAGCGACAGTATATCCATTATCAGAGTTGTGAAACGTGATTCTTTCAATGTAACCGAGAAGCTGTTTCATAGGAATAACCAAACAGAATAAACCCAAAATTCAGGTTTCTACCTTGTTCCCAAAAAGGAAACAATGCAAAATAGGTGCATTTGAGAACCAATGCAGCTGATAACAAAAATATGACCACAGGATAACATGACAATTTTTAATAAAGCAAGCTTAGAGTCATTACGGCAGCAAATTGATCTTATTGAAGTCTTATCAGCTCATATTCCCTTAAAAAAATCAGGATCGGCTTACAAAGGTCTCTGTCCTTTTCATGATGAAAAGACGCCTTCATTCATCATCAATAAAGGAGATACTCATTATCATTGCTTCGGATGTGGAGCCCATGGGGATGCTATCAAATTTCTAATGACACATCAGAAACTCTCTTTTTCTGAATCGGTTATTCTTTTGGCAGATAGGTTTCATGTGCAGTTAGAAAGGGTCGTAGAAGACCCTAAGGAAAAGTTAGGATTGGGCCGACAGATTTTAGAATCAACACTTGAAGCTGCTGCTGATTTCTATCACTTTTGCTTGCTTTACTCTGAGGAGGGGTATAAAGCACTCAAATACTTATTTGACCGGGGCATCGATTTAGATTTCATTTGCCGGTTTAAAATAGGATGGGCCCCATCAAAATCAGAAGTTTTCAGGGGCGTCATGCATAAAAAAAGAAATTCCGATCAAGCAATGCGCGAAGCAGGACTTCTTGTAGAAGGAAAGACAGGAAAGCTAAGAGAGTTCTTTCATGAAAGAATCATGTTTCCCATTCAGAACTATGCAGGAAGAATTATTGGTTTCTCAGCAAGAAAAATTCGGGAGGAAGTTTTTGGCGGAAAATATATCAACACTCCAGAAACGACGTTATTTAAAAAATCACGAACGCTTTTCGGCTTAAATTATTCGCGAAAAAGAATTGCAAAGGAACATAGGGTGATCCTTGTTGAAGGGCAAATTGATGCATTGAGACTCATTAATGCTGGATTTGACTTAACTGTTGCTGGTCAAGGAACTGCTTTTGGAGAAGGTCATGTGAAAGAACTATTAAATCTTGGAGTCACCCATGCCTACCTTGCTCTAGATGCAGATCTAGCAGGACAAGAAGCCGCTTACAAAATTGGACATCTTCTTCAAAAAGTTGGGGTTGAGGTTCATGTTGTTCAACTTCCTCAAGGGTATGATCCCGATTTATTTCTTAGAAAAGAAGGGGCGCAAGCTTTTGAAAAATTACTTCATGTCACTGTCGACTACATCTCCTTTTTAATTAAATATCTTGGCAGAAGTTTAAATCTCAGCTCGCCAGCAGAAAAAAATCAACTTACCCAGACTATCATAAAAAATATTAGAGATTGGGATCACCCCATCATGATTCATGAGGCTCTAAGGAAGGTGTCTCAGCTGATGCAGATTCCTGAAAGTATGATGGGAATCGGGCAAAATCCTCTTCCACAACTCTACGTAAGAAAGTCCTCAAGCATTGGGATAAGTGAGTCGATTAATCCAGATCGTATCTTAGAAATTGATCTGCTGAGATGGCTACTTCTGCTGGGCTCAGAAAAAACTTGCTTAATTGAATTGACTCGACTAAACCTGACCAAAGAGGCGTTTAAGGTCCCTATCTGCAGAAAAATTTTTGAATTATATGAGTTCAATTACTTAAATCAAAAGCCTAACGATTTAATCAGTCTTACTATTGAATTAGATGATCCCACAGCTCAAGAAGTGATTGCAGAGTTAGAGAAGAAGAAAATTAACTGGGAAAAAAGTGACCAGGGTATACAAGAGTCTATACAAGGAATCCTGATGCGTAATTGGATGCTAGCACGTGAGGAGATAAGATCAAAAATGCAGAACGAACAACTTAGCGATGAAGAAAATCTCGTTTTATTGAGGCAGTTTGATGATTTAAAAAGGAACATACCAAAAATAAAATCAGCAAAAGAAGGAAGAGTAAATGCAGAGAGATAATATGAATAAGCATCTAATTTTTTACGATGGAGCCTGTGGATTATGTGATCACTTCGTATTTTTTGTTTTAAAAAGGGATAAGAAAGCCCTCTTTGATTTTGCCTCTTTGCAAGGAGAAACCGCTAAAATTACTTTAGCGCAAAGTCCTGATCTCCTCAATAACCTCGATACTGTTGTTTTTATTGAAAGTTATCAGGAGCCTTCTGCTAAAATATATACCGAATCGGAAGCGGTATTCAGGATCTTAGGGATGTTAGGTGGGTTTTGGAATGTGGTAAGTTGGTTGGGAATCTTGCCTTCCTCATTTTTCAATTATGGGTATCGCTGGATAGCAAGAAATCGAAAACATTTCTTTTCGTCCGATTCATGTCAGCTTCCCACAGAGGCTGAAAAAGGTCGCTTTCTTCCATAAACCACGTAGATTTGCAACTCCCTCTAAAGTCATGCTACGTTTGGGCAAGGGCGGTGATCAGGATAGAAAACTCTATAGAGAAAAAGTCCATGAGCAGGCGCCGTCACTCCCGCGAGGGAACGTTGATGCGAATGAAGGATGGTCCGGAGATCATCAGACGTGAATTTGCCTCTTCCTACATAAATTAAGGTCCCAACAATATTTCTCACCATTTTATAGAGAAAGTGATGACCTCTAATCGCAATCCTTAAGCGTCCATCGGCCAAAACATCTAAAAAAATAGAATCAATATGCCTTTGAAAATGGGTATAACTAGTGCTATTTTTTGAATTACAAAAGGCTCTAAAATCGTGCGTGCCTATAAGATGAGAATATGCTTGCTGCATTTCAATCAAATTTAAGGAATAGGGGATATGCCAGGCATAGTACCTATGGTGGGGAAGTTGAGATTGACCCAATGAAAAATAATAATGATATTCCTTACCTATCACATCTAGGGTAGGGTGAAATGCGATGGGGGCCTTCTCAATGGATAAGATTGAAATATCTTTGGGTAAGAGGCTA
Source organism: Chlamydiota bacterium (assembly GCA_041691035.1). Classification (GTDB taxonomy): domain Bacteria; phylum Chlamydiota; class Chlamydiia; order Chlamydiales; family Parachlamydiaceae; genus JBEPVL01. The sequence continues at coordinate 6,296 of JBEPVL010000007.1, forward strand.
TTCAAACTTAAATGAAGGCGGTGATCCAAGCAGGGTTTTGAACTATAAAAATTGACAACCTGTCCCTCAGCATGTACTCCTGCATCTGTTCGGCTGGCTGCTTGGAGAATAATGGGATGCTGCAGAATTTTTTCAAGTGTGAGTCGAAGGGTCTCTTCAATGCTTGGACCCATCTTTGTTACTTGCCAACCCAGATAACACCTGCCGTCATAGGCTAATGTCATTTTATAGTTTTGCATGCTAGGGCCGACAGATTACGATTGGTGATGGTTGTTTTTCCAAAATAAAAGCATTCCTTCCATTAGCCTTTGTACAGAGATAATGACCAAAACCATTCCGATAAGTCTTTCGCAAGCGATCAACCCTTTAATTCCAAGAATCTGTCTAATTTGTTGAGAAAAGGACAAAATGATGACGGAGATTAACCATGCTGTGAGAATAGCGAAGATCATGATTGCTTGAGAGGACTCCATATGAGCGAACAACATAATTGTGGCCAGAAGACCTGGTCCAGCTATCAAAGGGACTGCTAATGGAAAAATAAAGGGTGTGCCATCAGGAAGATTAGCTCTGGGGCTATCAGGAGCGGTGAATAAAACTTTAATCGCTATCAGAAATAAGATGACCCCTGAAGAAATATGAAGGGTGGTATCTGAAAGAGAGAGAAATTCAAAAATAAATTCACCAATGTAATTAAAACAAACCATAATGGCTAGTGCGATAAACATCTCTCGAACAATAATTTTGGTTCTTTCACTTGGATTAAGGTGCTTTGTGAGAGAAAGAAATGATGGAAGGTTACCAAGAGGATCCATGATCAAAAAAAGAATTAAGGTGAGACTAAAGAATGACATGAACGCACTCCAAGTAGTTTATGTTAAAAGCAACACGTTGAAAAATAAAGAAAAACCCTTAACAACCATTTCTAATGCGATCATGGCTAAAATCATTCCCATTAGCTGCTCTAATGCGAGAAGGCCACGTTTTCCTAAAAAAAGTTGAAGATAAGGAGCAGAAATCATGACTGTAGTGACGCCAATCCACGCAATTACTATAGCAAAAAAAATCTTCAGATCATTGCCCTCTTGCTTAGAATAGAGCATGATCATTGTTAATAGCCCTGCTCCTGATAGAAGGGGAGTCGCGATGGGAACGATAAAGGGGACTTGTTTTGGTGTTTCCTCAGTGGTTTCTATTTTCGTTGAGAAAATCATTTTGAGGGCAACCAAAAATAGTAATACACCCCCACTTACTGATAAGGAATACTGATCAATATTCAATCTAGTGAGGAATGCTTCGCCACAAAAAAGAAAGAAAAAGGCGATAATCATGGAAAAAATAGATTCTCGAAACAAAATTTTTTGTTGTTCAGTGATGGAGTAATTTTTAATAAGCGCGATGACAGTTGGAGAGTTTCCAATTGGGTTCGACACTATAAAAAGGACTAATGCAATTTGCCAAATGCTCACAAGAATTTTCCTGTTAACGTTTTAAGCTTTTAGGGTTCCGATAGATGTACCCAGCCCCCTCATCATAACGAGTCATGTTTATTTTTGTAAACAGAGATCATCGTTCTAGTTTCACAATTCAAATCCACAATCTCCCTCTGGAAATGGAATGAAGAAAAAAAAAGGTTTATCTAAAAAAAATAATTTGATAAGAATCGCATTAGGTTATCGACTGTTAGGGTTGTTGCGAAATTTATGTTTCTAATCGTTTGGAGGAAGACCATGAAAGGAAGAGAGCGATTTTGGAAAATGAAGAAAGTGATTAAGCAAAGACACGGAAGTGAGGGCCGAACCCTTTTGTTCCATCAGTTTTTGCCTTGGAATGATAACTTTTGGAAGAAACAAACGGCTAAGCAGGTTGAAGAATTGAAGCGTTTATTAAAAAGTCATTCTTGGTTATTAAAAAAAGGCTTCAATTCCTCAACTTGCTTGAGTGCCCTTAAGGGCAATTTTCAACAAATTTGACAAAAACCGAACTCTTAGGAGGTTTATCATGAGAAAAATTTTCGCGTTATTGTCTTTACTAGTGCTTGGATTCGCATCGAATGGCTTTGCACAAGGTTATGAAGGTGGATATGGTGGCCAGCCAATGATGGGTGGTGGTGGTGGTGGTGATGGGTATTGTCCTCCACAATGTGAGCAACCATGTCCTCAGCCAATTGAGCAAAAAATGAATGATTGCTATTGCTTATATTGCAAATATGTTCCACAAGAATATTCAAAAACACGTTGTGATTATGTTCCAAAATACACAACAAAAAAATGCTGCCGTTATGTTCCACAACAATACGAGAAGCAATGCTGCCGTTATGTTCCACAATATTATTGTCAAACATGCACACGCTATGTTCCACAATATTATGATGTTTGTCAGTGCCAGTATTGTCCAAAATATACATGCGAAAAATGTTATCGCTATGTACCAAAATACTACTACAAACATTCTTGTGAACCACAACGCGATTATTGTCCTCCAGCATGCCCACCAGCATGTCCTCCTTCTTGCGGATAAGACAGTAGATTCCCTTAAGGCAAGCGGTTATTCGCTTGCCTTTCTTTTTTTTATGCCTCTTGCAAATAATCTATTGAGAAATTAGAATGCGATCTTCATTCATGTGGAATCTATTCTGTTGGTTTTAGTCGGAGTATTTTATGAAGATTCAAGTTTTTGCTTTTCTCATTATCTTTGGGGTTATTTCTTCCTCATGCCAAACACAAAAATATGAAGATGGAATCGTAAGTCAATCTTACGTGCATCGTTATGGAGTTCCTTTGCCCGAGCAAGAATGGGCGGATCGAGGCAGGGATGGACAGGTCGTTTCCATGCGAAAAGATGGTGTGAGAATCACTCAAACTTTTGAAGGGGGAGTGCTTCACGGAGAGACTTCCTATACCTATCCTCATCAAGATGTTATTGAAAAAAAAGAAAAGTATTACCAAGGAAATGTTGTAGAGGAATTTAACTACTACCAAAGCGGTCTTCCTCAACAGCAAATATCCTATATCAGTCCTAGTGAACAAAAGAAAGTTGTTTGGTATGAAACTGGGTCCCCTCACTGTTCGGAGACATATCAGTCAGGTTGTCTAGTGAATGGGACATATTACAACCCCTCTTATCAACTAGAGTCACAAATTTCGGATCGAGAAGGTCAAAGAATTAAGCGGGATCCTTACGGACACCTGATATCAGTGGATCACATTCAACAAGGTGAATTGTCTTTAAGCACAACCTACCATCCTCAAGGAACACCGGCTGCACTCACTCCCTATAAAGAAGGTGTTATTGAGGGACAAAGAAGAACTTTTGCAGTCACCGGAGAACCCTCTACCATTGAAACATGGACAGGAGGGGTTCAGCATGGGCCTACAGTGGGTTTCCAAAATGGAGAAAAAAGCTATGAGGTTTCCTATACCAACGGTCAACGACACGGGGTGGAATACCGGTTCCGTGACGGTGATAAAGTCGTTCAAGAAGTCAATTGGGTAGATGGGAAAAAACACGGTCGAAGTCATTCTTATGTGGGAAGTGAAAAGCAAACTGACTGGTATTTCCAGGATCGACCTGTCAACAAAGCGACCTTCGACGCCCTCAGTCATCAATAAGAGTATTTAAAGCAAAACTTTCTGGCTATCTCTAAATCTTTGAGGTAGCCTTTTTAATTTCTGTAGGCCACATTCAGTGAAAATTTATCTTATTTTAAATTTATTTTGTTATACGTCTTTATTATAAATTAATGCTTCGTTGTTATAATTAACTTTCTAACAAATAGAGGAGGTAATAATAATGGAAGTTTCAAGGGCAGGTTCAGGCTTCTTAAATTATTATTTCGATGTGAATAATAATGCGGCCTGGATTGCACAAAAAACGAAGGTGCCTAAAGAGGCAAAGATGCTGCTTTCTTCAGCAATTGGCGGATTCAAATTAGCCGAATTATTTATTGATATCACTCCACTATCAGGGATTAAGTATTCGTTCAATGAGATAAAATCTTTCACGGGTCTTTTAGAGATCACTCAGACAGTCAACCTTATCGCTAATCCCATTAGGTCATCGTTAACCACTCATGTGTTAAATGTGTCAGGTCTCGGTCTTTTTGTTTTTGGTGGTCTGAATTTAGCCGAAAAATATCACTGGATTGATCTTTCTTCCCTCCACGATAAGTGCGCTCAAATTCCTGGTTTTGGACTCTTTCCTTTTGCAGGAGTTCTAAAAATTTTGGTTATCAGCACTCAGCTTGGCTTATTATCGGGTACGCTTTACGATAAAGAAAAATTCAAAGAGAAGCAAAATAAAATTAAAAATGAAAAAATTGTTTTTTGGACCGATCTAACAAGGGAAAAGATTGAAGGTAGGTTAGAGAAGTTGAGAGTCAAACAAGCAACTAGTTCCAATCCTAAATTAGCTTCCAAAATTATTGGGTGGGAAAAAGTTCTATCTGAGTTTAATCGAGATGAGGAGTCCGTTGAATCTTTTAGACAAGCTAAGTTGCAAAAATGGGAAACAAAAGAAAGAAAAGCTGCGATCGACATTTTTGGTGCAAATGTAAAGATTGCCCGACGGAGCGTCGCAGTTGCCTTTCAATTGCTTGAAATCGCTCTCACAATAAGCTTAATTGGAGATGTGATTGCAAAGCCTATAGCAGCTATTGGCTCAGGTATTGATCTTATGTTTAATCTCACGGCTTATAAATATAAATGCGATAGTAAATCAATAAAAGTAAATAGCGTTTCCTTCGATGATCATTATGCCAATAAACTCGAAGACGAGTTAGGGAAATTGTTTGGGTTGCACTATGGTTAGCACTTTAGTATCTTGCCTGTCCTGCCCTTGCCCTTGCCTTTGATAATTAAAGCGGCATTTAGCACTTTAATTATTGCGTTTGGTATTAATCAGCATAGAGACTAAAACACAACCAAGGGTTTTGTTTTTTTGGGCAAGGGCAGGGGAAGGGCAGGGCAGGGCAGGGCAGGGGGTAGGTTAAAAAAAAGTCTGGAAAGATAGTAAGCCGGATTTTGTCAGCCCATCTAAAAGATGGACGAATGATCATTCGTCTAGGAATACCATTACTGATATTCTCAAGCGACTCTTTAAGGGCTCTGCGGAAAACAGAATATGCCCTTTTTCGGTCTTGCTTCGGATAGGGTTTGCCATCGTTTGAGTTTACCTCAAATCGAGCGAGATTCCTAAAATCTGCATTTCACCCTGTTCGCCAAGTTGCCTTGGCGACGGAATATTTTCTGTTGCACTTTCCGTAGCCTTACGACCCCCAGTCTTTCACTGGTATCCTTTCCTGCGAAGTCCAGACTTTCCTCTCCCTCCCTTACGGAAGGCAGCGATCATTTTTCTTTCCAGACACAAATAGCGATAAGTTAAGCCGTTTTTGTGGTGCGGCGTCGGCGTTGTTTTGTTGCGATAACAGTATCTTCAAGTTCTTTACTTTCTTGCCAATAGTGAATGCGTGAACAGTGTTCGCAGAAAACAAGACGTTCGCCCTTACGAACTAGATTTTCATGCTGGGCTGTCAGCATAATGTGACATCCGCTACAGCATCGATTTTCTAGGGGAACAATCACCCTATCTCGCTTGTTTCGTAAGAGTCTCTCGTAAACTTTAAATACTTCTGAAGGGGCCTTAGTAATAAGTTCGTCTCTTTCGTTTTTAAGGACCTGTCCTTCTTGATTGATCTGCTCAACGCTATGGAAGATTTCACTTTCGTGAAGTTTAGCGCTTTCGGATAAAGTCTTTAAACTATCTTGAATACTTTTGAGAGCTTCTTCTTCAGCCGTTAAACGGTCGTAGAAATCACTCAGGCGTTGTTCCTTAGCAAGTCTTTCGCGGTCTGATGTTGAAATTTCATGGATGATTGCGTTGTATTCATCTGCTTTTTTTATCATGTGTTGCTGACTTTCAAATTTCTTGATCTTAGCAATGATGTCTGCGTGTTCGCCTTCTAAGATGCGTATAAGGCTTTTCATTTTTTGGATTTCTGCTTCTTTATCACTTACTCTTTGCTGAAGAGAAGTTTTTGTCTGATTGATTTGATCAAGCTCATCTTGACGTTGCTTTTTTAAACGCATAAGCTGAATCATTTTCATATCAAGTTCTTGTATTTCAAGAATCACTTTAAGAGCATTTGGCATAATTTTTCCTTAAAATTTTGAACCAGTCGGCTCTCATCAAGAGCCGAAATGACTTTTAACTGTTTTGGCTGTCAAATAACTAGCTTTCCAGCCACTTTTTTAGGGTTAAATAGATATGAACCAGAAGTCTATCAAATCAACACATTTCATCATAGTCTTAAATTACATGTTTAGGAATTTAAAAGACGAAAAAATGTGATATTTAAATATTTTAGTTGACAGGCAACGGTACCAAATGAGACAAACCAATCAAAAGATTGGATATTGATTAATCTGTCACTCTAAGTGTTTTTCATGAGTTTAAATGAATTTTTAGGAGGAACGTTATGTTAACAAGAAAAGACTTACCAAAAAATGATGTTAAGAATAAAGAAGAGAAAAACCTCAGCCAGAATCAAGAAAATAAGGCATATGTTGTTGCAAAATCACAGACACATGAATTGAGTACTGCAGAGCAGAAATCTTACGGAACCCAATACTCTCTTGATTCCCATAGCCCCATGAATAAAACGCGTATTCATATCCGATTCGATTGCGGGTTTAATAACCAACTCTATATTAGAGGGCAGGGGGCTAATTTAAGATGGGATAAAGGAATCCTACTAAAAAACATTAAAGCCGATGAGTGGGTGTGGGAAACGGATGCCAAATTTCCTTCTTGTGAATTTAAAATCCTGATCAACGACTCGATTTATGAGACAGGCCTCAACCATAAAATCAATTGCTGCGGCTCACTCTCTTATACTCCTCATTTCTAAATATTAAATCCGGCTATCATAGAATGGAAAGTAAGTGATTTCTATGATAGCGTGATGTGAGAGCCTGTTCAATATTTTTCTAATCCTGTATAAGCAATTATTTTTAAATAATTGCGGGTGTTTATGTCTCATTCCTATCCTAGCAATATTAATCGTGAACAGTTTAAAAAAAATAAACTACCACAGAGAACACAGATTCTGTGTTCTCTGTGGTAGTTTTAATGGTTGAGGTGTAACGCCACTAAAATTTTTAGACAAAGAAAATGTGAGAGCGAATATCCATTAAAAAGATTCTGAACAGGTTCTGAGAAATCACCTTGCGAAAAACTCCTTCATCCGACACAATGATGAACCAGTTATCCATTGAGGAGGCAAATGATGGTTCATCGATTTGAACGTTATCTAGAAAAAAATCGTGAAGGCCCAATTCATCCTGGAGCTTTAGCTTATCTGGCATCATTAGATCATATCCAATTGGTTTATCCAGAAATTGCTGAGAAAATCATTCAGGAGTTGAAAGATGAAAGATCCCATTTAAAATTAATAGCCTCAGAAAATTTTTCTTCACTTGCTGTTCAGTTGGCCATGGGAAATCTACTCACAGATAAATATGCTGAAGGGTTTCCAAGGCATCGTTTTTATGCTGGATGTGATAACGTCGATGCTATCGAAGAAGCCGCCCAGCAGGAGTTGCTCCGTTTATTCCATTGTGATTATGCTTATGTTCAACCTCATTCCGGTGCAGATGCCAATTTAGTTGCATTGTGGGCAATCTTACTTCAGAAAGTTCAGAATCCCTATATCGAGAAACTGGGAAAAAAATCAGTGGATGAGTTGACTGCTGAAGAGTATGAACATGTCAGACAGGCGCTTATTAACCAAAAAATGATGGGGATGTCGTTAAATTCTGGTGGACATCTCACACATGGTTATCGTCATAATATTTCTGCAAAATTCTTGCAGTCAGTGAATTATGAAGTTGACCCAAAAACAGAACAACTCGATTATGATGTCCTAGCTAAACAGGTAGCTCAGGAAAAACCCACGATTCTTCTTGCAGGTTACTCTGCCTACCCAAGGTTGATAGATTTTGCAAAAATGAGGGAAATTGCTGATAGTGTTGGGGCTGTTTTTATGGTCGATATGGCTCATTTCGCTGGTTTAGTTGCAGGTAAGGTCTTTAAAGGTGTGAATAATCCCATTCCGTATGCCCACATCGTTACTTCGACGACACATAAGACTTTAAGAGGGCCTCGTGGAGGAATTATATTATGTAAGAAGGAATTTAGTGACTCAGTAAATAAAGGATGCCCTCTTGTGCTGGGTGGTCCTCTCCCGCATGTCATGGCAGCTAAAGCCATCGCATTTAAAGAGGCAAATACTCCTGAATTTGAACACTATGCGCATAAAATCGTTGAGAATTCACGCAGTCTGGCGGAAACATTCTTACAACAGGGCGTGCGATTAGTTGCTGGAGGAACTGACAACCATCTTCTTATCGTGGATTTAACCCGCTTTGGAATCACTGGAAGGCAAGCTGAAACAGTGTTGAGAAATGCTGGACTGACAGTAAATAGAAATGCCATTCCAAATGACCCTCAAGGACGTTGGTATACCTCCGGCATTAGGATAGGGTCTCCAGCCCTTACAACGTTAGGGATGGGAAAAGCTGAGATGCAGGAGATTGCTGAAATTATTATTTTGGTTCTCAAACATACTAAACCACTTCCGGATCCAAAATCTGGGCAGCAAAGTCGTGCTCTTGCTGAAATAGACGCTGCCATTCTACAACAGGCTAAAAAAAGAGTTTCCGACCTGTTATTGAGGTTCCCACTTTATCCTGAAATTGAGATTTAATGGAATCTGTTGAAAACAGGAGAGAAAAAAGGTAAAGTGAAAAAAGATATATCGATCTGCTCATTGAGCTAACCTATTAAGTAGAGGAATTCTATGGCTAAGTCTGACAAAAAAGATCATTCAAACAAAATTGCTGATAAAATTGAACATGCCCTTCTCGATGAGCGTAGAATATTTCTTTCTGATGCTGTCGATGGTGATACCGCTAAAGATCTTATTAGAAAACTATGGTATCTCGAGCTTACGCATCCAGGCAAACCTATTCTATTCATCATCAATAGTCCTGGTGGTTCGGTCGATTCTGGTTTTGCAATTTGGGATCAAATTCAAATGATCACTTCACCGGTGACCACTTTGGTAACCGGCTTAGCTGCATCCATGGGCTCTATTTTAAGTCTGGCTGCTTCGGCGGGTAGACGGTTTGCAACTCCCAATGCACGGATCATGATTCACCAACCTCTTCTATCTGGAGTGGTTAAAGGACAAGCAACAGACCTAGAAATTCAAGCTAAAGAAATGCTTAAAACCAGGAGCATTCTTGTTGATCTCTATGTAACGGCAACAGGTAAAACTAAAGCAGCTATAGAAAAAGCAATCGATAGAGACACCTGGATGACCGCTACAGAAGCTATGGAGTTTGGTTTATTGGATGGGATCGTGACCTCTTTCAGCGAATTATAGCTATGATTCCTTTTGCTAAATATGTGGGTTGTGGCAACGATTTTATCCTTATCGATAACCGAGATGCAATTTTTTTACACAGCCCTCATCTCATTAGGTCCCTTTGTGAACGATGCCTTGGAATTGGCGCAGATGGAATCGTTTTATTAGAAAATTCCCTTCAAGCTGATGCTAAAATGCATATATTTAATTCGGACGGTAGTGAAGCTGAAATGTGTGGGAATGGAATTCGGTGTTTGATAAGCTGGGTGTCACAACGAGGAATTCCTGATCGAAGGATTACCATAGAAACCAATCAAGGCGTGTTAAAAGGACAGCGATTAAAGAATTCGTTGATTTCTATAGAGATGTCCGATCCAAAGGATTTTTTCTGGGATCAAGAAATCATTTTTGATAATGATGCTATCGTGGTGGATTATCTAAACACAGGTGTGCCACATGTTGTGCATCTCACAGGTCATTGTGATGCCTTTGAATTAAATAGATGGGGTCCATTTATTCGAAATCATCCCTATTGGCAACCGAAGGGAACAAATTTCACTATTGGTCAACGCCTTGATTCCACGAGTTTCAGTGCACGTACCTATGAAAGAGGTGTTGAAGGCGAGACATTAGCCTGTGGGACAGGTGCTGTTGCTTTGGCATTAGCAAGCGCAAGGAAATACCATCTAAATGGACCTTTGAAAGTTATCACAAAATCTAAAGACCCCTTGTACGTAGACTATAAGCTTGCAGATCGGAGCTCGTTTTCTCAAGTGGTGATGATAGGACCAGCAAAACTCGTGTATACCGGAAGCTTTAATGAAGAAGAGTTTATTAAGGCGAGTTGAGTTCTTCTTAAATTGTTTTAAAAAGGATGATCGTTAAATGTGCGCAAATTCAGTAAAGCAGGAAGCTCAAAATCCTATTATAATCCCATCCCACCGACTCATGGAAGCCTTTGCGAAGTCAGATGATGAACGAGAATTTTTTATAGACAGGCATGAGGGCTTCATCATTTACGTTGATTTGGATAAAAGTCAGGAAGAGCTCAATTCCCTCTACGGCGAAATGAAAATACAACCAGAACGCTACTGCGCGATTCCCAAACTTTCCTATTATGAAACAAAAAAAATCATGGAAGGCTTCGTCAATGAAAAAGTCTATGATATAGATACAAAAGAAAAATTGCTCGATATTATCCAATCCAAGGAAGCTCGAGAAAATTTCATTGAATTTATTTTTGATCATCATGCCGAGCAGGAAAAATGGCAGCAGTTTTATCAAGAACGCTCACGTGTACGCATCATAGAGTGGCTTAGAATGAACCACTTTCACTTTGTTTTCGAAGAAGACTTAGAGCTCCCTCGCTCGATGATAGAAAAACTTAAACAATCATTGTTTCTAACACGGGTTTCAAAAGAGATTTTGAATGCACGCAAAGTTTTGGTGGCTAGAGCAAAGATTTATTATTCTAACGAAGCGCTCAATCCTCGACCTAAGAGAGGACGCCCCCCAAAGCAGGCGATCAAGCAAGAAATCGAGCACCAAGTTACTGTAGATGTGTATACCTCTGTTCCCTTGCCTGTAAGGCCTTTTTTATTTACTCCTGAGCATTCCGCAAGTTTTTCTTTCAGTATGTTTTCTCAAAAGTTTGAAAAGGATGACGATTTTATTCAACATAAACTGGGGTTGGAAAATATTGAACAGACATCAATCACACAAAAATTGGCGTCCATTCGTTCTTTTTCAAGTAAATGGGGCATGAAAGAGGAAGGCGTACTGGAAGAAGAAAAAAATCCGTATAGCTTCGATCCTAATTTTGATGATGATGAAGAGGATGATGAGGATGATGATTTTGAACCTAAAATTAGAAACTCAAAGCAGAAACTCAGTAGTGAACCCAATTCAAAAAGTAAAAATGAGTTAAATTCTTTGTCTGCAAAAGCACCCACTAAGCCCATCGCAGAAAAAAATCTTAAAAAACTTTCTCCACCCAAAACTAAGGCTAAAAAAGAGACCCCTCAAGCTTCCTCGACTAAAATGACTTCAGTTAAAAAAGCAGTTCCAGTAAAGAAAGCTAAGCCAGCTTCAAGTTTACCAGAGAAAGCGTCTCCTACAAAACCAAAACGCATCATCCCTCAGCCTGCAAAAGGAAATAGCACAAAAATTCCGCTGAAAAAAATTATCCCCACAAAAAAGCGATAGGTCTTTAGCTCTGCTAATTAATGTCGACACTAATAAGTGTCGACATTAATTGATATCTTGATATTTTTTTCTAAATTAATTTGTTCTATTATATTTTTTTATGTTATTTTAATTATTAAAGTTTTATTTAATTTTAAAATACTATATAAAAATGATTTTTCCTGATTTATCACAATTTATAAAACTAGAACTTACTTTTTCTCAACTAAGTTCACCTGTTCCCACTATAGAAGAACTGCGTTTAAATCAGATGTTTGATTATGAATCCGATATTGAATTAATGTTAATACAAGAAGCTATTGTGCACTCATCAACAAAAACCTGAAGGCTTTCTTAAGGATGCCTTTTCATATACCTATGATTCGTCTCGTAAATTGTACAATAATGCAAGAGATGCCAGTAATGAATCAAAAAAAATATCAACTCAGGATACTCTAAATTAGTGGATAATAAACTCTTCGACCATCCAAGCTTTTTTGATTATGCCCCCCCTTGAAGAAATCCCACAAATCGTCAACGAGTGTGTCCAAGAAATCTTAACATTTCAAAAAAGAGTCACAATAAACATCAATTAACTTTTAAACCAGACCTGCGCCCCTAAATCTAAATCACGCATGAATTCGGGGGCAAGTCGGGGGTTAAGTTAAATCCTTGCGGTTAATCGCATCGAAAAATTCCTTTCTTAGATCCACCTTATGTTGAAATTCACCACGAAGTGTGTTAGTGATTGTATGGCTATGTTCATCTTGAATCCCTCTCGCAATGACGCATTGATGACGTGCTGAAATTGAAACAGCGACATTTTCGGTTTCAAGAAGCATGGAAAGAGAATCTGCAATCTGACAAGAAAGTCTCTCTTGAAGTTGAGGACGTTTTGCAAAATAGCGCACAATCCTGGGGATCTTAGATAGCCCGATAAATTTTTTATTTGGAATATATGCTACATAGGCATATCCAGCCATTGGAACAAGATGATGTTCACACATGCTGGTAAATCCAACTTTGACAAAAACAATTTCATGTCTGATTTCCTCGTGAAATTCATCATCAAAAAAACTAATTGAAGGAAACGCCGATTCGTCAAGGCCTGCAAATAGCTCTTCAACATACATCTTTGCGATTCTTTCGGGGGTTCTGCAAATCGACTGGTCGGTGAGATCCATCCCTAAAATCTCCAAAATTGACTTAAAGTGTTTCGCAATTGCATTAATTTTTTCTTCTTTGGGAACTCGCACTTTTGAGTGAATAATAGGAGAGGGAAATCGCGTAATTGCAGGTGAAGGTGTTGAAATGTGATCTGCTATTTTATCTAATTTTGGGGAGCTTGATTTCATTGAACTGTCCTTTTAGTTATATCAATTTGGAAAGCTATTTGAGCAGCAGCGATAGAGAAAGCATTGGCGACATTAAGAGAGTTTTTTCTTCCCCTCAATGGAATCTCAATGAGAAAATCAGCTTCAGAAAGTGAATGATCCGAACACCCATATTCCTCATTTCCTACAACTAATGTAAACGTCTCAGGAAATGAAAAACCATTTAAAGATAAAGCCTGTGGCGATGTCTCTAAAAGAATGTAAGGTCTGGGAAGATTTTTTAAAGAAGCCGAGCGATGGCAATTTATCCACTTTTCCGCACCCATAGCAGCATCTTGAACTTGTTTCTGGTCGATAAATGGTGTTGCTTCGGAAAAATGGACAGAACCTAAAGAAAAAGCTTCAGTAGTTCTTAAAATACTGCCTACATTGTGAGCAGAGCGAAGGTTGTCTAAATAGATGGATATGGGCCAAAAATTTGAGCCCGTCTCACGATCGACTGTAGAAACTTTGGGAAGCAAACGAGGTTCTCGGATCGAGAGCTCCGCATGTTTCACGTGAAAATGAAAGCGATCTGATAAAGATTTTAAGGCAACAATTGGAAGATGCGAGATAGTCATCCATGCACTCAACTGAAAGTATAAATCTAAATCATTGGTGTGCATGGAAGAAGCAAATTTTTCATAAACGCAGCGGATTAACTCGGCACATATCTTATGTTGCTGCTTTAGAGGTAATGAAAGAAATTTACTTTTAGAGAAATCCACTCTTTCTAAGCCTAAATTAGCCTTTGCGCTGTGCATTGATGTTAAGATATTCGTCCAACTTTCCATCAAAAAACTTAATGCCGTTTGGTTCAAATACAATCAGTTTATTTGCCACGGAGGAAATCAAATCTCTGTCATGGCTCACTACAATAACAGTCCCTTTATATTCTTCTAAAGCCCATGCTAGGGCTGAGACAGCTTCCAGATCAAGGTGATTATTAGGCTCATCTAAAATTAATAAATTGTGATCGGATAAAAGCATTCCAGCGATGATAAGTCGAGCTGTTTCTCCACCAGATAATCCCGAAACACGTTTGAAGGCATCATCGCCACCAAACAACATTTTTCCCATCACACTGCGGATGTCTTGATCATAAATGCCTAACTTGCGTTGCTTCAGCCAATCGAAAGCATTGATGTCTTCGTGCTTATCAATGATTTCATGATGATTCTGAGGAAAGTAACTGATGATGGCCTGATGGCCTAGTTCAATTTTTCCCTTATCTGGAGAGAGCTCTTGGGCTAACATTTTTATCAATGTTGTCTTTCCCATTCCGTTACTGCCAATCACTCCAATTTTATCCCCACGTTCTAATTCCATGGAGAATTTGTTAATGATCGTTTTGTCGTCATAACTTTTAGAGATTCCTTCAACTTTTAGAAGGATTTTACCTGGCTGCTTTTCAGCAGGAATAAAGCGAATATAGGGACGCTGAATGTTGGACTTCTTGAGTTCTTGAGGCTGTAGACGTCCAATTTCACGCAGTCGTGATTGAACCTGACTCGCACGCGTCCCTGCACCAAACTTAGAAACAAACTCCTGGAGTTGGGCGATTTTTTTTTCTTTCGACTTAGCATCCGATTCAGCTCGGTCTCTCACTGATGTCTTTGCGACAACCATATCGTCATAATTTCCAGAATAAACGATGATTGTGTCGTAATCGATATCTGCAATATGCGTCGTGACCGAGTTTAGGAAATGCCTGTCATGGCTGATAACGATTAATGTGCCTTTGTAGCTATAAAGGAATGTTTCCAGCCAACCAATCGAGTCTAAGTCTAGATGGTTAGTCGGTTCGTCAAGTAATAAGGCTTGAGGATTTCCAAAGAGTGCTTGGCCTAATAGAACGCTGAACTGCATGTCAGTAGGGATGGCGTGCATTTTTTTGTTAAAATATTCATGAGGAATTCCCATTCCAGACAAAAGAATTTCCGCTTCAGATTCTGCTGAGTAGCCATCTTCTTCTGCAATGACCCCCTCAAGATCCCCTAGCCTCATTCCAATCTCATCAGACATTTCTACTTCATAGAGGGTTTCGCGTTCCTTAAGGGCATTCCAAAGTCGATGATTTCCCATGATGATGACGTCGAGGACAGTTTCATTTCTAAAGTCCTCAATGTTTTGACGCAAAATACCCACACGATCAGGCAATGTCACAGTTCCAGACGTCGGCTCTTCAATACCCATAATAATTTTTAAAAGTGTCGTTTTTCCTGCGCCATTGGGACCCGTTAAGCCGTAGCGATTGCCCGCATTAAACGTCACCGTGACATTATCAAAGAGAACTCGACTGCCAAAGCTTTTTGAAATTTTGGAAAGCGTAATCATGAGGGATCACCTTTTTTATGAGGGATTAAAATCAAAGAATGAAACGTGACAGCAGCATAACAAAATAGAAACAGAAATTCAAGTCCCTAATTTACTGGAATCACAGCACCATGATAATGATCTCGGATAAAGGCACGAATTTTGACTGAAGTCAGTGCTTGTTTGAGTTTTTGAATATCAGCCCTGTTTTCATCTCCTTCTCTAACAACTAAAATATTTGCAAAAAGAGTGGAGTCTCCTTCTTCCTTCACCAAGGCATCCTTGTCGGGAGAAAGCCCTGCTTGTAAAGCAAAATTTGTAGTTATAGCTGATAGTGCGGCATCATCAAGGGTGCGAGCCAGGAGAGGGGAATCGATTTCTATGATTTCTAATGCCTTCGGATTATCTAAGATATCCAGAATACTCGCTTTAGCATCGTGACGTTTAAGAGAGATCAATCCAGCTTTCTCTAGGAGTACAAGTGCACGCGCTTGGTTTGTCGGATCGCTTGGAATAGACACCACAGCGCGGTTGGGAAGCTCACTTACAGTTTTATATTTTTTGGAATAAAGACCCATAGGCTCTAAGTGAACTTCGGCTATTTTTGTGAGTGAGTAGCCAAAATCAGCTTTTTGAGCTTCAAGAAAAGGGGGATGTTGAAAAAAATTTGCATCGACTTCCCCATGGCTTAAAGCACGGTTTGGGGTATTATAGTCCTCAACAATGATGATTTCTAAATCCACACCCTCTTTTTCAAGATCAGGTTTGATCGCTTCCAAAATTTCAGCATGAGGAACGGCTGTAGCAGCAACCTTAAGGGAATGAGGAGAGTTGGAGCGGTTGCATGCAACTAAAACTATGCTCAGAAGCGAAGTAGTTAAAAGTGTAAATAGTGATTTCATGAATAGTGTCCTTTTCCGCGTTTTCTACGAATGCGATTTGAAAGCCATTGTCCAAGTTCTTGAATGAGTTGAACAAGGATGATTAATATCACCACTGTAACAATCATCAAAAACGTATTAAATCTTTGGTAGCCATATTGGATGGCAATTTTACCCAATCCTCCTCCACCCATAGTTCCAGCCATAGCGCTATAACCAATCAGGTTGATAAGGGTAGTCGTTATTGCCATAATAAGGGAGGGAAGAGATTCGGGGAGAAGAACTTTTTTTACGACTTGTAAGGGGGTAGCTCCCATAACAACAGCTGCTTCCACCATTCCCTTGTCCACTTCATTTAAGGAACCTTCCACAAGCCTAGCAAGAAAAGGGATTGCTGCAATCGTTAAGGGAATGATCGAGGCTGTAGTTCCTAAGCTAGTGCCGACAATCCATCGAGTCAAAGGAATGAGGGCTATCATTAAAATAGCAAAAGGGAAAGAACGTCCAATATTCACCAGAGAACTTAAGAAGCGATAGAGGGAGCGATTTTCATTTAGATGGCCAGGGGCTGTTAAAGTCAAAATGACCCCTAAAGGGATTCCAACTAAAGACGCAAGAAAAGTTGATGCAAGGACCATGTAAATCGTATTCCACAACTCAATAGGAATTAAATGATAGGCAAGCTGCAGTTGTTGACTCATCGAATCTCCTCAACGGTAATTTTTTGCGAACGAAGATAGTCTAATCCTTTTTCTAGCTGAGGTGTAGTACCTGTGATTTCAACAAGGAGATGCCCAATAACAGTATTTTTTAGGTAGTCAAGTCCGCCTGATAAAATATTGACTTCTAGATCATAATGCTTAATGAGGCGAGAAATAATTGGTTCCTTAGCTTTCTGTCCCTCAAACCCTAATCGGATCAGTCGACTTCCTTCCTTTTCATGAAGGAGTTCAGCAGGAATGTCTTCATTTCCAAGATGCAGGAGCTGCTTCGTGATGGGATGCTGCGGCCGAATAAATAACTCGCTGACATCACCCTCTTCAATGAGGTGCCCACCAGATAATACAGCCACACGTGAACAGATTTGTTTAATCGTTTCGAGTTGATGTGTGATGAATATAATAGTAAGATTAAGTTCTTGGTTAAGCTTCTGCAGGAGCTGTAAAATGCCTTGCGTCGACTTAGGGTCTAAAGCGGATGTCGCCTCGTCGCAAAGAAGAAGTTTGGGCTGATTCGATAAGGCTCTTGCAATCCCGACCCTTTGCTTTTCTCCTCCGCTTAATTGAGAAGGGTAGCTATCTCTTTTATGGGAAATATTCACAAGTTCAAGAAGATCTCTAACACGCTCTTTAATTTCAGCTGGAGGAACATGATAAAGTTCAAGAGGAAGGGCGACGTTTTCAGCTACAGTGCGTGAAGAGAGAAGTTGAAAGTGCTGGAAAATCATTCCAAGTTGAGAACGGTAGTCGCGTAATTCTTTTTCTGATTTCCCCGTGATCTCCACTTGATCAAAAAAAATTTTTCCTTCTGTCGGTCGGTCGAGACCAATCAGACATCTTAGCAAAGTCGATTTACCCGCTCCGCTCATCCCCATCATTCCATAGATGGATCCAAGTGGAATAGCCAAGGAAACATCTTTGACTGCATCAATGACCTTCTTTTTTCCTTTAATGGAAAAAGATTTGCATAGCTTTTCTGTTCGGAGAAGAAGGGGGTGCTGATTCATAACCTGCGAAGGGGTAAGACTTTAAATCTTAGAATAGTAGCAGAGGTGTGAAATAATTACCATACATTATTAAGAGTAGGGAATAGGAGTGTCCGAGCTAATCTCCGCCCTCACCGCTAAATACAAAGGATCCAAGAATCACAGGACCTGTTATTAGGAAGAACGTTCATATGCTTGTTTGAAAATTGCAATTGTAAAATAAAAAATTTTATTGATCTAAAAATTTGTTTTCTTGACTGTGCCGGATAAATCCGGCAATAACAAGCGCAGGCTAAAGCCTACGCTACAATTTAAATTTTTTAAAAAATGGGCATGAGGCAGGGAAATGACTATAAACGTGACGGAGGTTGAGCTTTCTTGAAAAGCTTACAGGTCGCTTGCCTTGTAGCGACATAGGTCATGTGGATCATCAAAATGAAAGGAAAGGCAAAAAAAGATAACCCCGCACGTAAAGTAGTCGTTGCGATTCTGAAAATCCTAAAGGACTCTTTGCTGGGGTCAATCTTTAAAATCATCGATTGAATATGAGTTGAATACATATCTGCATGAGCAAGAACGCCTTTGCGTATTTTAGAGCCTACGACTAGATAATAGTGTATGCCTCTATCGACAGGAAAATCACAAAAAAGAACAGGATCATTTTTTTGATAAAAGGCATGGGTTTCAGGAAAAGGTTCATTGTTTTTTTTTACTTCATCAAAAATTCGATAAAACTTATTGAGATCCTGCGAAGAAAACCCCGGAGCGCCGTAAGAGATGACTTTTTCGATAAATGCATAGAAATCCATAGCAACCATAGAAGCCACGATGCCCCCTAAACTTTTCCCAATGACAATTGCTTTTTGATTTTTAGCATGAGATTCCAGCCATGATTTAATGGTTTCTTTCCCCATTGAATAGACATAGGAACCTACCGATTCAAAGGGAGTAAGATCTGTGAGAAGACTTAATCCGAACCCCTTGTCAGAGGGATATGTCGTTCCTTTAAATAAGATAAGAGGGGGAGCTGCTATAGAGTTATCATGAGGTGTCAAACCAAAAGCTGTGATAGGGGATCCCATCCAACTTGGAGTGAGAAAGAGGGGTTCAATTGCATATAGAGGATATTCCCAAGTTTTGGGATCGCCTAATCGCAAAGGAATTTTAATCGTGGATTCACTGGTTAGATTCAGAAAAGGCAATAGTGCCAAGAGATCCCCAATGATCATTTCCATATGAAAGTTTTCAGATTCTGTCTTTAGGGGATGCTCTAGCAGCTGAAGGTGCATGTCGAAGAAAATTTTATGAATCAGGTCCCTGACCTCAAAAAATATTGTGTCGTCTTGCTTAGCTAAAACGGCAGCGAGTAAAGGGCCGTCGGTTAGGATTTTCTCAATTTTAGGGCTTCCGCCGCGCATAAGCGTAAAAACGAGTTCTTGCCTTGGTGTGAGATGGAGACGTTCTTTATTAGGGGCCCAAGGTGAGGAAGAACTAATAATAATTTCATCGAGGGCTTTGTTTAAGAGTGTGCAATCAATTTCTGAATTTCGTTTTAGGGAAGCATTATCTACTAGGGAGTCCTTTAGAGTCTTGATCGCACAGTCAGCAATGGCTTGAACCTGATCCTCTGTAAAATTGGATTCTATAAACCTTCCTTCTAGATATTTTTGGGTGTGTACTAACACTTGTGAAATGAGTTGCATAGATCCTTCATTATTTTACTTCAAGTCACTGTATTAAATTTACCTTTTCTAGGATTTTATCTTCCACCTTGGATTCGTAAATTCCAGTTTTTGCTTCCCTGACTATCATCTTTGCGATGTCTTTCTGAATGGATGTGTAATCGTACTTCGAGAAATCCAAAAGTTCGATAAATTCTTCGTAAAACTTATCAAGAACTAAATCAACTTCTTTTACTAGATCGTCTTTTTGTTTTGGGGTTGCCTTTGAAAGGAAGACTAAATTCAAAATTTTAGATTTAACGCCTTTTTTAAAATTATCTTCTGTTGGAAGTTTGGGAGGTGATCCCTTAAAGACACTATGAGTTGATCCTACAGGGGGTTTTTGAGATGAATTGGCTATACTAGTTCCGGATTTATTAATGATATCTTCTTTCGGCTGTTCCCTGTCACTTGGTCTTACCAATTGTTTGACTATTTTGTTTGAGCTATATTCCTTAGAATAAGAATACCAACTCCCTTCAGTAGCTGAACCTGAATTCATATAGACTCCTTAATTAATTCCCTTCCATTGATACTTATATTTTTTATTAAAATTATCAATCTATAAAATGAATTATAGCATATTTTTTTAATTAAGTTAAATTCAGTTTTATTAATTCTGACTAGCTGCTTTGGTCGACTTGGCTTTTATAGCGACGGCTGGCTTGAAACTGTTCAATGACGGGTTGGCCGACATCTTTCATGAGATCGAAAATTTGGCAATAGGTAGGGGGGAGAAGTCTAACGCTTAAATGAAGATCCTCAGATTCTTGGATGGCATAATGAAGAAGTTTTTGGTCCCAGACGTCTGGTTGATTAAAGCAGCAGATGATCCATCTTTCAAGGAGTTCATAAACTTTGGCATTATTACGCAAATAAAGTGTGCTGCTCACGAGTTCTTTATTGGCAAAAAAATAAACGCCCACGTCAAAATCGACCTGATCAAAAAGTGTGGGATATTGTTGGACACGTGCATCAGCATCTAGGTAAAGAAGGTCGTTGGGGTAATGGCGTGTTAACATGTGCTTAAGGAAATAAGCTTTATATTGCGTGTTAGCTTGCCAACTTCCTTGACTAGCGATTCCAACTAAATCGGAAGGGAGATTGAAGCGTGCAAGACTCTGGCGCAGATGGTGCACTTCTTCTTCATAGCCTGTATTTTTTGTATAATAGCCGACTACGACATAGGTCATAATACTTATCCCAGTAGATTATTTATAAATACCTGAGCATCAAAAGGTTGTAGATCATCAATACCTTCGCCAAGACCAATAAATTTGACAGGTATTTTTAATTCCCTCTGAATAGCCACCACGATACCTCCTTTAGCAGTTCCGTCTAACTTTGTGAGGATCAATCCAGTTAAAGGTGTCGTCTTATGAAATTGCTTGGCTTGTTCTATGGCATTCTGCCCTGTTGTTGCATCAAGGACAAGAAGTGTTTCTTGCGGGCATCCAGAAGAAGCCTTTTGGCAAGAGCGGCGTATCTTTTCTAATTCTTGCATAAGAGGGGATTTCGTGTGTAGGCGACCGGCCGTATCAATGATAACATAATCGACTCCACGTGATTTTCCTGCTTGAACAGCATCAAAGGCCACAGAAGCAGGATCGCTTTTTTGATTTCCTTTGACAAGATCGATGTTAAGCCTTTCCGCCCAAACAGAGAGCTGCTCCATTGCGGCAGCTCGAAATGTATCAGCCCCACCCAGGAGAACCTTATAGCCTGATTGAAGTAAATGCCTGGCTAGTTTTGCTGCAGAAGTCGTCTTACCATTGCCATTGACCCCTACAATAAGAATCACTTGTACATTATGCTGTGCGAGTGGTTTGGAAAGTTCGCTGGGATGTTGACTCATCAAGTCAATTAAATACGTGCGTAAATCCTCTATATAGGCAGATGTCTGAGTATTTGGATTTTCTTTATGGATTTTCTTTACTCTTTCTGTCAACTCCATAGAGGTTTTTACCCCAAAATCAGCTTCATAGAGAAGCTGCTCAAGTTGCTCTAGTGTCTCGGTATTAATCGGACCATTGAATAAAAGACGCAGCTTATCGCCGAAATAGGACCGAGCCTTTGTAAGTGCCGATTTGACTTTATTAATGCTATCTTTAAAAAATTGCAAAACCATACGCAAACTCCTTCATTCCAAGCCTTCTGTCGAAAAAATGTTAGCACAGAAAAGAAAAATAGGGGAAGATTAAATTATTCCATCTTTTTTCATGAAGGGAGTGAAATGAATACCCACGAATTTCAGGCAAAGCAACTGTTAAAGAAATTTGATATCCCCGTGTCTGACGGGATTGTAATCGAATCCATCGATCAGTTCGAAGATTACTTAAAAAAAACTGATTGGAAATCCCTTGTCATAAAAGTGCAAATTCATGCAGGAGGAAGAGGTAAGGCTGGAGGAATTCAGTTCGCATCCACTCCTGAAGAGGCAAGAAAACATATTAAAAATCTCCTAAAGAAAAGAATCGTAAATGAACAGACTGGAAAGGAAGGGTTAGTTTCTCATTTTCTCCTTCTGTGCCCTGCAATAGAATTTCTGAAGGAGTCTTATGTTGGAGCGATTATTGACAGAAACACTGCTCAGGCTATTTTAATTTTGTCTTCGGTTGGTGGCATGGATATCGAAGCTCTAGCCCATACTCATCCTGAAAGTATTTTGAGATTCCCCATTCCCTATGATGGGGTTTTAAAACCTTATCATCTGCTTCGTTTAACAAAATGGATGGGGTGGACCGGTGAGCTTGCAAAAAGAGGAAGCCAAATTCTCAAAAACTTTGTAAAAGCGTTTGTCGAGTCAGATGCGACGTTATTCGAAATCAATCCCCTTGTAGAAACAGCTGAAGAACGCTTGGTTGCTCTTGATGCTAAGTTAATTGTCGATGAAAATGCAATTTTTAGACACACCGAATATGTTGATTGGTATGATCGAACACAAGTTTCCTCCTATGAGGCGTTAGCTCATGAAGTCGATTTAGCCTACGTCTCCCTACAAGGAAATATAGGATGTATTGTGAATGGCGCTGGGTTAGCAATGGCTACAATGGACATTATTCACCACTATGGGGGACAGCCAGCTAACTTTTTAGATGTGGGTGGAGGAGCTTCTCAGGAAAAAATTGCTGAAGGTTTTAAAATTATTCTTTCAGATCCACATGTTAAAGCAGTTCTTATCAACATATTTGGTGGAATCATGAATTGCGAGACATTGGCTAACGGAATTATAGAAGGCTCCAAACAGACAAAAATTCCCATTCCAATCGTTGTGAGAATGGAAGGAACTAATGTTGAAAAAGGAATAGAGTTGCTAACAAATTCAGGTATTCCCATTACGATCGCTAAGGGACTTGACGAAGCTGCTAAAGTCGTTACTCAATTTGTCAACTAAATGATAGGTAGGTTATGTCGATTTTAGTCAATAGGGAGACGCGTATCATCACCCAGGGAATCACAGGAAAAGCAGGTCGATTTCATACCGAACAAGGCATGATTTATGCTCCTTCTTACGTAGGAGGAGTCACTCCTGGGAAGGGGGGGGCAGAGGTGTTGGATTTACCTGTTTTCGATACAGTCTTTGAAGCAAAAGAGATGACCGATTGCAACGCCTCTTTAATTTTCGTGCCTGCTCCTCACGCCGCCGATGCAATCCTTGAGGCAGAGGAAGCTGGAATAGAACTCATTATCTGCATTACTGAGGGAATTCCTATAAGGGATATGATTCATGTCAGTCAAGTCATGCGCAATAGCTCTACGAGTCGTCTTATCGGCCCAAATTGCCCAGGAGTGATTACCCCAGGCCAATGCAAAATGGGAATCATGCCAGCTTATATCCATAGACCTGGTCATATCGGCATTGTTTCCCGTTCCGGAACACTCACTTACGAGGCCGTTTGGCAAACCACTTTGCTTGGCCTAGGCCAGTCAACGTGTGTGGGGATTGGAGGAGATCCTCTCAATGGCACAAATTTCATTGATATCTTAAAGCTATTTGAAAATGATCCAGAGACGCATGCAATCCTTCTGATCGGAGAAATTGGTGGCCATGCTGAAGAAGAGGCAGCTGAATGGATAAAATCCAATTGCACTAAGCCTGTAGCTGCATTTATTGCAGGTCAAACTGCTCCTCCAGGTAGAACAATGGGCCATGCTGGTGCAATCATCAGCGGAAATCAGGGTACAGCAAAGAGCAAAATAGGAGCCTTAGAGCGCGCAGGTGTGAAAGTCTCAAAGACACCCGCTGAGATGGGCAAAGTTATAAAAACATTACTTAACTAACAATCTGATTATGATTACGATTCCTGGACGCATCCCTATCCATATCTATCCTTTTTTTTGGGTTTTGATTTTCATGATTGGCTGGATGAATACGTTGACTATTGCAGGCACTTGTATCTGGGCTTGTGTGATTCTTATCTCCATTGTCATCCATGAATACGGGCATGCTTTAACAGCTTTAGCTTTTGGTCAGGAATCAGAAATTAGCTTAGTGGGAATGGGGGGCCTTACCCAACGTCGTGGCAACCCTATCTCTAAGTTACAAGAGTTTTTTATTGTCTTGGATGGTCCTCTAGCTGGATTTTCTTTGGGAGCGGTATTCTATTTATTGCTCGAATGGAAAGAGTTCCAAAACCCCTATCTCAACTATGCACTCAAAGTTGGGTTACAGGTTAACATCTTCTGGACAATTCTTAATTTATTTCCCATTCTTCCTCTGGATGGGGGTCATTTAATGCGCATTGTACTGGAAAAACTTTTTGGGATACGAGGAACAAAAGCAGCGTTTTTACTGAGTGTCGTTCTTTCCGCTTTATTTTCTGTATTTCTTCTCGTTGCAATGCAACAGATGATTATGGCGGCTTTGTTTTTAATGTTGGGTTTTGAGAGCTACCGGACATGGAGCGATATGCGTACAATGACTCCTCAGGATTCAAATCATTCATTGCAAGCTTCTTTAAAATCCGCTGTTGACGCACTCAATCTCGGGATGTATCAAGATGCTATCGATAAACTGATCGCGTTAAGAAATGAGGCTAGGAGTGGAGTGATCTATGTTACCGCTTCCACTTATCTGGCTCGGGTCTATGCTCAACAAGGTGATGTCAGAAAGGCTTACGAGTTACTGCTCCCTTTAAAAGATAAGCTTTCTCCAGATATGCTTTATTTTTTACAAACCTTAGCCTATCGTGCACAAGAGTGGAAACAAGCTATTCAGATTGGTGATAAGGCATTTCAAAATCAACCTTCGGCAGATATTGCATTAGTAAATGCTCTTTCTAATGCGATCATAGGAAAAGATCAAGCTGCAATCGGATGGCTTCATTCTGCAGAGAAGGCAGGGGGCACCGACATCGACCAATTTGTTCAAAAGCGAGAATTCGATATCATAAGAAATGGCGATTCTTTCAAAAAATGGTCACAATCTCGTAGAAAGTAAGCTCTTCTCCTAAAGGATTTTGAGCTTGGCGAGTGGTGACAATTAATTTGTTTGTTAAAATAGTTATTTGATTTACAATTAAAAAAAAACTCTATAACATCCCTTTCATACTTTTCTACTCGATACCATTGCAGGAGGATTGAAAGATGAGGGTTTTCAAATACGTGTCAATCATTAGCATTGCTATGGTAATCATGGAGGGGGACGTTATGGCAAAATCAGAAAAAAACAAGTCATCTCAAAAATGGGTTACTTTTAAAGAGGTGCAAAAGGGAGTACAGGTCGACTTCCCTCATCAGCCTGTTTCATTAATTTTTGATCTCCCCTACCAAAATACACCGCCAACAGGTATGTTAGAGGTAATCTCTTGTCCAACAACCAGCGGCATTTATCTACTAGCGATTTTAGATGAACCCAATGTAACAGAACAATCCCTTGAGCCAGATGAATTTAGACGATTATTTCAAGATTATCTCATCTCTCATCTCTTCTTTAATCCCCGATCTTTCCAGTACCATCAAACTTTCCACCATGCATCAACAACATATGAAGATTTCCCAGCATTGTCTTTTGAGTTTTCTTATGACGATGAAGATGTGATGAAACATCTGGAGGGCTTAGCTGTCCTAAAAGATGAAAAACTTTATTGCCTCTTTTCGTTAGCCTCTGACAATCACTTTGATCGAAAAGGATTAAAAAAATTTCTTGATTCCGCAACTTTTCAACTGAAGTGAACGTATTCTAATTCAAAGAGTCCATGTCATGGTTAAGGCCTGTTCAAGATTTATTTCGTTAGTTCTTTTTTTTCCTATATCCATTGCTTTCTTCTATGGATGTAATACGCGTCATTTAGTATCGGATAACCCCTCATCTATTTCACAACGAGAGATCTCTGAGCCTATTCGATTAGCCCTAGTTTTAGGTGGGGGAGGCGCTAGAGGGATGGCACATGTTGGCGTCCTTTATGAGTTTGAACGGGAAGGTATTCCAATTGATGTGCTTGTGGGATGTAGTGCAGGTAGTATTGTAGGTGCATTGTATGCTGACTGCCCTAATGCAGAGTATATCAAAAAATTAATCACTCCTCTACGACTATGGGAAATTTTAGATGTCAACATCTGGCATTGCCGCTACGGTTTCGTTCAAGGTGGTTCCCTCAGAAAATTTCTCACTAGATGTCTAAGCAGCAGAACGTTTCATGAATTAAAAATTCCTCTCTACGTTGTATCTACAGATGTATACTCAGGTCGTTTAGTCACTTTCAGTAAAGGGGCAATTATCCCAGCTGTCCACGCCTCGGCGGCTGTTCCTTTTGTCTTCGCTCCTGTCGTGTGGTGTGATCGCCTCCTCGTAGATGGGGGAGTGGCCGACCCCATACCCGTAAAAACAGCTAAGGATATTGGAGCAGAGATCGTTATAGCAGTGGATTTAAGTGAATTGCTCACTAAAACATGCCCCAATAACCTTTTTGGTGTCGCTAGCCGATCAGCTGAGATCAAATTTCTTCTCCAAAGCGAGAGCTGTGCTGACGGAGCTGATGTTCTCATTCGACCTGATTTAGGAGCCATCGGCATGTTTGACGATTCAAATTTCGAACTTGTTTTTCAGGCTGGCCGTAAGGCTGCTCAAGAAGCAATGCCTAAAATTAAACAGCTTTTAGCTGAAAAAAATATTCCCCTTAATTATACTGCGGATCTTTAATTTTTAAATCAATCTGGAGACACCATGCCAAAATTTTCTGCCCTTTCCAAAATATCTTCCCTCATCCTCCGTCGAAAACCTGCTCATCCTGTTCCACTCTTTCCTGAAAAATCTGTTGAACAAGCCTTCACTGATAATTATCTCTCCGGGGAGTGGGGAAGAAATCAAGATGGAGAAGGGTTTTCTGGTAGTGGTTCTACCCTAGAAAATACAAAGCTATACCGTCAGCTATTAAAGGACTTTTTAAAAGCTCTTAATATTCGTACGGTGGTTGATGTCGGTTGCGGTGATTGGACATTCTCTCAACATGTAGATTGGAATGGGATTCACTATGTGGGCTATGATGTGGTTAAGTATGTGATTGAAAAAAATAATCGAAAGTTTGGTTCGCCTACAATTCAATTTTTTCACGGGAATGCTATCAATGAAGAGCTACAACCTGCTGATCTCCTCATCTGTAAGGATGTGCTCCAACATCTATCAAATCCCGATATAGTAGACTTTATTCCACAAATAAAAAAATTTAAGTATTGCTTAATCACAAACGACGTGGACCCGGAGAATCTCTCTAGCAAAAATCATTCGATACACCGAGGCGCTTACCGCACAATTGATCTCCTCCAGCCGCCTTTTAATTTAAAAGCTTATAAAATCCTCCACTACCCAGCCTCCGAAGTCACCAAACAGGTCTTGTTAGTCATCAATTAAGGAATCCCTCTCTATAGTGTGCGCTTGTTTTTATCGGATTTATCCTGCGATTGTTCGGATTTGTAGCGTACACTTTAGTGTGCGCTTGTTTTTGTCGGATTTATCCGACATTAAATTTAAGTGCCGGATAAATCCGGCACAAACAAGCGCACACTAAAGTGTACGCTACGTATGTTCTCACACTAAAGTGTACGCTACGTAGGTCGCACGCTAAAGTGTACGATACGTATGAGCGCAGGCTAAAGCCTGCGCGATGTATTGTATTAAGAGCCGGTTAGGGAGATGAAGAAATGCTTGTCGCCTTGCTTCACTTGTAGCAGAACAGAAGACTCTTCATCGCCTAGCTTGATGGCCTCAGCAAACTGATGGGTGTTCTCTACTTTCTGGCGGTTCACAGCGAGAATCAAAGCACCTTTTTTTAGACCAGCTAGAGAAGCTGCAGAATTCGGTGCAACTTTTGTGACAATCACCCCTTTCTCTTGAATATAGCCTAGAGAATGTGCAAGTTCGGGCGTCAAGTTATCGACTTCTAGGCCGATTTTTGTTTGAACTGCAGGTCCTATTGCAGCTACAGATCCATTAAATTCCGCAACTTCAATCGGAATGCGTATCTCTTTGTCTTTTCTAATGACTCGCAGAGACATCTTCGTTCCTGGTCGCGACATATAAACAGTGTTTCTCAGACTAGCTGCATTCTCAATGCTTTTATCATCATATCCAATGATAATATCTTCCACTTGCAACCCCGCCTTTTCCGCTGGAGACCCTTTTGTCACAGAAGTGACTAGTGCGCCTTCCACTTTCTTGAGTCCAAAGGCTTTTGCGAGATTATAATCAATATTTTGAAGGGCAACGCCTAAAAATCCATGCGACACCTTGCCATCAGATACGATTTCATCTGCAACGCGCTTAGCCATATTGCTTGGAATCGCAAATCCTATTCCCATATATCCTGAAGATGAATTTGTAGCGATGGCTGTATTGATGCCAGCAATCTCTCCGTCAAGTGTTACTAGAGGACCACCAGAATTTCCGCGATTAATTGCTGCATCTGTTTGAATGAAGTCTTCATATTGAGCCACATCCAGATTATTTCTTCCTTTTGCACTAATAACACCCGCTGTAAGTGTAGCTTGGAGTCCAAATGGGTTTCCAATGGCCGCTACCCACTGTCCCACTTCAAGTTCATCTGAATTAGCTAAATTGAGGTAGGGGAGATCCATAGCATCTACTTTAACAAGAGCGAGATCGCTATTGGGATCTTCACCAAGAACCTTACCTGTGAATTCTCGTCCATCATGCAAAAGGACAGTGATAGTCTCCATTTCATGAACAACATGACTGTTCGTTAAAATATATCCATCTGATTTAATAATGACTCCGGAAGCTTGACCGGCAATCGTCTGAGGTTGGGAATTACCTCGTTTGGGAAGACCAAATAGCTCCCATAAATCGCTCCCTCCTCCAAATAAATCAAAAGGATCATTAACAGCGCTATCATTGCCAAAGCTATTCTTTTTTTTTGTGGTGACTTTTATGGAAACAACTGCGGGAATCGCTTTCTTGGCTACAGCTCTAAAGTCTACAACGTTTTGGTTCACTTCTTTCTTAAGAGCATCTTTTGGTTCACTTCCGATAAACGAAGTTGTGGTTAGGGCAATTCCAGCACCAAGAAGAGTGCGTTTCAATAGAAAGGATATCTGTCGTTTCATAAATAAAATCTCCTGTTCATTAGATAAAATGCAAAAAAAGTCAAACCTTGCTGTGGTAAGCTTTCTGAAATACAATCGCAAGAATGAGGGAAAAAATCAATTAATTTTTTGCTAGAAAGAATAAAAAAGAATAGACTTGAATTTGTTTATTTGATAAGATAGTTTTCTTTGACTAAGAAGAATTAAACAATAAGTAAATGTTAATAATATATAAAGAGGTTAATTATGTCAACTAGTAACATGTCCATTAGTGAAAAAGGAGTATTGTACAATCCGCCTTACAATCCATGTTTTAACGAGTCTAGCAACACGGATTCCAATAACACTGCGCTACCACCACCCTATGAAGAGGCTATACATAATTTAGATGGGAGCCCATCTTCATCTAGTTCAAACAATGAAACATATTCACCTTCACCTTCATATTCATATACACCTCCTACTTACGTTACTTATAAGTCAAGAGATAAATATGTGGAGTGTTTAGTAAACATTGCAGTTCAAACACTCGATAAAGCACTGCCAAAAGCTTCAGCACGGACTAGTACTTCAAGTGTTGGATCTACAGTATTCTCTACACTAGCATCAGTACCTAGTTTAAGTATAGATAATAGACAATACAATATACTAGGTGGAAATACGACAAATCACCATCATCATCACCATCCTGTAGATAACGCAAAGGGTAAAGGCAAAGAAAATGAAGTTGCAGAAAAAAAGAAAAAAGATGATGAGTTTAAAATAATTTCACAAATCTTCCTTGCTTTTATTGGACTAGCGGCCGCTTTCGGTGCTGCTTATTTCGCCACAAAAGAAGTCGTGGGTAAGGAAGAGCATGTTGACATTCCCTATAACGAATATTTAGAACTTAAAGCTGAATATGAAAAGGAAAATGTGCTTGACCCTCATTCTTATCGTGTAAAAGTAGGCCTACATACATCAGGAATAAAAGCTAAACACATTTTTGACCGTAACAAAAGCAGTCGTATAACTAATATTACGAGTTATGTCGTACTTGGACTTGGCGGCGTTGCTGTTGTAGCTGGAGGTCTTCTCTCATCGAAGGCTATTCTATTGGCAGGTGCAGGTGCAGTGACTGTAGCAGCTTTAGCCCTCCTTATCAATAGCACGTATGAAGGAGGCCGACAAAAGAAGAATGTCTTAGATGCTCGAAGCATTTTAACTAATTTAAATAACGGGAAAGTACTGAATCCTAATTTAGAGATGCGATTGATTGCTTCTAATCTAATTTGATAAAAATCAAAAATGCAGAGCTTCAACTCCCTCTTTAGTCTGCTTGTTAATGCCGGATTTATCCGGCATTAACATTCCTATTTTTAATTATCTTAACGATTAAGTCCATCCTGTCTTCATGTTAATAATCTATTTAAAGCAGGATATCAGAATCGACTTCGCCAGCATGATAATTAAACAAGATAAATGTTCTCTGTATGTAGCCTATTAAATTAGGTCAAAAATAAATCTAATAGTAAATCTATAATATAGATTTATGAATTTATATAAACAAATAAATAAAGTTGAAAAATATATTATGGAAAATTCAAGCATAAATAAATCCGATTATTATAATCCTTATCCCTATAATGTTGGTTTCCCCCAAAGAGATGTATATACAGAATGTTTAGTGGATATTGCTAATAATGCACTACTTAGAGCACAACCAAAAACTCAGTTGGGAGCCACTTCAGCCAATTGTTATGTTATAAAAGGATCTCTAAAGAAAGAACAACCATTTGATGTTCTCAGTCGTCGATTTCAATCGTGTTTCGATAATTACCACTCACATTGTCAACATGACCCACATCCTTCTGGAGGACAACAAATTTATGGTAAATTTGCTGATGCAACACGTTTGGCCATCAAGATTTTAGAGCGAAATCAAAATGGGCTGGAAACCAATCTTAGAAACTATCAAGCATTTGGCATACAAGGTATTGCTCTTTCTACTGGGATCGTGGCGGTAGGAGGGATTCTTTCATCTAAGTCGTTGATAGTGGCTGGTGCAGGAGCTGTAGCTGCCTCTGTTTTGGGATTATTCATTAATGACAGGCGCGATCAAAACACAAGAAAACAAGATGAGTCCGATGCCTTAGCTATATTGCTTGTTTTAAAGAATGAGAAATTAATTCAATAACTCTCGCTATAATACAAGCGCCCTTTTCAATACGGTCTAATCCAAAGTGCTCATTAGGCGCATGGATGAGATCGGTTGTGAGGCCAAGACCCACTAAAACCAATTCAGCTTCGCTAGCTTCCGCTAAGGCTGATGCAATTGGGATCGATCCACCTGACAAGGCATATTTGCATGGGGTTCCAAATACTTCACTATACGCTTTGGAAAAAGCTTTAACAATTTTTGATTCCGGAGGCACGCGAGCAGCACCCCCTTGACCTGGATGTAGATGTACTGAGATTTTGATTCCTTTGGGAGCATGTGCCTTGAAATAGTCTGCTACTAATTTTCCAATATGTTCAGGATCTTGCTGTGGCACCAGCCTACATGAAACTTTAGCTAAAGCTTTGCTTGGGATAACTGTTTTAAAGCCCGATCCAGTATAGCCTCCTTGGATGCCGTTGATCTCAATGGTCGGACGTGTCCACGCTCTTTCTAAAGCAGGAAAATTTAGTTCACCACCTGAAGGAGTTGTTCCTGTGAGACCGCTAAATTCATCTTCATTAAAGTCAAAAAAGATGAGTTGCTTTTCAGACTCAGATAGAGGTTTTACATCTTGATAGAACCCAGGAATAGTAATTTTCCCTTGAGAATCTCGGATACCAGCGAATAGAGTAGAGAGTGCGTGAATAGGGTTTGGAGCCATTCCACCGTGCATTCCTGAATGGAGATCTGATTTAGATCCCTCTGCAATGATATCCATAGTGACAATTCCGCGAATACCTAGTGTTACAGCAGGTTGACTGATTGAAGGGATCTCTAAATCAACGATGGCTAGATAATCTGCTTTTAATGCATCTTTTTTGGTTTCCAGGAGTGTAGCAAGCCCTTGACTTCCCGTTTCCTCCTCGCCTTCGACGATGAGTTTGATATTAATCGGAAGCTTACCCTCAAGCTTCATGATATATTTTAAGGCTAACAGAGTATAGAAGCACTGCCCCTTATTATCCTGAGCGCCCCTCGCATAGACCTGATTGTCTCGTAATAGGGGTTCAAATGGAGGAGACTCCCACAAATCAAGAGGATCAACCGGCTGCACATCGTAATGATGGTAGATCAAAAGTGTGGGTTTATCCGGACCCGCTTCTAAGTTTGATGCAAAGAGGGTGGGATGGCCAGAAGTCTCCCAATAGTCCACTTTAAAGTTAATTCCTTTTAGATAGTGCGATACCCAATCAGCACACTCCAGAAGGGGTTGCTTATACTCAACTTCAGAACTTATACTTGCGAAGCGCAGAAAGGTGTAAAAATCTTCCAACCAAAGCTCGCTTTCTATCTGTAATTGTTCTTGAATCAATGTTAAATAGCTCGTTGATGACATAGTCTCTCTAGATTGTTTTATGCTTCATGGATAACAAGAGGCTGTTGATGTGTTGCAAGGAGAATCTGATTGGCTTTTTCTAATAGCTCCTTATCACTAAATACCACAGTGGCTCCCTTATTTATTTCAGGGAGGATATACTCTTTTGCAGCATGGATGATGGAGGGTTTATCCAGTCTAAGCAAGGCATTTCTAAAACTTTGACGGATCTCAAATGTGCGACCCTCACGCCACCATCCGTAAGCTACTTCACCTTGACTACCAGGTGAAAGCGGCGCGTCTAGAGATTGGATCATCTCTAGTTTAGCTTCTTCAATATCATGGTCATCAAATTCTCCATCAATAAGGGTTTCGATAGCTTCATGGAACCCATGGAGAGTGGAGACTACATTAGGATCTCGATAAGAGTAGAAATAGAAATTTCCTGACATCGGATTGCTTACAGACCCACCTCCATAAGCTCCTCCTTGTTCACGTATGCGTTTATGTAAGGTGAGATTATCAAAAAGATGAGAACACAGATTTAAGGCAGGAGCTGCAGGATGTGTATAAGAAATTGTGGGAATGGCATGTCCAATGAAGGCAACGGGTGAAGCAATGATAATCCCTTGAGATTCGACGACAGGAAGCTGATAATCGGTTTCCCACTGAAGAGGATCTGCAATGCCCATCTCCGAAAGTCCATAAAACTGATTGCCCACCAACTTGTTATAGGAGTCGTGATCACAACTTAAAATCAAATGGGGGCAGTGAACATTGGTTATTCTTTCATAGATGGAAAGAAGTTGGTTCATTAAGTCGTGTTTTAATGTCTCGTAATTTTTTACCAAGTTTTGAATCATCAGGTAGAACCCATACCCATAGAGATCATTAGCCATCATGGAGGGTTGATTTAATCCACTTGCAGAAAGATTGATCGCATATTTTAGAGCGCTTGAATTGATACGATGTTCCATCGCAGTATACTGTTTCAGGATGATTTCTTTTAGCCTTTTAGGGTCTTTCAGTTTCGCATCTAAAACGAGTTCCCTGATGAGTGTCAGAAGTTTTGG
Organism: Chlamydiota bacterium; assembly: GCA_041691035.1. Lineage (GTDB taxonomy): Bacteria > Chlamydiota > Chlamydiia > Chlamydiales > Parachlamydiaceae > JBEPVL01. Next base: position 40,031 of record JBEPVL010000007.1, read on the forward strand.
GATTTTTCTGTGAAGAGCCTTCCCTCTAATGTTAAATGAAGGTGTAAAGAGATTATGATCTACCGCTTTCAAATTTAAGGAAATGGAAGCATTGATTCCTCCAGTATGGCTCAGCATATAATCTAGATTTTCTTTATAATCTCTATCTGCACATCCCATCTGTGTGAGTAGAATTGTTAGAAGACGAAGATAGGGCAGTTCTTCTCGAGTGAAATGAGGGAGGTTGTAAGCAAAATCTGCATATAAAATTCCATTGGTAAAAACAGGATGATGGAAGACTGTCAGGTGACCTGTTTGATGCTGATTTAGAACATAATCCTTTGTCAAAAGAGGAATATCATCGAGCGAAACCTTAGGGAGAATATCAAAATCACCCTCTTCTTGAACTTTTTGAAAAGCATAAAGCTCTTCTGCCCTCATCACTAGTTGCTGTTTTTGCGAATCAGTTAATGCGTTTTGAATCTCTTTGAGAATTTTTCGCTCATTTTCATTTTCCTCAACCCCCTGATTTTGATCGGGAATCATGATAATGCGACTGAAATGGGGGTTATTGAGGAGATACTTGTCGATGAGATCAGAAAAATAACGAGGATTAGCCAAAATCGTTTGATGTAACTCATTAAAAAGAGAGTGGATTGTTAACCCAAGCTCTGGATCAGCCCCATGTTGTTTCAGCAATGCCGCTCGCATGAATAGAGACAATCCGAAGGGAACGTGATCTCCAGTAATCTCGCTTCGATGAAATTCAAGTTGGTGCATCGCACTTTCAATGATGGGAAGAGGTATTCCATCTTGGGAAATTTGTTTAAGATTATGCTTAAGGAGATTTTCAAGATCGTCAACATGAAGGTTATCACATCCTTTAAGGATGATGCCCCAAGGGATTTCGCTCAATTCCAGGTCGATGAAACTGCTGACTTGCTTACACCATCCTGACTGAAGAAGGGCATATTTTAAGGGCGAGGCATCTGTTCCGAGTAACATAATCTCCAAAATACAGAGAGCTAAAGTATCTTTTTGTTCAAGGATATGACACGTCAGCCACCCGAAGCCAATGAGTGTTTTGTATCTTAAATCGTCATCAGATGCAGTCGGGTAGGTCAGATCCTGATAAACAGGATTTTGAAAACGGGGTTGGAGAGGAACGCCTGGTAAGGGAATAGCTTTGGTAGCATGAGTTAAAGTCTGTTCCGCAATGAAATCAAGATGAGGTTCTAGGGGCATGTTTCCATAAAAATAAAACAGACATCGACTAGGATGGTAAAAGGTCTTATGAAACTCTTTCAATTGTTCATAGGTGAGTTGTGGAATAACTTTGGGGTCTCCTCCTGAATTCCATCCATACGTGATGTCTGGAAAGATGCTTGCATTAAGTGCTTCTGAGAGGCGGGCAGAGGGTGAGGAAAGCGACCCTTTCATCTCATTGTAAACAATGCCTTTATATTGCAAAGGAGAAGCTGGATCATCGGGGATTGAAAACTCAAGTCGATGCCCTTCCTGCATAAAACTGCGTTCGTCTAAATTTGGATTAAACACAGCATCAAGATAGACGCCTAATAAATTATAAAAATCTTTATGAACCTGCGTCGCGGCAGGATAACATGTAAAATCAGCGCCTGTTAATGCATTCATAAATGTGTTTAAGCTGCGGCGATTCATCGCAAAAAATGGGTCCTTGATGGGATATTTTTTTGATCCACAAAGGACTGTGTGTTCTAAAATATGAGCGACGCCGTTGGAACTATAGGGGAGGGTCTGAAAAGAGAGACAGAAAAGATTTTCGGGATCATCGTTTGCGATATGCATGACATGTGCCCCTGTTGGTTCATGGACAATCTCCCTCAAAATACATTGCAATTCTGTGATCTGAACCGTGCGGATAATTTTAAAGTTATGATAGGTATCGCCGGGATTAATAAAATTCGGATTCAATGCGGGCATAGATATTCCTTTTCAATAAAATTAAACCAAAACTTCAACATAGCAGGATCCCTCTCTGATAGCAATCTTAGATTTATAATTTGTCTATAATCAAAGAATGGATTACACTTGACTTAATCTAAAGAGGTCGTTCAGCAATTGGATGCAAAAAAAGCAAAACAAAAAAAAATCTATCTTCTTCCTAATGTAATCACTGCATTCGGACTTTCTTGTGGTCTATTTGTCATTTTTAAAATGTGCATGACAGAGGTAGGAGAGGTTAATCTCAAAATTCTTAATTCTGTTACAGGAATCTTGCTCTTAGCAGGGCTGGCTGACCTTCTAGATGGCACTGTAGCTAGGGTGATGAAAGCTGAGAGTGAATTTGGTGGAATCTTCGACTCCTTAGCCGATGCAATTTCCTTTGGTGTCGCTCCCTCCATCATCGTGTTGAAAAGTTTGTCGGCTTATCCAGGTTCTCGATTATCGTTTTTTGCCACAATGGCCGCCATGATCTACACACTCTGTGGTGTGTTACGTTTAGTGCGATTTAGCGTCAGCTCTCTGGCAGAGAAAGGTGATGAGGAGCTTGCTAAAAGCAATAAAAAGCATTTTACAGGTCTTCCCATTCCAGCTGCAGCAGCTGCTATCGTGTCCCTCTCTCTTTTTCTTTTTAGCGACGAATTCCTCACAATTCAGTCAATCTCTCTTTTTACGAAATCGTGGTTACTGATAGGAGCTCTTCTGATCATTGGATACTGCATGATTAGTCGTTGGAAATTTCCCAGCATCAAAAGCTTAAATATGCGCGTAGCTTCGTTCCGCTTGGTCTGTTTGATTGTTGTTTCAGCCGTATTTATTTTTTATGGGATCCTCAGCTACTTCCCCATTATCTTTTTGATCCTTTCATGGGGCTATGTTTTAGTTGCTTGGTCTTTGGCTATTTTAAGAGTGATTGCTGGGCGTCGGACACGAGTTTTTGAAGAGTTTGAGCCAGAACCCGATGAGTTGGAATTCGATTCGGAAGATGATGCGAAACCTCAATAGACTTCTTTCGAAATTCGCTTTGCTTGAAAAAATTCATTTTGGCAAATAAATGGAATTTCGAAATAAGTCTAATCATGACTCAGTAACATTATTGGGGCAATCTAAGGGATCAGCCTCTCCTAATTTGGAGAAATATCATTCGCTGATGGCTTGTTGTTCACATTTAGGAACGTGGATTTCTCCCAATGACTTTCCAGAGTATCTAGCTTGTTACGATCGTGATGCCCAATCCATGCAAGCTCGTTTTCCTGTTCTTGCCTTTCGACCTAACTCTACAGCAGTCATTCAAGACTTTGTTTTAGCCTGTCGAGAAAAAGAGATCTCCATTCAGACACGGTGTGGAGGAAGTTCGTTTACAGGATCCTCTGTTCCCTCACAAGGCTCTGTGTGTTTGGTGAACTCCCATCTCAATAAAGTTTTAGACTATGATGCTATCTCAGGATCCATACGAGTAGAGCCAGGGATAACACCGCATCAAATTGATCGGCTTTTTAATAAAGATGGTTGGCAATGTCCTCTTGAAATGAAATCAGGTGGCATTGCTGGTTTAGCAGGTAGCTTATGCAGTGGAGCCAAAGGATATCATCAATGTCATTGGTCGATCTGGGATTGCATTTCTATACTTAAAATGATTGATGGCTCGGGCTTGATACTAGATGTGCCGTCTTATCTCGTGTGCGGAACAGAAGGGTCGCTCGGTGTCATTATTGAAATGACAGTGCACCTGAAAAGGAAAAGCTCAGTGCGACGTTGGTTAAAAGGACGACTTCATCTTGAAGCGATCAGTGGTCATTCACCCAAACTGAAAAATCTGAAAGCTTTGAAATCAATTGTAGCCTATGAAGGTGAAGCTTATTTTTTGCTAGAAGGAGAACGTTGGCGAGTAGATCCGACCCATCTAGCACTAAATGCTATTTTTCCTGAGGTGTTGACCCCCGACCCCATCAATTTTCCCTCCCCCTTTTTTAAAAAGCCTATTTCCTCTCCTCTCTATCTCAGCTGCACTGTGGGAGCTGATCAACTTTTAAGTGTAATCCAAAAAATTGAAATACTTGCTCAAACAATGCAAATCTCATTATCCTATTGGGTGGAGTTGTGCGGAGCTTCTTTGCATTTTCAATTGGACTCTTGCCATGAAAAAATAAAGGATTTTCTTTGCGAATGGACTAATATTCTTTTTGACCATAAAGGATTTCTCATTAGCGCCCATGGTATCGGCACAGTGCTTCTTTCCTATTTACCGCCTTTTATAAAGAAAGAGTCACAATTTTTTTATTCCCAAGTACAAAATGCGTTCGATCCAGATCGCTTATTGAGTCGGGATAGACTCATCCCCATTCCGGGAAAATGTTTAGAAAGAGTCAGTGTATATGAGTGAAGCGACCTCAATTCATTTTATCAGCGACGATAGCGTGCAGATAGGGGGAGAATGTCAATTAAACAGCTTGAATGCTTGGTTATTTGCAGAGAACCTGTCATGTGGATCCATTGATTCACTTACAACAACAGGTAAGGAGACAATCGCTTCTCTAATCTTTCGAAGCGACCCTTCTCTATTTCCTACGCGAGAGACACATCGATTCTTAAGCGCCATAAAAGGAAATATCTGTTTACAAATCGATTTGGGAAGTGGATTTCCATCCGGAGGCGGTCTACAATGGCATAAATTGCTAATGGGAATAGAGGAGTTAGACAAACCTTTATTGGCTATTAGATGGAAAGTCGATCCCATTCCTTCGGTCATTCGCACCCTTTCTTGGAAAAACGCTTCGCGTGATTCTCTCTTCAAAATGTTCGAGGAGCTTTTGAGCTGGGATCAAAGTTGGGATCGTTTGGATTTATTGCTTTCAGGTCAAAAGGGTGAAGGGGGGTTATTACTCGCTCAGATGTCTGGAATGGAAGAAGAGATGGCATTATTTAATCAATTTTGTCCAAATATTGACGCAGCAAGGCAAGGAAATCAGATCCCTCACTTGAAAGCCTATCTTAAAAAGCTTGGATTAATTGCCTCAAAACCAATCATGACCACACAGCCTTTTAAACTACCTCAAAACGACTATATCTGGTATGTAGGATTACGACATTTAGCTTATTTGTTTATAAAAACACCTCACGATGTAATTCAAAATCATAACCCTATTTGGAAGGATCGACTTTTTAAGAATGGATGATGAATCTTTAGAATTACACTTGGAGGGTCTAGATCAGGCCATCTCTCCATGCAATGGGTGTGGATTGTGTTTAGAAGGATGCTCCACTTTCCAGCTGACGGGCTGGGAATTCGATTCTCCAAGAGGACGTATTCGATTAGCCAACGATTTATTAGAAGGACGGATTCACCCTCACTCTAAGGCACTTAAAACTTTTGATCAATGTCTAGGATGTCGTCGTTGTGAATCTTTTTGTCCGGTCTCTGTTTCTTTCCATAAGGTGAGACAAAATGTGCAGGAAATAAGATCCATTACAGCCAGTTCTAAGACTATTTCAAGTATGAGTTCAAAGATATATAATTATTGGATTCGTCTTGCAAAAAGAATGAGCTCAGTCACATGGCGAAAATGGGGCTTGTGGTGGCTGTCTTATCTGAATCCGTCTATTCCTCATAAGAAATTTAAATACGTGAGAACTCATGGGGATAGACCAAGTATTCGACTGGTTGTTTCCTGCATGCAAGATGTGTTTCAACATGATTTAATCGCTAAAGCTATTAGCGTTATTCGCCACGTTGGATATGAAGTTGAAGTTGATGCCAATCAGCCTTGCTGTGGAGCTGTGTTTGAGCGTTTGATCAATGGCGGTGACGAAACGCTTCATCTCAAAAAGGAGCGAAAAAAGGCTGCAAATATACAGATGAAAAGAAAAAAAACCTTTTTAAAATGGGTGAGAGAGAGTGATGTATTTCTTAGTCGAGGTTGCGAATGCACTATCAATAAGGGAAAAGATCTCTATATTTGGTTAAATGAACAAGTGCAATTAAAAATGATAAGACTCCAGCTTAAAGAAAGACTACAGGTCTATTATCAACCTTATTGTCATTTTCAAAAAATAGATGTCGTCGTTCCATTACTTAAACAGATTGTCAACTTAGAATTGCTAAATTTACCCCTTGATCAGGGTTGTTGTGGAGGCTACTGCGGGGAAAGTCTGCTTCGTCCAGAAAGTGCTTCTAGAAGGAAAAAACAACTCCTTGATTCTATTCCTTCCAATGCAATTATCATCGTCACAAGTCCTGATTGCTGGGCGCAGCTAAAAAATGAAAATAACCATATCTGGCACCCTCTAGAACTTGTATCATTCGCGCTTGAATCATGAAATTATATTGTGCACCCTAAAATCCTGTCCAGTTAAAGGGTTAATTTTTAACGCAAAGAAGCAAAAGACGCAAAGGCGCAAAGAAGGAAAAAGAAATTTCACAGATTATACTGCACCCCAAAAACTGGACAGGATATAGTGGACCCCAAAAACTGGACAGGATTTTAGGGTGCACTTTGCGCCTTTGCGCCTTTTGCTTCTTTGCGTTAAAAATCCCGAGAATTGACCATTACATGGTGTAGTTGCGTAGAAGCCCTATGAGGACGCCTTGGATGATGATATGGTCCGTTCTCAATATAAGAGGAGGTTGATTTGAATCCTGACTCTCCAATCGAATGTACTGGCCTTCAGGATAATAACGTTTTACAATCGTATCATGCTCATTCACCAAACCAATGATCGTTTCACCTGGATGAATGTCTTGTCGTGTCTCTACAATCAAAAAGTCTCCTTCAAGAATAAGTTCTTCCTGAAGTTGCATGCCCTGAGCTCGTAGGATGTATGTCGTATCTGGAGATGGGACCATTGAAGAGGGGATTGAAATGGATTGAGAGCGCAACAGCATCTCAATAGGATTTCCCTGAGAGATATAGCCAATGAGGGGAAGAGTGATCTCTCCGGTCACAACAGCTTTTTGATGACCATTTGCTGGACTTAAAGAACGCCCACATTTAGGTTCATTGATCAATGCCCCTTTTCTCTTAAGAACTTGTATGTGTTTATAAACGGTACCAGGAGATGTCATCCCAAAGTTGGTCATGATTTCTCGATAGCTTGGGGAAAACCGATTTAAATCAATATAGCTTGTGATGTAGTCTAAAATTTCTTTTTGTTTTTGAGTAAGTCCTTTCATTCAAGACTTCTTATCGATCGATAATAAACGACATAATAGACAATGATGGCAGTCCACCACATAATAAAAGCGGAGACAAGAACATCAGAAAAAAAATGTCCTCCTTGAGCAATGCGTGCATAACTTAAAAGTCCCCCTAAAAATAGAGAGAGCAGCAATCCTATCATAGTGAAAAGAGAGCTACGATAACGTCTTCCCAAAATTATAAACGTAAAGAAATAGAATCCCATAGAACAATGTCCACATGGAAATGATTTTGCTGGTTCGGGTTGATTGAGGAAATTGGGTTCGAAAAATGAGCGAAAGGACTGAGATCCGCCAAATTCAATTGTTTGCTTGGGTCTTGGACGTCCCCAATGATCTTTAAGTGCCACATGAACAATAATTCCAGATCCGAGCACAAGGGTTAAGATTAAGTATAGGCTGAGACGTCTAAATTTTTTAAAAAAGGGGTAGAGGAAGCTCAAGATAAAACTTATAACTGCAGCACCAACAACAATCCAAGCGGGAAAGAGCCCATAAAGATAAATTGCATCCAACAGTTGATTCGATTGAAAAGCTCCACCTTCATAAAATAAACGGCTTGTATCAAGATCAATACGTGTGCTAAAGGGAATAAGAGCAATCAAAATGAAGAGGGGAACCCAAATTGCTTTTAAAGTCCACGATTGCATCTTCATATTTAGTGCCTGAATGCCTTCCACGCATGTTCAATCATTGTTTTAATTTCAGGATATTGAGGTGACCAAGCGAGTTCTCGTTGAATTTTTTCCGAGTTTGCTACCAATCGGGGTGGATCACCAGGTCTCCTTGACCCTAATTTAATAGAAAGTGGAAGGCCTGTCACGTCTTCAACAGCTTTGACGACTTCTAATACGGTATAACCTCTGCCATTGCCGACATTATAATAGCATGTTTCTCCACCATCAAGAAGCTTTTGAAGGGCGAGCAGATGTGCAGAGCCAAGATCTTGCAAATGGATATAATCCCTGATGCAAGTGCCATCACTAGTCGGATAATCATTTCCATAAAGTGTGACAGGGTCTTCTTTGGATAGCAGACTTCTTAACAAAAGGGGAATCAAATGAGACAAACGCTTCTGTTTATATTTTAAGATTCCTTGAGGGTCTCCCCCAGCTGCATTAAAATAGCGTAAGCAGCATGATTTTAAATCATAGGCATGTGAATAATCTTTAAGGATAGTCTCAACCATTAACTTAGAGTGTCCGTAGGGATTAATTGGGGCGTAAGGGTGCGATTCATCTAAATAATCGGTTTGTGGATTTCCATAAATGGCCGCTGTAGAAGAAAATATAAGTGAGGAGATGCGATGGCGCACCATGGCATCCAAAAGTATCAGCGTATTTGAAACATTATTGTGATAATAAAGTGCAGGATCCCTGACTGATTCGCCTACATCGATAAAACCAGCAAAGTGCATGACACCTTGAAAAGCATAGCGTTCCATTATAGCATCTAGCTTGTCTCTATCACTCAATTCACCTTCGATGAAATGTCCTTGCAAAATTAATGAGCGAGATCCTCTTGATAGATTATCATAAACGACCGTGGAATAACCGGCTTGATTGAGCATCTGGTTTATATGAGATCCAATATAACCGGCTCCTCCAATGACTAGGATACAAGGAAGTTTCATGTTTTGCTATAGTTCAGGTAGGGGGATTATGGTGATTATCATCAGGAGAATCTAGTGGACAGCTATTTTTGCCTAATAACGCATAAACGATGCACCAACTGGCAATTGCTTCATAGAAAACAAAGAGTCCTAATAATAAAAAAATCCAGCTTCGTTCATGATATGCACCCCATAGAATGAGAATAGCTAAAACGAGTCTCAGAATTCTATCTGTTGTGCCAATGTTTTTTTTCATCTTTTCTCTTAGGTATCTTTTTTTGCATTTACATAGATAATTTGCATTTACATAGATAAGATGTATAAAAGCGACTATGCCAAGATAAAGATATTCATTTCAACACAAAACAAAAAATGAGAAATTATTCATTCTTTTCTACTAGCCAAATAGCAATTGTGTTAATGTGGGAAGAAACTTGCTTTTATATAACTCAGGGGTTCACGAAGAATGCCGGATAGAGCCAGTCTGTTTGAAAATCAACAAGAGTTGAAATTCTCAGGCGAACAAGGTTTTTTTGATAAAAGCCGATCGATTTGCTACCTCCTTTTATCGCTTTTTGGAATCGCTTTGTTTGCTTTTTTACATTTTAGAGAAGTGCCTGTCGAAATGCTGGAATTAAACAGCATTGCGCCCCGTTACATCGTCTCTCAGGTCGATTTCGATTTTCCAGATGAAGAGGCAACCATCATTTTACGACAAGACGCTGTTCGTAATGTTGGAAAAATCTACCGTATCAATACCTCTGATATCAGACAGAAACGTATCGAATTTGACGGATTTTTACTCTACAATCAAGGGTGGTATGAACAGGGTTCTGCAGCCAGTTTTGATGAGCTCTATCGCGGCACAGATTTAGTTGAACAACGCCTTCAAGCCATGAGATTCACCGATGCGCACACATTAGAGCTCATGAAGTCAGTTGGATTGCCCGGTAATGATTATTTTGTCTACTCACCCAATAATGTCATTGAGCAGATCGCACTCCCTAAAACAATTTGGGATTCAATTCAATCCAATTATCTTCCCCCCCCACACTATAACCCCATGATCACAAGCCTGATCATAGAGTTTTTTATGAAAGCATCTTGGCATTTCGATGAGGATATCCCTGCTCAAAGATCTCTTAGGAAAGCTTTGCAGTTGATGATTCCAGAGAAAATGACGCATGTAAACGCCGGAAGTCGTATTATCGATCAAGGAGATAAGGTTACAGCAAGACATATTGCTATGTTGCAATCGATGAAGCATGGAATGGGACTTAAAAGGAATTTATCCCATCCTACGACTTTAATTGGAAGTTTTCTGTTAGCAATGTTACTGTTAGGGTTATTTTTCGCCTATTTTAATGTCAACCAACCTAATGTGTTGGCTTCAAATCGAAAACTACTCGTCCTTTTTACTGTACTCGTGTTAACGATGGCATTAGCTAAAGGAACGGAATTTTTTCTTATTAATTCAAAAAATAACCTGATCGAAACAATTCGCTTCCCACTCCTCATTCCTCTATCAGCTATTCTCATCTGTAGTTTAATCAACCCAGGGGTCGCCACCTTCGCTAGCACATTTCTAGCAATCATATCCGCGATCGCATTAGCTTTTGAATGGGATGGATTCCTCTTGTTAAATTTGACAGCCTCCTTAGTAGCCATTCTAAGCGTTCACTCTTTGCGACGACGTAAAGAAATCTTTGTCGTGTGTCTAAAAGCTTGGGCAGCAGCTACTGTTGCAGTTCTTTCTTTGCATCTTTACTCTAATAACTTCTGGCAATGGTCTACCCTTACTGATATTCTTAGTTCCGGAATGTTTATGCTTTTAACAGCTATTCTCGTTGTAGGACTTTTACCACTTCTTGAGTCTGCCTTTAAAATCATGACCGATGTGACGTTAATGGAGTATATGGATCCCAATAACGATCTTCTGCGCCGACTAACCATCGAGGCACCTGGTACCTATCAGCATTCTGTTGTTGTAGGTAATCTAGCAGAGGCAGCCGCTTCTGCCATAGGAGCAAATGGGTTGTTTTGTCGTGTGGCCACTCTCTATCATGATGTCGGTAAGATGTCGACTTCCCAGTATTTCACTGAGAATCAAATGAAGGATGTCAACATCCATCAACTGTTAACTCCATTAGAGTCTGCTCAAGTGATTATGTCACATGTTTCTGAGGGCGTTCTTCTTGCACGTGAAGCAGGATTACCTGAACCTATTATCGATGTCATCAAAGAACACCATGGAACTTCTTTGGTTTACTATTTTTATAGAAAACAGCTAGAGAAATGTGGAGGCGATAAATCCCAGATCGATGAAAAAGAGTTCCGTTATGCAGGTCCAAAACCACGAAGCAAAGAAGCAGGCATCATCATGATTGGAGACTCTTTTGAAGCAGCCTCTCGCTCCCTTGACGTCATCAGCGAAGAAACATTGACTCAACTTATAGATCGCCTTGTCAGAGAGAAAAGTGAAGATGGACAGTTAGATCACTGTCTCCTTACCTTTGAGGAGCTCTCCATCGTTAAAAAAATGCTTGTAAAAACACTGTTAGCAGCTGGGCACAGCCGGATTAAATATCCAATGAGAGAATTAAAAACCTATCCGGAATGCTAATTTAAACGGAGTGTTATATGAATTCAAAAACTGCATTGGTAACAGGAGCAACATCTGGGATAGGTAGAGAGCTTGTATTGCTTTTGGCTAAAAAGAATTTTAAAGTGATCATCTCAGGAAGAAATGCGAATGAATTAACACGCTTACAGAATGAAGTAGAGGTATCTCTTGTCCAAGAAGTGATTCAAGCTGATTTGTCTAAAATTGATGAACGAGAAAAACTTTGTCAAGCGATCAGAACCTATACACCCGATCTCATCTTTAACAATGCAGGATATGGAATGTATGGGCATGCTACGGATCACCCTTTTGAAAAACATCGCGATCTGATCGAGGTTAACATCTGTGCCGTAGTAGAGCTAACTTTGGAAGGGATTCAGGCCTTTCTCAAACAAAAGAAAAAAGGAACTATCGTTAATATCTCGTCAGCAGCTTCATTCTTTCCGGGACCAATGTATGCCACCTATGCAGCTTCTAAGGCATTTATTAATGAATTTTCTACTTCTTTAGATTATGAAAATAAACATCAAGGAATACGAGTCCTCACTTCTTGTCCCGGTATGGTAGAAACAAATTTTTCAAAACGTGCTGGCGGGATAACAAATGAAGAAGCAAAATTTGCCGTTCTTTCTCCAAAAGAGGTTGCAGACTCCATTTGGGATCAGGTAGGCGAAGCTCAGCCTTTAAAAATTATCAATTGGAGATACCGGTTAATGTACTATCTTAGTAAACTATTTACAAAAAATTGGCAGGCTAACTTTATCATGAAAAATATGAAAAATCGCGTTTCTAAATGACAGATACTCACTCACATGACGAACCCAAAAATGAAGCAGACATCGTAGAAGCCGAATTGAACGGTTTTGCTAACTTCCATCTCGATCCCTTAGTTATAAAAGCACTTACTGCTATGGGATACAAAGAACCTTCCTCCATTCAATCTGTTGCAATTCCTTTAATTATGCAAGGGAAGGATTTAATTGCTCTTTCGCAAACAGGCTCAGGAAAAACTGCTGCATGTGCGATTCCTATTTGCAATCGAGTCAATGCAGAAAAGACTTTTATCCAAGCATTAATTATTGTACCCACTCGAGAATTGGCCATGCAATATGCAACAGAAACTCAAAAAATTGGTCGTTATAAAGGGGTTAAGGCTTTTGCTATCTGTGGTGGGGAAGATGCCGCTATGCAACTTTCTAAAATCAAGCATGGCGTCCAGGTGTTGATAGCTACTCCAGGGCGTCTGATCGACTTCATTTATTCTCGGCAAATCGACCTCTCGCATGTCGAAACTTTAATTTTAGATGAAGCTGACGAAATGCTTGGAATGGGCTTTTATGATGACTTGGAATTTATCATCCAATGTCTTATTCATGAGCATCAAACGCTTTTGTTTTCAGCAACGATGCAAAAGGAGATTTATAAGCTCGCTGAGCTCCATATGCGTAATGCTGAACGAGTGAATATCTCCGCTAATGAAGCCACTCCTAAATTGATTAAGCACCTCTTCTATTTTTGTAAGGGCCATAATAAAAATGAAGAGTTAGCAAAGTTAATCACGGAAGTGTCTCCCACCCAAGCCATCATCTTCTGTCATTCAAGATTTCAAGTGGAAAAAGTCTGCTCCTTCCTGAAACAACATATTAATTCTGTTGATTTTTTGCATGCAGGACTCGGTCAAGATATTAGAAGCATCGTGACGAGTAAATTTCGATCGGGAAAAATAAAATTCTTGATTGCTACAGACGTGGTTGCCAGAGGACTCGACTTTTCCAATGTATCGCATGTGTTCATCTATCAGCTTCCGACAGATCCAGATATCTATGTGCATCGTTCTGGTAGAACTGGCAGATATGACAAAACAGGCGTGGTAATATCTTTAGTCATGCATCGCGAATTGCATCTCTTAAAAATAATCCTGCGCCAAATTAAACAGGAAGTGGAGTGGATTGGTCAGCCTCCTCCTAATCTAAAGATGTAGCATAGGCCTTTAGAGGGAGTTTTTCAACTCCCTCTAAAGTGTACGCTATATTTTCATAATAATATTAATCAGTATAAGTATAAAGATCTTCATACTGAGAGATCATTATTTTGGTGATGGTATTCATCATTTTTATTTGTATTTTCTGTTCTAGTACATCAAGTTTCTGAATCGCGTTCTTCTTTTCGTCCTTGCTAAGTTGAAACCGATTTTTTTTATACTCTTCACAAGTAATACCAAACAAAAAAATTAAAGTTACATTATGAGCTTGAATGCGCTTCAGATTTGAGCCATCGTTTCGAAATTGATATCTTTGAATATCAATGAGAAACGATGGCTCAAAGGTGAAAATGCAGGCAGGATCAGAATGCCGCTTTAATTTTTTCGTTTGGTATAAGACTAATATTTTTCATTTCGGTGTTGAGGGATTTCTCTGCTATTAAAATTGTTTTTAGTGGATCGCTTTTTTGAGAAGAAGCTCGCAGATCTTCAACTAAATTCATTCCTTCTAAGGTAACTTCAAGTACTCTTGTTCGAATCACCAGGCGTCCATCTTCACTGAGCTTTGGATCAGCAACGCATTGACTTATTAAATGATTAACATCTGGTTCTGGGGTTTCTGTGGGTCGGTATATATATTGAATGTCGGTATAGGGATCGCGGATAGACATGATATTCCTTTGGTTTTGTATGTTTAGAATGTAAATATTCCCATGAGGCCGCTATTATGCGGAATGACTGCTCCTCCTGTACCGGCCAGGCCCCATGTCGCAAAACAAGCGACGATAGCGATGCTGGTAACGGTCAAAGTGTCTTTGATCCATTTTTTCTTATTCTTTTTAACTTGGATCCGAAGCTCAATGATGGCGCAATCAAGTCTTTTCTCTTCGATTTCTACTTGATCTATTTTTTCATCTAAATGATCCACTTCAGTATTGAGCTGATCGAGTGCGGCATTGAGGTTGATTAATTCTTGATCCATTTGAACAAGGGTCCCCTTCAACTCTTCTGTCTTCTCTTTCACTTTCTGTTCGACTGCATCAAATTTCTGATTTAATTCAATGCGATCTTGGTGAATCTGTGCGATGAGGGGTTTACGGGTTTCTTGAATGCCTGCTTCTACGATGGCTCTACCCGTTTCCAATAGAATTTCAAAATTGCGCTCATTCTGCTCTTTCTGTTCTTCGAGGAGCTGCATTCGTTTGCGAAAATTCTCTCTTACTGTATTCATGCGTTGAATGGCATCTGCTTCAGGTTTCTTTTTTACTTGGGAAGACTGTCGAAGATAGGGCTGAATTAAACTTTTATTATCATTGAGGGCTTCTGGATTTTCTCGAATTAGACCTAAAACAACTCTAATCAAAGGATGTTGCTCATAAATGACTCCTTCAATGATAACAATTCCTTCTTGAGGAAGTTCATCGGTGACAGGATGACGCAGAAGACCCACCAGTTCCTTTAGAAACTTATCCCTGATCTTTAACGGATCTAATTGTTCATCCCTATTGTCTAGCTCTTTTGAAAAGCAATTTTCCCATGAGCAGATTGATTTCAAAAGCGGGGTGTTGATTTCATGCCTTGCAAATTCTTCGCGTAGACTCGCTAAGCCAGCTTTTAATCGACGTCTGATATTGGTTGATCGATCTCGAAGCTCTAAGGCAGCAACATCAAAGATAATAGAGGTGTTTTGTTGAATTGGATCCAAAATAATATCCCTTTTTAAGATTTTTGAGACTCTTTTGAAATATGTTTGGCAGCTGTTTCCCCGATCTGATTGATCATCTGTATTGCTTTTTTATGTTCTTGACTTTTTTGAACAATCAGATTTCTTAGCTTTTGCAAAGTGTGGCGTAGCTTCTCACATTTATGATTGCGCTCCTCTAGGTTCAAGCTGCCTTCACTCAACTCAGTCTTTAATTTTAGGATTTCCTGTTTGACAAACTCAATTTTTGGTTTTATTTTAGTCATAGCAAGAGATAATTGATGAGTATGGTCTATCTCTGATAGTTCTGAAAGATAGCTATTTCCATCATCTTTGGCTTCTTGATGTCTGTTCACAAGCTGTTTGTTAAGATGAGCTCCTTCAGCTTTCAACATCTCCTCACCTTCTTTTCGACAACTTTCAAGAGTTATTTCCGGATTAAGGAGCCCTTGATGGCGCATAAGAATGTAATGGATCATTTCATCAGATGGAATTAAGCTGTTCATAACAGTCGTCTAGCTTTTTTATAAGTTTATTGTTGATTGCATCGCCCTTCCCACAAACCCTTGTAGCATTTTCTAAACTATCATTTAAGGTGCTCTCCAACTGATTAATCATTTGCTCAATTACTTCAAAATGCGAATTTAATTGAATTTCTTGATTTCTAATATGACGAATGGTGAAGAGAGTTCGATTCTCAAGTTGGCTTATTTGGTTTTCAATCTGCTCATTTATACCATGCGCATTTTCTAGGAGAATTTGCCTTAGGTTTCGGAAAAGTTGTTTGATTCTTTGTACCTGTGATTTTATTCTAGGGTATTCATCTTGGTATTGCAGGGTCTTTGTAATATAATCGTTAACTTCTTCCGAAGACTTACTTCCAAGCATGCGTTGTAAAAGCTTTGATAAAGATGTGTGGAAGCGATCGAGATTGACCAAAATGTCTATATCATCAGTAGTCAAAAAGAAAGATTCGAAAGTGCGGCCAATAAAAATCGCTAGATGAATCGTTGGAACTACATTAAAAGTAGGATGATCAATCAAGGGGAAAAATCGAGGAAAGAATTCTCTCTCCCAAGCAATCACCTGAGCTCTTTGCGCATCTTCTAAATTCCCTGGAATCACTATTTCTTGAAATAACGACTCTAACTCTTCTCTTATCGGTTTTTCTGGTTCTTGTATTACATCATTAGAACTTTCCTCTACTCTATTAATTAGGTTTAGGTGCCCACTAAACTGTTCTACTAGACTCTGAACTTCTGTGACTGTTCTAGAATAATCTGGACCCGACATTTTTTTCTCCCGCCATGTCTATTGAATGACACAATTTTTGTTTTGTTTTTGTCTCCGCACCTCATCAAGACTTTTGTTCAGGCCGCCGATCTTCTCTTCATTTTCTTTATTTTTACTTTCTGACTTAGCTAAAAGTACTTTAGCTTCTTTGAGGTCATCTTTAACACAGGTAACATCAATCTTCAATCCTTCTACAATTTGATTTAAAGTATTCACTTCGGCCATTTGGGTTGCTTCAGAGTCTTCAATTCTTGTCATGAGTTGCTGACGTGTTTCTTTAACCATTTGATGAGCCTCTTCCAATTTGGCTTCAGTCTCTTCCTTTACCCTTTTAGAAACAATTAAAGATCGATCTTGTGCCATTGAAACTTGTTTCGTCACTACGGCAAGATTGTGTGCAGACAGTAAAAGATCTGCTGACAGGTTATAAATATCAATAATCACGCGTCCTTGAGGTGAGCTTTTAAAATGACTTACTTCGATGGCATTTTCTTCCACGTTCGGCTTCGCAATAAGTGGTTGTACCCAATTTAGAATCTCCTTTGCTAATGCATGGGTCTTATAAGGAATAGTTGCTAAATGACTCGAGTCGACATAGAGTTTTTCGCAGGTCCACTCTGTTTCAAGTAGGACAGGGTCGTAAAGAGGCGTTTTTAAAATATGGTCAACAAGAATGGTTTGGATAAGTTCACTTAATCGGATTTCTGCAATCCGTTTCATCAAGTCAAGCGATTCATATTCTTCTTTAAAATCATATAATAACACTTTCTTCCCCCAATCTTGAATCTTCACTGACAGAGGATCGTTTGAAATAAGCTTATACTTTAATAAGATTTCCCCAAGCTCCTCCAAAACTTCAGCAACGTAAAGTTGGAAAGAAGTATCAGTGGGATGGTTGATTAATTTAAGCATCAAGGGTGCTTGATTGCTTTCTTGAGCTGATTGGGTTAATGTTGATAATAAAAACTGCATAATCACCTAATTTTGAGATATAATTTCTTTTATGATCAGATTATGCATTCCAATAAGAATTAAAATTAGGGTATAAAATACCAATAGTGAACAAAATTTAAATTTTTTTATTCAATTTTTAATTTGCTATTAAGTTGATTGCAGTTTATAATTAGTTCTTTCTATGGAGAAAATTTATGGGAAAAGAAGACACCCTTCTTAATTTCTATTCATCTCAACTGAGTAACCAACTCAATAAAATTACAAAGCCACTAGAAGACTGTTTTTGCCTCGACGGCTTTTTTTATTCAGTCACAATGCCAAGTGGTCACGGATTTCAAGTGAGTAATCGACCCGAAGTCGGTAATGAGTATTTTTCAAACCAACATTATAAATTTAATCCTTTTATCTGCCATCCTGATAATTATAAACATAATCAGGTGATTATTACACAAGATTACTACCAAGATAAATTTTTCGAACCCTATTATAAATCAATAAAGGTTATTGAGAATTCATTTGGATTTTCCAATTATCTGTGCATTTTTAAAAAGCAAGGAGATGTCGCTCATATTTTTTTCTATTCGAGTTCTAAGAAAAATGCACTTTTAAATACACTATTTTCTCGTCACCTTCATGCTTTCATGAGTTTTAGCGATTATTTTCTTCAAGAATGGTCAGAGCATTCAAAAAAAATGGAACCCTACCTTCTTAATCTCGGGGACTTAATGGGATCCCATTTCCATAAAGTTAATCCCAATCTATTTTCTCATACAGAAAAGGAAAAAATTCAAAAACTCATGCGCCAAATGGGTTTACTCGATGCATTTACCGATATTCAACTCACCAAACGAGAGTCTGACTGCATCCTACAACTATTAAAGGGAAAGTCAGCAAGAGAAATTAGCGAAGCCCTTGGAATCACAAAACGGACTGTTGAGCACTACTTAGAAAATATTAAACAAAAATTTAATTGCCTAAACAAAAGCGAGCTCTTTGCAATTGCACAAGAATTAAAAAATTTCAACCTTCTCTGAAGTGTTTTTAGGAAATTATGTCTTCATCTAACGATTATTGAAATCAGGAGCATCACGGGGTACAGATACATAACCCACCTGGTAATTCCCTTGGCTAGCTATTCTTTTAGCTTCCTTTTGCCTTTGACCTTCCATTACCCAGCGCTGATTTCTTCCTGGAATTGATTTTAGATAATCAATTTGCTTTTTTAATTCTGCATTTTTAGTCAAAAATTGCGCAACTTCCTGATTCAATTGATTCAATTCTGTTTCAAAATCTAAAATTTTTAATTTTAAATTTTGGGTTTCGTTATCTTGGTTAGTTATCAGTTCAGATTTTTTCTTTGCTTCACTATCAAGCTGATTTTGCAAATCTTTGCTTTCTGCTTCAAGGGAAACAAGCGAAGAATTAACTTGATTGGTCGAGCTAATAACTACAGACTGACTTGATTCAGCTTGAGCGAGTAGTTGTTGCGATGCTCGCATATGGGCTTGCAGTAACATATTTTGATTGGGGAGATTTTGTAACATTTTTACCATCCTAAATCAGTATAGTATTTATGCATTTCAAATTGGTTGAAAGCGGGGGAATTTAAATGCGCAATTGTTTGCGTTAGTGAGTCAAATTCGGCTTCTAATTGATCCCGTCTTGCTTTGGCATTACTTAAAGCTGTATTTAGAGTTTCAATATGCTTAAGAAGGCTGTTAACTAAAGTCTGATGTCCAATTTCTAGATTCTTTCTTTCCCCTTTGGCTAATTCAAGGGCAGCTTTTAAGTCGCCAAGCTTTTGTTCTAGTTTTGGGATGGTTGTTTCAAGCATTCTTTGATTTTCTTGGAGCTCATCTGCCATTGTTTGTGTTTGCTTTTGAAGTTCCTGAGAAGCATTTTTAAGTGAAGATAAAATCACAGGACCAGCAAAAGGGGAAAATATCACTGAATTTGCTTGATTAACAGGCTCAACATTTACTGTTGAATGGCTTATGGGAGCTAATTGAAATTCCATGTTTATCCTAATGATTGCTAATATAATTTTTTGTTAATGAGGAAGCCGATTTTTTAGCTATTTGTTTACCTCCGAATGTCACTGCTTTTCCTATGCTAACAGTTCCTAAAACTGCGCTTGGAAGCTCATTATAGTAACGTTCACTCATTTCTCTTGGGATTCCTAAACGCTCTTCATTGTCTTTTGTTTGCTCCTCAGCAACGATTCTATAAGTGGCTAGGGTTTGATTTGCCTTGTCTTTAATAGTAGAAGCAATTTCTTTAGCAAAATCAGGTATCAAATTGACAGCTCCTTCAAAAAGCTCAGAGCCAACATCCTTAATCTGCTCACATTTATTATCGATAGAAGGATGACTATGACAAAGGTCTTTAACAACATCTGCGCCTTTTGTAGCGACTGAAGCCCCAGCTTTGAATGCTAAAACAAAAGGAAGGTCTAAAACTTTACCTGTTGTAGCTAAAGCATGAGTCATATGCATATCTTGAATCTTATTGAATTGTTCTAAATCGTCAATACTTTTCCAAAACAATGGCTTAAAGGCACGCTGTTTAATCCTATCTTCTAAACTGTCCAATTTATGATTCATTGTAAGACGGCTAGATTTGTATTGGTTAATTTCTTCCCTGATCCCTAAAGTCGATTCTCTACAGCTACTTTTAATCGATATTATTTTTTGGTTAAAGATGCCCAAAGGATCAGGATTGGCTCTCAATTCTTCAATTTGCTTATTGCCTTCATCTGTCAATGACCTCAGCCTTTGCTTGTATTCAGTTCTTTGCTGTTCAGGTAGATCCATTAATAAGTCATTTAATTCTTGATCACACATCTCTTCAATGGACGAATTGTTAGAATTTTCTTGATAAAAGTCAGCTTGTATGCGTGATTCATAAAAAGATAGATAGCTAGTGAATTCCATTTCATTACCCTTTTTTTAATTTCTAATAAGGATAATATTCGAAATGGTTAAATAAAAACGACGGTATAAAATACCCTAGATCATCTAATTTTTTTACCACAGTACAACTACACCCTTTGTGATCTCAGTGGCTCTGTGGTAAATTCAAACACTCATGTATTAATTTACCACAGAGGCACAGAGATCACTGAGGAAGGAAGAAAGCAGAAAAAGTTAGATAATTAGACGTCGAATACCCTGTTTCAAAAGCTTTACATTAAAATTGATTAAAAGTCCTATTCCCCCACCCATTTGTTTCAAGAAGGATAAAAGTTGTGCTTCATGAATGGGTAAGAGTTCTGAAATGGATTTGATTTCGACAATCACGAGATCTTCAACGACCAAATCTAATCGATATCCAACATCTAGTCTAATTCCTTTATAAAAAATGGGAATAGCTTTTTGCTTTTCTAGCTTTAAGCCATTTAAGGAAAGTTCATAGTATAAACAAGCTTCATAAGTAGATTCTAATAGTCCTGGACCAAGCTCTCGATGAACCTGAATAGCTGCTCCTATGATTTGTTCTGTTAATTTGTTATTCTCAATACATTTACTCATAAAACCTCTTTCATTAACCTCTACACCCTCTGTGATCTCTGTGGCTCTGTGGTAAAAGAAATTAATACATGAGTGTTTGAATTTCGTTTAATATTTTCTCGCAATGCTCAAGACAGGAGTTAATTCCCTCTGGAATGGATGA
The DNA here is from genome assembly GCA_041691035.1 of Chlamydiota bacterium. Taxonomy (GTDB): domain Bacteria; phylum Chlamydiota; class Chlamydiia; order Chlamydiales; family Parachlamydiaceae; genus JBEPVL01. The sequence continues at coordinate 61,024 of JBEPVL010000007.1, forward strand.
AAATTTTTTCTGCACAGTTCCGCAATAAATTTTCATTTTAGGTTCTGTTCCAGAAGGTCGGATCATTACCTTGGTTTCGTCTTCTAATCTTAAGACGATAACGTCTGAAATGGGCAAAGTGATTTTTTCAAAATGGTTTTTTTTGAGGAAATGACGTGAGGAGCTTAAATAATCTTCGTTAATGATTACAGGAACACCACAAATCGATTGTGGGGGAGAGCCTCTGAGGGTTTTCATCAATGTTTGTATCGACTCTTTACCTAATTTTGAATCATCGAAATTGAGTGCTAGCAATTTTTCTTGATAAATACCCTCCCTTTCATAAAGTTCATGAAGCAGATCAACAAGCGTCTTTCCTTTTAATTTTGCCTGTAAAGCAACTTCACAAATTAGGGCACTGGAGATGAGAGCATCTTTATCTCGTGTTTCAGATCCCAAAAGATAACCAAAGGATTCTTCTCCACCAAAAATAAATTGATAAGGATCATTGTGCGTTTCCCAGGCATGGATCATCGCTCCTATATATTTAAACCCAGTAAGGACGTTAAAACAAGGCTTTTGGTAGCGATCACAAATCGATTGAAACATTTCTGTTGTGCCTATTGTCTTAATAAATGCTGCTCCCTTGGGAAAGGAGTGACTCTTTTCTCTAGCTTGGCAAATATGCTCTAAACAAAGCACTGAAATTTGATTCCCATTTAGTAATACAGCTTTGCCTTGATGGTAGACAGCTAAACCAACTCGATCGGCATCTGGATCGGTTGCCAAGAGAAGATCGCACTGTTCTAAAAGCATCACTTTCTTGCCTATCTCCATAGCTGAAGGATCTTCGGGATTTGGCGATTTTGTTGTGGGAAATGTTCCATTTGGCTCACATTGTTCTCTGACAAGGCTGATAGTGTTAAATCCCCAGTTTGCAAGTAGCTTAGGTAAAAGTGTGATACCAGTGCCATGCAAACTCGTGTAAGCAATTTTCAGACTATTTCCGTAGGTTTGATTGAAAGAGGGGTAGTGCTGTAAGTGATGCATAGAGGCAACATACGCTTCGTCAATTTCAGTTTCTAATGGGTGAATGTAATTTGAATCCAGCGATTCATTGTAAAAAACTTCTTTAGGTAGTTTAATTGCTCTCACCTCTTTGATGATTCCTAAGTCATGTGGGGAAACGATTTGAGCCCCATCTGACCAGTACACTTTATATCCATTATATTCGGAGGGATTATGCGAGGCTGTGATCATCACTCCCGCAATGCACTTGAGATGCCTGCATCCAAAAGATAAAAGCGGTGTGGGACGTAATTCTTTGAAGAGATAGACATGGATGTGGTTACTTGCTAAAACTTTGGCAGTCTCTTCAGCAAAATAGCGAGAGGAGAGACGGCAGTCATAAGCGATAATGACAGAGCGACGAGAATCTTCTGTTTTCCTTTTAATGTAGTTGGCTAATCCTTGTGTAGCCGCTCTGACAGTGTAGCCATTCATCCGATTCGTTCCAACACCAACAATTCCTCTTAATCCTCCCGTTCCAAATGAGAGGGAGGAGAAAAATGCATCGGAGAGTGATTGCGGATCACTTTCCATAAGAAAGTGAATAAAGGTACGTGTCTCCACATCATAGTCTTCTGTTAACCACTGCTGAATATTTAAAGAAGTGGTGGTATCAAATGGATAGTTGGCTTGTGTTGTTTTCATCATGGTAATAAGAAGGGGTTTGAGTTAGAAAAAAGAACCAATTTGCAAAAAGTTTCCGCAATCTGATCGAAACTAAATGAGGTGGTGGGATTGAGTTGACTAGAATAGGGCTTGCCTTCATCTCCTCCCTCTCGAATAGCTGGAATAAAGGGAATAGATCCCAGAAAGCAGAGTCCAAAACGATCTGCTAAAGATTGTCCACGACTGGATCCAAATAAGGAATAAGTTTGATGTGTATTCGGACAGGTAAACCCAGCCATATTTTCTATCAGTCCATTCAATGGAATATCAAGTTGCTGAAGAGCATGAATCATCTTGGCTGCATCTACAACAGCAACCTCTTGAGGGGTAGTAATAATGATTGAGCCAGTGATTGTCAACAGTTGCGAGAGGGAGATGAGAACATCGCCTGTTCCCGGTGGAAGATCGATGAGTAAAAGGTCGATTTCACCCCACTCAACATCGGTAAGCATTTTTTGTAATGCTGAGTGAACAACGGGACCACGCCAAAGAGCAGATCTTGCTTCCTCTAAAAAAAAGCCGATAGAAAGAATTTGAATCCCAAACTTTGTAAAGGGTTGAATGTGATTGTGTCCATCAGGTCCTTTTATGATAGGAGGGGAGAGACGTCTTAGGCCGAGCATAGTAGGGATAGAAGGGCCATAGATGTCCGCATCTAAGAGGGCTATCTTCATCCCTCTTTGAGATAAAGCGATTGCTAAGTTAACAGCAAGCGTAGACTTCCCGACGCCACCTTTTCCAGAGCCAATGACAAATACATTCTCATTCGTTGTTTTGGACATCATAGGGGATTTTTCCTTCTTGGATCAATCTCTGATGTTCAATCACTTCAAAAGGGACAATTGGCGCCTCAGCATTTATCCCTTCACAGTGTTCCGCAGCATCGATCCAATCCTTTTCTGTTTTTAAAAGAGCAGGCCACCAAGGATAGGTGCGACATTGTTTTGGTCTAGCTTTATAAAGTTGACATTTTTTTTCTTTTAAAAATACACAGTCATATGTTTTTGGATTTTCTAAAAGAGAGAGGCGTCCCAATACCTTACGGAGGTAGCGGCGAGAAAATTCTTCAACAGAAATGTTTAAAAATTTTGCCATCTCCTCGACTTCCTCTTCACCGACCCAGACATAGCCCGGAGCTCCAGTACAACACTGTCCGCATTCTGTGCATTTAAAATGAAGTCCATTTTTATACCAAGGGGACTCTTCTTCGATTACTTTCAACATACTTTAATCTTTGTCTTTAAGAATTTGTCGAATGCCAGCAACGACAAATAAAATTAAAAAGATAATGCAGACAATCCCAATAACCCCAGCTTCAACAAATAGAGAGATGAGCATCATAGTTGAATCCTATCTTTAAAGTAAGAGAGCATAAAAGAAAAAATAACTGTTGTCAACAGCTGATTTCTATGATACCATCACTGACTCTATTGACTTATTGTAAAAATATTTTTTTGAAATGGAGTCCTTCCTATGCATAAACAAAGAGAACATTGGGGATCACATCTGGGTTTTATCTTGGCTGCTGTTGGCTCAGCGGTAGGATTAGGAACGTTGTGGAAGTTCCCTTACGTCACTGGAGAAAATGGTGGCGGTCTTTTTGTTTTTGTTTATATGTTTTGCACTTTTTTTATTGGCGTCCCTATCTTCATCGCAGAGCTTGTCCTTGGCCGTAAAGCCCAGAGGGGGGCGGTAGGGATTTTTGCCGTTTTAGCCAATAACTCCGCTTTTTGGAAGTTTGTCGGTTGGTTAGGCGTCGCGTCTTCATTTCTAATCATGTCTTTCTATAGTGTATTGGCTGGCTGGGGCCTTAATTATGTTCTCATGTCCTTAAGCCAGTTTTATATTGGGCGTTCAGCACAGGAAATTTCTGGCCTCTTTGACATCATCTCCTCCTCAGCCGACATCACCCTCTTCTGGCATTTTGCTTTCACTGCACTCACAGCTGCTGTTGTCTACCGAGGCGTACGCCAGGGAATTGAGTACTGGAGTAAGTTTATGACTATCGGACTTCTATCTATTTTGATTGCGATGTGCGTTTATGCCACAACTTTAAGTGGATTTTGGGAAGGCTTCTACTTTATACTCTACCCAGACCCCTCGCGGTTCAAACCTTCCGCAGCTATCGATGCTTTAGGGTTAGCATTTTTCAACCTTAGTTTGGGTCAAGGGATCATGTTGACCTACGGCAGCTACATGCGTAAGAAAGATGACATCCCCAAAACTGCTGGAATTATTGGTTTAATGATTATTTTCGTCTGCATCTTAGCGGGATTGATGATATTTCCCATCATCTTCACTTTTGGATTAGAACCCCAGGCTGGCTTGGGATTAGTCTTCAAAACATTGCCAGTTTTATTTGCTCAACTTCCGGGTGCTCTTTTTATCTCAACAGCATTTTTTACTTTATTCGTCTTTACGGCATTGACTTCCGCTGTTGCTTTAGTTGAAGTCGTTGCTGCCAACTTTACCGATCTATTTGGATGGACTAGACATAAGGCTGTTTGGGTGACTGCTGTGAGTTGTTGTATTTTTGGTATTCCTAGCGCTCTCTCCAATACAGACACTTTATTTGCCAATTGGCCAGTGATTTATGGTAAAACTTTTTTCAAAACCATCGACGACCTTGTTTCCCTTTGGCTCCTTCCCATTGGTGGTCTTTTAATCGCTACTTTTGCAGGGTGGTGGCTTCCTTCTCAAATGAGTCAGGAGGAATTCAATTCCGGAACCAAATTAACTTGGCTCTTTCATCCTTGGCTCTTCTTTGTCCGCTGGGTGTGCCCTCTTGCGATCATCTGTATCATCTTGCAACAAAGTGGCCTCATTGATATCGATGCATTTTTTAACTCCTTAAAAAAATAGTGATCTTAAAAAGATCTGTAGATATGATTGTAGCGTAGGCTTTAGCCTGCGTTTGTTATTGCCGGATTTATCCGGCACAATACCTCCGTCCTCACATTTTCTTTGTTTAAAAATTTTAGTGACGTTACACCTCAACTATAAGACCCCTCTCTATGGTCTCTGTGGTAGTTTATTTTTTATCTAATAAATTGTAGCGTAGGCTTTAGCCTGCGCTTGTTATTGCCGGATTTATCCGGCACAATACCTCCGTCCTCACATTTTCTTTGTTTAAAAATTTTAGTGGCGTTACACCTCAACTATAAGACCCCTCTCTATGGTCTCTGTGGTCTCTGTGGTAGTTTATTTTTTTATCTAATAAACTG
>JBEPVL010000008.1:0-61699 GCA_041691035.1 Chlamydiota bacterium
TTGTGCTCTAGAAATTGGGCTGTATTATGAATTTATTTTTTGGAAATGGTATGAGGCAAAAGAAAGAAAACGTCCATGCCATACCCAACCTAAAACTTTGCTCTGATTAGCAAAGAGATGGATTGCAGCTAAAATAAGCAGCGCTATAAATCCGGACTGCATGGTTTTCCATGTTGAAGAATTTTTTAAGCATCGATTATCTTAAATACCTGAGTGTTAATTTTTTTTGTTTAAGTATCAAGCACTTCATTCCATAGACATCTTGCATAATTCATTTCCTTGCCCGTGCCCTTGCCCAAAAAAAACAAAAAGGCCCTTTTTCTTAATTCAATTTTTTAGTAAAAGAATTTGTAATACTGGCTGATGAAGTGATAGACCACTTATGTAGCGTAGGCTTTAGCCTGCGCTTGTTATTGCCGGATTTATCCGGCACATTCAAGAAAATCAAATTTTTAGATCAATAAAATTTTCAAACAAGCATAACAATTGAAATGCAAAATTGTGTCAAAGCGCAACGATTTGAATATAGTCTTTCAGGATTTGAAAAATCAATGAGGCTTTTTTTTATTTGTCATGGGATCTACTTTGCCTTTTTCATTGACAATGCAAATAAAAGTTGTATTCATGGAAACATCTAATCCAGCATAATGGGTCATGGCTTACTCCGATTTTAGGAGTAAGCCTTTTTTTTGGCTTCACTTTACGCCTCCCTGGTTAAGGAAGCGTGATTCCATTATGTCTACTACAGTCTAGGATTAATCCAACTGGTGAATTGGTTATAAATGCTAAATACAAATATGAGAGTATAGAAGGCCGATACCGCAACAGTTGATATCTTCGAACATTTTTGATATTTATTGTTTAAAACCTTCCATGCTCTATCAAAAAGACCCTTTCTATAATTCTTTCTGCAGTGCTCCTCAATATCTTTAGCGCTCATTGTCACTTCGGAGTGTCCAGGATTGTTTTTTACAACATCAACAGCTGTTCCCTCAACAATTTTATGTACGCTTCTCGGTCGCGCTTCATCTGGAAGATAGAAAGTAGCTGACTTCACTGCGGAATTCCATGTCCCTTTTTCAAATTTGAAATTTTTTGAAAAGTGCTCTGAATAATTTTTTATAATACTCTCTTCAGACTCCTCAATTAGTTTTACCGAATCAGTATAAGATAGCTCAAGGAGTTCCACAATTTCAAAACGACTTTGAATCGATTCCTCCTTAAAAGAAGAGACCTTGTCAAGATCTTGAGGTGTTGATGTTCCAATAATACTCAGTTTTCCATTACATATATAATCTTTAAAAAAATCAACAAGCGGATTATCATTCACTTTTGCATTTAGAAAAATATGCATTTCATCAATAAAGAAAATAAAGCGGTGTCCATGATCCTCTAAGTCTTTAGTGAAATCATTGATCGATATTTTAGACGATAGAGCCTCTATGAGATCGTTAACGTTCAAAGATAAGATCTGTTTATTTTTTAGGCAATCTGGAACGGTACCTTCGTCTATCATGATTGCAAGATGGTTAACAAATGCAGTCTTCCCCACTCCTGCTTTACCTTTGAGCAACACAGAATTCAATTTTGGCCTCGCTAACGAATTTAAAGTTTTTGAAACTTCAAGGTCTCTTTCCTGAATTTTTTCTAATAACCCCATACGCGCATGCACAGCTAGATTGTTTGTGCAAAGAGAAAGTGTTCCTGGAATAGGCGGGCTTAAGGCTTTAATCTCAGCTTCCTTTAAAAGTAAATTCAACTCATCTTTGGTTTTATTGAAGGGAGCTTCCTGGCATTTTTTTAAAACATCTTCAGCTGTGATTACAATAGATTCGGGTAAAGAAGTTTTCTTTTTTGCATGATCACTAATAACTGAACGAATAAAACTAAAAACAGCTGGTTCAAGAATACTAAAGACTTTTCCGGGTAACTGAAACTCCCGAAGAAGAACTGAGGATAATTTCACAGCCATATCTAAAGCTTTCTTATCTATTGAGATAGTGGGTATAATTGAATTTTCCCCTAAATGGGCTTTAAGTGTGTTTTGAGCGACATTTGCAATATCTTCCATAAAGGGGAATAACAACTCACATGCACTGTTCACATCCATTTCTGTGAGAGATAAAAGTTGCAAACGCCTTCTCCAAGCTGCATCCGTTAAAAAAAGTGAGGGGCGATCTGTCAAACCAATAAAGGGAACTTGTGTCCCGTCAATCACTTTTTTTATGTCATCAGGACTATCTTTTTTTGTGTCGCTAGATTGTTGGGTGTTTGAAGATGGTCCTGAAGAAATCAACGCATGAAATTCATCACAAACAACAATACAAGAATCACGATACTGATTATTCAGGATTTCTAAAGCTCTTACCGGACTTTTTTTTAAAATGAATACGCGTCTATTGGTTAAACCAAACATTTTTTTATGAAGAATGACATGAGCGAGATAATCAATCACGACCGTCTTCCCTATCCCAGGATTACCTGTAAGAAGCATTGCATTAGATTTGGATGTAGGGACATGATCCGCAATCCATTCAATAACCGAATCTCTACCAAAACATTTGACTTGGCAATTTCTTATCCTTTCAGTGAGATCTTCCAATACACCTTCTTCTAACAGTTTTTTCACATCCTCTGGCACGTCAGGTAATGGATTTAGTTCGGCCGTAGAGAGAGAGATATTTTGTATTGTACTCATATTATCTTTATTATTTATTACGTTTAAATTCAATTTAATAAGTAGATTCTAATAAATTAAATAATTATAATCAAGTAAATAATATGTAAATATTTAATAAAGACAGGTAGTTTTAAGTATTAATTTTTAAATATTTTAGGTAATTATTGGAAAAAAAGTTCAACGCAAAGCATTAGGAAATAAACAATTTTTGAGTACATCTATTTAAATATTAATTAGACTCTATGATTAATGCGTTTCAAACAGATTGTGAAAAGGCTTTTGATTCTTCCATTTATAAGTTCTAAAATCTCTAACATCGGTAGAAACGATTGTTCCATGACCAAGATCTTCTGCCAAAATAACAAGGGATGCATCTGCTAGGTCCATAGGTAACTCCCGATATTTTTCCATAAGAACTTTCAGTTTGTAAGCATGCAGATGTATTAAATCAAATACTTCAAAAGCTTTATCTTCATAATTTTTTAGAAATAATGTCAGAACATTGTGAGAGGCTTTCAAAAGCAAATAACAAACTTCGGTTAGTACAGGCCATGTTGTAATCCATTTTTTTTGCGGTAACTTACCTAATAGAGCAACTGCTTTTTTATGGTTTTGGTCGGATGCATTCCCCAGAGCAACAAAAAAGCCTGTATCAATCATGATAAAATTTTGTTTATTTGATTCCATGTTTTCTTTTTAAGCCTTTTGTCAGTTTTTTTTTATAATTATTGGATAGATCTTTTTCAGCTTTAAAACTTCCAATATATCCTGAAGCTATAAAAATATCTGCCGACGATTTGAGACTTTCCTCTGCTATTAAAGTTTCGTAATAAGCATGGATCGCTTCCTTTACCACTAAACTTTGATTTTCATTCAGAGTCAATTTAATGTAATTGAGTTCCTTTTCAGTCTTTTCGTCTAAACGTAGACTTAGCATTCTCATTTTACCCCTATCATTTTGCATGTGTAATACAATTGTAATACATTTTTCGTTTACGATCAAGCGTATGATTCCAATCACTTCACCACAGAGCCACAGAGATCTGAATATTAATTAGTAAAACCAAAACTCAGGTTAGAAAGAACAAATTCAATGTTCTTTACTTTTTTTTCCAATATCTCTATGATCATGTAGAGTCTGCCGAATTCAACATCTTTTAATGTAGAATTACTATTGGAGAGAATATGTCTTCTGTTAAAAAGAAGCGCAAGTATAAAATTGCAAAGCATAAGCGCAAGAAGCGCAGCCGACGTGATCGGCACAAGGGAAAATAGGCCTTTTTCGGTCTATTTCGCCCACTCTTAACCTGAGTCCTAGAGAAATCGTTCGTTCTCATAGGACTTAGGTTATTATACTTTGAGACAACTCCCTTTCAAGACGACATCTTTATCTTTTTCTGTAACGACTTTTCAACCTCATCATCTACAAACCCTTAAACTGTTTTTATTATTATGTGGAAGTTTCCATTTCGTTATGATGTCATCGTTATTGGAGGAGGACATGCTGGTTGCGAAGCAGCTTTAGCAGCCGCACGCATGGGTTCAAAAACACTTCTTCTGACCATGAACCTCGACACAATTGCCAAAATGAGCTGCAATCCAGCTGTTGGAGGAGTTGCTAAAGGGCACATGGTCCGCGAAATCGATGCACTAGGCGGAGAGATGGGCAAAGTCATCGATGTCACAGGCATCCAATACCGTATGTTAAATTCTACGAAAGGACCTGCTGTCTGGGCCCCACGCGCCCAAGCGGATAAGTATGCCTATCAAATAGAAATGAAGCACCGACTTGAGAAAACAGCAAACCTGGATATCAAACAAGGAACTATTGAAGACATCATCGTTAGCAATGATGCTATCCAAGGCGTCATCACAAAAGAAGGAATCACTTACGAGTGCGAGACCTGTGTGATTTCCTCAGGAACATTCCTAAGAGGCCTTCTCCATATAGGAGAGACCAATTATTCCGGTGGGAGAGCAGGAGATCAACCCTCAGTAGGAATGTCAACAAGCTTAGAAAAATATGGTCTAACGCTAGGGCGTCTAAAAACAGGAACGCCCCCTCGAGTTAATAAACGTTCTATCGATTTTTCCCTAACTGAAGAACAGCCTGGAGAAGAGGGGATCAGGTTTTCCTTCGATGATCAGGATATTCCCCGACTTCCTCAAGTTTCCTGTCACATCACCTATACAACTGAAGCGACAAAGGAAATCATCCTTAACAACATTCACCGTTCTCCCATGTACTCTGGAAAGATAAAAGGAATTGGCCCTCGTTACTGTCCTTCTATTGAAGATAAAATTGTTCGCTTCTCAGACAAGGAACGGCATCAGATTTTTCTTGAACCCGAAGGATTAAAAACCGAAGAAATTTATGTCAATGGGGTTTCCTCCTCACTTCCATTTGATGTGCAACTTGCTTTTATCCATAGTATTCCCTCATTAAGAAATGCAGAAATCATGCGCCCAGCGTATGCCATAGAATACGATTATGTCGTTAGCGGACAGATCGATTTTTCACTTGAATGCAAAACGATCTCCGGCTTATTTTTGGCAGGACAAATTAACGGCACATCGGGTTATGAAGAAGCGGCAGCGCAAGGACTCATTGCAGGAATCAACGCTGCAAAGAAGGTCATGAAGAAGCCTCCTTTGATTCTTCGTCGCTCCGAAGCTTATATTGGGGTGATGATCGATGACCTCTGCACAAAAAAGCTGGACGAGCCTTATCGCATGTTTACAAGTCGAGCAGAACACCGCCTCCTTCTTCGCCAAGACAATGCCGATCTCCGCCTACGTCACTATGGATATGAAATTGGGATGATTGATCAGACACGCTATGACCGGCTATGCCTTAAAAAAGAACTGATCTCTAAGGAGTGTCAACGGCTAACTAAAATTTATAAGCAGTTAGATGGCAAAGGCTGCTCTCTTTCGCAGCTCATGTGCCGACCTGAACTAGATTACCAGTCACTTCTAAATGAATATCCCGATGCCATGATCGATCACGGAAAAGAAATCAATTTCCAAATCGAGCTCCAACTAAAATATGCAGGGTATATCGACCGACAAATGATAGAGATTGAGCGCCTAGAACACGTAGAAAACATCAATATTCCCTCAGACTTCGATTTCAGCCACGTTCTCGGTCTTAGAAATGAAGCTAGACAGAAACTCAATCTCATTAAACCACAAAATCTCGGGCAAGCGCTGAGGATTTCAGGAGTTTCCCCTGCTGACATCTCCATTTTAATGATTGCAATCACACGCGCAAAACAAGACAATGCGAGATGTTCTCATGAATGTCATAATGATGGATAAGCTACCCAGCATTCATCTTGTTTATCTAGAGAATGTCTCTATCTATCAACAGCTTTTGTGGGAAGAAGCTTTGTTGAGATGTGATACCCGTTGCTGGTGCCTCATCAACCAGGGATCTCCGGCAGCAATTGTCATGGGAATATCGAGCAAACTCGATCAAATGGTTTGCCTTAAGAGACTTAAAGATAAACCCATCCCTGTCATTCGAAGATTCAGTGGTGGCGGCACAGTCCTCATCGATCCTAAAACGATTTTTTCCACTTTCATCTGTAACGCAAATGTGCTTCCCGTGGCTCCTTATCCAGTTTCCATTATGAAATGGACAGAGGAATTTTATCGCCCAGTCTTTTCTTCGGATCATTTTCAAATGAGGGAGAATGACTATGTTCTTGGAAACAGAAAGTTTGGAGGGAATGCGCAATCAATCACAAAAGGGCGCTGGCTTCATCATAGCTCGTTGCTATGGGATTACAACCCTCAAATGATGGATTACCTCACCCTCCCTTCCAAACGCCCCACATATCGGCAAGACCGCGACCATTCCTATTTTCTTTGTAAACTCTCCGACCACTTCAATCATCCGGAGCAGTTCAAAAACAAAATCATCGAAGCCCTTTCTTCACATTTTGCTGTCATCCATTCCAATACTCAAGAACTCGAGCAAATTGCTCAACTTCCTCATAGGAAAGCCACCCAATGGATTCTTAGGGATGATTCATCGGCTGACCTGGCATATTAGTCTGCCCTTGTTGTGGATAATTATATTGAGAAGGATATTGTGGTGCATTATAAGGGTATGCTGGAGTTGTTGGGACAACGACTGCGCCGCCTCCTTGATTTTCTCCATAAGCATTTCCTCTTTGAAATCCATGAGAATAGGCATTCATATCTTGATGACCCTGGTCAAAACCTCTATCTCCCCCTCTATTACCCTCTCTTCCCCCTTCTCGGCCCGCTCCCCCTTCTCGGCCTCCACCACCCCTGGCGGCAACTTGGGATTCATAATCATAGTGATAATCGGGATAATAGGTTCCTTGTGCATTTAGCAAAGGAATCATCACCAAAGCTAATAGTGAAAACCTTAACTTTAAGGAATGCTTCATAAAATTAACCTCGTTAAATTTAATGGTCCTATTCGAAAGAAAGTCTATTCTTCTTTTTACACTTCTTTATAATATTGTCAAATGTTATGCAGTATCTAATTAGATAAAAAAGGAGTCTGTATGTTTTTTCATTTCATTTCATTAAGCTATGTAGCCGTCATCCTTTCAGCAGCTGCCTACTTTGTCCTGGGAAGCATCTGGTACTCGCCTCGACTATTTGGAAAGCCACGATTTCATGAAAGAGAGCATTCATTTGGATTAAAGCTTTCTCAGACCTTAGCTTATTTTGGTGAAGCAATTATCTCTTTAATGATTGCTTACTCCATCAACTATCTTGTCGTTTACTTTAATGCAAATAGCCCTTGGAAAGGCCTATTGGTCGGATTTTGGGTCTGGTTAGCTTTTATAGCAACCACACAATTTTCTTCTTTTCTATGGGGATATAAATCGTTGATGCGTTTTCTAGTCAACGCAGGATTTCTTCTGATCGGCTTTTGTTTAATTGGATTAATTGCCGGAATTTTTAAATTCTAAGAACTTATCTTTGACTTATGCCAAGCTCCTTAGTGAGAGGGTAGGTTTTTTTGTAAAATTCTTCGAGTTTCGGCCATAGTAAGGCTTGATCTAAAAATGCAGAGGAACAGTTTGGTAGGCTATTTAAAAATAGCCTTCCATAATTTTTCTTCACCAGACGCGTATCCAAGCAAATGATGCATCCCCGATCTCTTTGACTTCTAATTAATCGACCAAATCCCTGTTTAAATTTCACAATAGCGTTAGGGATTGCATAATCAAAAAAAGGATTCCCCCCATTTTTAAGAATCTCTTCGGTTCTGGCTTCAATAATAGGCTCGCTTGGAACTCTAAAGGGTAATTTTACAATCACGACACACCGCAAAGAATCCCCTACAACATCAACGCCTTCCCAAAAGGAATCCGTCCCCAAAAGGACTCCTCTATCCGTTTTCTTAAATGCTTCGATAATGGCAGTTCTGTTACTGTCCCCTTGTTTAAACAGTTGATAACGTTTATTTTCAAGGCGCTCTTTTAAGGCTTCATGGCATTTTTGCAACATACTATAAGAGGTAAATAAAACAAAGACTCCGCCACGACTGCATTCGATCGCATTCCAGATGGCCTTAATAGCCTCTTCCATGAAATTGGAATGGGATGGGAGGGGTAAGTCAATTGGAACCGCAAGAAGAGCCTGATTTAAATAATTGAAAGGAGAATCGTAAATAGCTTCCTTAATCACACGCTTCCCTAAAAGATCTTCCTGTAAACCTAATCGATTTCGAATAAATTGAAACTCTCGGTTTGTTGTCATTGTCGCACTACAAAGAACGATAGTTCCAAATTTACTAAAAAGATATTTTGCTAGAGATTTTGAAACATCCAAATCAGCATCAATGAGATGCACGTTCACCATGGATTTAAGTTGATGAGCTTCAATCCACCTCACTTTTTCTAATGAGGTCACTTCCGAGATAAAATGTTCCAATAAACTAATTAATTCATCTAGTCGCCCATTTAACAGCTGAATATCGCCCCGTTGACACCGTGTTTGCTCCTGAAGCCGCTCGTTTTTAATAGTCGATAAATCAAATTCCAATCCTCTTAGGGTTTGACTAAATGTTTTGAGAAGCTTTTTTAATTCTGTTGTCTTCGGTTCAATCTCTTCAATCCACTTCGAATGTGTTTGATGGGATTTCAGTAAACGCAATTTCTTTTCAGGATAAGGTGATGAAGCGCCTTCTTCTGTAGGCACTAACCGAGTCGTAACTTCAATAAAATGAATAAAGGCATCAAAAGTGCTGTCAATATGTTGTTGCAAATTGATCCTTAAAGCAGGCAGGTCAATATTTAAACGTGTAATGATCCGCCCAATTTGATCGGGAGGCGTTTTACCATAGAAAGAATAGAGCTTATCCCTCAACATGGGGATTTTACCAGGTTGGTGACCAAGACGGTCTGATGTTAGCTTTCCAAGCACTCTCAACAATTCGATGCGGTGTAATCGAACTGCAAAATGATCCGTTGCGATATCTTCAATATGATGTGCTTCATCGAGAACGATGCGATTAAACGCGGGTAAAATCGCTGTTTCATTATATTTATTTTCAGTACTTCGTTTTACAATATCTGAGAAAAGAAGGTGGTGGTTCACTAATAAGATTTGAGCTTCTTGAGCCTCCTTGCGGGCTTTGAAAAAGAAGCAATTCTTAAAATGCGGACACTGTTGATGAGAACAGGTGTCGCCGTCAGCATTAACCCTCTCCCAAGTTGATGGAGAAGGAAAGATGGGTAAAGTTGATCTGGACCCTTCTGTAATAGTTCTGCAGGCATGATCAATTTTTTCAATTTCTTCATTCTCTTCAGAGGAAAAAAATCGACTTTCTGCTAGAGCATCATCAAGTTTTCTAAGACAAACATAATTAGACATCCCTTTTACAAGGACAACTTTGAGTTCGATTCCTAAAGTTTTAATGAGACTTGGAATGTCTTTACGAAGAAGCTGCTCTTGAAGAGCAATTGTATTAGTAGAGATAACGGTAGCTTCGTTAAATTGATGTGCCCAAAGCAAGGCGGGCACTAAATAAGCTAAACTTTTTCCAATCCCCGTTCCAGCCTCTATCAAGACAATTTGGTCGTGATTATACGCATCCAGAACGTTTGCCATCATTGAACATTGAGAAGGGCGTGATTCAAAACCCTTACACTTTTGTTCTAGCAACCCTCCTGGTTCTACTAATTTGAGAACCTCAGTGGCCTTTAGACAGGAAGGACTGCTCATAGCACATCAATCATTTTCAAGCGAATCTAAAAAGGCTTTCAGTTGCTTAGAACGAATAGGATGGCGCATCTTCCTCAAGGCTTTAGCTTCAATCTGACGAATCCTTTCGCGTGTCACATTGAATTCCACGCCCACTTCCTCAAGAGTTTTCGGTTTTCCATCTAAAAGTCCAAATCTTTGAATCAACACCTTGCGTTCACGATCGCTAAGTGTAGAGAGCACTTCTCCCATTTTATCTTTTAAAATGGAATATCCGGTAGCCTCGGAGGGGGAATCAGCCCCAGTGTCTTCAAGGAAGTCACCAAATTGACTTTCGCCCCCATCTCCTACTTCAGCCTGTAGGGAGATCGGATGTTGTGCGATTTTGTAGATTTCACGAACTCTTTCTGGTGTAATGGCCAATTCGCGTGCTAACTCCTCTGGACTTGGCTCACGCCCTGTTTCCATCATGAGTTTTTTGGCTCCTCTTAACACCCGGTTAATCGTTTCAATCATATGAACGGGAATCCGTATAGTCCTAGCCTGATCTGCAATAGCTCTAGTGACTGCTTGCCGGATCCACCACGTTGCGTAGGTGGAAAACTTGTATCCTCGACGGTATTCAAACTTTTCCACAGCTTTCATCAAACCCATATTCCCTTCTTGAATGAGATCCAAAAAGGAGAGTCCGCGGTTCGTGTACTTTTTAGCAATGGAGATGACTAGACGGAGGTTGGACTCAACCATTTCGCGTTTTGCCTCTTGGCTCTTGTCCATCCATCTTTGAAGCTTTTTCACATCTTTTTTAAAGTCGTCTAAAGATCTTCCAGCGGTCAGCTCACGTTTCTTCAATTTTCGGTTAGCAGCCGCTAACTTTGCAGCTGCAAATTTATTTTTTTCTGCGCGTGGCATAATCTCTTGGATTTCTCTCTCAAGAAATTGAAATCTTTCGTAGGCGCGTAAGATGACCTCAACAAAATCATCGATGATATTATGTCTGAGGTGTAGACGACGTAGGTAAGCTTGTGTGCGGATACGACATTTCTCAAGTTCTTCGCTGAGTTTAACGCGCTCACCCTTTTTGATTTGAGGATTCTCCATCTGCAACAATAAAACTTCTAAAACATGGTCCTCATGCTTTAACAACTGACACAGTTTTGGAAGAATTTGTAAAAAATCTTGTTTGTTGGTAATTTCTTTCTCGATAATCGATTTATCAAAACGATCTTTACCTGTTAAGAGATAAGTCGCAATTGCAATCGCTTCAGCTGTAGCATAACGAAATCGCAAGATAATTCGTTCAATTTGCACCTGTGCCTTCTCAATACGTTTTGAGATCTCCACCTCCTCTTCACGAGTCAGCAAAGGAACAGACCCCATCTCCTTTAAGTACATCCTTACTGGATCATCTGGAGCACCCTCAGACCGTTTCGGAAGACCTTCTAATTCTTTTGCTTCCTTTTTTCGTTCTTTTTGCTTCTCAACTTCGGCCTGGTTGAGGATTTGAATATCCATCCCACCAAGAAAGATAAGCACCTGATCAATTTGATCGGGGGAATCGAAATTCATGGGGAGGATATCATTTATCTCTTCATAGGTAATAAATCCCTGATCTTTTGCGATTTGAACCAACTCATCGATTTTCTGTTGATGCTGTTGAGGGAAATGACTTTTAAAATTTTTATTCATGCTTTCCTAGCGGTACAAGAAAATAGGGGTGGATACAAAAAGGCAATCGGAGCTCCGGTTGCCATCAGCAGTAATCGACACAAAAAAGCCACTGTGCTATCGACTTAAAAATATTTTTAGACAAGTTTAGAACAGTACAAAGCGATCCAATACATCAGTCGCAAAAAACTAGGATTTTGATTCAATCAAGGTTTTCTGTCAAGAATCCTTAACTTTCCGATCATTTAATGGATTTCTTTTTTATCTCCGCTTTTTTATTCTCGTCTTTTTCTTGAATGTCCTTCAACTTTTTTGACTCTTCCACTTCTTTTTCCTTTCTTTCAGTTTCTTTTCTGTAGTGTTTTTGCTCTGAGGACTTCACCTTTCCAGCAGTTAATCCTTCATTCCTATTCTTATGAGTGTCTAACTTCTCATCGTGATTTTTTCTGATTGGAGGTGTATCGGTATGATGGAACGTTGTTTGTTGGGAGCCAGTTGTAGAACCACCATGACTTGTTGGTTTTTTGGACTCATCGAGGCCGCTTTGGCTAAAGCTCTCTAAAATTAAAACCAATTCATTAAGGGCACTTTCATGATTTGCATCCATTTCCAAAATTTTTGTTTCATCTTTGGAAATATTTGTATCCCCTACCCTCACTTCATCTGCTTCTGCAGGTTTATATTCCTTAATAAATTGCTTTGTCATATGTATCACGGAAGGATCTTTGCGATCGATGAAAACAAATCGATTAATATCCTTATTTTGTAATTGAGCGAATGCTTGATTGCTATTAACATGTTCAAAAACTAATCGTCTTAGGTTATCTCTACTTGAAAAAGACTTTTCAGTGTTAACATAATAAAGATCTAGACCAGCGAGATTTTGTGCTAATTTTGGTCCAATTAAATCGTCACGCATACATGCCTCCAGTAATGGTTGGTTTATACTCAGTATATATCGCACCATATAAAATAAAATCTTTATTTTAAATAGTTTATTAACCCCGAAAGACTTCTTGCATCATTCATTTCCTGGTCCTTATATTCCTCTCTGTGGGCTCGAATAAAAATTATTGAATCCATTTTTGGACGATGGGGAAAAATCTTCCCGTTGAAAAGGATTTTTCTGAAACTCTTAAACCAGGCGCAGACTGCCTTCTCTTATATTCATTCCAATGAATCCGTTTGATTAGGTCATTGACAATAGAAATAGGGATTTCATAACGCTTGGAAATTTCCTCAGGACACAAACACTCCTCAACATAACCAAAAAGAACCCGATCAACAATGGCATAATCAGGAAGAGTGTCGCTATCTTTTTGATTGGGGCGCAACTCTGCTGATGGAGGACGTTCTAGGGTATATTTAGGGATTATAGAGCCCTTTAGATTCACCCAATGTGCCAGTTGGTAGACTTGCTCTTTTGTGATATCATTGATCACACTCAAGCCTCCACACATATCTCCGTAAAGGGTCGAATATCCCATAGCACATTCGCTTTTATTTCCCGTACTTAAAACGATAGATCCAAATTTATTTGAGAAAGCCATCAGGATCAGCCCACGCACTCGTGCTTGGATATTTTCCTGAGTTACATCGAAACTATCGTCATTGAATTCTGGATGAAGTAAATCTAACAAGCAGGAGTAGGGTTTTTCAATCGGAATTTCTTTAAAGGAAATCCCTAAAGTATCTGCCAACTGCTTTGCATCGCGATAACTCTCTTCAGATGAGTAGGACGATGGCATATAAAGCGCTAAGACATTCTCTTTCCCTATCGCTTCAACAGCGATACATGCAACTAATGCCGAGTCAATCCCACCGGAAAGTCCTAAACATGCTTTTTTAAAACCAAGTTTAGAAAAATAGTCTTTTACCCCCATAACAAGTGCTTGGTAAAGATCTTCAGTCTCTGAAAAAAAAATTGAACTTTGTTTGCTTATAGTGGAAAGATCAATAAAGAGATCGTCTTCTCTGAAGCCTGCCGCTCTTGTCATTAGAGATTGACCATCAACAACATAACTATACCCATCAAAAATCAAACTATCATTTGCTCCCACTTGGTTACAAAGCAACAGAGGACAGTTAAGCTTTTTCGCCGCTGCTAAACCAACCTTGAGACGCGTTTGAAATTTAGCCAAACTGTAGGGAGAGGCCGAAATATTGATCAACAACGTCGGTTGGTAAGCGAGTAATTCTAGAATAGGGTCACGATGATAATCCGCAAGTTGCAATAGACCGCTATGCTGCCAGAGATCCTCACAGATTGTGATTCCCATTTTATATCCACAGAAATCCCAAACTTTTACCACTTCACCCGGCTCAAAATATCGTCTTTCATCGAAAACGTCATAGGTAGGGAGAAGAATTTTATCTGCATAATCAATGAGTTTTCCGTCAATAAGTAGAGCGGCACTATTGTAGAGAGGTTTTTCTTTTTTATGCGGATTTCGTCGCGGAAGCCCTAAGATGACAGCTATTGAATAGGTGGCGTCAATAATTTGGTTCAAGTGTTCTTCTAAGGAATCTAAAAAATGAGGAAGAAAAAGGAAATCTTGCGGGGGGTATCCAGTTAAAACGAGTTCGGAAAATATAACGAGGTCGACTCTTTTTTCCTTTCCTCTTTTAATGGCTTGGATGATTTTCTCTGTGTTCCCTTTTATATCTCCTACTGTGGGATTAATTTGAGCAAGAAGAACCTTCATTTTTAATTTCCGAAATCATCCAGCACAATATTTTCACGTGCGACACCATAGTCGTCTAATAACTTTAAAATACTTTTATTGTGCATTGGTGGTCCACATACGTAAAATAAACATTCTTCTGGGGCATCCATCTCCTTAAGCTGTCCGGCTTCAAAGGCTTTAAATAAGAAGTTAGTCTTAATCAAATTATCTTTCGGCCACCCTGCATTTAAATCTTCAGGAAGAGGCTCTGATAGAACCAGGTGATAAGAGAAATTGGGATGTTGCTTGTCAAGCTCTTCATATTCATTTTGATAAATATTTTCCCTTAAAGAGCGCGCACCATACCACATAGATATCTTTCTTGAAGTCTTATCTGTATGAAAAAGATGAAGAATATGACTACGTCCAAACGAAGATCCAGCCCCTCCAATAAGAAATACCAATTCGCGATCATCTTTCACCATAAAAGATTCTCCATAGGGACCAGATAGACGCACAGTGTCCCCTTCTTTTAAAGAAAAAATATAAGACGAACAAATCCCCCAGGGGACATCCTTCATTTTTCCATTTACAAAGGGAGGCGATGCAATCCTAATATTAAACTTTAGAGTACGTCCTTCAGCGGGATAAGAAGCCATGGAATACGCTCGAATCACCTCATCGGTGGACAAATGAGAAAAATCGATCTCTTGTTCAAATAATCCGTATTTTTCCCAATCTGGATAGTATTGAGATTCCATTGTTTTTTTCCAGTCGCTAGTCTGCGTTTTGAAAGCTGGAACATGGAATTGCAGATAACCTCCGGACCTATAAGGAACCTCTTCCCCTTCAGGAATTTCCACAATCAGTTCTTTAATAAATGTGGCTACATTTTCATTACTGATGACGCGTGCATTCCATTCTCTTCCAGACAATGCATGTTCATCTATATGGACATGGATGTCTCCTTTCAACTTCGATTGACAAGAGAGCCTCCAGCCATTTTTAATTTGTTGCTTAGAAAACGTATCTAAATCGGTTTGTAGGGGAGGGGCAACTCCATCAAGAATTTGGACACGACATTGTTTGCAAGTCGCTTTTCCTCCACACGGGCAAGGGACGGGGATGCCATGTGCAGTGAGTGCATTAAGTAAAGTGCCTCCTCCAGCCTCATTAAAGGTCAAGGAAGGATCTTCATTGATGGTAATTTTGCATAGGGCTGAGTTAACAAATTTGGCTTTGATGTATAAAATTAAAACAGCTAAGCCAACTCCAATAATCGTAAAAGCTAAAATAGCAAGGAGTGATAGTAAGGGGTCAAAACCCAACATAATAACCTATGAAGGAGCATGAATAAAAAAGGTCTAAGTTCTCTTTTTAACATCATCCTTAAGATTATGTCAAACAGCTTGCATAATTATGGAAAGTTTTTTAACCTATTGATCCTTTTACCATCCTTCAAGAGTTATAAAGTAATGCTAAAAAAAATTGAAACTCAAAAGGCACCTAAAGCTATTGGACCCTATTCTCAAGCCATCCTAGCTAATAATTTTCTTTTTAT
Source organism: Chlamydiota bacterium (assembly GCA_041691035.1). Lineage (GTDB taxonomy): Bacteria > Chlamydiota > Chlamydiia > Chlamydiales > Parachlamydiaceae > JBEPVL01. Next base: position 15,773 of record JBEPVL010000008.1, read on the forward strand.
TTCTGGACAACTCCCTTTGAACCCTACCTCGGGAACACTTATTACAGGTGATATTAGAAAACAAGTCATCCGCATATTGGACAATCTTGAAGCCATCCTTCACGCAGCAAATAGCTCTTTTGAATTTGTCGTACGAGTAGAAATCTTCCTTTTAGACCTCAAAAACTTCCCTGCAGTCAATGAAGAATATGCTAAACGTTTTACCTCCTCTACACCTCCTGCTAGGCAAACCATTCAAGTAGCAAGACTTCCTCTCGATGCTGAAATTGAAATCTCATGTATTGCTTTAATTAAATAATCTTAAATTGATTGAATTTCTTTCTCACGCTTGACCTAAATTTTAAAATCATTAAAATAAACAAGTTGTGCTTTAATTCACCTGTAAAAAATAATAGGATCTCTTATGGAAAAACATGCTCTCGAAATACACAGTGAAAATATCCTTCCGATTATTAAGAAGTGGCTTTACTCCGAAAGGGACATTTTCATTAGAGAACTTGTTTCCAACTCTTGCGATGCCATTCAAAAAGTTAAAATTCTTCGCGATCGTGGGATGCTCGATATTACGGATGAAGAATTCAGAATTGATATAAAAATTGATGCCACCGCAAAAACATTAACCTTTATGGATAATGGAATAGGAATGACGAATGAAGAAGTGCGTAAATATATTGCACAAATTGCCTTCTCCGGTGCAGAAGAGTTTATGTCGAAATATCAATCGAATGTCGAAGGCGAGCAAATTATCGGTCACTTCGGCTTAGGTTTTTATTCTGCCTATATGGTTGCCGATAAAGTAGAAATCAACACTAAATCGTACCTTCCAGACGCTGAACCTGTGTATTGGATCTGTGATGGATCTTCCAGTTATGAAATTGATGTAGGCACGCGCGAAACACGCGGAACCACAGTTACGCTCTATATTGGCAGCGAGCACGAAGACTGCTTAGAGGAATCACATATTAAAAAGGCTCTCCAACATTTTTGTTCCTTTCTCCCTTATCCCATTTACTTAAATGATAAGCGCATCAACGAACAGGAACCTTTGTGGATAAAACCTATTTCAGAATGTACAAAAGAAAACTACATTGATTTCTTTAATTATCTCTATCCCTTTGAAGATGAACCTTTATTCTGGGTCCATCTGAATGTCGACTATCCTTTCCATCTTCAAGGCATTCTCTATTTTCCTAAAGTTAAAAAAGATTACGATTTAAGTAAAAGCCATGTAAAACTATACTGCAATAGAGTTTTTGTTTCAGATAATTGCAAAGACATTATACCCAACTACCTCACGATGCTTAAAGGTGTTATTGACAGCCCAGATATTCCTTTAAACGTCTCGCGCAGTTATCTTCAAATGGATCGAACAGTTCGTCAATTAGGCAACCATATCTCTAAAAAAGTTACAGACAGCTTAAATACTCTCTACAAAACTGAATATGAACGCTTTGTCTCTATCTGGAATGATCTCTCCGTCGTGGTTAAATTAGGAATCATGGAAGACGAGAAATTTTATGAGAGAGCTAAGGACTTTCTAATCTGGAAAACAACCAATAACACATGGACTACACTTGCAGCCTACTTGGAAAGAAATGGGTCCAAGAACAACAACAAAATTTTCTATACAGTTGATGAAAAGCACTCTAGCCACATCCTAGACATCTACCATCAGAAGGGAATTGAAGTGATTTGCGCAAATTCATTTCTAGACACCTATGTCATTGACTTTTTGGAAAGGAAACTATCCCCAACAACCTTTCAGCGAATTGATGCAGAGCTGCATGATGAAATTATTGATAAAACAAGAGAGAAATCTCTTCTTGATTCCGAAGGGAAAACAGCTGCTTCCCATTTAGCTGAATTTATTAGTAATAAACTGGGCAATGACCAAATCACTGTAGAAGCAAAGAGCCTCGTATCAGATCAGGTTTCGGGGATGATTTTAATCAATGAACAAGAACGACGTTTTAGAGATCATATGCAAAGAATGAATCAAGAAGGAGGAAGCAGTCCGTTTCCATTTGGTAAAAAAACATTCATTGTTAATACTAATAACTCCCTAATCGCTTCTATTCAGGCTCTAGACCATAAATATCCCGAGTTGGCAAAAGAACTGACTCAAGAAGTTTACGAACTTGCGCTTCTATCCCAACGTGAAATGGATCCACATGCCCTTAACGAATTTATTCAACGCACTAATCATGTTTTGACATCGTTGACAAAACAACTCAATGAATCTTCTTAAAGCCTCTCATATGAAGTAACCATTTCATGTATAATTTTTTACAATTTTCGATTAGGAAAGGCAATTTATTCAATTGCCTTCTCCTTTCCTACTTATTTCTGCCTCTCATCCTTTATTGCTCTTTAGCATCTGATACTCTCTATTTAACCTGGAAAGATGACCCGACGACGACAATGACCGTCCAATGGTTGACCCCCAGGGGTATGAACCAAAATATTCTCAACTTTAAACCCCTCGGTCAAGGGGAATGGAAGGAGATAACAAGCGCATCGCAATCCCTACCTTCCTCCACAGATTACCTCATTCATCAAGTTCATCTCACTAATCTGAATCCCGACTCTGAATATAGCATCAAACTTCAGGATTTTCAGGAGTACAAATTCCATACTATGCCAGCAACTCTTCAATCCCCTTTAAATTTTGTTGTGGGTGGAGATATGTACCATGATGCCATAGAATTCATGAATGAGACCTCACGAGAGGCTGCAAAACAGAACCCATCTTTTGTACTAGTTGGAGGAGATATTGCTTACAGCATTAACACAGTAGTTCAAAAAGCTCCCAAGATAGACCGTTGGATTGAATGGTTGAAAAGTTGGCATAAAGATATGGTTACACCCGATGGAAAGCTAATACCGGTTCTTGCTGCTATTGGAAACCACGACTTGGTCGGTCAATATAAACAATCCCTCCTCCAAGCAAATCTCTTCAAAGCACTCTTTCCTGGGACAAGTCCAAACACCTATTTCTCGATCCAATTTGGTAATTATTTGACTCTTTTCGTTCTAGATTCTGGTCATGCAACTCCAGTCAACGGAGAACAGGCGGATTGGTTAAAAAAAAGTCTAAATGCCCATTCATCAACACGTCATCGTTTCGCACTTTATCACGTCCCCGCTTACCCCTCTATTAGATCTTTTACCGATTCTAGAAGCACCATTATCCGTCGTTCATGGGTGCCTCTTTTTGAAGCAGGAGGGATGGATATTGCATTTGAGAACCATGATCATGCCTATAAAAGAACTTTTCCCTTAATCAAAGATAAGAAAAACCCAAACGGAGTTCTTTATGTTGGGGATGGCGCCTGGGGCATTGAATATCCTCGCCATCCAAGAAGGTATAGGAGGCCTCTATATCTTTCCAAGTCTGCATCTGTACGACATTTTCTATTAGTCACGATTAATGGCGACCAGGAGCGGGTTCAAGCCATCAATAATCAAGGGAGGCAATTTGATGATGTTTCGCAATTAAACAGACGCACACGCCTCATCAACCAACAAAATTTACTACCTCAAATACAACCTCAGAACCATTGAGACCAAATAGACCTCTTGCGTAATTCATTTCCTTGCCAAACGTAGCGCAGACTAAAAAGTCTACGCTACTTCAGCATAACAACTATTGTAACGGTTTAAATCCAGCGTCTCCGCCTAAAAAAGAAAATCATCATCGTTGCTAGAAAACCCATAAAAGCTATTGTGAGGGTATAGCCCCACTTTGAATGGAGGAAGGGCATGAATTCGAAATTCATCCCATAAAGACTTGCAATGAAAGTGAGTGGAACAAAAATTGTCGAGACGATCGTTAAGACCTTCATGATTTCATTCATCCGAAGATTGATATTTGAAAGATAAATATCCATCATCCCCGAAACAATATCCCGGAATCCTTCTATAATATCAATTGTTTGTATGAGGTGATCATACACATCCTGGATATAAAGTTTTGTTGAAGGAGAGACATGAGGAAAATCTGATTTGAGAAGGCGATTCACAACATCCCTCATAGGCCAAACAGATTTTCTGAGAAAAATCATATCTCGTTTTGCTTGTTGAATTTCTAGGAGAATCTGATTTTTTGTATACTGCATGAGAGCGTCTTCGAGATGATCTAATTGAGCGTCGACTTTTTCTAAAACAAGAAAGTAACTATCTACAACCATATCAAGAATGGAGTATGCCAAGTAATCAGCAAAACTTTTTCTTAATCGATTGTTTGGCTGATGGAGTCTTTCTCGCAGCGTTTTAAATAAAGGCTCCTCTGACTCAGAAAATGAAATTAAGTAGTTTGGTCCGACAATAAGGCTGATCTGTTCATCACGCAGTTCATTCGTTTTATCAGCATAGATAAGGTAGCGCACAATAATAAACAGCTGATCATCATAAATATCAATTTTAGGACGTTGAATGGAATTTAGAACATCTTCCATGGTCAACGTATGCAATTTAAAATGCTCCCCGATAGCAGAAACAATGGAGGGATTGGCTGGGCCATATATTTGCACCCAGGTCATTTCTGGAGTGTCTAGATGAACGAAGCACTCTTCAATGGATACATCATCTTTCTCAAGGATATCAGCTTCAGTATACTCTATGAGAGATATTTTAGTCTTTTTTTGCTTATTTTCTTCAACAATAGTTAAAGAACCGGGAGGAAGTCCTGCTTTTTTTGATCGAATGCGAAAGATATGATGCATTGCGAAGACTCTTTAAAAGATAAAACCTTAAACATCGATATTACGTCTAACCATCCCTATCTGTCTTCGCAAGTTATCATCTTTTGCAACTTTCTTTTCAATACATTTGCATGCATGCAAAATTGTTGAATGTGTTTTTCCAAAAGAAGCCCCTAGCATCATTAACGACTCGTTGATCATTTCCTTAGCAAGATACATGGCAACCTGTCGTGGGAGAGCAACCTCTTTCGTACGCACAGTCCCTCTGAGATCACTCACACGCACTTGAAACACGGAAGCCACTGACTTTAGAATTTGCTCAACAGAAATTTTGTCACGCGGAGCTTGCTGAAGCATTTCTTTTAAAGTTCTGGCGACCAACTCTTCTGTAATATTAAGGTCTAGCAAACGACAGTGTGCACACAAACGATTAATCGCACCTTCAAGCTGCCTTACATTATTATGAATATGTTCTGCAATGAAGAAGGCAATCTTATGGGGGATGTGAAATCCTTTTTGCTCTGCCTTGTGCTGTAGAATAGCAACGCGTGTTTCTAATTCAGGAACACCCATATGAGCGACTAGCCCGCCTTCCATCTTTCCGATGGTTCTCTCCGAAAGCTTAAGTAGTGAAGGGGGTTTATCACTTGTAATCACAATCTGAGCTCCCTTATTTTTTAAGGCCTCAAATGTGTAGGAGAGCTCTTCTTCAAAGTTAAGTCGGTTTTGAAGAAACTGAATATCATCAACAAGAAGAACGTCAATTTCTGAGCGATAAAAGCGCTTCATCCGATCCACTGACTTATTACGCAAACTATCGACTAAATCATTGATGAAGGCTTCTGTTGTGATACATTGGATCTGCAGCTTTTTATGATTTTCTCGAATGAAATGGCCAATGCTATGAAGGATATGTGTCTTACCTAAACCTACGCCTCCATGAATAAATAAGGGATTGTGCGATTCACCGGGTCGTAGCGCCACACCCATAGCTGCTGACTTAACAAACTGATTAGCAGGACCTTCGATAAAGTTGTCAAAACGATAAAGATTATTTAGCTTAACTTCTGGTAGAGGCGTAGACTCACTTTTTGAAGAATCATTATAAGCGGCTGGATTTACGGTAGGAGTAGTCTTTTTTGGCGGGGCAGAAATCTTAAACTTGATAGCCGGTTCCCCTGCGGCATCGACGGGAAGAAAGGCACGCAAATCCTGTCGATAATTGGAGAGGAGGTATTCCTGAACAAAGATATTCGGAACCTCTAAAATGATTTCTTCTACTGAAGATTCTAGCACACGAATGGGAGCTAGCCAATTTCCAAAAGCCGTCGGTGAGCAGCGTGTTTTCACAAATTGCAAAAATTGAGCCCAAGCCTCTTGGGTGTCGCAAGCTAACATATTTTTAGATCCTTAAGAAGTTATGAACAACGTTTCCACAGTGAGTTCTGAGCCTATTTCATGAAAGAATCTAACATGACAAGTCTTAGCTAGCAAGCATTTTTCTACCCACTTTTTTTTCTTCAGTTGATAAAGTGCTGAATATCAGATGATCCTAACCTCCAAATTTTTTTGCTCTATACGATCGGGAATTTGAAAATTGGAAACAACAAAGACTTTGAGGTTTGCATTTTTAAACTATTATAAACAATTAAAAAACAATGATTTAAAAAATTAAGGTTTAAATGGAACAAAATTTTCTTCCCTATGCCAAACAGTCCATAGAAAATGAAGACATCTTACAGGTTAGCCAAGCTTTACAAATCGACACAATTACGCGTGGTCCACCTGTACAATTTTTTGAAGAAGCCGTCGCTCGTTATTGCGGGGCAAGGTATGCCGTTGCCTTTCAAACAGGAACCTCCGCTTTAATGGCCGCTTATTTCGCGGCATCTTTTTCAATTCACGATCGAGTATTTGCTCCGCCCAATACATTTATTGCTTCTGTAGGCATCCCTACAGAAATGAAAATTCAGCCTACATGGGTCGATATAGATACCTCAACGGGGAATCTTGATTTAGAAAAACTAAAAAAACACTTAGAATTTCAGTCGACTCGTGGTCGTCCATTTATTATTCCAGTGCACTTTTCCGGCATTCCGGTAAACATGAAAGCCTTAGATCAGCTGATTAGACACTCAGATACAGTGATCATTGAAGATGCCGCCCATGCAATCGGCTCAAATTATCCTTCAGGGGAAAAAGTGGGGAGTTGTGCCTATAGTCAAATGACTATTTTTAGCTTTCACCCCGCAAAAACAATCACGACAGGGGAAGGCGGGATGGTGACTACGAATGATGAACAACTCTACCATCGACTTCAACTGTATCGAGACAATGGCATCGAACGTCATCAAGCTTACTTAAAAAATGAGGAGGCTCCAGGCTATTACGAAGTCCATGCGATCACTGGTAATTACAATTTTACGAGTTTTCAAGCTGCCTTAGGGTTAAGTCAACTCAATCGACTAGAAAAATTTGTTGAAAAACGAAGATCCTTAGTAAAAAAATACCAGCAACTGCTCAAAAATATCCCTTATATCCAATACTTCAACGAAATTCCAGAAGATCAGCAAATTGGCTACCATCTCTTTGTCATTCAAATTGATTTCGAAGCCTATCGAACGACACGAACAAATGTCATGAAAGCCTTGTTATCTAGAGGAATTGGTACACAGGTCCATTATATTCCTCTCTATCGCCATCCTATCTATAATAATGAAAAAGGGAAGGACTGGAATGAGGAATATCCCAATGCAGAACGCTACTATGCTAGAGCCCTGTCTCTTCCTCTTTACTATGACCTCACTCATGGAGATGTGGAAAGAGTATGCCAATCTCTCACTGAAGTATTAGACCAAATGAAATAACCTGAGGTTAGCTATATGCTAGAAGAAGTGCCTTAGCAACATTTGCAATACTGGAGGTCGAATCGTTTTTTAAAATGTTCGCCAGTTTGATGGCATCAGCTGTTTTTCCCATCATGATAAATGTTTTCATCACATTAACTAAGGTTGCACTATGATCCCCCTCCAACATCAAGGCTCGATCAAAGTAAACCAATGCCTTCTCAGGTTGATTTAGCTGCAGATAAATAGCGCCCAAAATTTGATGATCATAAATGGAGTCTACATCTAGAATTATTAATGCTTCGAAGAAAGGGAGAGCAATATCGTATTTTCCCTGGCGGATGTAAGCATAGCCGGTAAAGCGCAAGTCATCAACATGCTCCTCACTCCACTTAAGCTTTTCTATCCAATTGATTTTACTCATGACTAGCCCTGTAAGAATTGACCGACACGTCCGACTATAAAGCTTAGCCAACTATTGATTTTTTTTATCTGACCAAAGCAGGCTTTTAATTTTCCTTTTTCTTCCAATTCATCATCTGTTTCACATTCGACCTGATCGAGATCGCGTTCGTTTTCTTCTTCCTTTTCGAAGGATCCAAGGCTTGGAGCGACTCTAAAAAAACCAAATGGGGAACGGCGTTGAAAACGGTACTGTGAAGGAGGGAAAAAATAAGCCCAAGGCGCTTGGACTGGGATCACTCCCAAAAGCAAGTCCATTTCACTCAATTTTGGATAAATGTCAATAATTTGTATTTGCGGGGGAATTGAAGAAGCTTCATCAAGATGGTATTGCTTATTGATTTGCTCAATTAATTGGGTCCGCTTTGCATACTGTTCGTAGATGACATTATCTAAATCATAAATTGTTGTACCCATATCATTCCCCCTAAATTCAAATAAGCCCACACTATAAGTTTAACACAAAAAACCATTATATTACTGTTCTTATTTTTAAAAATGATTGAAAATTGTTGAAAAAAAGGTTGATTTTGATACAATAAAACTCAAAAACTAGATACGATCATGCTCTCTGCCTCCGAACTATTCGTTCATCGGATTCCAAGTGCTAATGCCCACATTTCCAGTAAAGTAAGCGATCTGATTAAAGGCTTAAATTTAAACACTCAGTCGCATAGCACCCTCTTCTTTCATCTTTCCGAGGAAGAGCTTATTGAAGTCTATCCTATTCTCTCCTCATTAAAGAATCCTAATGAGCTTTTGAGGGTGCTTTCTCAAATGAACTTAAATGCCACAGGTCTGGCAGACATCCTATCTGTTTTACCTTATATTAGATCTTTTACCACTTTAAATATTCTTAAAAATCTCAATCTACCTTATGGTGTGGCAAGAGATGTGCTCTATTTAATAAGATCGCAGCCAGAATTGGAAACAAAGATTTTCGCAATTTTTAAAAATAGAACTCTTCTTTTTTCAGCTTCCTTAGAAAGACGCGGCAACAAAGAAAAAAAAACCTATACCCTAAGTTTAGTGGACACACTTAAACTAGCAGCTCAATCTGAATTTTTTTTTCGATTATTTGTCGAAAATGAAACTGCGCTATTAGAAATTATTGCTTCTTTAGGAAAATACCTCCATTCGAATGAAATCACAAAATCCTTGCATGATCTCTCTAAGGTGAAGTCTCTCCAAAAAGATCTATTGAATCGCGTTTTAGAAAACCATCTAAATGAAAACCTTCCCTATTTAGAGAAATTTGCTTCCTTAAAACATCTTAAATGGATATTTCGTCTATTGGACTTATGGAAAAAATTCCTCGTCTCTACGCTTCCTTTTGATCAATTTGAACTTTTTGAGTTGTTCGAGGACAAGCCAAGTGGGGAGGAGGCCTTCATTCATATTTTTACCTCACAGCAAATGCAATTCTATTCCTTTTATTTTAGGAAACTCATCTCCCCTATCCACATCGTCACCCTTGCGATTAAATCCGATGGATTTAAAAATTACTTTGCCTATCCGAATGAGGAATCTTATCAAGGATTCCTGCAATTTTTTCAGAAAAATGATTACGACAAATGCTTGGTACTATTTAATTTGTTGGCAGATTTGAAATTTAATAGAGAGAAACTGATTCAATTTGTTAGTTTATTAAATTATTTTCAAAATTTGAATCTTTCCAAAGAAGTTGATTTTCGTCCTATTGAGGTTATTATTAATTTAAATAATCCCTTACAGGTAATAGATATCCTATCTAATCTAAATCTGGACGTTTGTCTGGGAATATATAAAACTTTAGAAAGAGAATTTTATAATACACTCACAACTTCAGAAGAAACAGCAGAAGCAAAGTTAGAAGATGTTTTTAACAATCCTGCTTATACGCAACCTCTATATAGTCATAGCCCTTCTCAAGGTAAATTACAAGACACTGCAATTAAAATCTTTAAATTAAAGCTCACATTTGAAAATAAAAACACATATCAATTAACCCGAACGGATGCTTTTCTTTTAATTGCAAATAGCCCTTTTTTTGATGCTCTACTCAGGCATAAAAGATTCTTTCCCTCAAAAGATCCTTATATTTTGTATCACGTCAATAAAAACACCATTTCAATCTGCCTTGAAATTTTAAAAAACCCCCTAAAGAAGATCCCACTCAAAAAGGCAGCTCCACTTTATCGCAAGATACACCATCTCTATATACCTAGTATAGAACGTTTACTAACAGAAGAGATAAATAATTTTTGTAAAAAATGTAAAGAAATTCGCAGTTCAAATGAACTACTTTTTCTTATAAAAGATAATAGAAATATTCTTAATAAACTTTTTTTAACCATTTTAGATTGCAATCCTAAACTGCTTGAACCTTTTAAAGATCAACTTACTTTTTTTATTTATACATCCAAAACATTCAACAAATTTAAAAAACTAATAGATGCAACAGGGGAATATATTCTCCACATTCAACTTCCGAAGTCCGCAAATAACTCCTGGCTTCAATACATCACAAATTTGCAAAACCTACATTCACTCCATGTAGAAAACAGGGCAATTACTGGGGCAGGGTTAGCCTATATCTCTAATTTCGAAATGCTTACTAACCTTTCATTGATTAACCTCCCCTTAGAGAATACCTTATCTTTTCTTGAACCGCTCACTCGTTTAACTTCACTCCAATTGACATGCAGCAAACTTAGTAAGAGAGACTTATTTTTTATATCCTCTCTTGTCAATCTTGAATCACTCTCTCTTTCTTGTTCTTTTTTAGAAAGTCCCGATGCCCTCCCCTTCGAGTCCTTAAAAAACTTGAAAAGCCTTACTATTCAAAATAATTATGATTTAAGCGATAGCTCTTTTGAATTTTTAAAACATCTAAAGCACCTAAGAAAATTGTCTTTAAAAAACTGTCACGCCATAACAGGTAGTTGCTTCGAATTTATCAGTCCCTCTATCGATACGTTGAATTTAACCTGTCCCTATCTTAAAGATTCCTCGCTTGAAATATTATCTACAAAAAATCTTAAAAATCTTTCCATCGCAGGAAGTAATTATATTACTGATGGTGGCTTGTTGCATTTATCAAAATGCAATCTAATATGTGATTTTGAAATTGAAGAATGTGAAAATATTTCAGAAAAAGGATTATGCATTTTAAAACACTTCCCCCTTCTTACTAGGCTATATTTAAATTATTTAAATATATCAAATGACATCTTAGATTATATGGAAAACCTTACTCAACTACGCGAATTAACAATTAAAAATACATCTCAATTTTGTGGACAAGGAATTTTTAAAATAAAAAAGTTATCCAAACTCGCCCATCTTGACATCGACTTTAGTGCTGGCCCATCCGACGCTATTTCAAATTTGGAATCGCTCCCTCATATGAGAACACTTCTATTAAGATATTCAAAAAAAATCAACAAAGAAGAAATGACAAAAAAACTAGAGGTGATTTTTCCAAACGCTTCTTTTTTCTTTTACTTCATTGATCCATAAGAAAAGACTCGAGTCCCCTTCACTCATTAACTGGACAAAAATTTCATCTTACTTTGCGCTTCTGAACTTTTTTGTTAGTTAGTCGATAAGTGTACCAGTGTTTCCACGTGCGCTGTTTGGGGAAACATGTCATAAATGTAAACAGAATTAATCTGATATCCCGCCTTCAAGAAGTATTTTAGATCCCGTGCCAACGTCGCTGGCATACAAGAAATATAGATACACTCCCTAGCCTGGTAACGAATGACCTGATCGACAGCCTTCTTTGCCATTCCTACCCTTGGAGGATTGATGACGATGGTATCGGGTTTCAGGGAGGGATATTGCTGCGGGAGTGTTTTCTCCACATCACCTCTGACGAATGTACACTTATCCAATTGATTTACAGATGCATTTTTTTTTGCTAAGTGGATTGCATGTGGATTGGATTCGATTCCAATGACCTGATGCCCATGATTGGCTAAAAGCAAAGAGGTGACGCCAAAGCCGCAATATAGATCCAAAATGGTTTTTGAGTTACTGTCACCGATTAATTCACACACTTTTCTATAGATCTTGCTGCTTTGTTCTGGATGATTTTGCACAAAGCTTTCAGGAGAATAGTGGAATAATAAATCTTCAAAAGTGAACTCACACTCGACATGACCAGCCACCTTCCTCTCTCGATTAGTTTGAAGGATGATGCCAGCAACTGAAACATTTCTCTTCAAAAACGCCATAAATGGTTCAAAACTCATATGAGAGCTAAATTTAAAAAGAAGGATGTATTTACCCTTGTTATTTTTTAAAACTGTTAATTTCCCTTCCAAAACCTCTGGACTTGTAAGCGTGGATAAAAAACTTTGTATCTCTTGAAGGATCGATTCACTTTCAGAAATAAAAATAGGGCAGGCCTCAATGACGATTAAAGAAACGTGATCAGATCCAATATAACCCGCTATAAAGCCATCCTTAGAAGCTTTTAAATGCAAAGTAATATGGCGACGGTATTCCCATTTTAAAGTAGCGGGAATGAAATGTGGTGGGGGGAAAACAATCTGTGAGATACGAGAAAGCGCATCCACAACTGCATTTACCTTATAATCATCTTGTGCAGATGTAGATAGATGTTGCAGTTGACACCCTCCGCAACGCCCAAAATAAGGACAAAAAGGTTGGATTCTTTCCGTACTCGGTATAACAATGGAAACAAGTTTACCTTTTCCATAGGAAGATCTAATTTCCGTCACCTCACAGGTGATCTGATCTCCAGGAGCTGTAAAGGGAACAAAAATAACAAAGCCTTGATACCGAAGAATGCCCTCTCCTCCAAAAGCAAGAGTCTCAATGGTCCCTTCAATGATTGAATGCACTTGGGGAGGATTCATGATTCTAAAGAATGATGATCTTCTTCGATAATATGGAAATCTCGAATCAAAAGCTGGATACTCGAGCGACTCACCTGGGGGGTAAAAGCAATCCTCAGAAGAAGATTTTTCCGTCGTAAATTTTGACTTTGAGCAGCCCTTCCCAAAGCCACTCCCTCTAATACACGATCGTTTTCTTCTTGGACGAGATAGAGTTTTAAGTGATTTTTCCCTACAATTTTTGGAGGCCAAACCTGCCTTGCTTCACAATATAGAATCGGTTGGGGATTTTCATTGCCATAAGGTTCGAGAAGCTTAGCCGACTCCATGAAATCGAATGTCAGCTCGCTAAACTTTATTTCCGCATCTAAGAAGATTTTGTTCATGACGTCTAAGTCGCTTAAATTCTTATTTGAAAGGTCGATGAATCGATTTTTAAATGCTTCCAGATTTTCTAGTTTGACTGTAAGTCCTGCAGCGAAATCATGGCCTCCGAAGTTAACAAGCAAATCAGAGCATTCCTTAAGAGTCGGAAGAAGGGGAAATTCGGGTATAGACCTTAAAGAACCTTTTCCCGTCTCCTTATCTAAGGCAATCATCACTGTTGGACGATTATATTGCTTTGAAATACGCGTAGACAAAATAGCAATAACCCCAGGATGCCATTTATCAGAAGTCATGACGATAGCTTTATTTTTAAGGATATCGGGGTTTTCCAAGATGGTGGAATCAACATCCAGAGACATGGTCCGTTCAATTTTCTGTCTTTCGATATTATTCAAATCGAGTTCAATAGCCATCTTTTCTGCGATTTCAGCATTCTTTACGAGCAGCATTTGAACACCCTTACGGGGGTCATCGATTCTGCCAAGACTATTCAAACGAGGAGCAATCTTTGAGGCTATTGTAAATGTAGAAAGGTCATTAATGTCAATATCACAAATAGAAATTAATTTAGAGAGCCCCATCCTCTTCCCCTTACGAAGCTGGCGTAAGCCATAACGGACGAGAATACGATTTTCAGCGTCAAGAAGTGAGCCCATATCCGAAATCGTTCCCAGGGCTAGGAGATCAAGATATTTTTTGAGATCGATTTTTTTGGAAGTAATCCTCCCTTCGGCAATCAACTGGTTAGTGATTCCATGAGCAAGTTTAAAAGCAACACCCACTCCAGTCAAATTACGATTGGGATAGGGATTATTTAAGAGTTTTGGATTTAATGTCGCTATGCAGTGAGGGATCTTATCTGTCGGTTCATGATGATCTGTAATAATGACATCGACATTTTTTTCAATCACTTTAGCAATTTCTACAGCTGCAGTGATTCCGCAGTCAACGGTAATGAGGAGCTTACATTCGTTGAGGAGGGCATATTCTAAAGCTTCGACGATTAAACTCTGCCTGAGTGCACCTCGATTGGAGACATAAAAAAAAACATTCGCTCCTAAATCTTGTAAAAACTCGGTTAGAAGCGTTGTCCCCGTCATCCCATCCACATCGTTATCGCCATAAATCAAGATATTCTCTTTGTCTTTTATTGCTCGACAGACTCTGTCAACAGCTTGAGGCATCTCAGCCATGAGAAAGGGATCGTGTAGTTCAGGTAATTTACCGTAAATATAGTCATGGATTTGGTTTAAAGACTTAAACCCTCTAGAAACAAGAATTTGAGCAATGACAGGATGAAGATTAAATTCTTTTATGATTGTATCGAGAAGTGTTTCATCCTTCTTTGGATAAATCCATTGCGGTTCATCCACCGTTTCGGGACTTAAATACATTGAATCAACACTCCAATTACGAGATAGCCCTATAGAGAATTCAAGAAAAAATTTAAAAGCTTTACAACAAACAGTGGGTCTCTACCGAATTAATTCTTTTCGTATTCATTGTTTGATTCCTATGACTGAACCTAAATTTTTTTAGATCAAAATTCTTAGTTTGGCTATTCCTGATTTATATCAGTCTCATTGTATCTGTCACCACAGTAAAGTCAAGATAAAAAAATGTAGGACCTAACAATTATAAAATTAATTTGATTTTCTATTCTGGGAAGATTATGCCTATAGTTTTTAAAGAACTACTAACCTGAGTTTTGGAGTTATATAATGAATCCCTACCACTCCCGCTCTTCATTGCCAAGCGTTGGTGAATATCTTCTCGACAGACTCTTTGAAGCAGGAGTGCACCATATTTTTGGGGTTCCAGGGGACTACGTATTGCGATTCGATAAGCTCATTGAACAGCATCAAATTAAATTCATTAATACCACGCGAGAAAATACCGCCGGTTATGCAGCCGATGCTTATGCACGTTTAAAAGGAATGGGAGTTGCTTGCATTACTTACGGAGTGGGGATCAATATTGCGAATGCATTGGCCCAAAGCTATGTGGAGAGCTCTCCTCTTGTGGTCATCTCAGGAACCGTGGGAACTAAAGAATATCAAGAACACCCCACTCTACATCATCTCATCAATAAATCGATCCATGTCCATGGTGATAGGACTCAATTGAAAATCTTTAAGCAGGTGACAGTAGATCAAGGGATATTAGATAATCCAGAAACAGCCGCCTCAATTATTGACCGGGTATTGAATTCTTGCTACCGTTATAAGAAACCAGTCTATTTTGAGATTCCTCGCAATATCGTTGATTGCCCCCTTCAACACATTCCTATGAAATCTTCTTTTAGTTATCCATCCAGCGATCCAGAAGCTCTAAAGGAAGCCTTAGAGGAAACACAGTCAATCTTATCGTCCTCTTCAAGACCTCTCATTTGGGCGGGTCATGAACTTTTAAGATTCGACCTATCCCATCTCTTACTTCATTTTGCAGAAATGCATAATATTCCCATTGTGTCTTCATTACTGGGTAAAACAGTAGTCGACGAGCGCCATCCTTTATTTGCTGGAGTCTACCAAGGAGGAATGAGCCCTAAGGAAATTTCGAATACTGTAGAACAAGCCGACTGTTTTTTTATTGCTGGCGTAATCATGCATGATCTCGACACTGGTATATTCACCGCTAAAGTGAACCACGAAAAACGCATTATTGCAAATAGCTACTCCCTAAAAATTGGTCATCATCTATATGAAAATGTGAGTCTAGTTGACTACATCAAAGGACTGCAAAGGATATCCTTCCAAAATCATAATGAGTCATTCCATCAACCACGTCATACTCAATTGAAAATCAATTTTCAACCAAAAGAATCGGCTAAAACAACGACAAAGCGTTTATTTGAATGCCTACAAACCCATTTGAATGGCGAACATATTTTAATTTCTGATGTGGGAGACTGTCTATTCGGTAGTTCCGATCTCATCCTTTCTCAAAATTCATTTATTGCCTGTCCCTATTTTGCAAGTCTTGGATTTGGAACACCGGCTGTTATAGGTGCTCAAATTGCAATTCCTCATAAACGTGCTGTTGGAGTCATTGGAGATGGAGGCTTTCAAATGACCGCGATGGAGCTTCAAGCAGCTGTACGTTATCATCTAGACCCAATCATCATTATCATGAACAATCATGGCTATGGAACAGAACGACCTCTTTTAGAAGGGTCTTATAATGATATTTTAAATTGGAACTATACTCTGATCATTCAAGTCTTAGGTGGAGGTGTAGGTATAAAGGTAGAAACAGAAAAAGAAATGGAGGACGCTTTCCAACAAGCCTTTTCTCGGAGAGGGACTTTTTTCCTCATCGAAGTGGAATTAGATAAATTGGACTTTTCACCGGCACTAGTGAGACTTGGTGAACTCCTAGGAAAGGTTGTCAAGCAATGAGCAAGCAAAAGACCTCAATAGAGGATGCTGATGACTCAAAAAGGGAAACTAAAATCAAATGGCCGATTGTCTTCAATCTCCAAACCTCGATTGCTCTTCTGGCCATTTTTGGAATAGTTGTTCACTTAATTCTACGCTTTACTTTTCCACCACTTCATCCTTACCAAAATTATCCTCTCTACATCGTTCTCGGGTTAGGTGGGGTTCCTCTTGTCTATGATCTACTCAAAAAACTTGTATCCTTTGAATTTGGATCCGATCTACTTGCAGGAATTTCAATCGTCACAGCTATTTTATTGGATGAGTATCTAGCAGGTTCCCTCGTTGTACTCATGCTGTCTGGAGGTGAGGCCTTAGAAAGCTATGCGATTAGGAAAGCTTCCAGGGTATTGGAGGCATTAGCTAAAAGAGCTCCCACCATTGCGCACCTTTATTCAAACGGTGTGATCACTGACATAAAAATTGAACAAATTAAAGTCGGCGATGTCATTCTCATCTATCCACACGAAATCTGTCCTGTTGATGGCATAGTTAAAGAAGGGTATGGAGTGATGGATGAAGCGTACCTGACAGGCGAACCGTATATGATCGATAAGATTTCAGGATCCCATGTGATCTCAGGTGCTACTAATGGTGACTCCTCACTGAAAATCGAAGCCAGTAAATTGGCCATAGATTCACGGTATGCCAAAATTATGGAAGTCATGCACGAATCAGAACAAAGGCGACCACGCATTCGTAGACTTGCGGACACTTTAGGTGCGTGGTATACACCTACAGCTATTTTGATTGCATCTCTTGCTTGGTACATAAGCGGCGAGGCTTTAAGATTTCTTGCGGTTCTTGTCATTGCTACCCCATGCCCACTCTTAATAGCAATTCCTGTTGCTATTATTGGATCCATTTCCCTTTGTGCAAGTCGGGGAATTTTAATAAAAAACCCTGTCGTTTTAGAACGCTTAGATCAATGTAAGACAATGATTTTTGACAAAACAGGTACGCTTACCATAGGTGAACCAGCACTCGTCGATCAAATCACCTATAACTCGATTCCAAAAAAGGATCTGCTAAGACTGGTCGCAAGCCTTGAAAAATATTCCAAACATCCCCTTGCCAATGCCATCCTTAAGGAAGCATCTAAAGAAAATATTGAACTCCTAGATGCAAAACAGATTAAAGAAGAGAAAGGATTTGGACTAAGAGGGACAGTCAATGGAACCGATCTAACGGTTACGAGTCGAAAACAGCTTGAAAAACTCACTGCAAAAAACGAATCGGCAAGGATTCCTCAAATGGGAGAGGGATTAGAATGTGTCATTTTAACTGACGGTCAACTTGCTGGATATTATCGTTTTAAAGATACTCCAAAAAAAAATAGCCGATCTTTTGTTCACCATCTCTTGCCGAAACATGGAATAAAAAAAATCATGATCGTTTCAGGAGATCGAGAAGAGACGGTTAAACAGCTAGCAGATAGTATGGGTATCAAAGAGATGTATGGTAACCAGAGTCCAGAAGATAAAGTGGCAATCGTGAGAAGAGAAACAGCGAAACAATCCACAGCATATATTGGAGATGGAATCAATGATGCTCCAGCTCTAATATCCGCTACAGTGGGTATTGCTTTAGGAAAAAATAGCGACATTACTTCTGAAGCAGCCGGGGCTGTCATCTTAGATAACAGCTTGGAAAAAGTCGATGAGTTTATTCACATAAGCAGCAGGATGCGCCATATCGCTTTACAAAGCGCTGTCGGAGGGATGGTACTTTCAATTATTGGGATGATCATTGCCGCATTTGGATTCCTCCCTCCCGTTGCAGGAGCCATCAGTCAGGAAATCATTGACGTTGCTGCGATTTTAAACTCACTCAGGACAATACGACGACCAAAACACCTTTCTGACATCCCCCCTCATGAATCTAAATTATAAAAATCGAGGATCCAATTGGAACATTTGGAGGATGATCACACTGAAGTGACAGATGAAGATATCAATAAAACTGTGTTAGCTCAACACTATAAAAAGAGAAATGGGATTTTAAAAACCATTTTTTTCGTCATCATCGTTTTTGCCATCCCCTTATTTCTTTACTGGTTCCTCTATATCAGATTTCATACTAGCACCAAGGATGCCTATGTTGAAGGGAATGTAGTCATGTTAATGGCTCCTATCCAAGGAATTATTGTCGCTATCAACTTCGACGATAACGATTTTGTGAAGGAAGGAGAAGTGATATTAAAATTAGATCCCACAATCTATCAGCTTGCTTACGATACTGCTATGGTTGAACTCGCCTTATCGGTACGCGAAGTGAAACAATTAGAGGAAAACATTAAGCAAAGAAAAGCTGAACTCTCTCTTCGTCAAGCAGAACTACTCAAAGCAAAACAAGACATGGATAATAAGCAAAGCTCAGGCAATACTCAAATAATTCTATCTGTAGCTCAAGCCTCTGTCCTAGTTGCAGAAGATCGACTTCATGGAGCCTTAGCTGCATTAGGAAGTTCCGCTTTAGAAGCCCATCCAACCATTGAAAAAGCAAAAGTTACTCTTAAAGAAGCTTATACCAACCTCTATCGTTGTCATATTTTTGCCCCCACTAGCGGATACATAGCTCAAAGAACAATTCAAGTTGGAGAATTTGTCACAACATCTTCAGTTTTATTGAGTATCATCCCTCTAAATGAAGTTTGGGTGACCGCAAATTTTAAAGAAACACAACTAGAAAATGTGAGGATAGGTCAGAAGGCTACAATGCAAAGTGATTTTTATGGTTCAGGCGTTATCTTTAACGGCATTGTTCAAGGAATTGGAGCAGGAACTGGTAGCCAATTTGCCCTCATCCCCCCTCAAAATGCTTCCGGTAATTGGATTAAAATCGTTCAACGAATTCCAGTACGCTTGACCTTTGATGACGAAGAGGTAAGAAAACACCCTCTGCTTCTTGGTCTTTCCATGAATGTTAGTGTAAATATTGAAGATCAATCTGGATCAAGGTTAGCCATGCAACCTCCGCCAGGTGTAAAATATCAAACTTCTGTCTTTCAAGTCCCCATGGAACCAATCAATGTGATTATTATGAAGATAATAGCTCAAAATCTCAATACTAGTCCAAGCGAAGACAATGGTTCATAACCCATTGAAAGGAATAAAACTTCTTCTTCTCACACTTTCATTAGGAATGGGCACATTTATTGAGGTTTTAGATATATCTATAGCAAATGTATCGCTCTCTTATATAGCCGGAGATCTTGCTGTAAGCGCCACACAGGGAACGTGGGTGATTACTTCATTTGCAATCAGCAATGGCATCGTCTTAGCTTTATCTGGATGGCTATCAAAACGATTTGGGACTGTAAGATTGTTTTACTGGTCGACATTTCTTTTTTCAATCACCTCCTGGCTCTGCGGAATTGCGACAAGTCTGCCCATGCTTGTCTTTTTTAGGATTCTTCAAGGCATGTCATCAGGAGCCCTCATCCCTCTCTCACAATCTCTGCTTATACAAAACTATCCTGAAGATAAGCGAGGAACTGCTCTAGGTCTATGGGCAATGATTGTCATCGTAGCTCCCATTCTCGGCCCAGTCCTAGGAGGATGGATTACAGATCATTATGGATGGCCTTGGATTTTTTATATTAATATTCCTTTAGGCTTTTTTTCAGGCTGGTTGACCTGGTATCTCATAGGAGACCAAAACAACCAGTCAGAAGTCCTTCCCATTGATCGTATCGGCCTTTTTTTATTGATAGTAGGGGTCTGCAGTATCCAAGTTTTCTTAGATAAAGGTCAAGATTTGGATTGGTTTAATTCTTTTTGGATCTGTACGTTGCTAGTGATTGCCGTTCTAAGCCTCATTTTCTTTATCCCCTGGAATCTCTACTCAAAACATCCTGTCATGGACTTATCATTTTTCAAACAGCGAAATTTCACAATTGCCACAATTTTACTTTCTTGCGGCTATCTCCTCTTTTTTGGCAGCACGGTCCTCCTTCCTCTTTGGCTAGTCAGTCATATGAATTACACTGCATTTTGGGCCGGTGTAGCGATGATGCCAGTAGGAATTTTTCCCTTATTCCTTTCGTTAGTCATTGGAAAATACGTTGCTAAGTTTGATGCACGTATCTTTGCCACAGTTAGTCTCCTCTGCTTTTCAATCACTTTCTATTGGTTTAGCAACCTCACCCCAAACATCAGTCTCTATGAGCTGATGTTACCGCGTCTTTTTCAAGGAATTGGCGTCAGCATGTTTTTTGTCCCATTTATTACAATAGCACTCTCAGATATCCCAAAAAATCAAATAACCAGTGCTTCAGGAGTGTTTAACTTTATTAGGTTGATCATGGGAGGGGGATTTGGAACAGCCATTTTTGTCACTTTATGGCAAAGGAGAGAAATCTATCATCACGCGATGATAGCGGAAAGGATCACAACGAATAATCCCACCATTGGAGAGTTTTATGATATTTTGAAAATGCAGTGGAAAATACCAGAAGAAATTTCAAGGGTAATGCTAGACCATATAGTCGCCCAACAAGCCTCTCTTATGGCCGTCAATGACATTTTTTTACTCACTAGTGGAATTCTTTTGCTCATTACACCGCTCATTTGGTTTTCCAGAAACCCTTTAAAAAAACTATAAAAAAAATTTAAATTGTAGCGTAGGCTTTAGCCTGCGCTTGTTATTGCCGGATTTATCCGGCACGGTCAAGAAAACAAATTTTTAGATTAATAAAATTTTTATTCTACAATTGCAATTTTCAAACAAGCATAACAAGTGAAACTCAAAATTGCGTAAAGGCGCAAAGTGCACCCTAAAATCCTGTCCAGTTTTTGGGGTCCACTATCCTTTTCGTTTCAACGGTTAGAGGGGATATTGTGCCGGATAAATCCGGCAATAACAAGCGCAGGCTAAAGCCTACGCTACAAACTAAATTTTTTAAAAAAATGGGTAATGGTATGGTTGAAGTCTTGGGCTTGAAAAACCCAAAACTCGGTTATAATCAGACTTGATTGACAAAATCAAAGATGAATTATAACATCACTATACATTTGCCTCGCATTGAATAATTAGCTGAGAAAAGATTTAACCTACGAGTGGCCATGAAAGGAATTGTCCTTGCTGGAGGAAGCGGTTCTCGCTTATATCCCTTAACTTTGGGTGTAACTAAGCAGCTTTTGCCGATCTATAATAAACCTATGGTTTATTATCCCATTTCTGTATTGCTACAAGCTAATATTAGAGAGATCTTGATTATCTGCATGCCAGCCGACCTTTCTTCCTTTCAAAGACTTCTAGGAGATGGTTCAGACATTGGAGTTCGCTTTAGTTACGCAATTCAACCTCAACCCAATGGCTTAGCCGAATCTTTCATTATTGGAGCAGACTTTATTGGCAATGATCAAGTTTGCTTAATTTTAGGTGACAACTTATTTTATGGTAGCCATCTAGGAGACTTACTTAAAAAAGCTTCTTTAAAAGAAGACGGGGCAACTTTATTTGGCTACGAAGTCAAAGATCCACACCGTTATGGTGTTGTTGAATTCGACAGCCAAGGCCGTATATATGGAATCGAAGAAAAGCCAAAGCAGGCAAAGTCCAATATCGCAGTGACAGGCCTCTATTTTTACGATAACTCCGTCATAGAAATTGCCCGCAGCCTTACTCCATCAAAGCGCGGCGAGTTGGAAATTACCGATGTTAATTCCGAATACATTCGCAGGGGCAATGCAACTATCCATATCATGGGAAGAGGCTATACTTGGTTAGATGCTGGCACTTATGAAAGTCTCATGCAAGCAAGTCAGTTTGTTCAGGTGATTGAAGAACGTCAAGGGCATTGTATTGCTTCTCTAGAAGAAATTGCTTTTAAACAACATTTTATCTCTAAAGATCAGTTAAAATTTCTTGGCTGCAAGCTAGGAAATAGCATTTATGGTAAATATCTTGTCGAACTAGCCGAAAAAGGAGTCTCTCATGCAGGTTTCTGAGTTAAGTCTCAAAGGTCCTAAGTTAATTACTCCGAAAGTATTCAAAGATGATAGAGGCTTCTTTTTAGAAAGCTATCGCTCACCAAACTATGAATCTGCAGGAATCACAACGCCTTTTGTTCAAGATAACCACTCCTACTCTCAAAAGGGATCCTTACGTGGCTTACATTTTCAAACAGAACCGGGTCAAGCAAAATTAATTCGTGTCGGGATCGGGTGTATTTATGATGTTGTTGTCGATATCAGACCAAACTCACCCACCTTCAAGAAGTGGGAAGCCGTCATTCTAGACGATCAATCCCATTGCCAACTTTACATCCCTGTTGGTTTTGCCCACGGTTTTTTGGTGCTGAGCGAAGGAGCTCATGTTTTTTATAAAGTCAGCTCTGTTTATCAACCTCATACAGAAAAGGGTTTCCGTTGGGATGATCCTGAAATTGATATTCAATGGCCTCTTCTTAACCCTATTCTTTCTAATCGCGATCAACAAGCTCCCTATTTTCAGGATTGTTTTACTAATCAGGAGATATTTGCATGAAAAAAATTTGGATATGTGGGGGATCTGGAATGCTGGGATCCCATTTTAATCGTTACTTAAAAGAAAAAGAAATTCCTTTTGTTTCGACTAACTCCAAAGAAATTGATATTACCGACCTGGGGACCGTATCGGATTATGTTCGCACTCAAAAAATCACCCATATTATTAACTGCGCAGCGTATACCAATGTGGATAAAGCTGAAACTGAACAAAAACAGGCCTATCTAATCAACGCAATCGGTCCCTACAATCTAGGCGTTGCCGGTAGACGCCATGGATCACGCGTTATCCATTTCTCGACCGACTATGTCTTTGATGGACTTGGGAAAAGCCCTTATACTGAGGAGCATATCTGCACCCCTATCAGTGCTTATGGAATGAGCAAACTTGCAGGTGAGCTAAAGCTTTTGGATGAACATAGACATGCTTGCGTGATTAGAACCTCATGGCTCTTTGGTTATCCAGGAAAAAACTTTATCGATTCCATTCTGAAATTGATGTCAGAAAGAGACTCTATTTCAGTTGTAGGAGATCAGATTGGCCGTCCAACGTACTGTCAAGACCTGGTGGAAGCCACACTCCCCCTTATTGATGAAACAGGTATTTTCCACTTCTCTAATGCTTTTGAAACCAATCGCCATCGTTTTGCTAAAGAGATCTATCGTCAAGCATGTGATCTAGGCTACCCTTTAAAAGAATGCCAAATTGAATGCATCTCTTCACTAGCCTACCCTCTACCAGCAAAAAGACCGTTATACTCTGTCCTAAGCACAAAAAAAATTGAAAAGATATTGGGATATCCCCCAAGAAGCTGGCAAGTATGCCTTCAGGATTATCTTCAAGCAAATAAAGAACATTATTTATCTAAATTACTGGTTATTGCATGCACCTAAGACAGGTTGGTAATATTTTGGTTACAGGGGGAGCTGGTTTTATTGGATCAGCTTTCATCCGCTACCTTCTGAATCCTATCCATCAGTTTTCTGGAACATGCGTCAACTTAGACCTTCTCACCTATGCAGGAAACTTAGAGAACTTAGCAGAGGTGGAAAATGATCCCCGGTATAGGTTTGTAAAAGGGAATATTTGTGATGAAGAACTGATAGCAACGCTCTGTAAAGAGAATTCAATCAATACAATCATTCATTTTGCAGCTGAAAGTCATGTAGATAGAAGTATTTTAGGCCCAAAGGCATTCGTTGAAACAAATATTATGGGGACTTTTCACTTACTTGAGGTATTGAGACGCTTTCCCCACATTCACTTTCACCACGTCTCCACTGATGAAGTTTATGGTTCTTTAGGAGATTCGGGCTACTTTTGCGAAGAGACACCTTATCAACCAAACTCTCCTTATTCAGCCTCAAAAGCAGCTTCAGACCATCTCGTCAGAGCCTATTCTCATACATATGGACTATCAACCTGTATCTCCAATTGCAGTAATAATTATGGACCATTCCATTTCCCTGAGAAATTCATCCCCCTCATGATTTTAAATTGTCTTCAGCGGTGCCCTCTTCCGATTTATGGAAAAGGGATCAACGTCAGAGATTGGCTCTATGTTGAAGATCACGCCCAAGCTTTACTTCTCCTTCTAGAACAGGGGCGCAAAGGAGAATCCTACAATATAGGGGGAGGAGCAGAAAAACGTAATATTGACTTAGTTAAAGACATCATCGTCCTCTTTGCTGAAACGTTTGAGGAATCAAAAGAAAAACTCGAGTCTTTAATCACTTATGTTAAAGATCGACCCGGTCATGATTTTCGCTATGCAATCGACTACTCAAAAATTCGAAACGAATTAGGCTGGAAACCCAAGCACTCTCTTTCAGAAGGACTAAAAAAAACTGTCGCTTGGTATCTCAATCATCCTGAATGGATCAATCACATTATAGATGGAAGCTATTTTAAATGGAGTGAGAAGGCGTTAATGACAAGGTCTTAAAAATCTGATTACTAAGGTTCGAAATAGACCTTCTTTACAATTACGGCAGCCATACAGGCTGCTAATATTTGGCATTATAAAAAAACACTGAGCACTGAAATCCATGATCAAAGGAGATAAAAAGATGGGGTTGTTCAAATTATCCCCTCATTCACCTCGCTTCTTTTCATTGATATCAATGCTCAGTGATTGATAACTTAAGTTTCAATTTTCTATCCTTTGTGATTCGTCAAGGCTTCAAAAAATTAAATGATAACGGGTCAAAATTTTAAAATAGAGACACGATATCCATTATAAAAATTTCTGAAAGTCTTCACTAGTCAAAAGGACAAAACCTAAAACTCAAGTTACACAAAACAACTAAATTTTTTACACAAACAACTATATTTTTAGTCGGTTAGTCATATTTTTTTCATTGGATATCTTAGGAAAATATCTACTTAATATAAAACTACTAATTCTTTCAAAAGAATTTAATAAAGCTTCTCTAGATTTCTTTTTCTTACTTGTTGGCTCATATGTACTTTCGGTTTCAACTTCATGAGTAAGCATAGCTACCTCAAATTGTTAATGATATTTACTATCATAAATATAATTATAGTTCTTTTTTAATTATTTGTAACAAAATTCACTGATATTTATTATTTTGTTATATATTTTTATTATTTTACTAAATTTAATAGAACTCCTAAATATAAAAAGAAGCACCATCTGTATCTTTACACTTTAGAGGGAGTTGCAAAACTCGCTTTGTTGGCCAAATTTGATGATTTTGGTGTCAATTCGATTTCTCGCAAATCGACAATCCTATTTCATTTTCATTCAAATTTAAATTTAAATTAAATCTTTTGTTTTGAATTAATATAATCATTTTTTTCAATAGATGGACGATTAAATATCATTACTATAGGTTGCATAAACTATTATTTTAGTTTTTTATTAACTTAATTGTATCATGGATAGTCTTTGAAATTTAATTTGATCTGTTTCTATTTTTTTAAACAAAAATTAGGAGTTAAAACAGCAAAATAAACAAAAAGAAAAAATAAGATGATCGAATAAACGATGGATTTTAATGGGAAAATTCTTTCAAGGGTTGAGATTTCTGGTTCGGTTGCATCAAACCAAACATTCAAACGCACTTTCTTTAGTCTTTCAATCGCTTCAGAAGCAGTCCACTCATTTAAGTAACGGGAACTCCATAGTGTTTTACCCGTATAATCAAGATTGTTGTTTTTATACCCATACAGAGTTGCAGGATAAAAAGACTCCTCATTTTTCTTAATGACGACCCAATTTAAGGAAGAAGGCTCTACGCTGGAAGAAATACGCCAATATTCATAATATTTAAATGCGGCGATACCAGAATAAGTCAGCCACGCCCCTCCAAATACAATCAAAAGAAAATAGCGCAAAACACTTGTAGACATGGGCTTAGGCCGGTTTTACAGGTTGAATTAACTTATAAAACTCTTCCGGGACCGAGGACTCTGCCTGAAGTTCTTTTTTAGTTGTCGGATGTTTAAAGGAAAGGAGATGCGCGTGTAAACCCAACCTTTTAAGGGGATTCCCATGAGCCCCATATTTTTTATCGCCAACCACTGAATGTCCAGCAGATTGACAATGCACTCTAATTTGATTTTTTCTTCCCGTCTTTAAGGTCAATCTAAGCACCGAATACCGCTTATTGGCACTTTGTGTTTGAAAGTAAGTAATCGCTTCTTTGCCCTTGCTAGAGTCATCTGTTTCATGAACAACATACTGTTCATCTTCGTAAAGATAACTTTGCCAAACACCAGCGGGAGCCACCACCTTTCCCTCTACGACAGCGGTATAGGATCTTTTAATATCATGAACGCTAAACAGTTCTTTTAATGCATCAAATGTCGCTTGATTAAATGCGAATACCATGACGCCAGATGTGTCTTGATCAAGACGATGGACGACAAAAACCTTTTTTGATCGAAAATGACCTTTTAAAATCGAGTGGGCCGTTTCTTCTTCTTCATAAGCAGCGGAAACACTCAGTAGTCCTGAAGGTTTATCGATTAATACAAGATCCGCATCTTCATATAGAATTTGAATGCCATGATTAATAAATTTTTTTCTTTGTCCAACACACACCTGTTGTCCTGCTAGGACATTAAAGTTTGCATTTCTAACAATGCTGTTGTCCACCATCACCCTTCCTTCTTTAATCCAGGACCGTAAGG
Source organism: Chlamydiota bacterium (assembly GCA_041691035.1). Classification (GTDB taxonomy): domain Bacteria; phylum Chlamydiota; class Chlamydiia; order Chlamydiales; family Parachlamydiaceae; genus JBEPVL01. Next base: position 43,108 of record JBEPVL010000008.1, read on the forward strand.
TGTTTTTAGAACTTTGAGGGGAAAGAAGAGCGACTGCGTTTAATAAAGTTAAATCGGCAGGAGAAGAAAAATGCATAACGTATCGCCAAAAGGGGGTCAAAAAGATTATTCAAAGTTACTAACTTTTATTCACTTTACCACAACTCTATATTTCCTACTAGAAACTCTGACTGTACAAACTATTTATTTAATCCTTCCTTTCATTCCCACTTCTGTTGAAATTGGGGGTTAGATTCTCATGAGGCTCTTCTATTTGTTCTTTCCAATTTTGATTTTGTATCGGAAATGTGGTATTGGCAGCTATTTGTAGTTGTTTCCACGCCCCTCTATCCCACCAACCTAAACTTCCATTCCAAAAAAAATAAAAACAGATAAACCCCCAAATGGGAAGAGTAAAGTAGGTGATAAGAAGAAATTTTGGAATTTTTCCATTAAATGAAGCGATACCCGGATCTCCAAATAGTTCGATAGAATCCTCTTCTCCATTCGGCTTCTCATTCATGTTCTTTTTTCTCCCCACTTTCTTCCTCATCTTCTTTCAGCAAGAGGTATTTTGGTTCTTCATCCATATTTAAAAGACCTTTTCTTTTTAAATAAAGAAATATCAACAACGCACTTCCAACAAAAGCAAGCACCATGGAATAGTGATAATAAGTTCCGTAAACTCCAAACCCGTCTAAAACAGCTAAAAACTTCATTTAAACTGCCTTGCCCCTTCAATGATTTGTTTAGTCTTAACAGGATCACTACCTAGCCACCATGCTTCCGTAGGTGGAGTAATACGCGTTCCCTTGGTCATCATGTATTGATAGATTGATTCAAATTGATAATTTGGGATTCCCATGCTTCCAGGAGCGGTTCCTCGAGGGTCGTTATCAAAAAAATGTTGAAATGCGGGCATAATTGAACCAGCACTTGCAGTTTTAGGCGCCCAAAAATGACCTTTATGCCAATCTCTGCTCGGTCTTTTTATCCCTACGCGTGATAGATCTGGTCCAATCCTACGGGTCCCTGCAAACGTAATTTTTTGGTAAATATACTCATTAGCTGAAGAGGGTGGCGCTGGATAGGAATCAGAACCATTTAAAACAACATCTTGTATCAAAGTACGTGTTTGGTCAGTATGACAATACCAACAGCCTTCTATCGAATAGATATGCTCTCCATTTTGAATCAACTCCTGTCGTGAATGAAAACCCATTTGACCACTTTTTAGCTCATCTAAATCCTTGATTCGTCTTCCATTTGGATTGTATTGCCATCTTTGTATATGCCCGACTTGTATTGAGCTAATGCGGTACTCTTGAGGATTCTGACTGTAGATTACTCCATAATCAAGATGACGCGGGTGCTTCACTTCTTCATCAAGAAGCAGGAAATTTTTATCCACCCAATTTTGAATGATCCCATCACCTTCTTCTAAAACAAAAGCTTCTTTCAGATCAGGATCGTATAATTCTAATATTTGCATCCGCACAAGTTCCTTTGTCTTTTGATCGACTTCTTTTTTGGGAGAGTGGTCTAGAAAAGCTATTGTGTTGCTGATGATCCCCTCTGCTTCTTTTTTAGCCTCTCCTTCCGGCTCTCGCAATAAAAGAATTTTTGAAGTGAGTTTTAAGTTTTTGTCATCCTGACGTGTAATATAACGTTCGAGTTCAGGGGAGGAAACAAAGCGTAATAAAGCTGTTTCTTTAAATACGAGCAACGAAAACCCTTCCTTTAAATGTCTTACAGACTGTAAATGACTTCCGCTGGCTGAAGCACTGCTGATATAGATGTTGGGATCTTCCATTTCATACATCTGGACCTGATAAGGACTTGTGGGACTCGTCCACGTGGAATCTACATGATTGGGGGCTACCAGAGTCACAAGAACAGCTGTGGAGAAAAGGAGAATGACTCCCAAAACTGTTAGCGCAGCAGAAGTTTCAATTCGATGCTTCCAATATTCATGAAAATTGATCAGATATTCTTTCCAGGAACTTTTCGAAAAATGTTCGTTCATGAAGCCACCCTCACTGCTTCTTTTGAGGTCTGGGCTGTTGGCTGAAGCACTATTGTGTTAAACATGTTAATAGCAAAAATTAAATTGCCTATCAAGATAACCACACCTCCTAGTGCTCTTAAAATCCACCAGTTTCTCATATCAGCAACAGTCTGCACAAATGGATGGATAGTAAGGTTATTGTGAAATTCAGCATACGAGTTGCCATTTGCCCAATTCGCCCAAGAGAGACCTTGCAAAAATCCTCCTACCCAGAGGGAAAAAAGAAAGAGGAGGCTGCCCCATAAATTTAAAGCAAAATGCCAATCGGCAAGACGATTCGACCATAATGGCTTTTTTACAATTGCAGGGACAGTGAAGTAAAGACCTGCAATAGCAAAAAAAGTAAAGGTCCCATATAGCGAAATATGGGAATGGCCTATGATCCAATCTGTTTTAGAGGTGATTTCGTTCACGTTTCTTAAAGCTTGAATGGGTCCCTGAATACATGTAATCAAATAAAAAATGTTTCCCATCATTAAAAATCGAATGGGAGCGCTTTCTAAATATTTACTCCAGTCCTTTTGAATGGTGGCAAACAAATTAAAAACGACAGTCCAAACAGGGATGAATAGCCAAATTGAAAAGACGATAGAAAGAGTTTGTAACCACTGCGAAATAGGGCCATGGATCATATGGTGAGTCCCAATCCATGCATATACAAATGCGATTGCCCAAAAACCAATCATAGATAGTTTATGACTATATATAGGTGTGTTTGCAAGTTTAGGTAAATAATAGTAAGCCGTTGCTAAACCCATGGGAGTGTAAATTAAACCCACAAGGTTATGAACATAAAACCAGCTTGCATTGACGCGAGAGATTCCTTCCGGCAGCCAATTGATCGCAAAACTTCCTACAAGCAAGGTAAATGTAGTCCAAATAAGCGTTCCCATGCTGTACCACATAGAAACATAGAGTTTCTCGAATTTTCTATTTGCTATCGTCATAAAAAAATTAAAGGCAAGGCAGAGCCAACTCAAAGCAAATAAAAACTTGATCGGAATCCATGAAATCCACATGGGTAACTCAGCATATTCCCAACCCCAATTTGTTCCCCATGGAAAAGAATTAACCCCCAATATGAGGCAAGACCACCAGACTGCTCCGCTCCACAAAGCTAGTTTCGTGCTCCATAAGGGCACTCCAGATAACCGTGGAATAAAAAAGAGCATTAATCCAACATCAACCGATAACAACCACAGCAACGTGACTGTCCCTACATGGACAGGACGCATACGTCCAAAATGGATATATTCTCCTGAAAAATAATCTGGAAATAAAAATCCATTGAAAGCAATAAAAACCCCAAAAGACATGCCAACCACTAAAAAAATTATTGCAGGATACAAAAATAATTTAGTAGCTCTATCATCGTATGTAACCATGCTTTCCCTTTTCCTCTGACTAACAAAATTTTTCAAAAAGATATCGATATCTTTTTGAATTTTATCATTCTTTTTAATCAAAGGCAGGCAATTTGTCGAGTCAATTTTATCAACCTGAGTTTTAGATTTATTTTTATCCTTTCTGATTGCGTGAAAGGGCAAAAAAACCTAAATCTCTTGTTGTTAACTCGCTGGGACATGCTCGTTAACGGAGCTCTTAACAGGAAATATAGACATGCAAAAAGCAAAAACACAACCGATCAAACACAACATCCCGCCTCCTAAAAAAACCGTTTGTGCATTTGAAATAAGAAACAGAAACTCTCCTAAAAAGGGAAGAATACACCCTCTAACTCCCACCATAGCAATATTAACACTTGTATAAAGTGTGCTATCCTGATTTTTCGAGAAAATTGGCCCTGCAAGGTTCCAGCTCATTTCGCTGCCTGCTTGCATGACGCCATAGATCAAGTAAGCGAAGTAGAGCAAATAGGGCCCCTGAGTTACAGTTAAAAGCAAAGCAAAGACTGCCGCAAAAAATGTGACATAGGTATTGAAATAATGGATTGAAACGCGATGAATCCATCTACCCCATATAGGTGAAGTGAGCGCAAATCCTACTCCTTTACAGAAGCTAAAAGCTAATGCAAGTTGCATATAGGAAAGATTGAGTGTTTCCTTAAAAAATATAGGCAGAATAGGTTGCATGAGAATCAGCCCTCCACCCCCAAATAGGAATACGATTTGATAGTTCCGAAAACCTGAATTTTGTTTAATCAATTTCCAACAAGATTGCCAAGGCCCAAAAAGAGTAGATTTCAAACAAGAGAAATTATGAGGAGGACTTGTTTCAAGATGGCTTAAAGGAACTTTAACTTGACTCATTAAAAAAAGGCTTAACCCCTGAATGATCGCGAAAGCAAAGAAAACCCACCCCCAACTTAACGGTGAGTAGTCTAATAAAGGAGAGACCATAATAGGGATGGCAATGTTAGCGATATAATTTAAAGTAGACCCTCGAGAAAATATTAACCCTCTTTGCTCTTCTGGTACATTTAAACGCAAAATTTCAACCCAAGCAGGAATCATCGCGCGACTTGCCATCATATAGCTAGCATAGGCAAAGAGAAAGAACCAAACATTCGAGATAAAAGGAAAACATAAAGCTGGAATAAAAGTCAGAAGAGTGGACCCAACGATGAGATGCTGAAGCATTTGCGGACGGCCTCTAATGAATAAATTCCCATAAAATGAGATAAGCGCAACAATAGGAGCCAGACTAATAAAAAGGGTGATTTGAAGTGGAGATGCGCCCAATTCTTTAACAAGAATAAAAGCTAAAAGACGATACATAGCCCCTAGAGGACATGCGAAAAAGCGATAGCAAACAAATAAGTTGTTAGTATGATTACTCCAATTCAATGGATCCTCTTTAAATTACGTATTAATTTCTTCATGTTATAGAATAAATATTAAATTTTCAAATCATTTTAGTTTTTAAATATCAAACACTATTTTGATAAGAAATTTGATTGCTTGATATATGAATTTCGTGTGTAATCCAAACCTAAGAGCGTGTTCAAACTTTAAGATTGCGATGCCTTGCTAATAGGGAAAAGTTAATTGAAATTTGTCCTTTTTTATACGAATACAAATAAATTTATTTTTTACATAGAAAATGGTAAAAGACAATGAATAAACTACATTTGCTCTCTGTTGCATTAGTATGCCTTTCTATTTCCTTATATTCTAATCAATATAAAATGGATTTAATTGAAGAGACCCTCGTTCAAGGTAATCAAGATTCCGGAGATTTAGTCTATAATCGCTATTTCTGGGATTACTCCCATGAATCCCCACTGCTTATTGCCAATATAGTTGAAACACCTGAAGGAAAAACAAAATCATTTAATCATTTTTTTTATGATCAAAATCAACTTTTAATTGAAGAAAGAAACTACCACTTACTTCCAGATTCTTCTTTCATTGTTGATAAGGATAATCTTAACACTACTGCACTACCCTTTGATGCTGTTTATTATGAATACTCAAGCCAAAATGATTCCTTAATCGTCTTCACCTACATCAAAAAGAGAGAAGACTTAGTCCAGAGCTTCACAATTTTTAATCACCCAGAGAGTTTTGAATCAATTTCTGAAAAAACTCCCCCGGAACAGGGGTGGGTAAATTCTCGCTTAACAACCCTTTGGTCAGGAATCAATTCCCTTTACTTCACTCTCGTTGAAATGTACGAATCGCAGCGTAAGGAATTGACCACTGATCAACCCCTACTAGATGCCGTGAATTTAAGTACACGCTACTTCTTTGGTGACGTAACACGTTTGCTATTTGGATTTGATGAAGAAGATGCAATTATGGGGGAACTTGGTCATCCTGAGATGAGCCAGAAAGTTCGAATCACTTTTATCAACGGCATCTTAACAACAAAGGGAAGTAATTTATATAATCTTGAAATGATCTCCGAGTCCCATGGCGGAGTCAATGTCCACTATATCATGCGTCCTACACGTGGCTGGACAAATGACCTCACTTCAGGAGTTTTTTTAAAAATAGGTTTTCTTTTTGGATATCAATCAGAGTGCTCAATCCTACTCGCAGAACAATGGAGAGCTCTTATCCACGAGATGGGGGGAGTGAATTCTGGCGGAGTGATTGTTCATTACGCACATAGCCTTGGAGGGATGGAAACAGATCGTGCACGTTATCTCCTCACTCCTGAGGAACAAAAAATGATCCGAGTCATTACTTTTGCCTCAGCTCAACTCATTGCAGATTATGGCTTTCAAAAAGTACATAATCATGTGAGTGTGAATGATATTGTCGTCTTTATTGTCGAACCCTTCAAAAATTTTTTCTATCCTTTTAATCCGAGTCCCCACATCCACTATCATGGACGATGGTATGGAGCCATCTGGGAACATATTATCAGCTCTGAAATCTACTCTTCACTTCTATTTGATTTAGGTAAGGAATTTATCAAGGAATTTAGTCCTTAGAGGAATTGGTTTTAAAACAGACTTATGCCATTTCACATAAATAACAAATTCAGATTTTGTTAGGTCGCTTTGATTCATAGTTAGGGAATATTTATGGATTTTTTATCGGTTAATCTTGCTAATGAAAATGATGACGCTATTCTTACAACTCCTACTATTCGATCCGTTTTTCAATCCCCTCATAACCTCTCTGTGATCTCTTGTGGGCTCTGTGGTGAATTATACATCAAGACCGTTATAAGTCATACCGACGCTTGCATTTGTCTAAATAATGTCCCGGAATTTCCCTGATAAAACGACTAGGTCTATGAAAACGAAGTTCTCCCCACAAATATCTCGTCCTACAATGTGTAAGATAAAGATGTTCTTTTGCACGTGTCATACCGACATAACAGAGCCGGCGTTCTTCTTCAAGTTTATCTTTAGACTCTCTCGAATTAGCATGAGGAAATAAATCTTCCTCTAACCCTGCTAAGAAGACAACTTTAAACTCCAACCCTTTTCCATTATGAATGGTCATTAAACTCAGCCTTTGATCGGGAGAAGACGCTTCGTCAAGACTTGATTTTAGTGATAGCTCCTCTAAAAAAGCTTCTAGTGAAGGATTTTCTGTATTTAGCTCCCATTCGATTGCTTTTGTAATCAAAGAGTCTAAGTTCTCTTTTCGCTCAGACAAGGTATCGGGTTCTTCCTTGAGGAAACTGAGATAGTGAGTTGCCTGAATGGCTCCTTGAACAATTTCCTTTAGAGAGCCCTGTTTAATTAAATCCTGAATCTGATCAATTATATTTAAATAGGCGGTCAGCCCTTCTTTCTGCTTTGAGGTTAGTCTAATGGCGTTTTTTAAAGAGGCATCTGTTAATAGTCGTCGTAAGTATACCATTACAGGCAGACTCTGTATCGAAGCTTCCTTGCGGATTTTTTCAATCGTAGCGCCCCCCACTCCTCTCTTAGGGATATTAATGGTTCTGTCAAAAGCCACAAAGTCACTTTGCGTTTGAGCAATTCTGAGAAATGCAAGAATGTCTTTAATTTCCCTTCTCTGATAAAACGAAATTCCACCAACAATAGTATAAGGAATCCCTCTATACAGAAGATCGTCTTCAAAAGTTCTTGATTGCGCATTGGTGCGGTAAAACACCACCATTTCATTGAGAGGTGTATGTTTCTCTAAGTGAAAATAATTAATTTGGCTCGCAATAAAACCTGCTTCTTCTCGATCATTCTCAGCTGAAAATAACTGAATTTTTTCACCAGGATCTAAGTCACTCCACAGATCCTTTTCTAGACGGCTTTCATTAAAACTAATCAATGCATTAGCTGCCTGAAGAATATTAGTGTGGCTGCGGTAATTTTGTTCTAGGCGAATAATGATTGCTTTCGGATAGTCACTTTCAAAATTTAAAATATTTTGAATATTAGCCCCTCGCCAGGAATAGATTGACTGGTCAGGATCGCCTACAACAAAGAGATTGTTAAATCGATCTGCCAAAAGTTTCGTCATGATATATTGTGCATGATTAGTATCTTGATATTCATCAATAAGAATATACTTCCAACGATTCTGATAAATACCAAGTATCTCAGGGTGTTCCCTCCATAGCCTTACTGGAAGATAGAGTAAATCATCAAAATCAACAGCCCCATACTCAAGCAATATTTTATTATAGAGATGATAGACTTGAGGGAAGGCTTGTTCGTATTCGTTTTCAAATACCTCATCTACAAAATCCTCTGGTGATTTTAATGAGTTTTTTGCTTCTGAGATGAAACTTCGCAATCCCTTTAATGATTTTTTTTCTTCAATAGCAAGTTCCTTTAAGCATAATTTAAGAACTTTCTCGGAATCATTTTCATCGTAGATTGTAAAGTCTTTAGGGTAGTTAAGATGATGGATTGACTCGCGTAAAATACGTGCACCCAGACTATGAAAGGTAGAAACATTGACATGATGGTGTGTGAGACGATTTACACGCTCCTTCATTTCTTGTGCAGCTTTATTTGTAAAGGTAACACCCAAAATTGCCCAAGGGGGAACTCCTGCATTTAAGAGATTAACCATTCGCACAGTGACAACTCTAGTTTTGCCGGATCCAGCACCAGCAATGACAAGCATAGGACCTTCTAATGTCGTTGCAGCTTGGTTTTGTTGTGGATTTAAGGTGTGTTGATTATGAGACATGATTCGAACACCCTCGTTGACAAATGCAGTGAGCATCTGTGTCTCCAACTAATGGAGCGCGATTTTCGTGTTCTCGGTCACCTAGATTGCCATAACGATGGTAATCAAAACTTACACTTTGCTCGTAAAAATAATGAAGAAGTTCAATACGGCCATTTGAGACGACACCCCCTTTATTCCAATGGCCTACATGAAGCGCAATAGCTTTTTGAAGTGAAGCTAGGGGTTCAGAAAGGAGTCTCATGCGTTTAATGGATCCAGAGTCAATCCGTTGAATCAAGTCATCCTCTGTTTCAAAAATCAACTGCACCCCTTTAGATAGCTGAAGTTTCTCCAGAAGAGCTACTCTATTAGGATCATTACAGCTTATTTCAAGCGGTGTCTTACACAAAATTGCTGCAAAAATGACACGAAGAATATCTATCCATTGATCTTGGCTTTGAATAATAAAAGAGAACTTCGGGTGCGGTAAGTAATGGAGAACATTATCTTGTCCTAAAACACGTGTAGGATCATGTTTTTTAGAAAAGTAGTGCTTATAATAAAATACATAGTTTTTTAGACTGGCGCTCAACACATCAAAGTCGCCATTTGAAAGAAGTTTTGTTTGACACACCTTTCCTAAAAATGGTTCAAAATAGGAAGGAATGGATTCAAACTCATTAGGAAAGCTTATTGAAGAGGCATGCATGAACTGAATGAGATAGTTCGGGCCTCCAGCTTTAGAACCTTTTCCAAAACCACTCGCTTTAATTCCTCCAAAAGGCTGTCTTTCCACAATGGCACCTGTAACTGTGCGATTAATGTAGCAATTTCCTGCTTCAACTTTCTCTAACCAAGCTTTTTGTTCTCGTTCATCAAGGGAATGAATCCCTGCAGTCAAACCATAAGCACTCCTATTCATCATTGAAAGTGCCTCATCAAAACTTTCTGCTCTTACTAAACTTAAAACAGGACCAAATAATTCATTCTGAAAGCTAAAGCTATCTGATGTAACGCCTAATTTGATTCCTGGACTCCATAAATGTGGATTATGTGGATCTTGCTTAGGTTCTAATAGCCAAGATTCACCATCCTCTAACTGGGTTAACCCCTGCTTTAAAGCTTGACGAGGAGGGCAAATAAGAGGATTAATACGTGTTAATGGATCCCACGCTGAACCGACCTTCAAACTGGCAGCAGCATCTTGAAGCTGCCTTAAGAAATGAATGTCGTCGTAAACTTCAGATTCCAAAATGGCAACACTACAAGCACTGCATTTCTGCCCAGAATGACCAAAAGCCGATTGGATCAAGTCTTTGATGGCTAAATCACGATCTGAAAGAGACGTGATCACCATCATATTTTTCCCTCCTGTTTCAGCTATCAAGTCAAGATCGGGTCTTTCTTTCAAAAAATATTGGGCTGTAGCTGTCGCACCCGTGAGTACAATGGCATTCACTCGCCTGTCTTTGAAAAGTTCTGTTCCAACAGGATCATCTTCGCAAGTCAGAAATTGTAGGATATCGCGACTTATACCAGCCTGCCAAAGTGCATTAACTAAAACCCACCCAACTAAAACAGCCTCTGAAGCAGGTTTAAAGATCACACAATTTCCAGTTGCCAAAGCAGCCAAAATCCCCCCAGCTGGGATTGAACAAGGAAAATTCCAGGGAGGAGTAACAAGAATGGTCCCCTTGGGCTCCCACTGAATATCTTCTAAAGAGGATAGCTCCAAAAGATTTGACCTATAATACTCCGCAAAGTCTATAGCCTCAGAAACTTCCACATCAGCTTCAGGTATTGTTTTACCTGTATTAGCAATCATAGCTCCAATTAAATCTGCGCGGCAGTGCCGAAGACTTTGTGCACACTGCCTTAGAAGGTGACCTCTTTCATTAACCGCTAAAGTTGCCCACTTTGATTCATTATCTTTTGCAATGGTCAAAATCTGGTCAACTTGTCGGGATGTAGCCAATGTATATTCAAATAAGGTTGAGTCAGGCTGAGAGGGATCGACTCCTTTTCCAACATGATTTTTATCAGGAGTCACTTGCTGATGCCCAATGAAAAGTGGAATGGGCGCATGCTTCTCTTGAGACCACGTTTGAATGATCGATTGCGCCCACTTTCGATTTTCATCAAGCGACCAATCAGTATCAGGCTCGTTGCAAAAAGAACAGCACTGATTGCATTCAAAAGCCCCTTTAAATCGATTTTGAAAACGATTTGCCTTGGATGAAATTTTCTCTTTAAGTTGAAAAGACGCGCGAAACTGATCTGCCTGTTTAATCCAAGTCATTGACCCAGGTTGTAGATCAAAAGCATGACGTAAGAAATTTTCAGGAGCAGTATTTTCATCAAGCCGACGAATCAAGTAGGCAATCGCATTTTGAAATTCTTCCTTAGTAGCTGCAGGACAATAGAGCAACATCCCTCCAGCAACTTGCTGAACAACACGTCTTATATGGTCAGCCATTCCTTCCAACATTTCAAAGGTCACTTCATCGTTGACCCCATTTTCAGAGCGGAGTAATAGGGCATTTGCGATATCAAAAAGATTATGACTTCCAATGCCAATATGAACCGCTTTGGCATGTTCGAGCTTACAGCCGAAATCAACCATTCGTTTAAAGTTTGCATCGACTTCCATTTTTGAAATATAGGGGGCTTGGGGCCATAGCCGTATTGCAGACTCTACTTTTTCCATCGCTAAATTCGCACCCTTGACGATACGTATCTTAATCGGACTTCCCCCCTTCTTTACGCGAGCTAAAGCCCACTCAGTGAGTTGTCTTTGAATGTCAGATGAATCGGGAAGATAGCTTTGTAATACAATACCCGCAGAGTAATGTAGGAACTCAGGTTCATCTAAAACCGACTGAAAAAGAGCAACAGTTAAATGGAGATCACGGTACTCCTCCATATCTAAGTTGACAAACTTAGGAATTCGATTTCCATCTTCCAACTCTACAGGGTTTGCTATAGCAGCACGGTAAAGCTGCTTTAAGGGCAAACTTAAACGTTCGATCGTTTCATCCCATGCTAAAAGATTGATTTGACTGAAAAGGGTCGATATCTTAACTGAAATATAGGTCACTTCAGGATTTTCTAAATCATGCAAATAAACGTCCAGGCGATTTTTCGCTTCATTTTCCCCTAAGATCGCTTCGCCTAAATGATTTAAATTAACCTTTACCCCTTCCAGCCTTCTTTTTTTAAGATGTTGAACTAAAGCTGCGGTTTCTCCAGGAAGGATCACGAATTCGGTTTCTTTACGAATGGCTTGAACAGTAAAAGAGACAGCTAGCTGAGGGAAAAATCGTCCAGCTATACCGAGGACCTTAAGTCCACTCCATTTGTCAAAAGAAAGATAGGCTGGTACGCCATACTTATGTATGACATATTCAAGCTGATTGACAATACGAGAAGCAATTTTGCTGCGAAAGCATTGATCGGTGATGGTGGAGGTAAATACCTTACCTATAGGGTCGTTCATCATCCCTGCCAACTCAGATTGTTGCTTCTTTTCACTTTTCGTTTGAATCCTTTCAGCCTCTTCTAATAGAATGGCAGCAAGCTCAATGGTCTTCGAAATATGAGAATCAGCTGACTGAGGAGCTTCTCGTACCGAAGCAATAAGGGATTTCGCCTTTTGAATCGCGATTGAATCAGACATACACAGACCTCAGTAAAAATAAAATCTTGCCCTATAGCCTATCAAATTTTTTGGATATTTTAAAGCCCAAAATCCCTTTATTCTTGGATCCCAAAATGGAAAGACCTCAATATCTCCGATTTTTTTTTCTGATCTTTTTCTTGAGCTCCATGAACATCTTCGCCTCTTTAGTACAGGTGGGGATTGAGCAATTATTTGAAGACCCTTATTTTTCAATCGTTCAAGGAAAAAATATTGGGTTAATCACCAATCACACAGCTATAAGCTCAAAGAATCAAACCACAATTTCCCTCATCAAACAAAAAGTAAAAAAAAGGGATCTTGCACTGGTGGCTCTATTTGGTCCCGAACATGGCATCAAAGGTGCCTTTCAAAGTGAAATTCAAGTTTTAGATTCTACAGATGAAGATGGGGTACCCATTTATAGTCTCTTCGGGAAAACAAGGAGAATCACTCCTGAAATGCTTAAGGGGATTGATATATTGATTTTTGATATCCAAGATATCGGCTCACGTTCTTATACCTATATTTCCACATTGTTTTATGCTATGGAGGAGGCCGCCAAATTTAATATTCCTTTAGTCGTTTTAGATCGACCCAATCCCATCAATGGCATCATCATAGATGGACCTCTGCTTGATGATGAATTTAGGTCTTTTGTGGGCTATATCAACGTTCCTTATTGTCATGGAATGACTGTAGGAGAGCTTTCAAGATTCTTTAATGATGAATACCAAGTGAATTGTCAATTGACTGTAGTCCCTATGAAAGGGTGGGAGCGAGCTATGTCTTTTTCCGATACTGGTTTAACATGGGTTCCAACCAGTCCCTTTATTCCTGAAGCGCAAACACCTCTACTTTATCCAGCCACAGGTATCCTAGGAGAATTACAAATTGTTAACATTGGGATCGGATATACGTTACCTTTTAAAGTGATCGGTGCGCCTTGGATTGATGCCTTTCATTTTGCTAGTTCTTTGAATCAGCAAGGCCTCCCAGGTGTCTACTTTCATCCTTTTAGTTACTGCCCATTTTTTGGTCGTTTTGGAAAAAATGAGTGTAATGGGGTTCTCATCATCGTGACCAACCCTCTCGAATTTAAACCTGTAACAACGCAATTTTTAATTATGGGGATATTAAAAAGCCTATACCCCACACAGTTTCTTGAAGGTCTGGTTTTATCGAAAGAAAGAGAAGAGATGTTTAATAAGGTAAATGGGACCAAAGAGGTTTTAAGAATCTTGAAGGAAGAGAAATATCCATTTTGGAAGTTAAAAGGTCTGCATGACGAACGGAAAAAAGCCTTCTTGCAAAAAAGAAAAAAATATTTAATTTCCCACTATCTCTAACTTGGCACTCCTAAGCAACATCTGCTAAAAACAACCTCTTTTCCTTGACAGAAATTGACTTGGTGTTTAGCATTATTCCAGGAACTTATTTAAAACATCTTCCTCTTCTCGTTCGCAACTTTTTAAACCGCGAATCGATATAAGGAATTCTTCAAAAACAGGAGAACCATCATGGCTACAAGAACCACTAAAATTAAGCCCCTTGGAAATCGTGTCGTCGTCGAAAGATCAAAAGCACCTACTTCAAAAGGGGGAATACTTCTTCCCGATTCCGCCCAAGAAAAACCAAAAGAAGGAATCGTTTTAGCTGCTGGACCAGGCATCACAAATGATCATGGCAACTTTGAACCCAATTCTTTAAAACCGGGTGACAAGGTTTTATTTTCTTCCTACGCAGGAACCGAAATTAAAGATAACGACGAAGATCTGCTCATTTTGTCAGAACGTGATATTCTTGGTGTTCTAGTTTAACTCCCTCATAAAGGTTTGACTTATGGTAAAATTATTACAATTCAATGAAGAAGCTTTGAAATCAATTTTAAAGGGAGTTAAAACCCTTGCAAAAGCTGTCAAAGTAACATTAGGACCTAAAGGTCGTAATGTTGTGATCAACAAAGGTTTCGGCTCCCCACTTTCCACAAAAGATGGCGTCACTGTAGCCAAAGAGATTGTCCTTAAAGATAAATTTGAAAATATGGGAGCTCAACTCGTCATCCAAGTAGCCGACAGAACTTCAACTATTGCAGGTGACGGGACCACAACAGCGATCGTTTTAGCTGATGCCATCTACACTTCAGGATTAAAAAATGTCGCTGCTGGGGCAAATCCAATGGGAATTAAACGGGGAATTGATAGAGCGGTCGAAGTCATGGTTCAAGCTCTAGAAAATTTAGCCACTCCTATCAATACACCGGAAGAAATTAAACAGATTGCTACGATTTCTGCAAATAATGATGTCGCAATTGGAACAATCATTGGCGAAGCGATGGAGCGAGTCGGTAAAGATGGCATTATCTCTGTAGCTGATGCTAAAGGAACAGAAACCTATGTGGATTATGTTGAAGGACTTCAATTCAACAAAGGTTACCTCTCTCCTTATTTCATCACCAACGCAGAAACCATGTCCATCGAGCTTGATAATGCTTACATTCTCATCACAGACAAAAAAATCTCCGCTGCTAAGGACATCATTCCAGTCTTGGAAAAATTCATGGCTTCCGGATCAACCCGCCCTCTAGTCGTCATTGCAGATGATGTCGATGGCGAAGCACTTGCAACACTCGTTGTTAATAAAGTGAAAGCAGGAATGTCTGTTTGCGCTGTAAAAGCACCTGAGTTTGGTGATCGAAGAAAAGCTTTGCTTCAAGATATTGCCACACTTACTGGCGGTATTGTTGTCAGTGAAGAAGTTGGATTAAAATTAGATGAAGTAGATTTAGATGTTCTCGGTCGTGCTAAAACGATAAAAATCACAAAAGATGAAACAACGATTATTGATGGTGCAGGGTCCGATGCCGCGGTTAAAGAGCGCATTGCTCAAATCAAAGCAGAACTCAATAGTCCTTCTGTTTCCAAATATGACCAAGAAAAACTAGAAGAACGTCTAGCAAAAATGGTAGGCGGTATCGCTGTCGTTAACGTAGGGGCAGCAACTGAGACAGAACTTAAGGAAAAGAAAGCGCGTGTTGAAGACGCCCTACATGCAACCCGTGCTGCAGTAGCCCAAGGGATCGTTCCGGGTGGAGGCGTTGCTCTTTTACGCGCAGTCAAGAGCTTAGAGAAACTCAATTTGACTGGTGATGAAGCAATCGGTGCCTCTATTATCACTCAAGCAGCCTTTGCTCCGGCTATTGCCATTGCAACCAACTGCGGAAAACAAGGGAATCTTATTGCTGAAAAGATCTACGAATCGAATGGTGCTTTTGGCTATGATGGCCTCACCGACGAATTCAAAGACCTCATCAAAGCAGGCATCATCGATCCTGTATTGGTGACTATTAGCGCCTTAATCAATGCCGCTTCCGTAGCAGGCCTCCTTTTAACAACAGCCGCAATGATCACCGACAAACCTAAACCTAAACAAGCCGGAGCTCCAGGTATGGATGGTATGGGAGGAATGGGCGGTATGGGTATGGGTGGAATGGGCGGCATGGGAATGATGTAAACCTTTTAATCCACTATGATAGTGTGCGATTTTGTCGTACACTATCAGAAATAGAGGAAAATTTATGCCGAATTATGATTATATCTGTGATCAATGCCAACATATACAAGAGATCTTTCAGAAAATGAAAGATACTCCCCTCACAGAATGCCCTCAATGCCAACACCAAACTTTCAGACGAAAAATTGGAGGTGGTGCCGGCCTTCATTTCACAGGATCTGGCTTTTATATTACTGACTACGGTCAACATAAGCATACATCCTGCTGTCCCTGTAATAAAAACACGGATTGCTCTAGCTAGTTCCCCACCAAGCCACTGAGATCAGTGAGTAGGAATGAGACCAAAGTCGAACTAAATCAAAAGTCCGACGAACTAAAAGTTGAAGCTTAGATTTATGAAAAAATACAAATCTTCACGATACCTCTCACTGTCTACTATAAATTTAGTTATCTGTGCTTTTTTTATTGGTATATTAGCTGGATTTGGTGCAGTCATATTTCGAAATCTCATCAATTTCATGCACAATATGATGTTTTCCGGCAGCTTTAGTTTTCTTTATGATGTAAATCTTCATACAGTGCCAAGTATTTGGGGGATAGGTGTAATTCTTCTTCCTGTGTTGGGGGGACTTGCTGTGACCTGGTTAATCGAAAATGTTTCACAAGAAGCTAAAGGTCACGGTGTTTCAGAGGTTATCTATGCAATCCACTATAAAAAGGGGGAAATCCCTCTTAATGTGGCATTTGCCCAGGCATTCACATCAGCTATTTCAATTGGCAGTGGTGGATCAGTAGGGCGTGAAGGCCCCATCATCCAAATAGGAAGTGCTTTGGGTTCATTTATGGGACAATGGCTAAAGGTAATGCCATCCCAACGAATAATCATGGTTGCTGCAGGTGGAGCAGCCGGGCTTGCAGCTACTTTTAATGCACCACTTGGAGGAATGCTATTTGCTCTAGAATTATTATTAATTTCGATAGATGAAACCAGCATTTGCTTAGTGACCATTTCAACAATAACCGCAACTTTTATAGGATACCTATTTTTGGGAATGGATTCAGTGTTGACAATTCCTTGGCACTTTCCCAGTTTGAGCTTTGACTTGTTGCTTAAGATAACCCTATTATTTATTCCATTTGGCATTATAATGGGATTTGCTAGTGCACTATTTGTTTTTCTTTTGAATTATTTCGATGAATTGTTTCATAAAGCGATTAATAATCCATATTTAAGACACTCTATAGGTATGTTATTTGTTGGCGTTTTGATGTATCTATTCATGTATTTTTTCGATCACTATTATATTGAAGGTTTAGGTTATTCTACGATTATTGATGTCTTATATGGGGCTCTTTACAATCCTTGGTTTCTCACTTTATTATTTATAGGCAAACTACTAGCTACATGTCTAACATTAGGCTCAGGAGGTGCGGGTGGTGTGTTTTTACCCTCATTAGTTTTAGGAGCTGTTGCAGGTGGAGCATATGGTAATATTTTAAAGATGATATTCCTCGATATTCCAATAGATCCTATTGCCTTTGCTATTGCCGGAATGGCGGGAATGGTTGGAGGGACAACAGGAGCCGTAATCATGGCAATGGTCATCACAATGGAAATTACTATGGACTATTCCCATGTTTTACCAATAATGGTCACTGTAGCACTTTCTTACAACATACGTGCATATTTATGTCCTCAGAGCATTTATACTTTTAAACTATTTCGCAAAGGTATGAATTTGGTAAATAGACCTCTTGAATAATTCATTTTCTGCCAGCCTGGTACTCTGCTTAATAACCTGAGTTATTTAAATAATTCATATCAAAAAGTTTTGCTCAGATGTATAGAATCAGGTACTATAGTTTTTGGTTATTTTAAAGTTTAGTTATAAAACTCAAACATGATCAAGTTATTATTAACAATAGACTTCTTTCTAAAGAAGTCTATTAACCTGAGAGTCACTATGTCAACATCTTTTATTTCAGCTCAAGAAATTCCACTTCGATTGATTACTTTAGTTGAAGAGTTAATCGAACAACCTGTCCATGCTCGTAATGCACCTTATAAAATTCTTCCATTAGGGGGAAATTTCGATTTAAATATGGTCTATGGGATATTAATGATGAATCTCCCTGAAACTATAGGAGGTTCAACATGGAAAGCAGCGGCTTTTTTGTTTGGTTTGGATGGGACTAACAAATATTACGACGCGAATGGTAGTGTAATCAAGTATGGCCTCAAACTTGACACAAATGAAACGACTGAAATCCCCCCTATAAAGCTTTTAAAAGAAAATATTATGGCTGTATTTAATCGCACCATCGCAGGCTGGGAACCCGCTAAACAAGATGATTATTCTCTTACTGCGAAGAATGAAAATCCTGAAGAATTTTCTCTTTTCATAAAAAATAAAGACCTTGCCATCACCTATGAAAGACATTGGATTTGGTTTGTGTCATCAGCCTTTGCAGAGTTATCAAACAACATCATTTGCAGTAATGTTTGGCTTAAAGAAAAGGGATCTCAAGAATTTCAATATGACAGCCACACGTATATCTGGATAAAAAAGACATCTTTGCCTGCCGCTATAAGGATTCTCGGTCTGCAAATTAGTTTTTAACAAGCCTCGCATATCTTATCGTAGTCAATCATGCACATCATATACGCAACGAACAATTATAGCAGCCCTACAGGCTGCTGTAATTGGCCTTTTGGGTATGAGATTTAAGCAATTAGTTATACCATTTCCAAAAAATAAATTCACTTTTTAAATAAAAAATATTATCTTT